>NZ_VFUW01000024.1:0-1052 GCF_006441385.1 Mesorhizobium sp. B2-4-18 | reverse complement strand
CTAGAGTCTTTCATGTTTTGATGGCAGCGTATCCAGCATTCGCGAAGTAGTTGCCGCATTCTTCAGGCTCGATCGTTGCGACGAGGTGGCCGATGTGGCGCCACGTGTCCTCGACGGTTCGTTTCTGCGCTTGGCGCATCCAGTGTTTGATCTTGGCGAAGGCCTGCTCGATGGGATTGAAATCCGGGGAGTAGGGCGGCAGGTACCAAAGCCTTGCGCCTGCAGCCTTGATCATCTGCCTGATGGCCGCCGACTTATGGCTTCCAAGATTGTCCATGATGACGATATCGCCGGGCTTGAGCACACTGATGAGTTGCTGCTCGACATAGGCGCGGAAGCATTGGCCGTTGATCGGTCCGTCGAAGACGCAAGGTGCCGCGAGCCGATCCCAGCGCAGCGCACCGAGGAAAGTCAGCGTGCGCCAGTGGCCATGCGGAGCCAGGCCGCGCAGTCGCTTGCCCTTGGCCCCCCAACCGCGCAGCGGGGCCATGTTGGTCTTGATCCAGGTCTCGTCGATGAAGACGAGGCACTGCGGATCCAGGCCAGGCTGCCAGGCTCGCCACCGCTGTCGCCTGCGGGCAACATCAGCGCGCGCCTGCTCAAGGGCGAACAGCGTTTTTTTTGAAGCTCAGCCCCTCGCGGCGCAGGAACTGCCACACTGCGTTGTGCGAAACCGTGACCCCGCGACCGGCCAGTTCATCCTTAAGGCCGTGCAACGTCAGATGCGGCGTCTCACGCATGCGCGCCTCGATGAAGGCACGGTGTGGCTCCAGCACTCTCTTGCGATGTCCACCCATCTTGCCAGGCGCTATCGAACCGGTCGCCTGATGGCGCTGCAACAACTTCACTGCCGTCGAATTCGCGATACCGAACCGCTTGGCGGCCGACCGGCGGCTCTCGCCACTCAAAACCGCCGCCACAACCCGCTCGCGAAGATCCTCGGAAAGAGGTCGAACCATCTGATGCTGGCCTCCAATCCAGCCAGCATCTTGAATCACAAATCCAACCGAGCGGGAATCCCTTCCGATTCTATCAAGCGATGAACCGCTCTA
>NZ_VFUW01000023.1:0-1293 GCF_006441385.1 Mesorhizobium sp. B2-4-18 | reverse complement strand
GGTCCGTTCCGGACACATAGGTTACGGTTTATACCGGAGACATGGGTAACACTTTTGGCCCGAAGGGGTTTTGGAGTGGTTCGAGCCTGCATGTCTCATCGTCGAAATATCCCAAATCATAGTCCATGAAGCTAGCCAGCCAGATATGGTCCTCGACCTGTTTGATGCCGACGCTCTGGCCGGCGAAGACGAGGCTGAGGTTGATCTTCTTTCTGTTATAGCAGATGCGGCCGCAGGTAGTGACGATGACAGCCTTGTCGTGAAACGGATAATCGAGATCTGGCAGGCCGGCATAGGGTCGCGTTGAGGGTGCGTAACGCTCTGCCGGACAGTCCATGCCGAGGGCCTGGTGGGGGCGTTCTGAGTTGAACTCGTCGATGAAGTCATCGAACCTGGCCTGCTGCTGCAGAAAGTTGGCGCCTGCCGGTTTGGTGGTTTCCTTCTTCAGGGTCAGGTGCATGCGTTCATGGCGCCCGTTCTGCTGCGGGCAGCCCGGTTTGATGCGCTCGATGTCGATGCCCAGGCGCAGCCACCAGACCGACAGTTTGCTGAGATTGAACAGCGCATTGGGGCTGGCGAAGGGAACACCATTGTCGGTCCTGATCGCGCTGGGCAGGCCGAACTCCTTGAAAACCCTCTCGAACACGGTGAAGGCATAGGCTTCCTTCGTGGTCGACAGCGCCTCGCAGGCGATGAGATAGCGGCTGGCGAAGTCGGTGATCGTCAGCGGATAGCAATAGCGCCGATCGGCGAGCATGAACTCGCCCTTGTAGTCGGCACACCAAAGATCGTTGGGCCGACAGCCGTTGGAAAGCGGTGTTCCCGTCGCCCTGTTGCGCCTTCGCTTGCGGTGCTCGACCATGCCGTGTCGGTCGAGCACGGCGTGCACGGTCGAAATCGCGGGCCGGTGCACATCCGGATATAGCCGGGCCAGCCGCTCGCGTATCTTCGGCGCACCCCAAGTCGGCTTGTCTTGCTTCAGACGCACAATCAGCTTCTCGATTTGAAACGGAAGCTGATTGGCATGGCGGTAGGGCCGGCGCGATCGATCCGTCAGCCCCTCCAAGCCGCTATCATTGTAGCGCGTGAGGATCTTGTAGCCGGTCTTGCGCGAGATATCGAACTCACGGCAAAGCACGGCCATCTTCTCGCCGTCCAGCAGCCGCGCGACGAACTTCAGCCGCTCGTCCATGACGTTACACTCCTTCCAAGGCACCTTGCTCTCCTTGCAAAGGGCCGAAAGTGTAACCCATCTATCCGGAATGAACTGTCACCCATCTCTCGGGAAGGGCA
>NZ_VFUW01000022.1:0-1337 GCF_006441385.1 Mesorhizobium sp. B2-4-18 | reverse complement strand
GCTCCAGTCGAACCCGTGGCGCCGGTATCGCCTGTGGCGCCGGTCGAGCCGGTGGCTCCAGTCGACCCCGTGGCACCGGTATCGCCGGTCGCACCTGTGGCTCCTGTGGCTCCGGTTGCTCCAGTAGAGCCCGTGGCGCCAGTCGAGCCCGTGGCCCCGGTATCGCCGGTCGCCCCGGTTGAACCCGTGGCACCTGTATCGCCGGTTGCACCGGTCGAGCCCGTTGCGCCCGTATCACCGGTTGCTCCGGTTGAACCCGTGGCACCCGTATCGCCGGTCGCACCCGTAGCTCCGGTATCGCCGGTCGCACCCGTGGCTCCGGTTGCACCGGTAGAGCCCGTAGCACCTGTGGCGCCGGTTGCTCCAGTCGAGCCCGTCGCACCCGTATCACCAGTCGCACCGGTCGAGCCTGTAGCTCCAGTCGAACCCGTTGCGCCGGTATCACCAGTCGCACCGGTCGAGCCTGTAGCTCCAGTCGAACCCGTTGCGCCGGTATCACCAGTTGCGCCAGTCGAGCCCGTCGCGCCCGTATCGCCAGTCGCACCTGTGGCTCCGGTTGCGCCAGTCGAACCAGTGGCACCCGTATCGCCGGTCGAGCCTGTGGCACCAGTAGATCCTGTAGCGCCGGTTGATCCGGTTGCGCCTGTGGCTCCGGTTGCTCCAGTCGAGCCCGTCGCACCCGTATCGCCGGTCGCGCCTGTGTCGCCCGTGGCACCAGTGGATCCGGTCGCACCGGTGGCTCCAGTTGCTCCAGTCGAACCTGTCGCTCCGGTATCGCCGGTCGCACCCGTGGCTCCGGTAGCACCGGTAGAGCCCGTCGCGCCTGTATCGCCGGTCGAACCTGTGGCGCCGGTTGCTCCAGTGGAGCCCGTCGCACCCGTATCACCGGTCGCACCGGTCGAGCCTGTAGCTCCAGTCGAACCCGTTGCGCCGGTATCACCGGTTGCGCCAGTCGAACCAGTGGCGCCCGTATCGCCGGTCGCGCCTGTGGCTCCGGTTGCTCCAGTCGAACCTGTGGCGCCCGTATCGCCAGTCGAACCCGTGGCTCCGGTTGCTCCGGTCGAGCCTGTGGCACCTGTATCGCCGGTTGCACCGGTCGAGCCCGTTGCGCCCGTATCACCGGTTGCTCCGGTTGAACCCGTGGCACCCGTATCGCCGGTCGCACCCGTAGCTCCGGTATCGCCGGTCGCACCCGTGGCTCCGGTTGCACCGGTAGAGCCCGTCGCGCCTGTATCGCCGGTCGAACCTGTGGCGCCGGTTGCTCCAGTCGAACCCGTGGCGCCGGTATCGCCTGTGGCGCCGGTCGAGCCGGTGGCTCCAGTCGACCCCGTGGCACC
>NZ_VFUW01000021.1:0-5560 GCF_006441385.1 Mesorhizobium sp. B2-4-18 | reverse complement strand
ACAGGTTCGACCGGCGCAACCGGCGATACCGGAGCAACAGGATCGACAGGTGCCACCGGCGCGACCGGAGCCACTGGTTCGACCGGTGCAACTGGCTCGACCGGCGCAACCGGTTCGACTGGCGCCACAGGTGATACCGGCGCGACTGGCTCGACCGGCGCCACAGGGGAGACCGGGGCGACCGGCTCTACTGGTACGACAGGCTCCACCGGAGCGACTGGTTCGACCGGTGCCACGGGTAATACCGGAGCGACAGGTTCGACCGGCGCAACCGGCGATACCGGAGCAACAGGATCGACAGGTGCCACCGGCGCGACCGGAGCCACTGGCTCGACCGGCGCCACTGGTTCGACCGGTGCAACTGGCTCGACTGGAGCAACCGGTTCGACTGGCGCCACAGGTGATACCGGCGCGACTGGCTCGACCGGAGCAACTGGCTCGACCGGCGCCACTGGTTCGACCGGCGCCACTGGCTCGACTGGTGCAACGGGTTCGACCGGTGATACCGGTGCCACGGGCTCGACCGGAGCGACTGGCTCGACCGGTGCAACTGGCTCGACTGGTGCAACGGGTTCGACCGGTGCGACTGGTGATACCGGTGCCACGGGCTCGACCGGAGCGACTGGCTCGACCGGAGCTACTGGTTCGACCGGGGCAACCGGTTCGACCGGCGCTACTGGCTCGACCGGCGCTACAGGATCGACCGGGGCAACCGGCTCGACCGGCGCCACCGGCTCGACTGGAGCGACAGGATCGACCGGGGCAACCGGCTCGACCGGAGCAACTGGTTCGACCGGCGCAACCGGGGCAACCGGCTCGACTGGCGCCACTGGCTCGACCGGCGCCACTGGTTCGACTGGCGCCACTGGTCCGACCGGAGCAACCGGCTCGACTGGAGCCACTGGCTCGACCGGCGCCACTGGCTCGACCGGCGCCACTGGTTCGACTGGCGCCACTGGTCCGACCGGAGCAACCGGCTCGACTGGAGCCACTGGCTCGACCGGCGCAACCGGCTCGACTGGAGCCACTGGCTCGACCGGCGCAACCGGCTCGACCGGGGCGACCGGCTCGACCGGCGCCACTGGCTCGACCGGCGCAACTGGTTCGACCGGGGCCACAGGCGCAACAGGCTCGACCGGCGCAACTGGTTCGACCGGGGCAACCGGGGCCACAGGCGCAACCGGCTCGACCGGAGCAACCGGCTCGACGGGTGCAACGGGTGCAACGGGGGCGACCGGCTCGACTGGACCCACTGGCTCGACCGGCGCAACCGGCTCGACTGGAGCAACCGGAGCCACGGGTGCAACCGGCGCAACTGGTTCGACCGGGGCAACCGGCTCGACCGGTGCCACGGGAGCGACTGGTGCGACAGGCTCGCAAGGTCCGACAGGCCCGACCGGAGGAACCGGTTCGGATGGTGGTGGTACTGGTGGTCATGGCAATAACGGCTTTGGCAATGGAGACCAGAATGCACCTGGTGGTTCCGGGAACAATAACAATGCCGAAAACGGCCCTGGTCACAAAGCCAACGTCACGGCCAATACGCTCGGGCTCAAGGATACGAAGCAGTTCCTGCAGTCCGGCTCGACTGATGGCGGCGGCGGTTCCGGCGGCCATGCGTCGGTCCGCAACCTGATCGGCCTTGCGACGACTTCGATGACGACAGACCTGCTGAATGTCCTCAAGACCGTCAGTGGATCTGGCCAGAACCCGAACAAGCCTTCCGGGGCGAGCACGGATCTCACCTCGGACCAGACCAAGGCAGGCGCCGGCTACGCCAGCAACGACCACACCGTCAAGACAACCCTGAAGGATCTCTTGAAGCCACATGAGTGAGCGGCGAACGGACTGGACGGTAACTGGTCCAGGTTGAAAAAAGTACGCGCGGGCTTCGCTGGAGGCCCGCGCGTTGATCATTCTTCCTTGTCGGCTCGTGCAGCGTTCCTGTAGCGGGACGATATCGGTCAGCACGAGCTGGCACCCGGCAAGCTCCGCGGCTGGCGCCCTGCCAGGCGATTGATTCGCATGGTTCACAGCAACTGAACGGAAGCCGGCAAGTATTCGGTTTGCAGGAACAATTTGAGCTAAGCCGACGCCTCACTATTGATCGAGGTCTGCTGTTCTCTGAAATTTACCAATTCCTTCCTTAACAGTTTACAAATCCCTAATTTTCGAATTTACTAATATGCGGGTATAGAGGGTGCCCGCAGATCGCACGGTCGGTGGCCGCAAGGTCTGTGCAGGTGGGTTGGACAGGGATCGGGTAGCAAGGCAATTTCGCGCATGAAGAAGGGGCGTCTACAAGGCGCACCGTGACATGTCGCGTCCATGCCTATGCTTCGGCGGAAGGCAGACGGTTTCCCATTCCGGAGTTCACTCGCGAGTTTGCCGTCGAAACATCGGCGGCATGGGTGTCAGGAGTGGGGTGGCTGTGAGTCAAATGTTGTCGCGTGTGCCCTGTGGGGGCGTTGGCGCATTCCCGCGGTTCGACGGGCGCCGGAGCGATCCGCTGCCGGACGCTGCGACTGATCGCCCGATCGCGCGGACCGATGCGCCCCGGGCCTCCGAACTCCTTTTCGTCGATCCCTCCGTATCCGATCTCGGTACGATCCTGGCCAACCTGAGGCCGGAGGTCGAAGCGATCGTGCTCGACGCCGGGCGCCCGGCAGCGCGCCAGATGGCAGTTGCACTCGAACGCCGCGACGGCCTCGACGCGGTCCACGTCATCGCGCACGGCGCGCCGGGGCGGGTGAGCTTCGCGGCCGGCGAGTGGTCGGCGCGGACGCTGAAGGACGATGCTGACGATCTCGCTTCGATTGGCCAGGCGCTGGGCGAATCCGGCGAGCTGCTCTTGTGGAGCTGCAACGCGGGCGCCGGTGCGGCCGGAATGAATTTCATCGATGCGCTGTCGCGCACGGTGGCAGCGCCAGTTGCGGCGGCGAACGACTTGGTTGGGTCGCCGGCGCTAGGCGGCGACTGGAAACTGAACATTCAAACAAAGAACGCTGCGGCACAGCCGCCGCTGACCCGGGGGGGCATCATGAGCTACGCAGCAGTTCTGGCAGCGATAGAGATCACCGTATCCGGCTTGGTCCCGAGCGGCTTGGCGGCCGGCTCGACAACCTACTTCGTGGTAGACAGGGACCACGGCTCGATCGTCGGCAACATCAATCTGCCGAACATGGCGAACAGGGCCTTCCGGATCACCGTCAGGGTGCCCGGCGGATCGACGGGCCTCGATGTCGGCATCTTCGACGACGCCGGCAAGTTCACCTCGGCCGGCTTCACCGTGGATGTGCCCGCGCCTCCATCCGGCGCCGTTGGGCCGAAGGGGTGATGTCATGCTGAACAACCCAATTCCCTTCCATAGCCCGGTCGCCTCGCGGCCGGGCCTTGGTGCATCAACATGGCAAGCTTCGCCCGAACACCCTCGGGGCGATCATGCGATGACGTCCGAAATCGTGTTCATCGATCCTGGCGTCAGCGACATTAGGACCCTTCTGGCCGGGCTGCGGCCTGGCGTACAGCCGGTGCTTCTCGATGCCACGCGGCCCGCGTCCGCGCAGATGGCAGCGGCGCTGGCCGGCCGGCGGGGCCTTGCTGCTGTGCACATCATCGCCCACGGCTCGCCGGGGCGGGTGCATTTCAGCACCGGCGCCTGGTCGATCGATACCCTCGAAGACACAGCGGACGACCTTGCGGCGATAGGCAGGGCGCTGAGCGCCAAAGGCGATCTCAGACTTTGGAGCTGCGACACGGGCAAGAGCGGGGTGGGCGAGGCGTTTGTTTCGGCGCTGGAGGAGGCGGCAAGAGCTTGCGTCGCGGCATCACGGACTTTCGTGGGAGCGCGCGCTGCTGCCCTGAACTGGGAACTGACGCTTCGCGGCACCGTTTCAGCAGAACCGCCACTGACCGCCCGAGGAATTAGCCAGTATGCTGCTTCATTTGCGGACGATTACATTGAGTTCTCAGGAGCTATTGGTAACGGCTCTAGTCAACTTGCTGCGACTGGGGTTACTACCTACTATGTTGTAACAGGAGCGTCACCAAACCAAGTAATAGTTGGTCAATTTACGATATCACCTTTTGCAAAAACCTTTGATTTGATCGTGCCAGTGTCGATTGCTGTTGGCACTTCTTATACCCTGGTTGACAGTAGCGGCGCTACGGTAGGAACAGGCCATTATACTGCTAGCGCGATTCAGAGTAGCGCCGGCGCGACGGGTGCCACCGGCGCTACAGGTGCCACGGGTTCGACCGGCGCCACAGGCCAAACCGGAGCTACAGGTTCAACCGGCGCCACCGGGTCGACTGGCGCAACAGGTTCAACGGGCGCCACAGGTTCGACCGGAGCCACAGGTTCAACGGGCGCCACAGGTTCGACCGGAGCCACAGGCGCAACCGGCGCCACCGGGTCGACTGGCGCCACAGGTTCGACCGGAGCCACAGGCGCAACCGGCGCCACGGGTTCGATCGGCCCCACGGGTTCGACCGGCGCCACAGGTTCGACCGGAGCCACAGGCGCAACCGGAGCCACGGGTTCGACTGGCGCTACGGGCTCGACCGGCGCCACGGGTTCGACTGGAGCAACTGGAGCCACAGGTGCGACCGGCGATACCGGTGCCACGGGTTCAACCGGTGCAACCGGCGATACGGGCGCAACGGGCTCGACCGGTGCAACCGGCGATACAGGCGCCACGGGTTCGACTGGAGCAACCGGAGCCACAGGTGCAACCGGCGATACAGGCGCCACTGGTTCGACTGGAGCCACGGGCTCAACTGGAGCTACCGGCGCCACAGGCGCGACCGGTGATACGGGCGCCACGGGTTCGACCGGAGCAACCGGAGCCACAGGTGCAACCGGCGATACCGGAGCGACTGGCTCGACCGGTGCTACCGGAGCCACAGGTGCTACGGGCTCCACTGGCGCAACTGGTGATACCGGTGCCACGGGTTCAACCGGGGCGACCGGCGATACCGGCGCCACTGGTTCGACTGGCGCCACGGGCTCTACTGGAGCAACCGGAGCCACAGGCGCAACCGGCGATACGGGCGCCACGGGTTCGACTGGTGCAACCGGAGCCACAGGTGCGACTGGCGATACGGGCGCCACGGGTTCGACCGGAGCCACCGGAGCCACAGGTGCGACCGGCGATACTGGAGCCACGGGCTCGACCGGAGCCACAGGTGCTACGGGTTCCACTGGTGCAACTGGTGATACCGGTGCCACGGGTTCAACCGGGGCGACCGGCGATACTGGAGCGACAGGCTCGACTGGCGCCACGGGGTCGACTGGAGCCACCGGCTCGACCGGCGCCACAGGCGATACCGGTGCCACGGGGTCGACTGGAGCCACAGGCGCGACCGGCGACACGGGTGCCACGGGCTCGACCGGAGCAACCGGAGCCACGGGTGCGACCGGCGATACGGGTGCAACAGGTTCGACCGGTTCTACCGGAGCCACAGGTGCTACGGGTTCCACTGGCGCAACTGGTGATACCGGTGCCACGGGTTCAACCGGGGCGACCGGCGATACTGGAGCGACGGGCTCGACTGGCGC
>NZ_VFUW01000020.1:0-36952 GCF_006441385.1 Mesorhizobium sp. B2-4-18 | reverse complement strand
ATCCAAGTTGCTCAAGCCCGCAAGCGGGCTTGAGTGGCGGCATGGACTTCTAAGAAGTCCATAAAGCACGCCCATGAATCCAAGTTGCTCAAGCCCGCAAGCGGGCTTGAGCGGCGGCATGGACTTCTAGTCCACGCTTCCATCTGCATTCAGCTACCGAAGGGCGGCCCTCGAGGTCGCCCTTTTCTTTTCGTCTTGAGGCTGGTGCTCCACCGCAGTCAGTTGGGACTAGCGGTCAGACAGCGGGTAATCTCCGCCCGCTGTGCCACCTTGCCGGCGAGCACGGCCTGCTCGATAAGGATGGCCACCTCATCGGCCACTGCGTTGAGCGATGAGCGGTCCCGGGTGGCGCGGGCAATCACCATTAAGCCTTCCAGCGAAGACTCGACCAGCAGCGCCAGCGCCTGCGCGCGACGCTCGGGCACCCCTGCCCTGACGAAAGCCTCACGCAGCAAGCCGATCCACTGTTCGAAGGCAGAGCGGCACAGTTCGACAAGGTCGGGCACATCGCCTGGCGAGTCCAGCACGACCGGCGCGACCGGGCAGCCGAGTGAGAACTCATTGTCTTCCAGCATGCGTCCCACCGACTGATAGATGTGATGGACGGCGACCGCAGGGTCGCGTTCGGCGGCCAAAGCCTCGCCCAGCCGCCCGCTTACCTCGGCGACGCTGGCGCGCGTCACCTCGACGACCAGCTGATCCTTGCCACCTGGGAAGTGGAAATAGAGCGAGCCGCGGGGTGCGCCGCTGGCGCTCAGAATGTCGTTGAGCGACGTGCCGTGATAGCCGCGCCGCCGCAATAGCAGTGCCGTCGCCTCGATCATCCGCGTGCGTGTGTCTGTCGCCATGTCACCCCCTGTCAGGAGCGCGCATTATAGGGCTTGCCTGTAATAGGACAACCGGTCTACATAATATGTAGATCGGTCTATATATTTTGGAGATGGGGATAGTTTGAGTATCCACGGGAAGGGCGAGACGGAGCCCGGTGCGCGCGGAAGCCGTCGGAGCGCGTGAGGCTTCATTTCATCAACCAGAGGAGAGACAGCAATGACAATTCGCGAAGCATCGGCCGAATGGCACGGCCCGCTCAAGGAAGGTTCCGGACGGCTCAGGCTGGGCAGCGGCGTGTTCGAGGGCGCCTACTCGTTCCCGTCCCGCTTCGAAAACGGCCCCGGCACCAATCCGGAGGAACTGATCGCGGCCGCCCCTGCCGGCTGCTTCTCGATGGCGCTCACCGCCGTCCTCGGCAGTGAAGGTCATGTCGCAAGCGACATCCACACGACCGCCAAGGTGCATCTGGGCGCCACCGCGGCCGGGCCGACGATTACCCGCATTGAATTGGAGACGGAGGCGAACGTCCCCAGGCTCGCCGCCGCCGACTTCGAGCGGCTGGCACAGTCGGCCAAGGCGGGATGCCTTGTCTCGCGGGCGCTGGCCGGCGTCGCCACGATCACGCTGAAAGCGAACCTCATAAGTCACTGAACGGAAGGAGAAATCGCTTGACGCAGGAATTGATCATCGACATCACCGCGGCCAACCGCTCCGGCGAAACGGCTGAAATCATGCGGCGCTACAACGATGTGTTCCAGCGTCACGATCCCTCGGCTCTCGACGATCTGGTGGCGCAGGACTGCGTGATCGAGAACACCACGCCGGCGCCGGACGGCGCGCGCCGCGCCGGCAAGGCAGCCTGCGTCGAGCTGTGGTCGGCGATCGCCACCGCACCCGGTGCGCGCTTCGACCTCGAAGAGACTTTCGTGGCCGGCGACCGCGCCACGATCCGCTGGCGCTACTGGATGGCCGACGGCAATTCGCTGCGCGGCGTCAACCTGATGCGCGTCGCGGACGGGCGGATCGTCGAGGCGATGGGTTATGTCAAGGGCTAGACTAAGCCTCGATCACCTATCCGCCAGCGCCAGCTTGGCGCCGAGCATGACGAAGGCGCCGGCAAAAGTCCGGCGCATCCAGGTCAGCACCATTGGCCGCGACACGACATGGCTGCGGATCGACGCCGCGAAGATGCCGTAGCCGACAAAAACCACGAAGGTCAAAAGCATGAAGACCGAGCTGAGCTCCAGCATCTTCGACAGTGCGTTGGTTTCCGTGGTGCTGACGAATTGCGGCAGGAAGGCGAAGAAGAAGATCGACAGTTTCGGATTGAGCACGTTGACGAGGATGCCGGTGGCGATCACCTTGCCGGCCGAGCGCGGCGCGACATTGTCCTCGACGCTCAGGCCGCCTTTTTCCTTCAGCGTGTTCCAGGCCATGTAGAGCAGATAGGCGACGCCGAGATATTTCAGCGTCTCGAAGGCGACAGCACTGGTGTGCAGCAGCGCCGCCAGACCGGTGATGGCGGCCGCCATATGCGGGATGATGCCGAGCGTGCAGCCGAAGGCGGCAATGATCGAGGCCCGCGCACCACGCGAAAGCCCGGCGCTCAGCGTATAGAGTACGCCGGTGCCCGGCGAAGCTACGACGATCAGCGACGTCAACAGAAATTCGATGCTCACGATGATTTCCTCCGGCGCCCTACCCTGACGCAGCCTAGCCAGCAAGCGGGGTGCGCACAAGCGACAGTCATTACAGCATGTCGCGCCGACAGGATTCGCCGACCCGCTGTAAGCTTCCGATTTTATGCTTGTCGTTGTCCCGGAACCGAGGACACTTCCGGGCGACATGCATTCGCCGCCAGGAAGCCGCCGCTAAGAGGTGGAAAATCCGGGCGCCCGGCGCGCCATCAGGCACTCGTCGTCGCCAGGCATGCAGGCGCGGCAGACATCCGGGCGCAGGTCATAGATGGTGCAGGCGGTCGACTTGCCGACCTCGCCAGACAGGGCCGAACAGCGCACGCCGTCACAGCGCATGCCCGACAGGTCTGCCGCCACGTATTTTTCCGGGATGCGGTCGAGCTGCGCATCGTCCTCTGTCGAAAAGCGCGGCCACTCGGCTGAATAGGAACAGCACGCGCCGCAGCTCTGGCAATCGAACATAGGAGCGATGCCTGGTTGTGCCGACGGCAGGCTGGTCGTGGCTGCCTGGGCAAACGGCCCCGGCGCGGCGAGATTGCGATCGGCGTCCCGCGGCAAGGCGCTACTTCTTCTTGCCGGTCTTGCCCCTCGGTGCATCCGCTGGCGACTTGAACAGATCGGTCGCTGCCTGGTCGGCGGCGGCGGCCTTCGGCGCGGCAACCGGCTTGGCCGGCTTTGCGGCGGGAGCCGGCGCTGCCGGCTGATCCTTGGCGGAGAATTTTATGGCCATTTCAATCCTCGTCGGCGAAACGCGATGATGGTGCGCGCGGATTGCGCAAGCGGCCGATCAACGCGGAAACCGCCGTGATGTTCATTTCCTCGGGCGACCAGTTCCTGGCTTCCGCGATGTGGTGCGCGGCCAGCTCACGATGCGTGCTGCCGCTATAGGCGGCATCCTGATAGGTGACCCGCTCATGGGTCTTGGCGTCTTCGCGGACATATTCGATGAGGTAGTTCGGGCACTCGGCCCGGCCGCGCACGCCGACGCGCACCTGGGCATCGCCATGGGCGCGCTTGCAGCGTTCGAGCTTTTCCAGCACGCGCCGGACATATTCGACCGGCTTGTCCAGGGTCTCGACCATGTCGGCAATGGTCGCATCGGCCGCGATTGGCGTTTGCGGTACGCGCTTGGTAGCCATCAGCGTTTTCCGGCTCGTTTCGGCAGCGCCGCGAGTGCCGCCGCTGCCGCCATCTCGTCGGCCTCCTTCTCCAGCCGCAGCTCGCGCAGGCGCGCGGTCTTGGCTTCCCGCGCTTCGCTGACGGCATCGCGCTCGGAAATGATGCGGTTAAGCGACATCGACTGTGTTTGCGTCTTGCTGAACAGCGACACGGCCGGATCGACGGCTGTCTTCGAATGGGCGGTCAAAATCTTTCTCCTGTCAGGAGCCTGGTGCCGATAGGACGAGACCGGGTCTTCGGTCGGGACCATGCACAAAGCGATGCGGCAGCGGATTCAAGATGCTGGAGCGTCCCTTAGCACGTTCAGCTCAATGCGCAGCGCATTTTCGGCGGCAACAAGCGTAAAATGAAAAAGGCCAGGCACCGCCTGACCTTCCCTGGGAGCGCCGCGCATCCAACTGGATGCGCAAGGCTAGCTCCTGATGGGCAGCACAGGCCGTGGAAACTCAGGTTCCCGTGGCCATGCGCCCCAATTCGCCGTTCACCAGTGCCAGTACATCCGTGGTCACCGGGACGGCTGAATTCTTTCTTCAGGCCGCCTTCAACTGGTCGGCGGACATCTTGCCCGACTTGTTGTCGCGGACCATCTCGTAGCCGAGCTTCTGGCCCTCGACGATGTCGCGCATACCGGCGCGCTCCACGGCCGAGATGTGGACAAAAACGTCGGCGGAGCCGTCGTCAGGCTGAATAAAACCAAAACCCTTGGTGGCGTTGAACCACTTGACTGTGCCGGTGCTCATGACGAACCCTTTCCATGGCAAATATTCGTTCGCCGTCATGCGGATGCACAACGCCGTTTGTCTCGATTTTTGATGTGGGAAGTTCGTCAAAGGCGCGCCCGGAAGCGCGGATAACAAAAGTCAGTCAAACAAATATCGACGACTTTCTTCTACGCGTGTTTCAGACGCCTGTCAAATGTTGCGCCATCGATCCGAGAATTCGACGCCTGAAAGGACGTCATCTGGCCAACGTCCATGCTGAACAAGCGCCCGCACCTGAGCGTTGCCGGCGGCCGCTCAGCGTTCCTGGTCGGTCGGTCTGATGACGATCTCGTTGACGCTGACGCGCGCCGGCTGGCCGACGGCATAGAGGATGGCGGCGGCGACATCCTCGGCGGTCAGCGCTTCCATCGTGGCGAGGCGCTGGTCCAGCCCCGCCTTCGAGGCAGCGTTGGTGATATGGTCGCCAAGCTCTGTGCGCACCAGGCCCGGCTCGATCACGGTGACGCGAACCTTGTCGGCATAGACTTCGCGCCGCAGTGATTCCGAAAAACCGACGACACCAAATTTCGTCGCCGCGTAACCGCTGGCGCCGGGATTGGCGACGCGGCCGGCGACCGACGAGACATTGACGATATGGCCCTTGGCAGCCTTGAGATGCGGCAGCGCCGCCTTGGTGACGCCCATCAGCGCCAGCAGGTTGAGTTCCACCATATGGCGCCAGTCATCGAGCGTTGCCTCCGCTGCCGGCGAGAGCAGCATCACGCCGGCATTGTTGACAAGAATGTCTAGCCGACCCCATTCGGCCACCACCTTCCCGACCATGGCCGCGACATCGTCATTGCTGGTGACGTCGGCCTCGATGCGCAAAGCCGTTCCGCCGATTTTTTCGATGCGGGCGGCCAGAGCTTCGAGCCTATCGACCCGACGGGCGGCGACCGCCACCCTTGCCCCGGCAGCAGCCAGTGCCGCAGCCGTCGCCTCGCCAATGCCCGAGGAAGCGCCGGTGACGAGAGCAACCTTGCCGGCAAGCATGGAAGAAACGGTCATTGCAACATCTCCAAAGGGCGCCGCGCCAATGCTCCTAGATAGGCCGTCCCGGTCAACGGGGAAGACCGCTTCGCAGACGGGTCCTATTCATCCGGCCCCGGCTCCGGCCACGGCTCCTTCGCCGCTTCCGCATACCATTGGCGCATCGCCGGCAGCGCGAGGATGGCGTCGACATAGGCCCTGGTATCGGGCGCCAGATCCCCACCATAGGTGTCGAAGCGGGTGACGACAGGCGCATACATGGCATCGGCCGCGGTGAAATGGCCGAACAGAAACGGGCCGCCCTTGCCGTGTTTCTCGCGACACTCGCGCCACAGCGCCTCGATGCGGGCGCGTTGCGCCTCGCCCTCGGCGTCGAGTGGCTTGTGGCCCTTTGGCCGCCGCAAATTCATCGGCCAGCCATAGCGGACTTCGCGAAAACCGGAATGCATCTCGGTCGCCGCCGAACGCGCCAGCGCCCGGGCGCCGATATCGGCCGGCCAGAGCTTTTTCTCCGGAAAGAGATCGGCGAGGTATTCAAGGATGGCAAGGGTTTCCCAGACCATTCCGCCAGTGTGGTTCAAGGGCTTGTGAACCAAGACAGGGACTTGACCTGTCGGCGACACGTTCGCCAGGTTGGCGGCGGTTTCGGGGGTGCGCAGCCGCACCAAGACCTCTTCGAACGGTATCTCCAGGTGCCGCATCGCCACCCAGGGCCTGAGCGACCAGGACGAGAAGCACTTGTTGCCGATATAGAGCGTGAATTCCGACATTTGTCCCCCTTGGCGGTTTGCTCCTTGCGGAGTGCGCTGGCCGGCACCCTAGCCTGCCGGCGCGGCGCCCGAAAGACACCCTGTTTCGCCGACATAAGCGGCGGCTGGCGGAACCGAAACCGTGCCGGCTCGTTTGCCAAGGCGAACCAAACCCGGGAGATGCGAAAATGGTGAACAAGGATCAGGTCGCCGGTGCGGCCAAGCAGGTAAAAGGCTCGGTCAAGCAAGCCGCCGGCAAAGTGACCGGCGATAGGCAGACGCAGGCAGAAGGCATGGCCGACAAGGCCACCGGCAAGGTGCAGAAGGCCTATGGCGACGCGAAGGACAAGGTCAAGAAATCGCTTGACCGCTGAGGAAAGGGCCGCGTCGAGCGGCCCTTTTCACGTCAGCCACAAAGTGGGCCCAGCGATCCACCTGCCTCAAGTGATGCCATGCCGGCGCAGCACCCTGCGACGTCGCCGCGCCACCGGCTCGCCCTGCAATGATGCCGCTTGCGAGACGCTCTGCTCCAGCGCCGCCAGGCAATCGCGCAACGGGCCGGCGTCCTGTGCTGTCTTGGCCATCGACATGGCGCCGGAATAGGCGGCGACCGCAAACACCGCAAAATGCTCGGGATCCGTGCCTTGCTCCCTGCCCTCCCGCTGGTCGGCCCTGATCTTGTCGGCGATCGCCTGGCGCCATGCCGAAAAGACGCCAACAAGGGCATTCCGAAATTCGGGATCGGCGAGCGACAGTTCATGCGCTAGATTGTTGAGGGGGCAGCCGCGCACGAAACCTTGTCGTTCCAGTTCCGCCGCCACGGCGTCGAACACTTGACGCACGCCCTCGCGGGCCGAAGCCGCCTGCCGCACCGGCACGATCCACGTCTCCTCGACCGCCGCCGCCACGCGCTCGTCGATGACCGCCAGCGCCAGCGCCTTCTTGGTCGGGAAGTGATGATGCAACGCGCCACCGCTGACGCCTGCCGCCGCCATCAGGTCGCCGAGGCTGGAAGCATGATAGCCGCGTGCCTGAAACGCTGCCTCGGCGACATCGAGCACTTTGCGGCGCATGCCTTCGGGGTCGTTGATGCGTTTGCCTCGGACTCGCCCTGGCCGGATGTTGAGCTCTGCTGACATTGCCGAAGGATAGCATGTTGACAAAACAGGGCAACCGGTCTGTTTATAAACAGGACGATCAACCTGTTTTGGAGAACCCGCGGATGAGCCCGATCCCGAATGCCACGCCTAAGCCGGCGGTACTCGCCTCGCCGATCGTCGAATTGCGGCAGTACACGTTGAAGCCTGGCCGGCGCGAAACGTTGATCGATATCTTCGACACGCAGTTCATCGAAAGCCAGGAAGACGCGGGGATGACCATCATCGGCCAGTTCCGCGACCTGGACCGCCCCGATATGTTCGTCTGGATGCGTGGTTTCGAGAGCATGGATGCGCGCAAGGATGCTCTGAGCGCGTTCTATGACGGCCCGGTATGGGCGGCGCACCGCGACGCGGCCAACGCGACGATGATCGATTCCGACGATGTGTTGCTGCTGCGGCCGGCGTGGCCGGATGCCGGCTTCGATCTGTCGGGATTGCGCCGGCCAATGGCCGACATGGCCAAAAGCACAAGCGAACGAAGCGGGTTGCCCGGCCTGGTTGAGATTTCGATTCATCATTTGCGGCCGGGCATCGGCGCCGACTTCGCCGGGCGCTTCCAGGCGGAGATGGTTGCGCGGCTTGCCCAAACCGGCGCGCGCCTGCTTGGCGCCTTCCTGACGGAGCCGGCCGCAAACACCTTCCCGCGGCTACCCGTGCGCGCCGGCGAAAACGTCTTTATCACCGTTGCCGGCTTCCCCGACGGCGATGCCCACGCCAGCCATCGCCTCGCCACTTCGCCGGCGTGGCAGGCACTTGGCCAGAACATGCAGGGCATTAGCACTAAGCCGGCCGAGACGTTGCGGCTGGTGCCCACGGCCCGATCGCTGTTGCGGTGATCAGCGGCCGGAGAGCAGTCCCGCCATCGCGGAGGCGACGAAGGCCGGGGCCTCCCAATGGGGGTTGTGACCGCAGTTTTGCGCCCAGACGAGACGGGATCCGGTCAGCGCGTCGGCCAAGGCCTGCTGGTGCGGCTTGTCGAATAGCGGATCGCAGGCGCCGGCGATGATCATTGCCTTGGCCCGCACGGCCCGTGCCTCGGCGGTCAGGTCGGTGATGCGGACTTCCTCCAGAATGGCACGCCAGCGGGCCGCAGGCATGGCGGAAGCTTCCGTCGCCAGGCCCGCGAGGAACGTCCGCGGCACCGAGGTTTGGCACGCATGCCACCAGGCAAAGAACGGGTCGGCCGGCGATATCGGATCGTGCAAGGCCAGGATGCCGACCGGCAACGCATGGTCAGGCGTGAAGCCGGGCTTCAGCGTGCTGGCCAGCACGACCAGGCCTCCGATCAAGTCCGGCTGCCGGGCGGCCAATGCAGTTGCCACCATGCCGCCCAGCGAGTGACCGATGACGACAGGCCGGTCCAGCCGCAGATGCCGGATCAACCCGGCAATATCCTCGGCGAAATCAGCGACGCGGTAGCCGCCGCCCGCCTGCGAGGCACCATGGCCGCGCAGATCGGGCATGATCAGCCGGCGGCCAGCCAAATGCGGCGCCAGCAGCGAAAAGCTGCGGCTGGTGTCGGTGAAACCATGGATCAGCAACAGCGGCGGCCCGGCACCGGCGATCTCGACATAGGCGATGTCGAGATCGCCGATATTGACCCATTCCTTGCGGCCAGCCCAGGCGTTCTGTTCCACACAGGCCATGGGCAAGGCGTCCGGCGGTCTCACAGGCCAAGCTTTTCCTTGACGGCGGCAAGACCAGGTTTGCCATCGAAAGTCGTGACACCGGCGAGCCAGGCATCGAGACGGCTCTTGTTCATCGTGATCGCCTTCAGCGCCCCCTCCTCCGGCTTCATGCCGTCATTGATGAGGTAGCCCATGCCGACATTCTCGAAATCGATGTCGAAGACGAGATTCCTGAGGAACTGCGCCACGTTAGGACATTCCTGCAGGTAGCCCTTGCGGACCTGCGTCGTCACCGTCGCGGCGCCGAAATTCGGGCCAAAGAACTTGTCGCCGCCGGTCAGATACTTGAAGTCGTACATGGTGTTCATCGGATGCGGCGCCCAGCCCTGGAAGACGATGAACTGCTTCTCCTTGATCTCGTAGCCGACCTCCGACAGCATGCCGGCTTCGCTGGACTCGACCACGTGCCAGCCATCGAGGCCGAAGGCCGGATCGGCGATGGCGTCCATCATCAGCTGGTTGGAGCCGGGCTCGATGCCATACATCTTCTTGCCGAACTTGTCGGCGAACTTGCGCAGGTCGGAGACGTCCTTGACCCCTGCCTCCCAGACATAGGTCGGGACTGCGAACGTGTATTTGGCGCCGACGAGATTGACACGCACATTCTCGATCGAGCCGTCCTTCTTGTAGGGTTCGTAATAGGTGACCATCGCCGGGTCCCAGTAACCCAGGAACAGGTCGAGATCCCGGTTCTTCATGCCTTCGTAGATGACGTTGATGCCCAGCACCTCGCTCTGTGGCTGATAGCCGAGCGCTTGCAGAAGCACATTGCCCACACCCGTGGTGAAAGCGAGATCGTTCCAGCCGGGCTCGGCCATGCGGACCACACGGCATTGCTCGGCGTCGGCCGCCAGGGCAGCCTGCGAGGCCAACGCCAGCGCGGCCAGACAGCTTGCAAGGATACGCACCATTTCCGTTCTCCTTATTGTGTTGACCCATCGGTCTTTTTATTATCCCATGGGTCAATGATTGATCTCGCGGGGCGAAAATGTCAACATGGATTCGTGAGGCATGGAACAATCTCGTGAAACTGAAACGCCTTGGCGACATACGCCGAAAGGAATTGCGCCAGGCGGCCTTCGCGGTTCTGGAGCGCGAAGGCATTGCGGGGGCGACGCTGGAAAAAGTCGCCGCCCATGCAGGCGCCTCCAAAGGCATCGTGCTGCACTATTTCCGCAACAAGCAGGAATTGTTCGAGCACGCCATGCGCGAGGCCAACGCAGTCCTATGCAACGCGGTGGTCGCAAGGCTTCGCCGGGCGCGGACTTCGATGGAACGCCTGGACGCGGTGATCGAGGGCAATTTCGAGGAGCATCTCTTCCTGCCGCCTCTATGCCATGCCTGGCTTTCGCTCTGCGCCGAGGTGCCGCGCGATGAAAAGCTGGCGCGCATCCAGAAGGTGATCCATAGGCGCATGCGCTCGAATCTGTTGTCCGGCCTGCGCGGCCTCGCCTCACCCAACGAGGCCGACGACATCGCGCTTGGCGTCACGGCCTTGATCGACGGACTCTGGCTTCGGCTCGGCCTGCAGCCGGGCAGCGTCTCGCGCGAACAGGCGATCCGGCAGGTCAAGGGCTATGTCGCCGCGCGGCTGACTACTCAGGAGCGCTCCACCGCCAGCGCGTGAAACCGACCCGCACGTCGTCCGGTTTTCGCGCTGCGACGGGTCTCAGGCCAGCCGGCCGTCGGGCGCTTGCGCCGGACGCCGGCTGAAGTTCATACCCTGGGATAGCCTGATGACTTGACCCCCTCACGGACATGCGGTGCGATCCCTCTGTTTGATGGCAAACGCATGGTGAGGTGCGTGATGAGGCTTCACGGCAAGCGGACGCTGATCACCGGCGGATCGGATGGCATCGGCCTGGCGATCGCCGAGGCATTCCTGCACGAGGGTGCCGATGTCCTGATCGTCGGCCGCGACGCGGGCAAACTCGACACCGCTCGCCAGAAGCTGACGGCCCTAGGCTCGACAGGCATGGTGGCGACATTGTCGGCCGACCTCGCCACCAGCCCCGGCCTCGCAGCGGTCGTCGAGCAGGCGAAAGAATCCGGCCGGCCACTCGACGTTCTCGTCAACAATGCCGGTGTCGCCTATCTCGTGCCGTTCGAGAGTGTCAGCGAGGCACAGTTCCAGCACTCTTTCGCGCTCAATGTGACGGCGGCGTTCTTCCTCACCCAGGGGCTGCTGCCGCATCTCGGTGCAGGTGCATCCGTCATCAACATCTCCTCCTATTTCGCCAACAAGATGATCCCGAAGCGGCCATCAAGCCTCTACTCCCTGTCCAAAGGCGCGTTGAACTCGCTGACCAAATCGCTGGCCTTCGAACTCGGTCCGCGCGGCATCCGCGTCAACGCAATCGCACCCGGCACGGTCGACACCGCCATGCGGCGCAAGACCGTGGACAACCTGCCTGTCGAGGCACAGGCGGAACTGACAGCCTATGTCGAACGCAGCTACCCATTGGGCCGCATCGGTCGACCCGCAGACATCGCCGGCATGGCGATCTATCTCGCCAGCGACGAGGCTGGCTGGACCAGTGGCGGCATCTTTGCGATCGACGGGGGGTATACGGCGGGGTGAGCGATCTCCACCGCGATGGGGAAGACCGGCTACAGCTTCAACCTCATCGTTCGCATTCTCCGCTTGAAGCCATTTGTGCAACGCGATACGCCGTTGCCCAAATCGACAGACCGGAGCCTTGCCGTGAGCACGCCAAAGACGAGAACCGAAACCGACACGTTCGGCCCCATCGAGGTCGCCGCCGACCGTTATTGGGGCGCCCAGGCGCAGCGTTCCCTCGGCAATTTCAAGATCGGTTGGGAGAAGCAGCCGGCTTCGATCGTGCGCGCGCTGGGCATCGTCAAGCGGGCGGCGGCGGAAGCCAACATGGAGCTCAAGCGGCTCGATCCGGCCATCGGCAAGGCGATCATCGAGGCCTCGCAAGAGGTCATCGACGGCAAGCTCAACGACCACTTTCCGCTGGTGGTCTGGCAGACCGGCTCGGGCACGCAGTCCAACATGAACGCCAACGAGGTGATCTCGAACCGCGCGATCGAGATGCTGGGCGGCGTCATGGGCTCGAAGAAGCCGGTGCACCCCAACGACCACGTCAATATGAGCCAGTCCTCGAACGACACCTATCCGACGGCCATGCACATCGCCTGCGCCGAGCGGATCGAGCATGACCTGATCCCCGCGCTGCACCACCTGCACAAGGCGCTCGCCGCCAAGAGCCGGGACTTCAACCATATCATCAAGATCGGCCGTACCCACACGCAGGACGCCACGCCGCTGACGCTGGGCCAGGAATTCTCCGGCTATGCCGCGCAGGTCGCCTCCTCGATCAAGCGCATCGAGCAGACGCTGCCCGGCCTGCAGGAACTGGCGCAGGGCGGCACCGCCGTCGGCACCGGCCTCAATGCGCCGGTCGGTTTCGCCGAGCGGGTGGCCGATCGCATCGCCGCCATTACCGGAATCGCTTTCGTCACCGCGCCGAACAAGTTCGAGGCGCTCGCCGCACATGATTCCATGGTGTTCTCGCACGGTGCCATCAATGCCGCGGCCGCGGCACTGTTCAAGATCGCCAACGACATCCGTTTCCTTGGCTCCGGCCCGCGCTCGGGCCTCGGCGAATTGTCGCTGCCGGAAAACGAACCCGGCTCCTCGATCATGCCGGGCAAGGTCAACCCTACCCAGTGCGAGGCGATGACGCAGGTCTGCGTGCAGGTGTTCGGCAACAATGCGGCGCTGACCTTCGCCGGCAGCCAGGGCCATTTCGAGCTCAACGTCTACAATCCGCTGATGGCGTACAATTTCCTGCAGTCGGTGCAGTTGCTCGCCGACGCTTCGGTCTCCTTCACCGACAATTGCGTCGTCGGCATCGAGGCGCGAGAGGACAACATCAAGGCGGCACTCGACCGTTCGCTGATGCTGGTGACCGCGCTTGCGCCCACCATCGGCTACGACAACGCCGCCAAGATCGCCAAGACCGCGCACAAGAAAGGCACGACGTTGCGCGAGGAAGCGTTGGCAACCGGACTGGTCAGCGAGGCCGACTATGACCGCCTGGTGCGGCCGCAGGACATGACACATCCGGGGTGAAGGCATTTTTCGGCGGGAGAATATCCTCACGCCAGCGCGTCGACCGACATGAATTTCCGCTTTTCACCGGTTCACAGAAACGTATTCCTGTGAACAATGTGTCGCCGGATAGGCGGCTTTGGTGAACAGTTGGCATGCTCTATCTGACGGGGCATCAACCCCATTCGGAGAGCCACCATGTCCACAAACACTTCCTTCGCCGGCAGCGGCACCGCGTCCAACAGCTCTGTCACCATCCTCATCGGCCGCATCCTGCTCGCGGTCATTTTCCTGCTTTCTGGATTCGGCAAGCTCACAGCCATTTCCGGCACCGCCGCCTATTTCGGCGGCCTCGGCCTGCCGGCGCCGACGGCGACGGCCGTCATCGTCGGACTGATCGAGCTGCTTGGCGGCCTTGCCGTCCTCGTCGGTTTCCAGACCAGGATCGCCGCCTGGGTGCTCGCGATCTTTACGATCGCGACCGGGCTGGTCGCCCACACCGGCTGGGCCGACCAGATGCAGATGATCCAGTTCCTCAAGAACGTCGCCATCACCGGCGGTTTCCTGCTGCTGGCCTCCTCGGGTGCCGGCGCCTATTCGATCGACGCCAAGCGCGGCTGAGGTTTTTTCCTCCCAAGGACCTGAAACGAGCGGCGCGGAATTTTCCGCGCCGCTTTTTCGTTGTGTGCTTACAGGCCTGTAGCACGTCGCGGCGAATAGGATTCGCCCGACCTGCTGTAAGCTTCTGGTTTTATGCATGTCGTTGTCCCGGACCAAGGACACTCCCGGGCGACATGCATTAGACTGCAATGGTCGCCGGCGACCGTGCCGGCAAGGGAGGGAGCCATGGGTCGCAGTGCATTGCTTCTGGTTTCGCGGCTGCTGTTTGCCGTGCTGTTCGTGCCGTCCGGCTTCCAGGCGCTCGCCAACATCGCCGGCACCACCAGCTATTTCGCCGGCCTCGGCCTGCCGCTGCCGGCGCTCGCCGCCTGGGGCACCGGCCTTTTCGAGCTGATCGCGGGACTGCTGATCCTCGTTGGTTTGCAGACGCGGATCGTGGCACTGCTGCTGGCCGGCTTCTGCATCGCGGCCGGCTATATCGGCCACTATGGCCAAGGCGCCGAGGATGCGGCGCTCGCCTTCCTGCACCAGCAGATGCTGATGAAGGATATCGCGATATCGGGTGGTTTCCTGGCGCTTGCCATGGCCGGCGCCGGCGCCTGGTCGGCCGATGGGCGCGGCTTCGGCATAGGCGCCGACGCGACTTGACTACTTCGCCGACACGCTCTGCCCGCCCTCGACCGCCAGCACCAGGCGACGGTTGGTGATGCGCGCCAGTTGCGCCAGCCGGCCGGCCGGGCGCTCGCCGTATAGGTCGGAGAGCGAGGCCGGCAGCACCAGCGCCAGCGCGCCGTTGGGGCGGCTTTCCCATTTCAGCCTCGGCATGATGCCGGGCATCGCGGCCGTCAGCAGATACACCACGCGCATCATCGCTGCCAGTACGCGGGCGCGCTCCAGCAGGCGCGGCGGCGCCAACGCCCTGATTTCGGGCGCCACCAATTCATTGAAGACGCCATCGTGACGGTAGGCGTTGGTCAGCGCCAGGTAGGCGCGGCCGGGATGATCGACACCGATGAACGATGCATGCGCAATGATGTTGAGCGACTGCTTGCCGCGATATTCCGGATGAGCGCGCCAGCCGATATCGGCGAGCAGGCAGGCGGCATGGCGATAGCGCGCTTCGTCTTCCGTCTCGTCGATGCCGAACGCCTTGAAGGCCTTGCCGGTCCATTCGACCAGGTCATGCGCGTGATGGACCGAACGCGAGCGCAAAAGCGCGAGTTCCTCGGCGGCCGAGATCAGCGGATCGGCCTTCTGCTCGGCCGCGTCGAGCAGCGAATAGAGGAAACCCTCACGCACGCCTTGCGCCGAAACGACGATCCTGGACGGCTGCATCGCCGTCATGATCTCCTGCAGCACGAGAGCGCCATAGGGCAGCAGCGAGCGGCGGTTCTTGGAGACGCCCTCGATACCCCTCACCTTTTCGACTTCGCCCCTGGCCACCTGCTTGAGGAAATTCTGAGCGCTTTCGGCCGATATTTCGTAGTGGTGCATGACGCCGAGCGGGTAGTTGTTCATCTCCATATGCAGCCTGGCGAGGTTTCGCCAGGTGCCGCCAACAGCGTAGAAAGTCCTGCCTTGTCCGCCCTTCAAGAGCTTGGCCCGGGCCAGTTCCTGGCGCGCGATCTTCTGCGCCTGGACGAGCGAGTTCTTCGCCATGTCCTGCAGGCGCAGGCCGCCGAGCGGCAGCGTGATGCCGTCGCCGATCGCCTCGCCATCAATGTCTATAAGCTCCAGGCTGCCGCCGCCAAGGTCGCCGGCAATCCCGTTGGCCGGGTGGAAGCCGGAGATGACGCCGAGCGCTGAATAATGCGCTTCCTGGCGGCCGGAGAGCACACGGATTTCGGTCTTGAGCACATCCTCGGCACGATGGATGAAATCGGGACCGTTGATCGCCTCGCGGGCGGCGGCGGTTGCCAGCACGTACATGTGTTCGGCGCCTGCCTGGTCGGAGAGCGCTCGGAAACGGCGAAACTCCTCCATCGAGCGCGCCACCCCCTCGGGGTCCAGCTTCCCCGTCGACACGATGCCGCGGCCGAGGCCGGCCAGCATCTTTTCGTTGAACAGCATGGTCGGCGAGCGCGCCAGCCCCTCATAGACGACAAGACGGATCGAATTGGAGCCGATGTCGATGATGGACAGCGGTCGGCGGTCCTGCAGCCGGCCCTGGGAATTGGACAGCATCAGGTGGCAGCGTTCTTCTTGCGGCGCTTGAACTGGGCGATTCGCTTGGGCGCATGCGATTTCAGCGCGTCACCCCGTCCCGACAGGCTCGGATTGGTCATGAAATATTCCTGCGCGTTGAACGGTTCCTCGCCCTCCTCCAGCACCACGCGCCGGGAGGTCCCATCAGCCAATACGTCGAAACTTTGCTGATTGTCCATGATGTTGCCCAGCATGATCTGACCCAGAATCTGTTCATGCACAGTTGGATTGGTGATCGGCACCATGGTCTCGACGCGGCGGTCGAGATTGCGCGGCATGAGGTCGGCCGAGGAGATGTAGACGATCGCCTCGTCCGACGGAAGGCCATGACCGTTGCCGAAGCAATAGATGCGGCTGTGCTCCAGGAAACGGCCGACGATCGACTTGACCCTGATGTTCTCCGACAGGCCCGGCACCTGCGGCCGCAGGCAGCAGATGCCGCGCACGACGAGGTCGATCTCCACTCCGGCGCGGCTGGCATCGTAGAGCGCGTCGATGATGATGGGATCGACGAGCGCGTTCATCTTCATCCAGATACGCGCCGGCCGTCCCTCCAACGCATGGGTGACCTCGTCCGAAATGTGCTGAAGGATGCGGTTCCTCAGCGTGAACGGCGAGATCGCCAGCCGCATCTCGGCGGTCGGCTCGGCATAGCCGGTGATGAAATTGAACAATTGGGCGACGTCGCGGGCGATCGTCGGATCGGTGGTGAAGAAGGACAGGTCGGTGTAGATGCGCGCGGTGACCGGGTGGTAGTTGCCGGTGCCGAGATGGACGTAATTGCGCAGCTTGCCGTCCTCGCGCCGCACCACCAGCGACATCTTGGCGTGGGTCTTGAGTTCCAGGAACCCGAACACGACCTGCACGCCGGCGCGTTCGAGATCGCGCGCCCAGCGAATGTTGGCCTCCTCATCGAAACGCGCCTTGAGCTCGACCAGCGCCGTTACCGACTTGCCGGCTTCGGCCGCGTCGACCAGAGCACGCACGATCGGGCTGTCGTTGGAGGTGCGATAGAGCGTCTGCTTGATCGCCACCACTTCGGGGTCGGCCATCGCCTGGCGCAGGAACTGCACCACCACGTCGAACGACTCATAGGGGTGATGGACGACGATGTCTTTCTCGCGAATGGCGGCGAAACAGTCGCCGCCATGCTCGCGGATGCGCTCGGGAAAACGTGGGTTGTAGGGGATGAATTTGAGGTCGTCGCGCGGAACGGAGACGATCTCGGAGATCTGGCTGAGCGCCAGCGGCCCGGTGAGCACGCTGATGCGGCTCGACGAGACGCCAAGCTCGCCGGCGACAAAATCGCGCAATTCCCCAGGCATCAGCTTGTCGAATTCGATGCGGATGACGGAGCCGCGGCGGCGGCGCTTCAGCGCCGTTTCGAACAGGCGCACGAGATCTTCCGATTCCTCTTCGACCTCGATGTCGCTGTCACGAATGATGCGGAACGTGCCGGAACCCTTGACCTCGTAGCCGGGGAAGAGCTTGCCGATGTAGAGGCCGACCGCCTCCTCCAGCGGAATGAAGCGGACATGGTGCTTGCGGTCCGGCAGGCGGATGAAGCGCTTCAGCGCCACTGGCAGGCGCAAGAGCGCGCTCATCTCCTCGCCATTCTTGCGATGGCGAAGTTGCAGCGCCATCGAGAAGCCGAGATTGGGAATGAACGGGAACGGATGCGCCGGGTCGATCGACAGCGGGGTCAGCACGGGAAACACCTGCTCCTGGAAATGGTCTTCCAGCCAGACCTTCTCGTCCTTTGTCAGCGCGTCGCGGGTGATGCTTTCGATGCCTTCCTTGTTGAGCAGCACCGTGAGGGCCGACAGGCTCTTCTGCTGGTCCTCCTGCAGCCGCTCGACCTCACGCAGCAATTGTTCGAGCTGCTGTTCGGGAGTGCGTCCGTCCGGGCTCTTCAGCACGATGCCCTCGCGCACCTGGCCGGCAAGGCCGGCGACGCGCACCATGAAGAACTCGTCGAGATTGGCGGCCGAGATCGACAGGAAGCGGACGCGCTCCAGCAGCGGGTGATGGGTGTTCAGCGATTCCTCGAGAACGCGGCGATTGAACTGCAGCCAGGAGAATTCGCGGTTGACGAAGCGGTCCGGATTGCCTTCCGGGCTCGCTGCCAAGACATTGTTGAATTCGCTCTGTACCGGCTTCAGTTCGTTCATGATTCCTGCTCTTCCGCGCGCCTCAGCCGGTTAACCGGCTTAACTTATCCTGTGGCAGGCTTTTGCGACAGTTCTCTGACAGGCTTTTGCGACAGTTTGATTTCATCGAACTTGCAAACAGACTTGATATGATCCAGATGCAGAGAGACTGCGTTAAGGAGACGACGATGGCAGGCGGTTCCATTCCCCATTTCCAGAACGATGCGGGCCACCCGGCGATCGACATCGGAGTCAAGGAATTCATGTGCACGGGCGCCAACCCGCCTTTCGACCATCCGCATGTTTTTCTCGACATGGGCGACGACAATGAGAAAGTCTGCCCCTACTGCTCGACCCTCTATCGCTATTCGCCGAAGCTGAAGGCGACCGAAACGCTGCCGGCGGGCTGCCTCTACATCGACCAGGCCGCCTGACCTTCCGATCATGAGCTCGACGCGGTCCCGGCAGGTCATGATCGCCGGGGCTGGCATCGCCGGGCTGACAGCGGCGATTGCCTTTGCCGAACGCGGCTATTCCGTGAGGGTGTTCGAACAGGCGCAGCGTCTCGAAGCGGCGGGCGCCGGCATCCAGCTCTCTCCTAACGCGACCCGCATCCTTCGCCAGCTTGGCGTGCTCGACACGCTTCTTGCCAATGCCGTCCAGCCGGAAGCCGTGGTGCTGAAGGACGCCGCGAGCCTGCGCCAACTGGCACGTGTGCCGCTTGGCGGAGCCGGCGAGGAACGCTGGGGGGCGCCCTATCTCGTGGCGCACCGGGCGGATCTGCAAGACGCCCTGATGGCGCGCGTTGCGCAACTGCCCGACATCCATCTCACCACCGGCGCGCAGATCAGCAGCGTGGCCTCCGGTTCGTTCGTTATCACCACAACAGACGGGGTCGGCCGCAAGGTCATCGATACCCAAGGATCTCTGCTGGTCGGCGCCGATGGCGTCTGGTCAGCGGTGCGGAGGTTTGCCAGTCCAGGCAGCGGAGCCGGCTTGGCGAACAGCCATTTCTCCGGCGAACTGGCTTGGCGGGCGACGGTGAGCGCAGACAACGAGGCGGGGCGAGCCTTCACCGCGATCGGCTCCCCTGACTGCGTCACCACCTTCCTGCATCCCGGCTTTCATTTGGTCGCCTACCCCGTGAGCAGGGGTAGCGCCTTCAACCTTGCCGCCTTCACCCGGGGCGAGCGCATCGCCGACGGGTGGTCACGCCACGCCGATCCCGCCATCCTTTCAGGCGCCATGCGCCGCTCCGCGCCGGCGCTGGCGCGTTTGGTGGAACTCGCTGGCCCGTGGACCGCCTTTCCTATCCACACGGTCGAACAGCGACGCTGGACCATGCCCGAAGGCATCGCGCTAATCGGCGACGCCGCGCATGCCATGACGCCGTTCGCGGCGCAAGGTGCTGCCATGGCGATCGAGGACGCGGCTACGCTTGCCGATTTGATCGCCGACTTCCCTGGCGACCTGACGCAAAGCCTCGTCATCTGGGAGAACCTGCGGCGGTCGCGCATCGCCAAGGTCATCCGTCGCGGCGCGCTCAACCGGCTTGCCTGGCATGCCCGAGGCCCGGTGGCGTTGGCCCGCAATCTGTTTCTGGCGGCACGACCGGGAGAGAAGCTCGCAGCCGATCTGGACTGGCTTTACGGGTGGGAGCAGCAGCGGATCACCCGTCGCTGAAAGGAGCCCGCGGCAAAGCTAATTATACAGCCGCATCGACAGCCCAAGCGAAACCGGCAGCGGGTTCCACCAGCCGGTGCGCAGGCCGGCAGCGCGCAGTGCCGCCGCCGTCCAGGTGTTGCAACCGATCAGCGCGTTGAAATGGCCATTGGCCTCATAAAAGCGATCGAAATTGGAGTAGGCGGCATTGTCGATGACGATCGGACCGTTCGGCCCCTCTTGAAAGCTCGCTTCGATGAAATCAAGCAATGCGGCAAAACGGTCTTCGCCCACGTCGAAGCCGGCGACATCGGGGTGCGGCTCGGGAATATTGCCGGCGACGGCGACATGCATCACCGACGCATCGAGCGTCAAAGCCTTGAACGCGGGCAGCGCCTTCAATTGCGACCATGTCGGCGTTTCCAGGTAGAAGGCGCGCCCACCCCAGCCGAAGACGAGGTAGCGCACTTCGGGCGCGTCCGATGGCAGGCCGACATCGGCAAGGAAACGAAAGCGCCGGCGCACCTCGTCGTCCACGGGAATGGCGATGTCGGTGTGGATCGGATTTTTCAGCACCAATATGTGCCGGATGCCCTCGCCCGCTGCGGCTGCCGGCCAGAGCGGCCGCGGCACCAGCGTGCCGAGCGACACGGCGAGCACCAGTGCTGCAACCAGAATGGCCAGGAAACGCAGGAGTTTTCTCATCGGTGCGGCTTCGCGATTCCGTCGCGGCTCAATGAAGAAGATCATTTATCGGATCGGCCAGACACTAAAAAGCCCGGCCGTGGCGCGACCGGGCTTTCTCGACTTGGCGTCAATCCGCTCAGTGCAGGATCTGCGACAGGAACAGCTTCGTGCGTTCGTGGCGGGGATGGTCGAAGAACTCGGCCGGCGTGTTCTGCTCGACGATCTGGCCCTGATCCATGAAGATCACCCGGTTGGCGACTTTCCGTGCAAAGCCCATCTCGTGGGTGACGCACAGCATGGTCATGCCTTCCTCGGCCAGCCCCACCATGGTTTCCAGCACTTCCTTGATCATTTCGGGGTCGAGCGCTGAGGTCGGCTCGTCGAACAGCATGATGCGCGGGTTCATGCACAGCGAGCGGGCGATCGCCACGCGCTGCTGCTGGCCGCCGGAAAGCTGGCCCGGATATTTGTTGGCCTGCTCGGGGATCTTCACGCGCTTGAGGAAATGCATGGCGATTTCCTCGGCCTGCTTCTTCGGCGTCTTGCGCACCCAGATCGGCGCCAGCGTGCAATTCTCGAGGATGGTCAGATGCGGGAACAGGTTGAAGTGCTGGAACACCATGCCGACCTCGCGGCGCACCTCGTCGATCTTTTTCAGATCGTTGGTGAGTTCCTTGCCGTCGACGATGATCTTGCCCTTCTGGTGCTCTTCCAGCCGGTTGATGCAGCGAATCATGGTCGACTTGCCCGACCCGGACGGTCCGCAAATGACGATGCGCTCGCCGCGCATCACCTTGAGGTTGATGTCCTTCAGCACATGGAACTCGCCGTACCATTTATGCATGGCGATGATGTCGATGGCGACATCGGTGGTCGAGATATGCATCTTGGCGGCGTTGACCTTGATCTCTTCCGCGCTGACGGCATTTTCGGTGGCCATGGCTGGGGTCCCCTTGTTCTTTTGTTAGCGTTTGTAGCCGGTGTCGAGCCGGCGTTCCGTGTACATTGAATAGCGCGACATGCCGAAGCAGAACAGCCAGAAGACGAAGGCGGCGAACACAAGACCGGATTTCGCGGTCTGCGCCGTGGCCCAGTTGGCGTCGGAGAAGTTCTGCTTGACGATGCCGAGCAGGTCGAACATCGAAATGATGAGGACCAGGCTGGTGTCCTTGAACATGCCGATGAAGGTGTTGACGATGCCGGGTATGACCAGCTTCAGCGCCTGCGGCAACACGATCAAGCTCATCTTCTGCCAGTAGCCGAGGCCGAGCGAATCGGCGCCTTCATACTGGCCCTTGGGGATCGCCTGCAGGCCGCCGCGCACCACTTCGGCCATATAAGCCGCCGCAAACAGCGACACGCCGATCAGCGCCCTCAGATACTTGTCGAAAGTGACGCCGGCCGGCAGGAACAGCGGCAGCATGACGCTGACGAAAAACAGGACGGTGATCAGCGGTATGCCGCGCACGGCTTCGATGAAGATAATGCACAGCATCTTGATGATCGGCATCTTCGAGCGCCGCCCGAGCGCCAGCACGGTGCCCAGCGGCAGCGATACGGCGATGCCGACGAAGGACAGACTCAGCGTGATCAGCAGCCCGCCCCAGCGCGAGGTTTCGACATGCGGCAGGCCGAATACGCCGCCGACCAGCAGGAAGAAGGAAACGATCGGCAGCACCAGGAAAAGCAGGATCGCGTTCAACCCCTTGCGCGGCACACGCGGCATCAGCATCGGCACCAGCAGCGCCACGAACAGGATGGCGACCAGGATCGGCCGCCAGCGCTCCTCGACCGGATAGGTGCCGAACATGAACTGGCCGAACTTGGCGTTGACGAAAGCCCAGCAGGCTCCGCTCCAGCCATCGGGCTGAATGCCGCCTTGCGCGACGGTCGCGCAGACCGTGCGGTCCGGTCCGGTCCACTGTGCGTTAATGAACGCCCAGTTGATGACCTGCGGCAGAACCCAGGCGACGATGACGATGCCGAGGATGGTGAGGATGGTGTCGCCGACCGAGCCGATCAGGTTCTTGCGCACCCAGGCGACGGGGCCGCTGACGCTCGCCGGCGCGGGCTGCGCCAGCGCCATTTCGGTGCGCACCCAGGACAGATCGTGTTCCTGCATGGTCCTACCTCTCCACCAGCGCCATCCTGGCGTTGACCACGTTCATGACGGCCGAGGTCACCAGGCTGAGTATGAGATAGGCGATCATCATGATCAGCACGCCCTCGACCGCTTGTCCGGTCTGGTTCAGAACCGTGCCGGCCGTTGCCGTCAGGTCGGGATAACCAATGGCGATCGCCAGCGAGGAGTTCTTGGTCAGGTTGAGATACTGGCTGGTCAGCGGCGGGATGACGATGCGCATGGCCTGCGGCACCACGACCAGCCGCAGGATCGAACCGGATCGCAGGCCAAGCGCGGCCGCCGCCTCGGTCTGGCCCTTGCTAACGCCCCTGATGCCGGCGCGCACGATTTCGGCGATGAAGGCCGCCGTGTAGCAGGACAGCGCCAGATAGAGCGAAAGGAATTCCGGTTTGACCTGGAAGCCGCCGGTCAGGTTGAAGGTCGATTGTTTGGGCAAGTCAAAGCTCAGCGGAAAGCCGCTCAGCACGTAAGCCAGCAGCGGCAGGCCGACGATCAGCGCGGCGGAGGTCCAGAACACCGGAAATTGCTGGCCCGTCGCCATCTGCCGCTGACGCGCCCTGCGGGCGACGAACCATGACATTGCGACGCCCACGACAAGGGCGACCAGGATCAGCCAGGAGCCGTCGCCCCAGACCGGGCGCGGAAAATAGAAGCCGCGCTGGTTGAGGAAGGAGCCGAAGGGCAGATGATAGGAATCGCGCGGCGCCGGCAGCACGGCGAGCACGCCCGAATACCAGAAGAAGATGACCAGCAGCGGCGGGATGTTGCGGAAAATCTCGACGTAAACCGTGCAGATCTTCTGGATCAGCCAGTTCTGCGACAGGCGGCCGATGCCGATGACGAAGCCGATGATGGTGGCGGTGATGATGCCGGCGACGGCAACGATGATGGTGTTGATCAGGCCGACGACGATGGCGCGGCCATAGGTCGAGTCCGACGTATAGGCGATCGGCGTGTCCGAGATATCGAAGCCGGCGCGCCCCTTGAGGAAGCCGAAGCCGGAGGCGATGTGCAGGCGCTGCAGATTGTCGATGACGTTCTGCACGATCCACCAGACGGACCCGAACAGAACGATGACGACCAGCGTCTGAAAGAAGAGACTGCGAATTCTCGGGTCATTGACGAAGGAGCCGCGGCTCGGCTCCTCGCGTAGGATTTCCTGCGATGCCATGTCACGTCCCCTGTGAAAGAGAAACCGGAAGGCAGGAGCCTGCCTTCCGGATCACATTTCGATCAGCGGATCGGCGGCGCGTATTGCAGGCCGCCCTTGGTCCATAGCGCATTGATGCCACGCGCAATCTTGAGCGGGCTGCCGGAGCCGACATTGCGGTCGAACATTTCGCCGTAGTTGCCGGTGGCCTTGACGATGTTGACGACCCAGTCGTTGGAGACGCCGAGGTCGGTGCCGATCTTGGTGTCTGCTTCCTGGCCGAGCACACGCTTGATCTCCGGGCTGGCGGAGTTTTTCATCTCGTCGACATTGGCCTTGGTGATGCCGAGCTCCTCGGCGTCGAGCAGAGCGAAATAGGTCCACTTGACGATGTGGTACCACTGGTCGTCGCCCTGGCGAACGGCGGGTCCGAGCGGCTCTTTCGAGATGATCTCGGGCAGCACGACGTGATCGGCCGGCGAGCCGAGCGTCAAGCGAATGCCGTAAAGGCCCGACTGGTCGGTGGTGTAGACGTCGCAGCGGCCGGCATCATAAGCGGCATTGACCTCTTCGAGCTTCTCGAAGACGACCGGATTGTACTCCATCTTGTTCGCCTTGAAGTAGTCGGCGAGGTTGAGCTCGGTGGTCGTGCCGCTCTGCACGCAGACGGCGGCGCCCGAAAGCTGCAGCGCCGAATTGACGCCCGGCAGCTTCTTGGCGTTGATCATGAAGCCCTGGCCGTCATAGTAGGTCGTGCCGATGAAATTCAGGCCGAGCGCGGTATCGCGGTTGATCGTCCAGGTGGTGTTGCGCGAGAGGATGTCGACCTCGCCGGACTGCAGCGCGGTAAACCGTTCCTTGGCGCTGAGCGGCGTGAACTTGACCTTGGTGCCATCACCGAAGACGGCGGCGGCAACCGCGCGACAGAAATCGGCGTCGATGCCTTGCCAGTCGCCCTTGTCGTCCGGCGCGGAGAAGCCGGCCAGACCGGTCGAGACGCCGCACTGGATGAAGCCCTTCGCCTTGACGGTGTCAAGCGTGCCGGCCGACGCGGCCGACGCCATCAGTCCGAGCGTGGCGGCGCCAAGAATGCCGATAGCAATGTGTTTCATAACCCACAGACCCTTTTCTGTTTTTTCAGGCAAACCCTGATCTTTTTTCCCTTGTGAACGCAGCTCCCATCCCGGCCCATTCCCGAAACCCCGCATCGCAAACCGACGCGCCGCCTCCCATTCACGAACAGCATCGAAGGCGATAATTCCCGTGAGGTCAAGGAAAATGACCGAATCCGACCGGGTTTGAAAATCGATTGCCTGAAATGCCTGAATTGCAGACAAACGTGCACGCGATCTCGTCAGAAGCGCGACTTGAATCGGCAAAGCTCATTTGACGCAGATGTGAGCCGGCGCTGTAAAATCCGTTCCGGGCAATAGCTCGGCGTTACTGCCCCCGGGCACGAAATGCATTGACGTTACGGAACACCTTCGGCCGACGATTACCCATGATTGGCGGTCGATATTGCTTGTGGACAAAATCGGCGCGCGGTCTCAAAGCGCGGAAAGGCCCAGCCAGAGGCCGACCGCGACCATCAATGCACCGGAGATGCGCGGGATCAATTGCCCGGCCGGGACCACCTTCTCCAGGAGAACAAGGATGGCGATGCCGGCGATCCACAGCACGTTCATGACACCACCGACGAACAGCAGGGCCATCAGTGCCCAGCAGCAGCCGAGACAATAGGCGCCGTGATCCATGCCAAGCCGAAATGCGCCGAGCGCGGTGGTGCGGAACCCGCCATGGCTGGCCAGGAACGCGATCGGCGCCTGGCATTGGCGCAGGCAGACGCCCTTGATCGGTGTCCATTGGTAGAGGCCGGCGGCGATCAGAATGACACCGCCGAGCACCGCGCTGTGCGCCGCCATCGCGGGATCAAGCAAGGCGAAACGAGTGAGCAGCCATTGCGCACCCGTCGCCACGATGCTGAAGACGACCCAGACGACGAGATAGCCGGTAAAAAACCATGCCGTCGAAGCGATAGGCCGGCTGTCCGCCAGCGCCTTGCGGCCAACGCCGGCATAGAGCAGCAACATCGGCGCGACCGACGGCGTCATCATGCCGACCATCATCACGGCCCACATCGTGAAGGTGAAGACGAAATCGGCCGATGCCCAGGCCCGGAAACCCGGCACCACGGCGGCGCCCATAGCCATGCCGCCCATATTCATGCTCGCCATGTCCATCCCGGCCATGTCGCCTGCCTCGCCGCCCGACACCGGGCTACCCATGTCGGCGGCTAGCCAAAGAACATAGGCCCAGGCGAACACGGCAATGACGGCAAGCGCGGCCGTCACGACCGCGCGGTCGCGCCGCAGCACCGCCTCGAGAGCCGTGTCGCCCATTGGATCAGATCAATGCACGATGCCGCTCTGCGTGAGATGCAGGTTGGCGAAATGGCTATGCGTGTCCGCCACCTCGAACTTGATCGGGCTCGTCGTCTTGGTCCAGCCGCGCCCGACCTCGGCGATGGCGTATTCGAAGCCGTGCGGCAGGTCGATGCGCGCCCGGTGCTCGGCGCCGGTGACCGGGTTCTTGATCGGCTCACCACGGCCGTCGGTTACGCCCTTGACGTGCAGCCGGCCGGTTCGCCCATCGACGTCGACCTCGAAATCGATCGCGGCGAAAATCGGATCGTGGAACTTCTCCAAGGTGGTCGAAAAGACCTGGAATATTGTCGCGCCTGGTTCGGTGTCCTGACCGCCCAGTATGCGGAGCAGGGCTTCGCGTTGGGCTTCGCTGGCCCTCTCGTCGATAACCACCGCGGCCTCGCCCCTGCCCTGGTGTATCGCGCCGGGCCAGCTGAAGATGCCGACGAAGCGCAGCCCGTCGAGCCTGGTGTCGCCGTGGTGCCCGGTCTCAATCTCCATGCCGGCGACGGCTTGGCAGAATCCGTATGTCGGCATGGCATTGAACTGGCACGGGCAGCCATAGGCGCAATTGCAGTTGATGAATTCGCGCGCCTTCATCGTCCATTTGACGTCAGGCATGACATTCCTCCCCTTTCCGCTCGCTGAGCGGGATACCCGGATGGGGATCAGGAGATAACCGGCAAGAACCATCCGGCAGCATCTGATTGAAGCATCCGGCGATTAACATTAGAAATTTATCATATACCTTTCACAGCCGGCTACAATAGGTTCACCAGCTGACGACCAAGCTTCCGACAGGGCACCGCCGCGCGTGGTTGGTCCGATTCCGGATCAGATCGCGGGCTGTCTTCCGGACCAGGAATTGGCATATTCAAAGTCCATTCCTGGCGAACGGTGGGCTGTTGCACGGTCCACGACGCCGCATTATGGCTAGCGCCTTGTTAAACAAGGCGACCAAGAATGGCGAAAGACGGCAGCGAGCAGGGTTCCGGCACGATGGGCATCAACACGCGGCTCGCCCATTCGGGCAACAACCCGCATGACTATTTCGGCTTCGTCAACCCGCCGGTCGTGCATGCCTCGACCGTGCTGTTCCCAAATGCCGCCGCGATGGCCGCACGCAGCCAGAAGTACACTTACGGCACGCGCGGCACACCGACGACGGACGCTCTTGCGCATGCCATTGACGCGCTGGAAGGCTCGGCCGGCACGATCGCGGTGCCGTCGGGCCTGGCGGCGGTGACCGTGCCGCTGCTCGCCTTCGTATCGGCGGGCGACCATCTGCTGATCGTCGATTCCGTCTATCATCCCACGAGAAACTTCGCCGACACGATGCTGAAGCGGCTCGGCGTCGAGGTCGAATATTATGCTCCCAATATCGGCGCGGGCATCGCGGCGTTGATCAAGCCGAACACCAGAGTGGTGTTCACCGAATCGCCGGCCTCCAACACGTTCGAGGTGCAGGACATCCCGGCGATCGCCAAGGCGGCGCACGCGGCCGGCGCCATCGTGATGATGGACAACACATGGGCGACGCCGCTCTATTTCCGGCCACTCGACCATGGCGTCGACATCTCGATCCATGCGGCGACGAAATATCCGGCGGGCCATTCCGACGTGCTGCTCGGCACTGTCTCAGCCAATGAGGCCTGCTGGACGCAACTCTACGAGAGCTTTTGCACGCTTGGCTGCTGTGCTGGACCCGACGACGTCTACCAGGTGCTGCGCGGCCTGCGCACGATGGGTGTGCGGCTGGACCGTCACCAGCGCAGCGCACTTGCCATCGCCTCGTGGCTCGAAGGCGAAAAAGGCGTGGCGCGCGTGCTCCACCCTGCCCTTCCCAGCCATCCGGACCACGACCTTTGGAAGCGCGACTTCCGCGGTTCGAGCGGCATCTTTTCGATCGTGCTGGCCGGTGGTGGCCAGCAGGAGCAGCACGCTTTCCTCGACGCACTGCGGATCTTCGGTCTCGGCTACTCCTGGGGAGGCTATGAGAGCCTCGCGGTGCCGGTCTGGCTTGGCGACCGCGTCGTTGCGAAAGGCACTTATGAAGGTCCGCTGATACGACTGCAGATCGGCCTCGAGGATGTCGACGACTTGAAAACCGACATCCGGGGCGGGCTTGCGGCAGCGGCGCGCGCAGGCTGACCTCAAACAGAGTCAGCAAAGGGCCGCAAGCCCTTGACGCTGATGACAAAGCGCGAGGCGCTGCCAGCACTCCGGCGAAGATCGGTGCGCAATATTATTCTCCTACGTCATGACTTTACGGATTTGTTTGACTTTCAAATCGGCGAATTCGGCTGCATTGCGTGCCGCACGCATCCTCGACAGATTCAGTCCTCGCAAAGTTTTCCAATGGCCTTTCGTCTTTTTGTCCCCATCCTCGCCGGCGCCACGCTGCGCGAACGCATCCTGGCGTGTATCGGCGCCACGATCGGCATCGCGCTGACGGGCGTGATCAGCGGGCTGGCGATGGGCGGCGGCCCGCATGTGGCCCTGCTGGTCGCGCCGATGGGCGCATCCGCCGTGCTTCTGTTCGCCGTACCGGCCAGCCCGTTGGCGCAACCCTGGTCGATCATCGGCGGAAATTCCATATCGGCGCTGGTCGGCGTGACCGTGGCGCATTTCATCCATGATCCGGTGATTGCCTCAGGGCTCGCGGTGGCGCTCGCCATCGCCGCGATGTCGTTCACGCGCTGTCTTCATCCGCCAGGCGGCGCCGCCGCGCTGACGGCGGTGCTCGGCGGCCCGGCCGTCATCAGCGCGGGCTTCCTGTTCCCGTTCGTGCCGGTGGCCTTGAATTCGACCATCCTGGTGGCGCTAGGCTTCCTTTTCCACAAGCTGGCGCGGCGCAACTACCCGCATGTCGCGGCACCGGTCGCCAACAGCCACGGCACCGCCGATCCGCCGGCTCAGCAGCGCGTTGGCTTCCGGCCCGAGGATATCGACGCGGCGCTGACCACACTGGACGAGACCTTCGACATCGACCGCGACGACCTCGAACGGTTGCTGAGACAAGTCGAACTGCAGGCCATGGTGCGCTCGCACCGCACGCTGCTGTGCGAGGACATCATGTCGCGCGACGTGGTTTCGGTGTCCGAGCAAGCCACCGCCGACGAGGCGCGCCAGCAACTGATCGATCACAATATCCGTACCTTGCCGGTGGTCGACGCGGATGCCCGGCTGGTTGGCGCCGTTGGCCTGCGCGAGCTGACGAAAGCTACCGACACGGTGAAGAGCGTCATGGCAAAAGCCGGCACCGCCTCGCCCGAGACACCGGCGATGAGCCTGCTCCCAGTGCTGACCGACGGCCGCAGCCATGCCGTGGTCATCGTCGACGGCGAGCGGCATATTCTCGGCCTGATCACGCAGACCGACCTCTTGGCGGTGGCCGCACGCATGCAGCGGGCAGACAAGGGATTGGCGGCAGCCTAGAATAGGGAACCCGGATCCCTCTGGCCCGGGAACCTTTTGCCGGCAGGCGCATCCAATGTGCAGCATTTGCACGAGGAGATCCGGTCGCGATGAGCAAGCAGCCAATGCCCGCCACGGTGCCCGCGGTTGCCGAAAGCCTTTCCGGCGACATGCAGCTCGTCCACCGCGCGCTGACCCGTGACCCGGATGCATTTCGCGCCATCATGAAGGTATACAACCAGCGGCTCTACCGCATCGCGCGCGGCATTCTGCGCAACGACGCCGAAGCCGAGGACGTCGTCCAGGAGGCCTATGTCAGCGCCTTCGCCAGCCTGGCGGCGTTTCGCGGCCAATCCACGCTCGCCACCTGGCTGTCGCGCATCGTCATCAACGAAGCGCTCGGCCGCCTGCGCAAGAGACGTCGCACGGTGGAGATGCCTGCCGATCCGGAAGCGCGGATAATCAGGTTTCCCCTCAAATCCAACGACGATCCGGAGCGGACGATGGCGCAGCGGCAGATTCTCGCACTTGTCGAACGGGCGACCGACAGCCTGCCCGACATCTACCGCATGGTCTTCGTCGCCCGCGTCATCGAGGGCCTGAGCATGGAGGAAACCGCCGATTTGCTTGGCGTGCGGCCAGAGACCGTCAAGACGAGGCTGCACCGGGCGCGCGCCCTGTTGCGCAAGGCGCTGGACGATGAAATCGGCCCTGTGCTGCTCGATGCCTTCCCCTTCGCCGGTCGGCGCTGCGAGCGACTGACCCAGGCGGTGATGGGACGGCTGGGTTTCGAATGATGCCGTCCTGATTTTCCGGGAACGTTTCTCCCCGCCCCGCATCCAATGAGCGTCAACTGCAAATTCGAGCCCGGCGCCTCCGCGCGGCCGGGCCAAGGAGGATGCCATGTTCACCCGATATACCGTCGCCCTTGCCGCCCTGCTTCTCGTCGGCGCTGCCCCGGTCTCGCAAGCCGCCGACAAGCCGACCGACCCGCAGATCGCCCATATCGCCTATACAGCAGGCGTCCTCGACATCGAGGCGGCCAAGCAGGCGATCAAGAAGTCAAAGAGCAAGGAGGTCGTCGATTTCGCCAAGGACATGGAGCGCGACCACGAAGCGGTGAACAAGCAGGCGCTCGATCTCGTCAAGAAGCTCAAGGTGAAGCCCGAGGACAACGCTACCAGCCAGGCGCTGACGAAGGCGGCGAAGGAGGAACGTGCCAAGCTCGCCAAGCTGAAAGGGGCGGCCTTCGACAAGGCTTATATCGAAAACGAGGTCGCCTATCACAAGCAGGTCAATGGCGCGCTCGAAACCCTGCTCATTCCCTCGGCCAGCAATGCCGAGCTGAAGAGCCTGCTCGAGACCGGCCTCAAGATCTTCCAGGGCCATGAGCAGCATGCCGAACACGTCGCCGGCATGCTGAAATGAAAGCGGGCGCCTTGGGTCTTCTGGCGCGGCTGGTCGTGCTGGCGTTGGCATCCACAGCGCCGGCAGCGGCGGCAACCATCCAGGTCACCGTCGACAAGCTCGTCTTTTCGCCGGCCAGCGTCGATGCCAAGGTCGGCGACACGATCGAGTGGGTGAACAAGGACGTGATCGCCCACACGGCTACCGTGAAGGGCGGCTGGGAGGTGATAATTCCGCCGAAGAAGTCGGCAAGCATGACGCTGAAGACGGCGCAAACGGTCGACTATTTCTGCCGCTTCCACCCCAACATGAAGGGACGCTTGCTGGTGGCGCCGTGATCCAGGGCCGAGGAGGCCCGCCTTGCCTCCTCGGGCCGCGCGACATGCGTCCAGGATCCGCCGTGTCCAGGCCTGTGCCTGCTGATCCAGGCATCTAGCGCCTCGCGCAAATCGGCTGTCGGGGCCATACGGGCGAACTGCTCGGCCTCGACCAGCAAGCCTTCGGCGATGCTCAGATTGAGCCCTCGCGTCACCGCCGTGAGGATGCCCGCGGCTGCCAGTCCGGAGTGCCGAAGGATACGCCTGGCCAGATTGAACGCAGCCGGCATCAGATCGTCATGCGGAACCACCTGATTGACGAGGCCAAGGTCAAGAGCCCGCTGTGGCGGGAACCAGTCGCCGGTCAAAAGCAGTTCGAGCGCGCGCTTGCGCCCGGCGAGCCTGGGCAGGCGCTGCGTTCCGCCGAAAGTCGGCGGCATTGCCAGAGTGATCTCCGGCTTGGCGAACAGCGCGCGGTCGCTGGCAATTGCAAGCGGCACGGCTTCCGTGATTTCGCAGCCGCCGCCGAAGGCGAGGCCGTTGACGGCTGCGATGACAGGCTTGCGAAAGGCTTCCAGCCTTGCCGTCAGCCGCTGTCCCCGCATGACGAAGTCTCGCAGCGCCGTCTCGGCGCCCAGCGCCACGCTGGCCGAGAACTCCTCTATGTCGGCGCCCGCCGAGAAGGCCCGCTCGCCGGCGCCCGTCAGAATGACCGCGCGGATGCGGTCGTCGACTTCAATGTCGTCGAGTGTCGCGAGCAGGCGATCGATCAGCGCATAGTTCAACGCGTTCAGCTTTTCCGGGCGGTTGAGGGAAAGGACGGCAATGCCTTCCCTGTTTTCGTTCAGGACAAGATCGGTCATCTGGCTTCCTCCAGCATGGTGACGAGATGGAAAGGTTACGCCATTCGCGCCTTGTGTATATTCACTAGTCGGTATACTTAGATCCATGCCCGAAGCACAAAGTCCTACCCGCAAGCGCATTGTCGACGCAGCAACCAGGTTGTTTTACGCGGAGGGGATCGGCCGTGTCAGCGTCGATGCCGTCGCCGAGGAAGCAGGTCTCACGAAGCGGACGCTCTATTACCACTTCAAGAGCAAGGACGACCTCATCGCAGCCTATCTCGACGGCCGCGATCAGCCCAATCTGAAACGGATGGCCGGCTGGTTCGAGGCTGAACAAGGTGGTGTGGACAGCAAGGTCGAAGCCATCTTCGCCAACCTGGCCCGGGCCACGCGCCATCCGAAATGGAAGGGATGCGGCTTCCTGCGCACCGCCGCGGAGCTTGCCTCGATGCCAGGGCACCCGGCGGTCAAGGTCGGGGCGCGCCACAAAAGCAATTTCGAGACATGGCTGGCGGCAGAATTGTCCGGCCACCATGTCGAGGGGCCGCGGGCGCTGGCGCGCGAGATCGTGCTGCTGATCGACGGCTGCTTTTCGATCATGCTCATCCATCGCAACCCCGACTACGTCGAAGCAGCCGGACGAGCCGCGGCCACGCTTGTCAGGGCGCGAATGTCGGGCAGCCAGGCCTAGGGGCTACCCCCCGAGCGCCAGCCACCCCGTACCGGCCAAGAGCGTAACCAACGTCAGCGGCAGGCCGACCTTGAAGAAGGCGCCGAAAGACAACGGCGTGCCTGCGGCCTTGGACTGCTCGGCGACGATCAGATTGGCGACCGAGCCGAGCAACGTGAAGTTACCGGCGAGCGTCGAGCTCATGGCCACGACCAGCCAGGCGCGCTCGGGGTTTTCCAGGCCGGGTATGAAAGGCCTGAGCGCCAGCACGGCCGGAACATTGCTCATGACGTTGGACAACACCGCGGTGAAACCCGAAAGCCTCCAGACATCGTCGAGCCCGATGTTCTTGGCCGAGGCGATCATCTCAGGTGTCAGCAGCGTCTTTTCCGCGCCGGCAACCACCACGAACAGTCCCGCGAACATGAACAGCAGCGGTCCGTCGATCTCGCGGTAGATGCGCGATGGCTTGATGGCGCGGGTCAGCAGCAGAATGGCGCCGCCGATGAGCGCCGCCTTGGCTACGGGAACACCAGCGAAGAAGGCGATCGCCAGTCCGATGCAGACGACCACCGCCTTCAGCACCTGGCCGCGATGCATGCGGCCGCGCGAGATGTGTGGCGTCAGTTCGCCGTTGCGGGTAAATTCGGCACGGTAGACGATGCGCACGATGACGATGACCGCGACAAGGCCGAACAAGGCGACCGGCGCGAGTGCCGCCGAAAAGGCCGGATAGGAAATGCCCGACAGCGCGCCGATGACCATGTTCTGCGGATTGCCCGTGATGGTGGCGACGCTGCCGCAGTTCGAAGCGGTGGCGGTGGCGATCAGATAGGGGATCGGATTGCGGTTGATAACGCGGGTAACGTGGACGACGATCGGCGCCATGACCAGGCAGATGGCATCGTTGACCAGGAAGGCCGACAGCACGCCGGTGAGGAGCGTCACCATCACCAGCAGCATGAACGGTGCATGCGCGTGCTCGATGGCGACGGCGCCAAGACCGCGAAAGGCACCCGACACCTTCAGATGAGCCACGACGATCATCATGCCGAGCAGAAGCGTGATGGTGTCGAAATTTATGGCCCGGTAGGCATCCTCCATGCTGAGCGCGCCGATGGCGATCATGGCCGCGCCGCCAAGCAGCGCGATACCTGCCCGGTCGAGCCGCAAGCCGGGTATGCGGCCGATTGCGACGCCGGCGTAAGTCAAGATCAGGATCAGCAGTGCCGCGGCGCCCGTCAATGTCATCGATAGAAGCCCTGCTCGATCTGTCTGCGCGCCGATGCCGGCCGCCCCGCGATTCACGTGATGCCAGCTTTAGCGCGATGTCGGGATCGATGCCAAACGGGGTACGTGGATTGCTGGCCGAGGGTGTCTGGAAAGCCGGACGGCGTGGCGCCGCTAACGCCGATAGAAGTCCAACCGCTGTTGCACCGCCTGCGGTGAAAACAGCTGCTCGACGGTTCGCCGTGCCTTCTGACCGACGGCCAACCGCAGTGCCGGGTCGGCTTTAAGCTCGGCCAGGATCCGTGCTGCCTGTTGCGTCGTTTCGAACAGGAAACCGTTTTCGCCATGCCTGATATGATCGGCGTAGCCGCCATGCGAATGGCAAACGACCGGCAAGCCGCAGGCCATCGCCTCGAACACCACACGGCCGAACGTCTCCACATGTGAGCCGGTGCGATAATAGAAGACGTCGAGCGTCGGCAGAAACTGTTCGGCGGCAAATTCACCCTGCGGCAGGAGCTCGAGTTGCGAATGCGGCGCGAGCCTGTCCTTGAGCGGCATGCCGCCCTGAATCCGCACCGCATCGCCATCGGCCAGCAATGCCTCATAGAGCGCCACATCGTCAGCATGATGCTTGTCCGCCGTATCGCGGCTCAGTCGCCCCACCGTGAACGGACCGTTTGGCCTTACCTGCCGTGGCGAGAAGCGCTCAATGTCGATGGGTGACGGATGCACGACGCCCTCGACCCGCAGCATGCGCTTCTGAAAGTCGGAGATCAGCACCAGTTCGGCACCGGGCCAACCCAGCAGGCGCGGCCTGTGGGTCGTCAGGGCGATGATCTTGGGATGAAAGGTGTTGAAGACATAGATCAGCCGGCGCGGTCGCGGGATCAGATAAGGCCACATCTTGTTGCGCCAATGCGCACCGAGAAAGACATAGGTGCCGCCAGCCGGCACATTGCGTGTTGCCGGCGAGACGCGGCGTATCGGAAATTCCTGCATCAGGTCTTCGGATACGCGCGACGAGGTCGCCCAGAGGCGCACCTGGGGTTCGGCGCTCAACAGCCGATACAACTCCAGGGTTTCGCGCTCACTGCCGCCAAACGGGTTCTGAAAGCCGTTGAATAAGTGGATCATGATCGCGGTGCTTACCGGCCCGGGGCGTTTGGCCATTCAATTCCCTGCATCCGCGGGCCGTGCCGTGCCCGCGAACCGCACGATCGAGGGACTCAAGAAGCAGGAGTGTTTCTGGCGATGCTCCATACATCACTTGCGCGGAGGAAGCACACAGACAGGTATGCGTCAAGGAAGCGGTCGTGCCAGCCGGCTGCGAGGCTGCCCTCAGTGGACGGTGGCGGCGCTGAGCGGAGACACTAGAGCGGCTTCCGCCGGATCGAAGCTGACCTGATCGCGTCCATTCGACTTGGCGGTATAAAGCCGTCTGTCGGCGGCGGAGAATATTGCCTCGTAGGTGGTCGGCCCGCTGAAGCTGGTGCCGCCGATGCTGACGGAAAGCGGACAGGACCGGCCATCCGGCGAAAAGTCCATTTCGCGTATCCGTCGGCGGATGCCTTCGGCAACCAGCCAGGATTGCGAGGGGTCGACGCCGGGAAGGAATACACCGAACTCCTCACCGCCGATCCGGCCGACGATATCGGTGCCACGCAGCTGGCCTTTGATCGCCTGCGCGATCAGTTTGAGCGCCTGGTCGCCGCAATCATGGCCGAGGCGGTCGTTGATCGACTTGAAGTGGTCGGCATCGATGATCAGCAGCGCGCCGGTACGGGTCTCTTCCTGCTTGCGGGTCTGTTCGAGATAGGCCTCGACCAGCATCGAGAAGGCGCCGCGGTTCAGCACCGCCGTCAGGCTGTCCGTCGCGGCAATGACGCTGAGGTCGCGCTGGGCTATCGCCAGTTGGCGGATCTTCCACATCAGGAAAAACAGAAACGAGCCGCCGAGCACCAAGGGCAGCAGAAGGTCGGTCAGCTTAGCGCGCCAGACAGACTCGGGCGAAAGATACGGGAAATTGAACGAATCGACGAAAAACGCCACGGCAATGAAGAATGCCGTGCCGGCGGCGGTGACGGCCATCACCCTGCCCCAGCTGGTGGGCGACAGGTCCAGCTTCATCCCTTTTCACTCCGTTAGCCGTCCCTACTATGACGTGCCAACGCAAACAAAATGATAAGACTTTCCTTTCAATTCGAGATCAGGTGGCGACGAGACGAGATCAGGGGCCGGGCGCTGGAGCACGATCGCCCAATAGGCGGCCGTGCCCCAATGGCGGACGCGATTTGCTCACCGGATTTCGGACAAGGGAAATTCGGAAGTCAGCGGCTGGGCGCCGGCCCAACCGCTTCGGCGACGAAGGATGCCGCGATCAGGTCGTCGGCATCCAGTTGCAAGGAACCGTCGCCAGATCCCATGATGGCGGCCACCTTGTGAAAGGTTTTCATTTCATGGCCGGAAATTTCGGCGTCTTGCATTCGGGCCCTGAGATCGGCGATACGCCGCCCCAAGGCAGGGGACGTTCCAATTTCACGTTTCGACATAGCCTTGTTTCTCCTCCCCCAACCCGCGCTTGTTTTGCCCACCCGTTCGCTTGCCCGCATAGTGCCTTTTATGAGGCTCCACGAATACAAGGCCCCGAACGCGTAGTCTTGGCCAAGGTTCCAACAGGGCCGGATCACGAAATAATTCCAGAGCCCTGTGCGGGCCGAACTCTGTTCCGGCTTCCGGTAAGCGGCGTGGCAGCACTGGCAGGCAGGGGTAGGATCGCGCGACCGCGTGAGGTCATGCAACATAAGTTATTGTGCCCTTCCCGAGAGATGGGTGACAGTTCATTCCGGATAGATGGGTTACACTTTCGGCCCTTTGCAAGGAGAGCAA
>NZ_VFUW01000002.1:0-738989 GCF_006441385.1 Mesorhizobium sp. B2-4-18 | reverse complement strand
GGCGGGGCGGGGTGCGCAATGTGCTGGTCGGCGCCGCGCTGATTGGCATCCTGCTCAACGCCATGACCATCATCGACATTCCGCTGCTCTACCAGAACCTGATCAAGGCGGCGATCCTGCTCGGCGCCATCATCGTCGACGGCATCATCAATCCGCGCGACGAACAGACCGCCCAACAAGGTGACATTTAGAGCAGATGGGCTAGCCCATCTTGCTCGGGGTACCCGGTCCGATCGGGACGATCGGCCGGCAATGAAAACCGAACCAGAGGATGAGACATGAAACTGATCAGAACACTCATGGCGGCGGCCACGGCGCTGGCTGTCACCGCCTTCGTGGCGCCGACCTTTGCCGCCGACGATCCAGGCCCCGCTGCTTATGCACAAGCGCTGAAAGGCAAGCGCGTCATGCTGGTGCCGCTAGCGATGGGCTTCGACCTGGCGCAGGGCTGGGCGCATTATCTGAAGAAGGAAGTCGAAGCCTGGGGCGGCACGTTCGAAACGCGCGATCCCAACTGGGTCGTCGATGCCGGCGCGCAGGCGATCACCGACGCGATCTCGTCCGACACCAGACCTGATGTGCTGATCATCCATGCGCCGGACCTCAACTCCTATTCCAAGCTTATGAAGAAGGCGCAGGCCGCCGGCACCTATGTGATCCTGGTCGACAATCCGGCGAATTTTCCCGCCGATGCTTTCGTCGGCAGCGACTGGGACCGGCTCGGCCAGCTCGAGGCGGAAGCCGCGATCAAGGGCTGCGGCGAGAACTCGTCCAAGAAGATCGGGCTGGTGCAGGGCGACCAGGCCAACTCCTCCAGCCTTTACCAATATGCCGGCATCATGAAGGTGCTGGACAAGCATCCCGACTTTAAGGTCGTGGCCAAGCCCGATTCCAACTGGGATGCGACGACCTCGCGCAACGTGACCACGACCATGCTGCAGCAGAACCCGGACATCTGCTCGATCATCGACTTCTGGGATGGCGATGCCACCGGCGCATCGGCCGCGATCCGCGACGCCAAGCTCGACGGCAAGGTGTTTTTGGTCACCACCGGCGGCGGCGAAAAGGCGGCCGATTGCGACAAGCTGAACGACGGCACCTACGGCGCCGTGGTGATGACCGATCTTGCCCGCCAATCGGGCGACATGAACGCCATCATCAAATTCCTGCTGCAGAGCGGCCAGCCGGCCGGCACCTCCCACACCTACATCTACACGCTGGAGAAGGCGACGACCAAGGCCGACCTAAAGCCCGACAGCTGCTGGGACCTGAAGGCGCTGCAGGCCGAAGCGGCGGCGAAGTAAGCTGATCGTCTGCAACCGATATCGACGAGGTGGCCGGATTGTCCGACCACCTCTTTCTCTTGTGGCCCCAGACCTAGCAGCAGTGACCCGATGAGCTTTCGCGAACGCCTCCAGTCCTGGCGCTACAATCTCGTGCCCGACCATCTCGTCGGCGAGATCCTGACCAAGCGCTGGACCGACAACGCCATTCCCTTCCTGGCGCTGGTGGTGACATTGGCGACTTTCGGCTCGATCATTCCGGGCTTCTTCAAGCTTTCTTCCCTGCAGGAATCGACCCGCCAGCTCGGCGAGTTTTCGATGGTCGTCACCGGCATGACGGTGGTGATGCTGGGCGGCGGCATCGATCTCTCGGTCGGTTCGATCTTCGCGCTGTCCTGCTTTTCCGCCGTCTATGTCTTCTTCATCCTCGAACAGTCGATCTGGCTGGCGCTGGCCGCCTCGCTCGCCACCGGGTTGGTGTTCGGCGCGATCAACGGCTACCTCGTCGGCTATCTCAGGCTGCGGGCGTTCCTCACCACGCTGGTGACCTTCATCTTCGGGCGGGCGCTGTTCGACATCCTGGTCACCACCTATGCCGCCGATGTGCAGCTTTCGACCGCTACGTCCGAGGTGCTCGATTTCATCGGCGACAGCACTTTCTGGGGCCTGTCCGTCTCGGTGTGGCTGGCGATCATCCTCGCCATCGTCACCCATATCGCGCTGACGCGCTCGCGGCCGGGCTGGCACGTGCTGGCAGTTGGCGGCTCCCGGCGTTCGGCGCACAATGCCGGCATCCGGGTGCGCCGTACCGTGTTCATGACCTATGTCTTTTCCGGCTTCTGCGCCTCGATCGGCGGCTTTCTCATCGCCTGCCGGCTGAGCGGGGCGGGGCCGGGCACTGGCCTCAATCTCGAGATCATGGCGCTGACGGCGGCGGTGGTCGGCGGCGTCAGTCTCGGCGGCGGGCGCGGCTCGGTCATCAAGGGGCTGATGGGCGCCATCATCGTGCTGACCATGACCAACGGGCTGATCCGGCTGGGCTATGGCACCGGTACCAACCAGATGGTGCTCGGCATCATGCTGGCGGTGGCGGTGACCATCGACATTCGCTGGCTCAAGAACCGCCACAAGGTGCTGAACGAGGTCTATGTCGCGCCGGTCTATCTCAGGATGGGCGAAACCCAGTCCGCGGTGCCGGGCTCGGGCACGCCTTACGCGCTCGACAACCGGCTGTCGGCGGCCGACCATATCGGGCTCGGCGAATTGGAAGGGCCGGAAGACGTCATCCTCGACCGCGACGACAATCTCTATTGCGGCACGCGCCATGGCGAGATCGTTCGCTTCTTCGCGCCGGATTATGTCAGGTCGGAGGTGTTCGCCCATATTGGCGGTTTTCCGCTGGGCTTGGCCTTTGACAAAGGGGGCAATCTGATCAGCTGCGTCGGCGCGATGGGGCTCTATTCCGTCTCTCCGGATCGCGCGGTCAAAAGGCTGTCGGCCGAGACGTCGCGCTCCTGGACCTCGATCGTCGACGATGCGCGGCTGCGCGATCCCAATGATTGCGATATCGCGCCGGACGGCCGCATCTATTTTACGGACTCGACCAAGCGCTATGACGCGCATGACTGGGCGCTGGACTCGATCGAGAACCGCGCCACCGGCCGCCTCCTGGTCTACGATCCCAGGGATGGGTCGACAAGGACGCTGCTCGACGGCTACCGTTACACCAATGGTGTCTGCATGGCGCATGACGGCAAGTCGCTGTTCTTCGCCGAAAGCTGGGCCTGCCGGGTGCATCGCTATTGGCTGGAAGGGCCGAAGGCGGGCACCGCCGAATGCGTCATCCGCGACATGCCGGGCTACCCCGACAACATCAACCGCGCGTCGGACGGCAATTACTGGATGGCGTGGCTGGGCATGCGCACGCCGAGCTTCGACCTGTCGTTGCGCCACCCCGACATGCGCAAGCGCATGACGCGCCGGCTGCCGCAGGACGAATGGCTGTTCCCCAACATCAACACCGGCGGCGTGGTGAAATTCAACGAGAAGGGCGGCATCGTGGAGGCGATGGGCGACTTGACGGGCGGCGCGCACCCGATGGTCACCTCGATGCGCGAGCACAAGGGATATCTGTTCGTCGGCGGCATCCTCAACAATCGCATCGGCCGCTACAAGGTTTCCGGCGCCGACCCGAACTGGACCAGCTCCGCCTCATATTGGGGAGCGCAGCCATGATCCTCGACCCAATCCTGGATATGTTTCGCGGCAAGGCGGTGACCATCCCGCCGCTCGACGGCGCCTTCCGTCCCAACACGCTGCTCGACGATGCGCCGGCTTTTGTCGGATTAACCGAACCGGACAATCTGCTGGTTGCCGATGGCGGGCTGCTGGCCTCCAGCGGCAATGCCGTCTATTCGCTTGCCGCCGGAACCGCGCCGAAGGTAGTCGAGACCTTTCCTTCCCCAATCACGGCGCTGGCTCTGTCGCCATCGGGTCAACTGACGGTGGGACTCGAAAGCGGCGGGCTGCTGATATCGGGCAAGGAGGTTTCGCTGCCGGCCGGTGTCAGCTGCATCACCGCTGTTGCCTACGCCGAGGACGGCACTTTGTGGTTGGCCAACGGGTCGACCGAGCATGCGCCATCGCAATGGGCCGCCGATCTGATGACGAAGGGCGCGTCCGGTTCGCTTTGGAAACGAGACGGGGCGGGCGGCGAGTTCCGCAAGGTGGCCGGCGGGATCGCCTTTCCCTATGGGCTCCAGCCCCTTGGCAGGGATGTGCTGGTGAGCGAGAGCTGGCGTCACCAACTCGTGCGCTTCGATGGCGCGACCGGCAATCGCTCGACCGTGATGACGCATCTGCCCGGCTATCCCGCTCGGCTGTCGCCGGCCGGCGATGGCGGGGCGTGGCTGACCTTGTTCGCGCCACGCAACCGGCTGATCGAATTCGTGCTGCAGGAAACGCACTACCGCCAGGACATGATCGACCAGGTGCCGCCGGCTTACTGGATCGCGCCGGCGATGGCCTCCCGCCGCAGCTTCCTCGAACCGCTGCAATGTGGCGGCATCAGAACCATGGGCATCCACAAGCCGTGGTCGCCGAGCCGTTCCTACGGGCTGGTAGTCAAGCTCGATCAAAACATGCAGCCCCAATTCAGCCTGCACAGCCGCGCCAACGGCACACGCCACGGCATTTGCAGCGTGGTGGAAAAGGGCGGCCAGCTGTTCGTTGCTTCCAGGGGTGGCGATTGCGTGCTGGCCGTCGACCTCGCCTCGGGAGGTTTCTGATGGAACCAATTATTCGCCTCGAAAACGTCACCAAGAATTATCGGGGCGTTCCGGCAGTCAAGAACGTCAGCTTCGAACTGCGCAAAGGCGAAATCCACGCACTGCTCGGCGAGAACGGCGCGGGTAAATCGACACTAACCAAGATCATCGCCGGTGTCGTCGACGCCACGTCCGGCAGGATGTTCCACAAGGGCCGGGAGATCGCCTACGCTTCGCCGCATGCCGCGCTAGAGGCCGGCATTGCCATGGTGTTCCAGGAGACCAGCCTGGTGCCGTCGATGACGGTGGCGCAGAACCTCTATCTCGGTACTGAAAAATTCCTCAACCGGCTGCGCGGCACGTATATTTCAGCACAGCAGTTCCTGCAGTCGCTGAATTTTCCGGTCGATCCGAACGCCATGGTGGCGACGCTGGGCGCGGCCAAGCGGCAGATGGTCGAGATCGCGCGCGCCGTGCACCACAAGGCCGAGATCATCATCTTCGACGAGCCGACGGCGACCCTGACGCCGGAGGAGAAACGCCATTTCTTCGCGCTGATCCGGCGGCTGAAGGCGAACGGTGTCTCGATCGTCTTCATCAGCCACGCGCTGGAAGAGGCATTGATGATTGCCGACCGCATCACCATCCTGCGCGACGGTGAGCTGGTGGTCACCGACGACACGCCGGCCTTCGACCGCGACAGAATTGTCGCCGCCATGGTCGGGCGCACTTTGTCGGGGCAGATCTACCGCCAGCGCGACGAAGCCAAGCTGCGCAAGGCGGGCCGGAAAGTGCTGTCGGTGCAGGACATTTCGATGAGCAATGTCGTGCGCAATAACTCCTTCTCGATCTTTGAGGGCCAGATCACCGGCGTGTTCGGGCTGATCGGCTCCGGCCGCACCGAGACCTTCAAGGTCGTGTCGGGCATCTACAAGCGCGATTTTTTGCGCGGCGGTACAATCGAACTCGACGACAGGCCGGTGCGCTATCTCGTGCCGAGCGAAGCGGTGGCGGACGGCATCGTCTATGTCACCGAGGACCGCAAGAGCGAAGGCATCTTCGAGACGATGAGCATCGCCGAGAACCTGTTTGGCGGCCTGCTGGCGGCCGGCCGTGAAAAGGCCTGGGTGATCAACCAGCAGGAGATGCACGCGCTATCGGCCGAGTGGACGAAGACGCTCAACATCAAGGCGATCAACGACAATGCTCGCGTGGTCGAACTCTCAGGTGGGAACCAACAGAAGGTGGTGATCGGCAAGGGGCTGGTGCAGCAGCCGCGCATCGTCATTTTCGACGAACCGACGCGCGGCGTCGATGTCGGCGCCATCGCGGAGATCCACCAGATCATCAACCGGCTGGCCGACGAGGGCTTGGCCGTGGTGGTGATCTCGTCCTATTTGCCGGAGATCATGAACCTGTCGGATCGGATACTCGTCTGCCGGCAAGGCCGCATCGTCGAGGAGTTTTCTCCGGCGGAGGCCACGGAGGAGAAGATCATGTACGCGGCGGTGCACTAGGGGGCGGGGAAGGCGGATGATCGCACCGTTGGATGGAACACCGGAGGTTAGCCGCCTCATCCGCCATTTCGTCATCCACGGGCGGAGCAAGGAGCGCAGCGACGCGGCGCAGACCCGAGGATCCATGCCGGGGCTCGGAAGCGCTGCTACGGTGCGGAATTTCGCTCTGCTGCACACTTCGATAGACGTCACGGAATGGATCCCAGGGTCTCCGCGACGGCGCTTCGCGCCTGCTTCGCCCAGGGATGACGAAGTTTAGTGCTTCGGCAAATCTGCAAACGCTTTTGCGCATCGAAAACTGAACCGGAAAAGCCGGTTTAGCCCCTTTGCTCGAGACCTGAATCAACGACCTGATCCACCGAGCCAACGAAAGGAAACGCCATGGCCACGACAAAACTCCTGAGCGATGCCGAGGTGGAAATAATCCCGGCCGTGAAGGCCGTGTTCGACGATATCCGCGCCACGCGCAAATCGGATTTCGTCAACAATTTCTGGCGCGGGCTGGCCAATGATCCGGCGGCGCTGAAGCGGATCTGGGAGCAGTTGAAGGTCGTGATGGTCGCCGACAGCGCCATCGATCCGCTGACCAAGGAGATGATCTACATCGCGGTTTCGACCGCCAATGGCTGCTCCTACTGCGTGCATTCGCACACGGCGGCGGCGCGCGCCAAGGGCATGACAGACGCGCAGCACGGCGAGTTGGTGTCGATCATCGGGCTCGCCGGGCAGACCAATCATCTGGTCACGGCCATGCAGATCCCGGTCGATCCGCAATTCGAGGTGAAAAGCTAGCGGCCAGCCAGCCTATCGGCATGGCGGGGAACATTTGTCCCCTGCCTGTTAAGGAAGTGACATGTAACGGCACTAAGGAGACCCACGCGAAGTCGCGCCGGTGGGTTCCCGGCAGCCGGCTCTCGCAGTGGAGCCGGCATGAAAATCGTCCAGATCACCGATACCCATTTCAGCCCGACCAAGCCGCATTTCAACGGCAATTGGGAGCCGCTGGCCGCCTGGATCGCGCAGAGCGGCGCCGATCTCGTCATCCACACCGGCGATCTCAGCGTCGACGGCGCCGACAAGGACGACGACATCGGCTTCTGCATGGAGCTGATGCGGGAAATTTCGGTCCCGATGCTGCTGGTGCCCGGCAATCACGATGTCGGCCATCTCCCCGGTTCGTTGCAGCCGGTCAATGCGGAACGCCTCGAGCGCTGGCGCCGGCTGGTTGGTCCTGATTATTGGACGGAGGACGCCGGAAACTGGCGATTTATCGGTCTCGACAGCCTGCTGATGGGCTTTGATGATGCCGAGGAAGAGGCCCAGTTCGAATGGCTGCGTGCGGCGCTGGAAAGCCGTGGCGGCCGGCGCGTCGCGCTCTTCGCCCACAAGCCGCTGTTCATCGACGCGCCCGGCGAAGGTGACACCGGTTACTGGAGCGTCCGCCCAGCACAGCGGCAACGTCTCTACAATCTGATCGGTGCCCATGACGTGGCGCTTTTCGCCAGCGGACACCTGCACCGGGCATGGCAAGGCAAATACGAAAACACCGCGCTGGTCTGGGGTCCGTCGGCCGCCTTCGTCGTCGGCGACATGGAGCGCGACATGCCGGGCGAACGGCTGCTCGGCGCCGTCGTGCATGAATTCGACGATACAGTCACCAGCGAGATCGTCGCTGTTCCCGGCATGACCGTCCATGTCCTCGATGACGTGGTCGAGGAAGTCTACCCGCACGAGGCGCACAAGGTCCGCAGGAAAGTCGCGTCATGAGCGCGCTCTCGCTCCGCGGCTTGAACAAGTCCTTTGGCGGCAATGCCGTCCTGAACGGCGTCAGCCTCGATGTCAAAGCGGGCGAGTTCATCGCCCTGGTCGGCCCCTCGGGCTGCGGCAAGAGCACCTTGCTGCGCATTCTTGCCGGGCTTGATCATGCCGACAGCGGCGAGATATTCGTTGCTGGCAAGGACATGTCGGCGGTCGCCGCGGCCGATCGCAACATCGCCATGGTGTTCCAGTCCTACGCGCTCTACCCGCATCTGACGGCCGGCCAGAACATCGCGGTTCCCTTGGCCATGAAGCGGCTGAGCCGGACGCAGCGCCTGCCGCTGGTCGGCTCCGCATTGCCGGGCCAGAAAGAAATCCGCGCTGGCATTTCGCGGGATGTCCGCGAGATGGCGACGGTACTCAAGATCGATCATCTGCTCGACCGCAAGCCTGGTCAGATGTCGGGCGGGCAGCGGCAGCGTGTCGCCCTGGCGCGCGCCATGGTGCGGCGCCCCTCGATTTTCCTGATGGACGAGCCGCTTTCCAACCTCGACGCCAATCTGCGGGTGCACGCCCGTGGCGAGATCGTCGAACTGCACCGCCGCGCCGGCGTGCCGACCCTCTATGTGACGCATGACCAGGCCGAGGCGCTTTCGATGGCCGACCGGATGGCGGTGATGATCGGCGGCAATCTGCTGCAACTCGCCGCGCCCGAGGCGATCTACAACGATCCGGCCCATATCGAGGTCGCCCGTTTCGTCGGCCAGCCCAGGATCAACATCATACCGGCACTTGCCGAAAATGGCCGGGTCGACTTCCTGGGCATCCGGCTGGCCCTGCTGGAAAAGGTGGCGAATGGTTCGGTGAGCCTCGGCATCCGGCCCGAACTCGTCAAACTGTCTCCCAGCGGGCGGAGCGGCTTTGCCGGACGGATCGAGCGTCTGGAATTCCTCGGCTCGGAAGTCATTGCCCATTGCCGGCTCGACGCGACCGGCGGCATCGTCATCGCCAAGCTGGCGCCGCACGAGGCGAGGGACCTGATTGCGGGAATGCCGGTGGGTATCCTCCTCCCACCCGAGCAGGCCATGGTCTTCGGGCCGGAAGGAAAGCGGCTGCGCACGGCGAGCGCCGCGCCTGCACGCCAGGAGCCGGCCTATGTCTAGCGTCGCGCTGGCTGGCAATATCCCGAGCGCCGCGGCCCTCCACAGGCGCAGCGAGGACCGCACCGCCTGGCTGCTGGCGGCCCCGGCGATCGTGCTCTTGCTGCTGTTCGTGCTGCTGCCGGTGGTCGCCGTCATCTTCCTCGGCTTCACCGATTTCGAACTCGGTTATGGCAAATTCCGCCTGGTCGGCTTCGAGAATTACGCCCATCTCCTGACCGACCGCACCTTCCGCAAATCGCTGTGGAACACATCGGTCTATACGGCGATCGTCGCACCGGTCTCGATCGTGCTCGGCCTTGGCGTCGCCTTGCTGATCGAAGGCGAACCTCGGGCGCGCGGTTTCTTCCGCACCGTGTATTTCCTGCCGGTCGCATCGCTGATCGTCGCCATGGCGACAGTCTGGCAATATCTCTTCCACCCGACCATCGGGCCACTCAACGCGCTTCTTGCGCTGGTCGGCATTCCTGGCCCGAACTGGCTCGGCGCCTCCAGCACCGTGCTCTACAGCCTGTCGATCATCGGCGTCTGGCAGTCGGTCGGCTTCAACATGGTGCTGTTCCTGGCTGGCCTGACGGCGATCCCGCGCGAGCTCTATGCCGCTGCTCACGTCGATGGCGCGAAATCGGCGCTCGACCGGTTTTTCCTGGTCACCTGGCCGATGCTCGGGCCGACGACGCTGTTCGTCGTCACGATCAGCATCACCAATGCGGTGAAGGTCTTCGAAACCGTGAAGATGCTGACCGATGGCGGGCCCAACAAGGCCTCCGAAGTGCTGCTGTTCACCATCTACCAGGAAGGCTTCGTCTACCTGCGCGTCGGCTATGCCTCGGCAATGACCGTCGTCTTCCTTGCGATCCTGGTCGTGCTGATGCTTCTCCAATACCGCGTACTCGACCGGCGGGTGCATTACACATGACCAGCCTGCCTGCCGGCCGCATCATCCGTTTCGCGCTGCTTTCGCTGGGCGCGCTGATGATCCTCGCGCCTTACATCTTCATGATCTCGACCGCGGGCAAGACGCAGAGCGACATCTTTACCTCGTCGCTGTCGCTCGTCCCCCAGCATTTCTACTTCGCCGAGAATTTCGCCAAGGCGCTGAGCAAGGTGCCGATGACAACACTGCTGTGGAACGGCGTCGTCGTGTGCGGCCTGATCTTCTTCTTCCAGGTGCTGGTCGCGATTCCCTGCGCCTACGCCATGGCCAAGCTGAAATTCCGTGCCGCGCGGCTGATGATGGTGCTGGTGATGCTCGGCCTGCTGGTGCCGATCCATGCCACGGCGCTGCCGCTCTATGTCGCCTTCGACCGGATGTCGCTGCTCAACAGCTACACCTCGCTGGTTGCGCCGTTCACCATCTCGGTGTTCGCGATCTTCATGTTCCTGCAGTTCTTCCGCGCCATGCCCGACGACCTCATCCACGCGGCAAGGCTCGACGGCATGTCCGAGCTCGGGATCGTCGCGCGAGTCATCGTCCCCAATGCGTGGCCGGCGGTCACTGCCTTCGCGATCTTCTCGGTGGTCGCCCACTGGAACGATCTCTACTGGCCGCTGATCGTCGTCAGCAAGCAGGCCTACGCCACGCCGCCGCTCGGCCTGATGTATTTCCGCGCCGCCGAGGCGGGCGACGACTACGGCGCGCTGATGGCCGCCACGCTGATCATCACCCTTCCACTCGTCGTTGCCTTCCTGTTCGCACAGAAGCGCTTCGTCGAAGGCATCACCATGACCGGTCTCAAAGGCTGACCGGGCCAACAAGGAGCAACGAGGCAATGAAGCATATCTCCAGGATTTTTGCCGCGGCGGCGGTGTCGCTGGCGACAGCCCTTCCAGCCTATGCCGACACGACGCTGACGGTCCATTATCCGATGCCCGGCTTCTTCAAGAACGTGATGGACACGATCTCGAAGAAGTTCATGGAAGAAAATCCCGACATCAAGATCCAGTTCGCCAGCCCGTCCGCCACCTATGAGGAAGGCATCCAGACCATCCTTCGCCAGGCCGGCACCGACGAAATGCCCGACATCACCTTCATCGGTCTCAACCGCCTGCGCATGCTCAACGAACGCGACGTTGCCGTCGATCTTGGCCCGCTGGTCAAGAAGGAAGGTAACATGGCTGAGCTCGGCTTCTCCGACACGATCCTGAAGCTGGCGCAGGTCAACGGCAAGCAGGTCGGCCTCGCCTTCGCCACCTCGAACCCGATCATGTATTACAACGCCGACCTGATGAAGGCCGCCGGCGGCGATCCGGACAATCCGCCCAAGACCTGGGACGAGGTCATCGCGCTCGGCGGCAAGATCAAGGCGCTCGGCAATGGCGTCGACGGCATCGACTTCCGCTGGCAGGGCGACGACTGGATGTTTTCGGCGCTGCTGTTCGGCGCCGGCGGCAAGATGCTGAACGAGGACGAAAGCAAGGTCGCCTTCAACGGGCCGGAAGGCGAGAAGGCAGTCGAGATCCTGCAGCGGATGGTGAAGGAGGGCGGCATGCCGGTCTTCACCAAGCCGGCTGGCGAGCAGGCCTTCGCGGCCGGCAAGGTTGGCTTCGAGTTCCAGACCACCGGCGCGCTGGTCAACACCATCAAGAACGTCGGCGACAAGTTCACGCTGCGGACGGCCAAGATCCCGCTGATCGATCCGGCCAACGGCCATCTGCCGACCGGCGGCAATGCCGTGGTCATCCTGACCAAGGATGCCGCCAAGCAGGACGCCGCCTGGAAATTCGCGAAATTCGCCGCCGGCCCTTATGGCGCGTCGGTCGTCGTGCCCGGTACCGGCTATGTCCCCAACAATGAACTCGCGGCAAAGTCTTCCGACTATCTCGGCGATTTCTACAAGAAGAACCCGCTGTTCCAGGCCGGGCTCAGCCAGATGCCACTGATGGTTCCGTGGTATGCCTTTCCGGGCACCAACGGCGTGAAGGTGACGCAGACCATCGTCGACAATCTGTCGCGGATCGTCGACCAGTCGGCGACGCCCAAGGAAGCGCTCACCGATGCGGCAAGCGACGTGGAAGGCATGCTGCCGACGCAGTAAGGACTTGCCAGGGCATCGCCGCTGCAATGGCGCGGCGAACTCCCTGGCGGTCAAGCCGGCCGGTAGATCCGCTCCGCCGTATTCCAGAAGATATCAGCCTCGGCCGCCGGACCGTGCTTCGCTACAGCCGCGCGGTGGGCCTTGATCAGTTCGGCGTGGCTCGTCCACAACTTCTCGATGGGGAAGTTGGAACCGAACATCAGGTGATCCGCGCCCAATATCTCGATCGCGTTGTCGACGATATAGGCGATCAGCGTCGCGTCGTTGCGGTGGACGAAGGTGCCGAGGCCGGAGAGCTTGGCGTAGACGTTCGGCGCCGCCGACAGCGTGCGCAGCCCAGCCTTCCAGGCTTCGGTGGTTTCCTGATCCATGCCGGTCAGCATGCCGGCATGGGTGAGGATGAAATTGGTCTCTGGATTTTCTCCGACCAGCGTCAACCCGTCTTTCATCTGGGCGGGAAAGAGCTGCAGGTCGAAGGACAGGCCATAATCCTTCAGCCGCGCCACATTGGCTCGTACCCTGGGATCGATCACCTGATCGGGGCCAGTGGCGAAGCGGAAGGCCGGGGTCTCGTGCCAATGCAACTGCATGCGCACGCCGCGCAGCAGCGGATATTTTTTCAAGCGGTCGATCTGGGGTCTGATATCGTCCACCGTCATATCGGTGTAGCCGACGATGGCGTGCGGCCATCCGGCTTCATCAGCCGTTTTCTGCAGGAAGGCGACTTCCTTCTCGAAATCCTCCTTCGCCCAGTTGGTCTGGACGTAGACCGCTTTCTCGACGCCGGAACCTTGCTGGTCGGCGAGAAACTCCTCGATCAGGTAGTCGCGTCGGATCGGCTCGTAGGGGCCGAAGATGCGCGGCACCATCGGCCCGACCAGCCAGGGCTGGTCTTGCTGGCGCCAGATGTGGAAATGCGCGTCGATGGCTTTCTGCATCACGATACCCTTTTCCAGATTGTCGCCGCCCGTGGAGCAGGGCGGGCGAGCGACAGGATGAAATCGGTGAGGCCGGCGAGCGACGAGCCGTCGACCAGATCGTCGAGATCAGGCAGGATGGCCCGCAGCGCGGCCGTTGCCGGCTGGAAGCGCGGGTCGCCGGCCAAAGGTGTCGCCAGCGACAGCCGGAAAGCACGGGCGCTCAGCCGGCGCATCGCCGTCTCCACTTCGGCATGGTCGCCGCGCTCCAGCGCGTCGGACAGGATGATCACTGCCGCACCACGTGCGAAGGCGGAAAAACGCGGCACGGAGAGGAAGGCACGCAGCGTTGGCCCCATGCGGGTGCCGCCGTCCCAGTCGTCGACCTGGGCTGCCGCGCGCGCCAACGCCTGGTCCCTGTCGCGGATCCGCAGCGCTGACGTGATGCGGTTTAGGCGCGTGCCGAAGGTGAAGATTTCTGCCCGGTCAGCGCCTTGCACGGCGGCATGCGCGAGCTTCAAATAATCAGACGTGTGCAGCTTCATCGAGCCGGACACGTCGATCAGGATCAGCAGTTTGCGCGGCACGGTCTGGCGGCGGCGCAACAAGGGTGAGGGGATATCGCCATCGGCGCTGACGATTTCCCTGAGCGAGCGGCGCAGGTCGAGCTTGCCGCGCGAATGGGTGCGCACCGTGCGGAAGGAGCGGCGCGCGGGCAAGGCGTTCGACAGTCGACGACGAAAGGCGGTTAGCCTGTCGTCGTCGTGCTGGAAGTCGCGGCTGCTCAACTGTTCGATCGCCGAGGATAGCTCGCCGCCTTCCTGTCGCTGCTCGGCTTCGATCCGCTCGTCGTCGGCGCCGCCATCATCCTTGACGCGGGTTTCCTCGTCGCTGTCGCCTTCCACCACGGCTGATGTGTTGCCGTAAAAATGGCTTTGGAAATGCGCCTCGAATTCGTCGCGGCGGTCAGGTGGCGGCGCCAGGGTGGCCAGCGCTGCCTGGCGGATGTCGGCCATCGAGCGGGGGCCAAGCAAGGTTACCGCCTGCATGAAGCCGGAGACTTGTTCGGGGGCTATGGCAAAGCCGTAGCGACGCAGCAGGCGGGCGAAGCCGAGCAAGGGCGCCGCAGCGGGAGGTACGCTCTCCTCGCCCCGTTTACGGGGAGAGGATGCCGGCAGGCAGGTGAGGGGCAGCGCCGACTTCTGGCCATCGTGGCGCCGCCCCTCATCCGCCCCTTCGGGGCACCTTCTCCCCGTGAACGGGGCGAAGGGATCGTTGACGTCCCGGCTCACGCCAGTGCCTCCTGGACGATGCGGCCAAGCTCGGGGGCGATGTAGGAGAGGTCTTCCTCGTCCTTGATCAACACGCCGATGGCGCGGCGGAAGGCTTCCGGCCACGGGCTGCCGCCCTTTTCCAGGATCGTCGCGGCATTGGCCCATTCGACGGCTTCGGCGATGCCGGGCGGCTTGGCGAGCGGGCGGGCGCGGATGGTCTGCACGGCGGCCGCCACCGCGCGCGCGGTAGCCTCCGCGACATCGCCAGCACGCAGCATGATGATGGCGGCCTCGCGTTCGGCGTCGGGGTAGCCGATCCAGTGATAGACGCAGCGGCGGCGCAGCGCCTCGGCCAGTTCACGGGTGCGGTTCGAAGTCAGAATGACGATCGGCTGAGCGGCGGCACGGATGGTGCCGCGCTCGGGGATGCTGATCTGGAAATCAGACAGGAATTCCAGCAGCAGCGCTTCGAATTCATGGTCGGAACGGTCGATCTCGTCGACCAGCAGCACGCGCCGCTCCGGCGCCTTCAACACCTGCAGCAGCGGCCGGGCAATCAGGAAACGGTCATCATAGATGTCGATCTCGTGCTCGCCGGCATGGCGGATGGCGAGCAGTTGGCGCTGATAGTTCCACTCATAGAGCGCATGCGCCGCGTCGATGCCTTCATAGCATTGCAGGCGCACCAGATCGCGGCCGAGCAGCTCGGCCATCGCCTTGGCGGCTTCCGTCTTGCCGACGCCCGGCGCGCCTTCGAGCAGCAGTGGCTTGCCCAGCCGGATCGCCAGGAAGATCGCGGTGGCGAGGCTGTCGTCGGCCAGATAGCGCGAGGCGGCGAGGCGCTCGGCCACCGCCTCCGGCGAGGTCGCGACCGTTTCGGCGTTTCCCTCGGGCATGTCGGTCCTCAGTTAGCCGCTTGCGCCTTGAGCGCGCGCAAAATGCGTTCGGGCGTGATCGGCAGCATGTCGATGCGCACGCCGACCGCGTCGAAGACGGCGTTGGCGACCGCCGGGATTTGCGGGTTGGCGCACATTTCGCCCGGTCCCTTGGCGCCATAGGGGCCATCTGCCGAGGGCCGCTCCAGCACGATGATTTCGGTTTCGGCGAGATCGCCGGGGCCAGGCATCAGATACTGGTTGAAGTCGGTGCCGCCATGGTCGCGGTTGGGATAATAGGGTTCCGTCGTCTCGTAGAGCGCATGGCTGATGCCCATCCAGGAGCCGCCGACCAGCTGCTGCTCGACCATTTTGGGGTTCAACGCGCGGCCGATCTCGAAGACGTTCTTGACCGTCAGCACCGTGACCTCGCCGGTTTCGTCGTCGACTTCGACCTCGGCCACCGTGCAGGCATGCGCGTAACAGGTCGACGGCTTCATCGCGCCGGTTTCCTTCTCCGGATAGGAGCGCGGGATCAAAAACATGCCGCGGCCTGAGATCGAGCGGCCGCGCTTGAAATGCGCCGACAGGGCGACATCGAAGATCGAGATCGATCTCTGCGGCGCGCCCTTGACCAGTATGTTGCCCTGGCCGTCGGTTTCGAGGTCCGAGGCATTCACTTCCAGTTCCTCGGCCGCCACTTCAAGCATCACCTGGCGGGCTTCCCTGGCGGCCTGGATGACCGCGTTGCCGGCGCGGTGGGTGCCGCGCGAGGCAAACGTGCCCATGCAGTGCGGGCCGGTGTCGGTGTCGGCGGTGTCGACGACGACGCGGTCGGTCGGCACGCCGATCGTCTCGGCGCAGATCTGCGCCATGATCTGCTTCATGCCCTGGCCGAGATCGACGCTGGAAAGCGTGACCATGAAATTGCCGGTCGGGGTCGAATGCACCAGCGCCTGGGTCGGGTCGCCGCCAAGGTTCATGCCGGTGGGATAGTTGATCGCGGCGACGCCGCGTCCACGCCTGATCGCCATCTCAAGCTCCGTTCTTGTAGGAGGACATCGCCATGTATTTCTCCGCCACCGGCCAGTGGGCGGCGCGCGAGGCTTCCTGCATGCATTCGATGAGTGCCGCGCCCTCGGTCGGCTGGCGATGCGCCTTCATGTCGCCGTCGCGATAGGCGTTGACGAAGCGGAATTCGAGTGGATCCATGCCGATCAGCCGCGCCAGCTTGTCCATCTGCACCTCCAGCGCGAAATCGCCGATGGTGACGCCGAAGCCGCGCATGGCCGACGACGGCGTGCGATTTGTGTAGACGCAGTAGGTGTCGATCCAGACGTTGGGGATGGTGTAGGGACCGGGATAGTGCCCGGCGCCCTTCTGCGCGCCATAGGGCGAGTGGCGGGAGTAGGCACCGGCATCGGTGTAGCCGGTGACCTTCCGTGCGACGATGCGGCCATCGTTCATGACGCCGTCCTTGATGACGACTTTTTCGGCCGCGCGGGGCGAGGAGATCTGCATCTCCTCCTCGCGGCTGTAGATAAAACAGACTGGTCGCCCGGTTAGTTTTGCCCCGAGGATGGCGATCGGTTCGACGATGACATCGACCTTGCCGCCGAAACCGCCGCCGACCGTGCCGCCGACAAAATGCAGCTTGCTGCCCGGCATCTGCAGGATGATCGAGGTGTTGTCGAGGGTGAAGAACATCGCCTGTGTGTTGGTGTAGCAGGTGAAGCGGTCATTGCCCTCGGGCGCCACCACGCAACCGGTGGTCTCGGTCGGCGCGTGCTCGATGGGCGAGGACTGATAGCTTTGCTCCAGCACGTGATCGGCCTCGGCAAAGCCCGCTTCGACATCGCCGAAGCGCACCTTGCGGCACGCGCCGCTGTCATAGAGGTAATAGTTCTGGCCGTGATATTCGTTGACGATGGGCGCGCCGGGCTTCAGCGCTTCCTCCATGTTGAACACGGCGGGCAGCACTTCATAATCGACCTTGACCTTGGCGGCGGCCTCCTGGGCGGCACGCTCGGTTTCGGCCAACACCGCCACCACGGCCTCGCCCTTCCAGCGCACCTTGCCGTCGGCCAGGACCGTCTCGTCTTCCGGTCCGACCTGGATCAGGATCAGGATCGTGTAGACATTGTGCGGCACGTCCCTGGCCGTCAGCACCTTGACCACGCCCGGATGTTTTTCGGCCTCCGACGTGTCGATCGAGCGGATGCGGGCATGGTGATGAGGGCTGCGCACCATCTTCAAATGCAGCATGCCGGGAAAGTTGCGGTCGGCGAAATAGGCGGTCTTGCCGGTGACGTGGCCTGGCGAATCCGAGCGTGGCCGCGCCTGGCCGATCTCATGCAGATCGTCCTTGCGGACATCGGCGAAGTAGCTCTTGCGCAATTCCATTTCTTTGGTCCCTCAGAGCATGATGCCGAAAAGTGTGAAGCGGTTTTCGGGCGACATCATGCTCTATCTCTTTGATTTAGAGCCGGATTCGGATTTCAGGTCTGTTCGACCTGAAATCATCCGGCTCTAGGCCGCGTTCTGCGAATTGGCGCGGGCGGCGGTCAGCACCGCCTGGATGATCGGCTCGTAGCCGGTGCAGCGGCAGACGTTCCCGGACAGCGCCTCGACGACATCCTCGCGGCTGGGATTGGGCGTGTGGTCGAGCAGCACCTTGGCGGCCATGATCATGCCCGGCGTGCAAAAACCGCATTGGCTGGCGAATGTGTCGAGGAAGGCACGCTGCAGCGGGTGCAGCACGCCGCCTTCGGCGAGGCCCGATGTGGTGGTGATCGTTGCACCGTTGCAGGTCTCGGCCAGCGTCAGGCAGGAGAGCCTCAACTCGCCGTCGATGATGACGGAGCAGGCGCCGCAGGTGCCTTGGTGGCAGCCGCCCTTCGGCGAGGTGTCGCCGATCTTGTCGCGCAAGGCATTGAGCAGCGTGGTGCCGCTTTCTATGAATTCGGCTTTTTCGGAGCCGTTGAGCGTGAATTGAACCGGGACCTTTGCCATTCTTCCTCCTTGCGCGCCTGCCCGAGGACCGGACAGACGCGCGCCCTCCCACGGGTGTTATTCGGTCAGCAGCAGCCGGCCGAGATGCACCGGCAGCACTTCGGCGCGATACCAGGCGCTGGCGATCGGGTCGGTGATGGGCGAGATGCCTTCAGCCACGGCGGCCAGCGCCGGTGCGATGCCATCCGGGTCGAGCGTCCTGCCGAGCAGCGCTTTTTCCGCTGCCTTGGCACGCATCGGCCGATCGGCCATGCAGCCCAGCGCGACCCGCGCCGAGGACACGGTCCCGTCTCCAGCCTGTTCCAGAACGATGGCGATGCTCAGCACCGAGACCCCCTTGGGCTTGACCCGCGACACTTTGAGGAAGCGGAAGCTGTCGGGCTTCGGAAGCGTGAAACCGACCGACGTGACGATGGCGCGGCTGTCGTCCCGTGCGGCCAGGAAGGTCTCGATAGGGCTTTCGCCGTCATCGGCAGCGATCGTTGCGTCGAGCGCCAGCAGGGCCACGGCGAAATCGCCATAGGGCGCCGGCGAGAACAGATTGCCGCCGATGGTCGCCATGTTGCGGATCGCCGGGCCGCCGACGGCGCGCGCGGCCTTGGCGAGGGTACCGAGTTCCGGATGGCGGGCGATCTCCGCCATTGTCACCGAAGCGCCGATGCGCACCTTGCCGGCGGACAGGGCGATGCCCGACAGGGCCGGGTCGGAGGCGCGGACAAGAGTGGAGACGGAGATATCGCCTTCATTGGCGGCTCGAACCACAAGCATGCCGCCGCCGAGATAGCGTGTGCCAGCGATCGTCAGCGCCGCATTGGCGTCCTTCACGGTCGAGTATGTCTGCAATGCCAGCGCCATGGCGCGCTCCCGTGGTTTGGCTCAGCCTTGCTCGGCGAAATGGCTCTTCAATGCATTGAAGCCGCCCTGGAAGACGTTCGCGCCCATGCCCTCGGCCAGCTTGTCGGCTTCTTCGGGTGCTGCGTCGAAGCTGGCGGTCCATTCGGCATAGGTGCGGTCGCCATCGGTGACGCGCCGCAATTGCAGCGTAGCCCTGTGGTTGGTGAGGGGCTGCGGCGTTTCCAGGATGGAATAGCTGACGAGGAAATCGTCATCGGAGAAGTCGAGCAGTTTTTCGCGCAGGCGGGCACCGCTGGCCAGCTGGAAGTTGCGCACGCAGCCGATCGTGCTGGCATCCTTTCCGTCCTCGATATGGCTCTCGACCATGCGTGGATGCCAATCCGGCAACCCGTTGAAGTCGCGTATGCGCGCCCAAACCTTTTCGACCGGTGCGTCGATCACGCTGGAAATGGTGACTTTGGGCATAAGATGTTCCCTTGCGAATTTCGTTGCGGCAAGGGTAGGGCGCTAGCGCGCACAGCGCTTATCAATGCGTCTTGAGCATCTATCAACCAGTCTGAAAAACAGATGGCTGCCGGCTCAGGCCATTGCCCGCGCGGCCTCGCGGTAGAGCGTCGGCGGCACGCCGACATGGTCACGGAAGAAGCGCGAGAAATTGCCTTGCGTGGTGAAGCCGAGATTGCAGGCGACCGAGATCAGCGGCTCGCGCGACCATTGCAACTGCCGCACCGCTTCCTCCATGCGCAGCGTGTTCCAATAGACATTGGGCGTCAGGTTGGTCTGTTCCTTGAACAAGGCGAAGAAATGCGGCCGCGAAAGGCCAACGGCGCGGGCAACGTCGTCGAAGGAGATGCGTTCGCAGACATTGGCCTTCATCAGCTGGATCGCCTTGCGAACGCGGAAATCCTGCACGGTGTTTATGCGGCCGCGCGCTTCCTGCGGCGCCGACGCGTCGGCGGCATCGAGCACCGAGTCGATGAAGCGCTCGATCTCGTAATTGGCGACATCGTCGACGCTCTCATTGTCGGTGAGATGGTCGAGCAGGCTGGCGGCCGCCTGGTGCAGCCAAGGCTCGAGCGCGATCGCCGCCCGCGAAAACAGCGGCGCGCTGGATGGCAGGTCGCGCCTGCGGCGGGCCCAGTCGGGATCGATGTAGAAGGCGAGAAACAGACCGGGCGTCCCGTTTTGCGCCAGGACATGGCTGTGGGGCTGGAAGGAATTGATGCCGGCGGCGGTGCGAGGGCCGAGGCGGACCGTCTCGCGGCCGATGGTCATCTCGCCGGCGGTGCCTTCGAGCCAGATGATCAGATGTGCCTCGACATGGGCATGGGTGACGAAGTCGCTCGCGACATTCAGGACAGAAACATGTCCGAACCGGCCCCAGTAGAGCCTGATCGCTTCCGTCATGGCATATCCTCCCGCAAGCGACTGGCCTCCCTTCGCTTGCAGGGAGGATTGTGCGGCCGGTTTTCGGTATCCGTCAAGGCACGGCTGTTGGCCGCTACCAATGGAGGTCGGCTTCAGCCGATTTTCAGACTGAGCGATAGGATCAGAATGAATAGCGCCTCGATGGCGAAGAGCTCTCAGTCGCTGCGCCTGAAATTGCGGATACGGTCGAACAGAACCGCGAGCAGGATGGCGCCGCCGATGAAGGTGCCTTGCCAGAAGGCGTTGATGCCGAGCAAGCCAAGGCTGTTGCGGATCACCTCGATGAGGGCAGCACCGACGATGGCGCCAAAGGCGGTGCCGACGCCGCCGGCCAAATTGGCGCCACCGATGACGGTGGCGGCGATCACTTGCAGTTCCATGCCGTTGCCGAGATTGGTGGTGACAGCGCCGAGCCAGCCGGTTTCGATGATGCCGGCAATGCCGGCCGACAGCGCCGAGATCATGTAGACGGCGACCTTGATCTGGCGCACCGGCACGCCGGTCAGCGTCGCGGCGTGCTCGTTGCCGCCAATGGCAAAGATATGCCGGCCGAACTTCGTCCAGCGCAGGACAAAACCGGTGATCAGGGCCAAAAGGATCGTGTAGAGCACCGGATTGGCGATGCCGAACACCCAGGCGCCGCCGCCGAGTGCCAGCAGCTTGTCGTGGTCCGGGCCGAACTGGAAGACGACGGTGTTGTTGGAGGCGACCATGGCAAGGCTGCGGGCGATCGACAGCATGCCGAGCGTCACCACGAAGGGCGGAAAGCCCAGATAGGCGATAAAAATGCCGTTGAAGGCGCCGATGACGAGCGCGGTGGCGATCGAGGCCAGAATGCCGATCTCGATCGAATAGCCTGCATGCATGGTGACGGCCAGCACCATCGAGCACAGGCACAGCACCGAGCCGACCGACAGGTCGATGCCACCGGTGATGATGACGAAGGTCATGCCGAGCGCCACGATGGCGACGAAGGTGATGTTGCGGGTGATGTTGTAGAGGTTCTTCGAGGTGGCGAAGGCATCGGTGGCGAAGGACAGGAAGATGCAGGCCAGGATGACGGCGACCACCACCCAGAAAGTCTGGCTTGAGAACAGGCGCGACAGGAAAGTGTGCTGCTTCTGCGCGATCGTCTGGTCAAGGGTGACTGCCATTATCGACCTTTCCTGCCGGCAGCGAAACGCGCCAGCGCAATGAAACCCGGTTTTATCCCTCTCACGCCGCCTGCTCGATGGCGCCGGTGATCAGCCCGGTGACTTCCTCGGGCGAGCTCGACGCGATCGCCTTGTCGGCGACCTTCCTGCCGCGCCGCATCACGATGACGCGGTCCGCGACGTCGAAGACGTCGGGCATGCGGTGGCTGATCAGCACCACGGCGATGCCCTGGTTACGCAGGTTGCGGATGAGGTTGAGCACTTCGGCGACCTGCCGCACCGAGATCGCCGCCGTCGGCTCATCCATCAGCACGATCTTGGCTTGCGACAGCATGGTGCGGGCGATCGCCACGGCCTGGCGCTGTCCGCCCGACATCTGCTTGACGAGATCGCGCGGGCGCGTCTCGGATTTCAGCTCGGCGAAGATATGGCCGGCGCGCTTGTACATCGCCGCATAGTCAAGGATGCGGAACGGGCCGACGCCACGACGCAGTTCGCGGCCGAGATAGACATTGGCCGCCGCCGTCAGATTGTTGCAGAGCGCCAGGTCCTGGTGGACGATCTCGATGCCGTGCTGGCGGGCCTCGACCGGCTTGTGCAGGATGAGTTCCTTGTCGTCCATGCGCATCGTGCCATGGCTCGGGCGGAAATTGCCCGCGATCATCTTGACCAGCGTCGACTTGCCGGCGCCGTTGTCGCCCATCAGGCCCACGACCTCCCCGGGCTCGATCGACAGCGACACGTCGTTGACCGCCTGGATGGCGCCGAAATGCTTCGAGATGTTGGTGAGTTCGAGAACCGCCACCCGTCTTTGCCTCCCATGCCTGGCCCATCCGCACGCGGACAGGCGACAGCTTCCATTGGCTTTCCCCAGCTCCTCCCGGGGGCAGCGATGCGGTCATTTACGCGAATGGCATCGCGGGCGTCAATTGTCGAACGGGCAATTGTCAGACGAATAGTGCCGTGCGGGATTTGAAAAATCAGTTTTGTAGGACAAATAGCATTGACGTTGGCGTCAAGCCGTTATTAGTTGAGCGTCGGAGGAAGACATGCCGGCTTTGACGACGCCATCGGCGGCGCCAACGGCAGGAAGGTTTTGGCGATCGTGCAGCGTCGTCGCTGGGAGGGTCGTATCTGAAAATGCTTATCGGCCTGGCCGGATTGAATGGGCGCATGCGTCTCAGTCATCTCGCATCCCGGCTGGTTTGTGTGGCGGGCACGCCGTGTCCGTCTGGTTGCAAAGGGAGGACTGACATGAGGAAAACAGTATTGCTCGCCGCCGTCGCCGCCATGGCGTTGGGCGCCGGGCCGGCTTTGGCCAAGAAGCAGCTCGTCATCGTGGTGAAAGGTCTCGACAATCCATTCTTCGAAGCCATCCACCAGGGCTGCGAGAAATGGAACAAGGAAAACGCCAGCTCGGAATATCAATGCTTCTACACCGGTCCGGCATCGACTTCCGACGAGGCCGGCGAGGCGCAGATCGTGCAGGATATGCTGAGCAAGGCCGACACGGTGGCGATGGCGATCTCGCCGTCCAACGCGCCACTGATCGCACAGACGATCAAGAGCGCCAATCCGTCGATCCCGATCATGACCGTCGACGCCGACCTCGCCAAGGAAGACGCGGCACTGCGCAAGACCTATCTCGGCACCGACAACTACCTGATGGGCAAGAAAATCGGCGAGTACATCAAGAAGGCCAAGCCGAATGGTGGCACGATCTGCACCATCGAGGGCAATCCGGCGGCCGACAACATCTTGCGTCGCGCGCAAGGCATGCGCGACGCGCTGACGGGCAAGGAAGGCCTCACGGCACTTGCCGGCGAAGGCGGCTGGACGGAAGTCGCCGGCTGCCCGGTATTCACCAATGACGACGGAGCCAAGGGCGTTCAGGCGATGACCGACATCCTCGCCGCCAATCCCAAGCTCGACGCGTTCGGCATCATGGGCGGCTGGCCGCTGTTCGGCGCGCCGCAGCCCTACCGCGACCTGGTCGGACCGCTCAAGGACCGGCTGGCCAAGAACGACTTCGTCATCGGCGCCGCCGACACGATCGGCGACGAGGTGGCCATCGCCAGGGACGGCCTTGTCACCGCTCTGGTCGGCCAGCGGCCCTTCGAAATGGGGTACAAGGCACCATCGGTGATGATCGACCTGGTCGAAGGCAAGAAGGTTGACGATCCGGTCTTCACCGGTCTCGACGAATGCACCAAGGACACGGTCGACACCTGCATCCAGAAATAGGCCGCGATTTCGGGGCGCTCGCCAACGAGCGCCCCGTTTCCTCCAATTCTTCAACAGGACGCCTTGGTTGGGGCTATCGGAGCCCGGCTTTGACGCGTCAGTGGTTTGGATTTTCGGCAACGGGATCGGTGCGCCGCGCGGGTTTGGATCAATCCGGGTGACTGGCGGCCGACCTATTGGAACGTGGATGCCGGACGAGAAGGCAAAGAAAAAAGCCGGCCGGGCCAAGGCGCAAGCCAGCCACGACCCGGCAGCCATGCGCAGGGTGGATGCGGCGCACTTTCCCGGGTCCAGCGTCCATGCCTCGCTCGCCAGCGAGATTGGCCTCAGGATCGTGCGCGGCGACTATCCGCCTGGCAGCATCCTGCCCAATGAGGCCAAATGGGCCGAAACCTTCAATGTCAGCCGTTCGGCGGTGCGCGAGGCGATCAAGATGCTGATGGCCAAGAGCCTTCTGGCGTCGCGGCCAAAGATCGGGAGTTGGGTCGAGCCGAAGGAGCGCTGGAACCTGCTCGACCGCGACGTGCTGGCCTGGTACGCGACCGCGCCGGATCGCGAAGCGTTCCTTCGCACCGTGCAGGAGTTCCGCCACATCATCGAACCGGAAGCATCCGCCTTTGCCGCAATACGGCGCAGCGACGAGCAGATGGCCGAGATCAGCCTGGCCTGCCGCGAGATGGGCGAGGCGGCCAACCTGCCCGAGCGCATCCGTGCCGACACGCGCTTCCACCTCGCCATCCTGCGGGCCTCGGGCAACGACCTTCTGGTGCCGCTCGGCGTATTGATCGAATCGGCGCTCGACCATCTCTTCATCTTCACCACACGCCAGGTCGGCGATCAGCGGCGGGCACAGAAACTGCACGAGGCGATCGAGAAAAGCATCCGCCTGCAGCGGCCAGCCGCGGCGCGCAACGCCGTGCACAAGCTGCTTGCCGACACCGATGAGGGGATCGGAAGGGGCCGGCGCTAAGGCCAGCCGACCGTCCGGGTCTCAGATCGTCTGCTTCCTTCCATCCTTCGTCGGCATCAGGTCGATGCCATTGACCTTGGCGATGTGCGTGGCCAGCATCGGCACGAACTGCTCGGCCGGGCCGGTTGCGTGAGCGCCGGCGAAGGCGTTCTTGGTGGCGTTGCCGAGCGGATTGGCGATGCCCGCCGCCCCCGCCATCGATTCCAGATAGGTCAGGTCCTTGAAGGCATTGGCGATGGTGAATTTGTGGGCGTCGCGGTCGCCTTCCAGCGTCCAGCGCATGAAGGTCTGATAGAAGCCGCAATCCATGCGGCCATTGCGGATGACGCTGTCGAAACGCGGCGGCGAGATGCCGACCTTCTCCGCCAGTGCCAAGGCCTCGGAATAAAGGGCGGCGTAGCCCAGCGAGATGAAATTGTTGAGCAGCTTCATGCGGTGGCCGTCTCCGGTATCGCCGATATGCACGATGCGGCCGGCCCAGGTGTCGATCACCGGCTTGACCCTGGCAAAGACGGCATCGGGCGCGCCGACCATGGCGTCGAGCGTGCCTTCCCAGGCTTCCTTCGGCGTGCGGCTGAGCGGCGCGTCGACATAGTCGACGCCGAGCGCCTTGAGTTCCGCGGCAAGTGCCACGGTCGAGACCGGATCCGATGTCGAGCAGTCGACGACGACCGCCCCCTTCTTCAAACCCTCCTTGAGGCCATCGGGACCGCGAATGATAGCCTCCACCTCGCGCGAGCCGGTGACGCAGATGAAGACGATATCGGATGCCGCCGCCACATCGCGGGAAGTCGATGCCTCACGAGCGCCTCGGCCGAGAAGATCCTCCGCCGGTTTGCGGTTCTTGCGGCCGAGGAAGGTCAGGGAATATCCCTTGTCGACGATGTTCTTGGCGATGCCGTGCCCCATCAATCCAAGGCCGACAAAGCCGATCTTCTCACCCGTAGCGGTCGTGCTCATGCTGTCTGTCCTGTTGCGTGATTATCGATAATGTCGCCGCTGTTTTAGCCATAGACGGTTGCAGAAAGCAATATTGTCTGACAATACACGTAAATCCCAGGACTTTCGTGGAGACCAGAAATGACGAAGCGGATCATGTTCACCGGCGGCAGCGGCAAGGCTGGGCGCCACGTCGTGCAATATCTGGTGGAGCAGGGTTGCCAGGTGCTCAACATCGACACCAGGCCGCTCGACAATCCCAAGGTGCGCACGCTGATCACCGACATCACCGACAGCGGCCAGGTGTTCAACGCGCTGTCTAGCTATATGGGGCTGCACGAATTCGACCCCTCGCTACGCCCGCAGCCAGTGGACGCCGTGGTGCATTTTGCTGCCATTCCACGCATCATGATCACGCCCGACAACGAGGTGTTCCGCGTCAATGCAATGGGCACCTACAACATCATCGAGGCGGCGGTGAAGCTCGGCATCCGCAAGGTGATCATCGCTTCCAGCGAGACGACCTACGGCCTGGTGTTCGCCAACGAGCCGCGCGATCCCGCGTATTTCCCGCTCGACGAGGACTATGACGTCGACCCGATGGACAGCTATGCGCTGTCAAAGATCGTCAACGAGAAGACCGCGCGCGCTTTCGCGCAGCGCAATGGCACGGATATCTATGCCTTGCGCATAGGCAACGTCATCGAGCCGCATGAGTATTCGCTGTTTCCGAAATGGTTCGCCGATCCTGGTTTTCGCAAGCGTATCGCCTGGAGCTACATCGATGCCCGGGACCTTGGCCAGATCACGCTGCGTGCCGTCGAGAAGGATGGGCTGGGCTACCAGGTGTTCAATGCCGCCAATGACGACACCTCGTCCGACCTGCCGACCGCCGAACTCCTGAAGCGGTTCTATCCCGACGTGCCGGTCAAGGGCGAACTCGGTGAATACGAGACGCTGCTGTCGAACCGCAAGGCGCGCGACATGCTCGGCTTCCGCCCGGAGCACAGCTGGCGCAAATACGTCAAGACCGCCTGAGCGAGCTCGAATCACGGCTGGGTTGTGCATAGAGGCCGGCTTTGCGGCCTCACGCCCGCACCACGCTTGACAGCCTCCCTAAACCGGCCTTTCTGGAATGCATGCGGGACGCGAAGCCGAACAGGGAAAAATCGCCGAAAAAGGCTGTAGCCGCCGATCGTCCGGCCGGTGTTCGGCGAGCCGACGCGGCACGTATTCCGGGCTCCAGCGTGCACACATCACTGGCCAGCGAGATTGGGCTCAGGATCGTGCGCGGCGATTATCCGCCCGGCACCATCCTGCCCAATGAGGCCAAATGGTCGGAGACGTTCAGCGTCAGCCGCTCGGCGGTGCGCGAGGCGATCAAGATGCTGATGGCCAAGAGCCTGCTCGCATCGCGCCCCAAGATCGGCAGCTGGGTCGAACCCAGGGAACGCTGGAACCTGCTCGACCGCGATGTGCTCGCCTGGTACGCGACGTCGCCCGACCGCGAGGTTTTCCTGAAGACGGTGCAGGAATTCCGCCACATCATCGAGCCGGAAGCGACCGCATTCGCCGCCATGCGGCGCACCGACGAGCAGATGGCCGAGATCAGCCAGGCCTGCCGGGAGATGGGAGAGGCGAAAAGCTTGCAGGAACGGACCCGTGCCGACACCCGCTTCCACCTCGCCATATTGCGTGCCTCGGGCAATGATCTGCTGGTGCCGCTCGGCGTGCTGATCGAATCCGCCTTCGACCACCTGTTTGCCTACACGACCCGGGAGCTCGACGATTTGCAGCTCGCCCAGAAGATGCACGAGGCAATCGAAAAGAACATCCGCCTCCAGCGGCCGGATGCGGCGCGCAATGCCGTGCGCAAGCTGCTGGCCAATACCGATAACGTCATCCGTTCGCGATAGATTTCCGCGACACGGCCGTTCGGCGCGGGTGTTCGCGCCTTGGAACTCGAAGCAATTCGGGGCCGGATCGCACAAAATTCAAAAGCCTGTGTCGGATCGGCTGTGCGGTACCCGTCCTTGGGGCATCGAACAGAGACCACGAAGGAGTATCGACATGCCCAGCACCGTACGTCTGCACCGCGTCCTGACCACCAGCCCGGAGAAGGTCTACCGCGCGTTCCTCGAGGCCGATGCGCTTGCCAAATGGCTTCCGCCGAACGGCTTCACCTGCACGGTTCATCACTTCGAGGGCAAGGTCGGCGGTACCTTCAAGATGTCGTTCCGCAACTTCACCACTGGCGACAGCCATTCGTTTGGCGGTGAGTATGTCGAGCTCGTCGCGGGCGAACTCCTGCGCTACACCGATAGGTTCGACGATCCCAACCTGCCCGGCGAGATCCAGGTGACCGTGACGCTGAAGAAAGTGTCCGTGGGCACCGAGGTGAACATCACACAAGCCGGCATTCCAGACGCCATTCCCGCCGAAGCCTGCTATCTCGGCTGGCAGGAGTCGCTGCGGAACCTGGCCAAGCTTGTCGAACCCGAGATCAGACAATAGGGCGCCTACCGGCTGGATAGCGGTAATAAACGGGTTCCTCACCTCGTTTTTGATGGGGTGAGGAACAAGCTTGAGGAGCCATTGGCGGCGAAAGCCTAATCCTCTTTTGGCCGCCCGAATGCCGCACGCAATTCGTCCTTGGCGTCCTCGAGGATCTTCTTGCGAGCCGCGGGCAGGTTTTTTCCGGCCCTGTTGATGTAGAAATTCAGCATCGACATGGCGGACTGGAAGGGCTCGGCCTTGCGGCGGTGGCTGTGTTCGGCCGAACGCTTGAGCGAGGCGGCGATCTTCTTGGCGTCGTCGGATTCGAACACGTGGTCCTCGAGATCCATAGCATCGCTGTGCTCGGTCACCTCGGCCGACCATTTCTGCTTGGTGGCGGTCATGGCTGGACTCCTTTGCGGGTTATTGATCGGAAACTCCAGATGCTGGCGCCGGTTCCCGCGCTCGTACCTCCCTGGAGCCACGGATTTGCCCGCCGTGGCGCTGCTGTGCGCCGAGAATGCGTCGATAGTGGCCAAAACAGCAGCGGTTGAGGCCGCCGACAGGAAACGCCTTTGTCACGAACCGACTTGAGCCGGCCCAGCCCCGGTATCGACAGTTCCTACGCCTGGATGCGCCTGGCCATCTCGATGCTGCTGGCGACCATCGGCGCGGTCGGCATGTGGGCCGTCGTCGTGGTGCTGCCTGCGGTACAGGCCGAGTTCGGCGTCGACCGCGCCGCGGCATCCATGCCTTACACCGCGACCATGGTCGGCTTTGCCGCCGGCAATGTGCTGGTCGGCCGCGCCATCGACCGCATGGGTTACTGGATTCCGGCGCTGTTTTCCTCGATCGCGCTCTCCGCCGGCCTTCTGCTCGCGGCGCTGTCGACCTCGATCCTGCAATTCACCCTTGCTCAAGGCGTGCTGATCGGTCTCGGCACATCGGTGATCTTCGGGCCGCTGATCGCCGATATATCGCACTGGTTCAATCGCCGGCGCGGCGTCGCCGTCACCGCGGCCGCGGCCGGCAACTACCTCGCCGGAGCGATCTGGCCGACCATCATGCCGACGCTGATCAAGGCGGAAGGCTGGCGCTTCACCTATGCCGCCATCGGCGTCTTCTGCCTGGTCACCATGGTGCCGCTGGTGCTTTTGCTGCGCCGCGGCGCTCCGGAAGCGGCAGCCGCCGGCCCGGCCGGAAGCCGGTCCGTGCAGCCGATGCCAATGTCTCCGGCCGCGATGCAGATGCTGCTGGTCGTCGCGGGACTGGGCTGCTGCGTGGCGATGTCGATGCCGCAAGTGCACATCGTCGCCTATTGCATGGATCTTGGCTACGGCATGGCGCATGGCGCCGACATGCTGTCGATCATGATGGCCGCGGGCGTCGTCAGCCGGCTCGCCTCGGGCTTTGTCGCCGACCGCATCGGCGGTGTCAAAACCTTGCTTATCGGCTCCGTGCTGCAATGCCTGTCGCTGCTGTTCTACATCCCGTTCGACGGGCTCGCCTCGCTCTATGTCGTGTCGCTGGTCTTCGGCTTGTCGCAAGGCGGCATCGTGCCTTGCTATGCGATCATCGTGCGCGAATACCTGCCCGCCAAGGAGGCCGGCCAGCGCATCGGCATCGTCATGATGGCGACGATTTTCGGCATGGCGATCGGCGGCTGGATGTCGGGCTGGATCTACGACCTGACCGGCTCCTATGCCGCCGCTTTCCTGAACGGCATCGCCTGGAACCTGCTTAACATATTGGCGATCGGGCTGTTCATGTGGAAGGCAAGGCACAGAGCTGCCGTAGCCGCCTGAGGAAGGCCAAGCGCGGCCATTCGGTGGCTCGGCTTGACAACGGGCAGTCACTGCGCGACGCCAGGGTGGATGGGTGCGGCAACAGGCCGGTGAGATGGCGACAGCTGGAAAGATCGCATTGCGGGCGCGCTTCGATGGCCATGCGCATGGGCCAAGACCGTGATCAAGCCGCGTTCGCGCCGGGGCGGTGGCCGCCCAACCCTGTCGGATGTGGCACGCAAGGCCGGCGTCGGCGCCATCACCGTTTCACGCGCACTGCGCGACCCGGCACGTGTTTCCGAGGAACTGCGCCGTCAGATCCAGGCCGCCGTCGACGAACTCGGCTATGTGCCGGACCCCAATGCGCGTGCATTGGCCTCGGCGCGCGCCGAAGTGTTCGGCGTACTGGTGCCTTCGCTGACCAACAACGTCTTCGCCGAGGTGGTGCGCGGCATCTATGACTGCCTGTCGGACAGCCCGTTCCGCATCCAGCTCGGCAATACGCACTATTCCGGACTGGAGGAAGAGCGGCTGCTGCAGCTGTTCGGTTCGCAACGCCCGGCCGCGCTCATCGTTGCCGGCATCGACCAGACGCCGGCTTCGCGAAAACTCCTGGAGAATGCCGGTTGCCCGGTGGTTCAGGTGATGGAGACCGGACCCGATCCGGTGGACATGATGGTCGGCTTCTCGCATCTCGACGGTGGCCGGACGGCGACCGAGCACCTGATAGAGGCCGGGTATCGCCGGATCGGCTTCATCGGTGCACGCATGGACCCGCGCTCGCAGCGGCGCCTGGCTGGGTACCGGGTGGCGATGGAGAAGGCCGGCCTCTCGGACCCGCGCCTGATCACCACCACGCCGGTGCTGTCCAGCGTGCCGCTTGGCCGCGAACTCTTCCGCGATGCGCTTGCCAAGATGCCGACGCTCGACGGCGTGTTCTGCAACAATGACGACATCGCGCTCGGCGTGCTGTTCGAATGCCATCGTGCCTCGATCGAGGTGCCGAAGACCATCGGCATTGTCGGCTTCAACGATCTCGACATGATGCAGGTGGCGTTTCCCTCGATCACCAGCATCCGCACCCATCGCTACGAAATCGGCAGGCGCGCGGTGGCCATGGCGCTTGCGGCGATATCGGGTGACAGGCCGCGGCAGCGGGTCGTCGACCTTGGCTTCGAGCTCAAGCGCCGCGAGAGCACAGCCCGCTGAACACGCTTTCGAGAACACCCGCGAATGACGCTTTACACAACGTCATGGTAGCGCTACCATTTTCCATTGGAGAGCTTCGCCACTCAACTGTTGGGCCTGTTTATTATACATAAGCAACAGCTCATGCTTGTTTATTATGTATAATATGATAGCCTTTTCCCAACCGAAGGAGACGGCAAGGGGAGGGATCGCCGAGGTCTTCGGCATCTGGCAGGCGTGACTGGGTAAGGCGGGAGGTGCCAGCCGGGAGCGCGAAATCGCATAAAAACTGAACCGACAAATCGGAACTGCAATCGGGAGGATTATCGATGATCAAGTCACTTGTCGGCGGCATCGTTGCTGCCAGCGCATTCGTCATGCTCAATTCGGCGGCCATGGCTGCCGGCCCGGAGATCGTCTCCGGTCCCGCCGCCCAGGCCGACTGTTTCGCGCCCTGGGACGCGAACACCAAGTTCTTCAAATTTCCGAAGAAGGAAGGTCCGTTCCGCATCGCCTTCGCCAATGGCTATATCGCCAACACCTGGCGCATCCAGATGGTGCAGACGGCCAAGGCCTATGCGTCGCAGCCCGACGTGAAGGCAAAGATCAAGGAATTCAAGGTCGTCTCGACGGGCGAGGACGTGCCAGCGCAGATTTCGGCGATCAACAACTTCATCGATTCCGGCTATGACGCCATCGTCACCGACGCGCAGAACCCGACCGCCTTCGGCCCGGTCATCAAACGCGCCAAGGAAGCCGGCATCGTGCTGGTCGCCTTCGACAATATTCTCGACACCAAGGACGCTATCAACGTCAATGTCGACCAGAAGGGACTTGGCGAATTGTGGGCCAAGTGGCTGGTCGCCAAGATCCCGAATGGCGGCAAGATCCTGGAAGTGCGCGGCGTCGCCGGCACCTCCGTCGACACCGATCGCCACAACGGCATCCATGAGGTGTTCGACGCCTCCGGCAAGAAGTGGGATGTGACCGAAGTCGCCGGCAAATGGGATGACGGCGTGGCGCAGAAAGTGACCGCCGATGCGATCGCCACCAACGGTCCGTTCGACGGCATCACCGGCCAGGGCGGCGACACCGGCATCGTGCAGGCGATGATGGACGCCAAGCATCCGTTCGTGCCGTTCGGCGGCGAGACCGAAAACGGCTTCCGCAAGTTCTGCGCGGCGCATTCGGCCGATGGCCTGAAGTGCACCTCCGCCGGCTCGGGCCCGGCCCAGGTCGCCGTCGCCATCAAGACGGCGATCGCGGCACTCGAAGGCGAAGTGGTGCCGCAGGAGGTGAAGCTGCCTCTGGCCGTCGCCACGGATCCGGACATGAAGGAAGGCACGGATTACTTCCCGAAGGAGTCCGACAATTTCTTCGTCGGCAATTCCTTCCCGACCTGCGGCATCAATTTCAGCGCCCAGGAAATCATGGGGCAGACCAAGGAAAACCAGTAGTCGCTTTCTATCGTCTGGCGCCGCGGCTGATCCCGCGGCGCCAGCCTGCAATCCCACAATCGCCCTGGGGAGGGTTGATGGACGGTGCGGCTCCACTCTTTCGCATGGAAGGCATGTCCAAGCGCTATGGCGGCGTGCGGGCGCTGGAAAAGGCCGAACTGACGGTCGAGGCCGGCAGCATCCACGCCATTCTCGGTGAAAACGGGGCCGGCAAGTCGACGCTGATCAAGGTCATGGCCGGTGTCGTGGCGCCCGACGAGGGCCAAATGACGCTGGACGGGCGCGAGGTGACCTTCGCGTCGCCGGGGGCGGCGAACAAGGCCGGCATCGTCTGCATCTTCCAGGAACTGTCGCTGATCCCCGAACTCAGCGTCGCCGACAACATCGTCATTTCCGATCCGCCCAAACGCTTCGGCATGATCGACCGCAAGGCGCAGCGGCGCATCGCCGAGGACGCGCTGGCGCGCGCGGGTGCCGGTGACATCCATCCGCTGGCGCTGGTCAAGGACCTGCCGCTGTCACGACGGCAGATGGTGGAGATCGCCAAGGCGCTGGCCAGGAAACCGCGCATCCTCATCCTCGACGAAGCGACCTCGGCGCTGACGGCGGCGGATGTCGCGAAGATCTTCGGCGTCTTGAAACGACTGCGCTCGGAAGGGCTGGCGCTGCTCTACATCTCGCACCGCATGAATGAGATCGCCGAACTGGCCGATCATTGCACCGTGTTCCGCAATGGCCGCAATGTCGCCAGCTACGAGGCCGGCTCGAAGAGCGACAACGAGGTGGTCGAGCTGATGATAGGCCGTGAATACAGCCATATCTTTCCGCCCAAGCCGGCGGCGGCACCCACTGGCGCCGCCCCCCGGCTCGAGGCGCGCAAATTGTCCTGGGCCGACCGGCTGCACGATATCTCGCTGACAGTCGGGGCAGGCGAGGTGGTCGGCCTCGGCGGGCTGGACGGCCAGGGCCAGCGCGAATTGCTGCTCGCCTTCTTCGGTGTGCTGCGCGGCCTCTCCGGCGAGGTGCTGATCGACGGCAAGCCAGTGACGATCACCAGCCCGGCAGCGGCCCGCGAGGATAGCGTCGGCATGGCGCTCATCCCGGAGGACCGCAAGACCGAAGGACTGATGCTGCCGATGACGGTGCGCGAAAACCTGTCTTTCGCCGCGCTCGATCGGCTGTCGAAAGGCGGCATCATCGATCGCGCCGCCGAACAGCGGCTGATCGACGACATGGTCGGCCTGCTGGCGATCAAGACGGCGGGCCTCGACATTCCGGTCGGCGCGCTGTCGGGCGGCAACCAGCAGAAGGTGGTGATCGCCAAATGGCTGATGCGCCAGCCGCGCATCATCCTGCTCAACGACCCGACACGCGGCATCGATGTCGGCACCAAACAGGAGATCTATCAGCTGATGCGCAAGCTGGCGGATGCGGGCGCGGCGATCCTGTTCTATTCGACCGACTATGACGAGCTGATCGGCTGCTGCGACCGGGTCCTGGTGCTCTATGACGGCGCCGTCAAGCGCGAGCTGGTCGGCGGCGAGATCACCGAGCGGGCGCTGATCGCGAGCGCGCTCAACATCCATGGCGAGGAGAGCCCGGTGGGCCTGGGAGCAAGCGTGTGAAAGACTGGCGCTACTGGCTAGCCGAGCAGCGCGGAACGTTGCTGGCTCTCGGCATCTTCATCGTCATGTTCGTCATCTACACCTCGAACCACCCGGCGGGCTTCACCGCCAATGTCGTGCAGACGGCGGCGAACAAGGGCGTGCTGCTTGCCTTCGTCGCCATGGCGCAGACGCTGGTCGTCATCACCTCCGGCATCGACCTGTCCGTGGGCATGATCTTCCTGCTCACCAACTGCCTGGCCTCCTGGCTGGTGGTAGGCACGCCGTTGCAGACCACGCTCGGCGTCATCGCCGTGCTTGTGGCGGGCCTTCTGTGCGGCGCCGTCAACGGCGCCATCGTCATCTATGGGCGGCTGCAGCCGATCGTCGCCACCATCGCCACCGGGGCTGTCTACTACGGCATCGGACTGTTGTTGCGACCTTTCCCGGGCGGTTCGGTCAATGAGGACCTGGCCGACGCGCTGACCGGCCGCGTGTTCGGCTTTGTGCCGGCGAGCCTGGTGGTGCTGCTCGCCATCGTGCTGGTGATCTGGGTGCCGTTCAGCCGCTCGATCCTCGGCCGCGCGGCATACGCGGCGGGCTCTTCGGAAACGGCGGCCTATATGTCCGGCGTGCCGATCCGGCGCGGCAAGTTCGCCGCCTATACGCTGGCCGGGCTGCTGGCGGCGATCGGCGGGCTGTTCCTCACCTTCTTCACCTATACGGGCGAGGCTGCCTACGCGAGCGGCAACTCCTACACGTTGTTCTCGATCGCGGCGGTCGTGCTGGGTGGTGTGTCGCTGTTCGGCGGCAAGGGCAGCGCTATCGGCGCCATCTTCGGCGCCCTTGCCTTCCGCACCATTGGCGACCTGTTGTTCGTGTTCGACTTCGATCCGCTCTGGCAGCCGCTGTTCCAGGGCGTTATCCTGCTGGTCGCCGTCAGCCTCGGCGCCTTCGCCCTTTTTCGGGTCCGCAACCGGCTGGAGTGGTTCCTGTGAGCGAGACGACCTTGGGCGGCATTGCCGGCCGCATGCCGAAATTCATCCGCCGCGCCGACCCGGCGGTGCTGACCGCCTTTGCCTGCATCGTGGTGCTGCTGTTGGTCGGCAGTCTTTATTCGCGCAGCTTCCTGTCGCCTGAATATCTCCTGCAGCAGCTCAAGGTGGCCTCGTTCCTCGGCGTCATCGCCACCGGCATGATGCTGGTCATCCTGCTCGGCCAGATCGACCTGTCGGTGCCGTGGTCGGTGGCGGCGGGCGCGATGATGGCCTGCGCGGCGGCCGCCTACGGTCCGGCCGGGGTGGTGCTGGCGATCCCGTTCGGCATCTTCTGCGGCGTGCTGATCGGCATCGTCAACGGCATCGGCGTCGCCTATTTGCGCATTCCCTCAATGATCATCACGCTCGCCACCAATGCCGTCGCGCAAGGGCTGATGGTGGTCTATACCGGCGGCTTCTCGCCACAGGATTCGGCGACCGGCGCCATGCGCTACCTGGCCACCGGCTTCACCATTCCGGGCGTCCCCAACGCCGTCATCATCTGGGCGCTTATAGGGATCGCGATGGTGTTCGTGCTGACGCGCACCGGCTTCGGCCGCGCGGTCTATGGCATCGGCAACCGCGAGCGTGCCGCCTATCTCTCCGGCACCGACACGAGACGCGTGGTGATGATCGCCTTCGCCGTCTCCGGAGGGCTCTCCGCCTTCGGCGGCGTGCTGCTGGCCGGCTACGCCTCCAAGGCGGCGCAGTCGATGGGCGATGCGTATCTGCTACCGTCGATCGCGGCCGTGGTGCTGGGCGGTACCTCGATCCTGGGCGGGCGCGGCTCCTATCTCGGCACCGTCGCCGGCGTGATCCTGATCACGCTGTTGCAATCCATCCTCTCGGTCATGCAGATGCCGGAGGCGGGACGGCAGATCATCTATGGCGTCGTCATCGTCGCCATGCTCCTGCTTTATGGCCGCGCGCCGGCGAGCCGCTGACGGTGGACGAAAACGCAGCGCAGGCGCCGACGGGCGCTTCCGGTTTGGCGCCTCCGGCCATCGTGGTGATGGGTGTTGCCGGCTGCGGCAAGTCAGCCGTCGGCATCGCGCTGGCCACCGCGCTCGATGCCGTCTTCATCGAGGGCGACAGGCTGCATCCGCCCGAAAACGTCGCCCGCATGGCACGCGGCGAACCGCTCACCGATCAACTGCGCGAAGGCTGGCTCGACGCGATCGGCGAGCAGATCCAGGCCTCGATCGGCAAGCGGCAAGGTGTGGTCGCCGCCTGCTCGGCGCTGAAGCGCGGTTATCGCGAGCGCCTGCGCGGTTTTTGCCCTGATATCGTCTTCCTCTATCTGGAGATCGATCCCGCCACCGCGCGGCGGCGCGTTGGCAACCGCAAGGGCCATTTCATGCCGGCAAGCCTGGTTGACAGCCAGTTCGCCATCCTTGAGCCGCCGGGGCAAGACGAGCGGGCATTGACGCTCGACGCGACACGGCCGGTCGACGAACTCGTCGCCCAGGCAATGCGCTTGATACGCCCGTCATGAGCCTTCTTCGGCGCTGATGCCGATGCCGTCCTGGGCTTCCGTCAACCGCTCATGGCGCGACCAGGACATCATCTGCTCGGGGCACTCTTTCAGCGCCTGCAGCAGGCGGTCGCGTTTGAGCAGGATGTAGTGTGCCTGCAGGGCCATGTTCTTGGCTCCGTCCCTGATTGTGTCCGCTGCCTGGAGCGCCGGTACCGCCGGCACCAGCTCGGGGCTCAAGACGGCGCGATATTCCCGGAAGGGAACGACCTCGAAGGTCGACATCGCAAACAGGGCCGTCTTGCCGCGCGCGGCGAAATTCGCCGGTGCCGAGGCAAGGTGCGTCCAGCCGCTTTCGCCAAGCGCGGTTTCGGTGAAGGTCGAGCCGGCGTGGATTGTGTTGGTCATCATCACGACGCCGTTCTGCCTCAGCATCTTCTGAATGCGGATGGTGACCTGATAGGCGTCGTCACGGTCGAAGACGATCCGGCTTTTCAGGAACCGGTTCTCGACACGAACCATTGGCGGATTGAGAAAGCGCTGGCCGAATGCCGTCTCGGAAACGCCATGCGTGTTGACGCTGACCTGATGCGCTTCGATGCCGGCCTCATGCATGGCGCGCTTGCCGATCATTGTCTGGGCGGTGAACTGATCGCACCAGAGGATCGCGCCATGGCCGCGTTGCAAAGCGGCCTGCAAGTCCTCAAGCCCTTCCAGCCGGATCGCCGGCGTCCAGCGACGGGCGACCAGATGCGCGGCAAGCTGCATGCGGCGGCGATGGCGCGCCGCGAGCAATGCCTCGAACAGCTTGCGCGCATCGATGTCGCTGCCGAGCACCGCGCGGGTTGCGGCGGCATATCTGGGGAAATCCTTGCGCATATGACGCTTCAGGCGAAACCGCGACGCCCAATCGCAGATCGGCGACCACCAGCGCACAGGCAGCACCGCCGCGACCGACAGGTAGAAGAGGGCGGCCAGGCTTTCGCGAATATCCCTGGTGGAGAAGCGGCGGAGCTTGCCGGGGCTAAGCTGCTTGCGGCTGAAGAAGCGCACGTCCTCGGCATATTCGGGGACAAAGACGTCGGCGATGATCTCGGTGCGGAAGCTGGCTGCCGATGGCTTGCGGGGGACTTTTCGGGATTTCGTGAACCTCGACAGCCTCATTCGCGCCGCTCTAGATCTGGGATGTCAACTCGACCGGAAAATCGTCGTTGTCGGCATCGCGCATGGCGGCGAGGCTGCGGTTGTCCAGCACCTCGGCGATCGCCTGGCGCACTTCCAGCATCATGTGCCGGACCTGGCAGGTCGCTTCGTCGCAATCCTCGCAGCGCTGGTACTGCGTGCGGCTGGCGCAAGGTATCGGCGCCAGCGGACCGTCCAGCACACGCACGACATGGCCGATCTTGATCTCGGAAGCGGGGCGGGCGAGGCGATAGCCACCTTCCTTGCCCTTGCGGCTCTGGACGAAGCCGGCGTTGCGCAATTCGCCCAGTATGGCATCGAGGAATTTCTTCGGGATGTTGTTGGCGACGGCGATGTCGTTGACGAAGGCCAATTGGCCAACCGGAAGGTTGGAAAGATGCACGAGGGCCTTGAGGCCGTATTTGCCTTTTTTCGTCAGCATGCCCGAGTCAACCCGTTGAAGCCCCAACCACCCCGCATCTGGCGGCTGTTTGTGTGCAAATGATGACGGCATTGCTTCCACACCCTGCCGTTTCGAGAAAACAAGCCATTGGAAAGGCATGTTTGGCACAAACGCGTTGATTGTTTGTAACGTTTTGCACGAAGGCGCCGGATTGCCCTATCGTCTGCCTAAACAAGAAAAGCCGGCCCCGGGGCCGGCTCTCCTGATCTTTCTATCGGACCACTGAAACTTTACCGGCTGCCATAAGCTTGGTCGAGCAGGCCGCCGGCGGCGAAATGCTCTTTTTGGACCTTGTCCCAACCGGCGAAGACGTCTTCCACCGTCAGCAGGCGCACGTCCGGAAAATCGGCCTTGTATTTGGCCGCGACAGCCGCGTCGCGTGCGCGCAGGCCATTCTCGGCGGCGATGCCCTGGCCCTCGGGTGTATAGAGGAAGTCGAGATAGCTCTTGGCGAGGTCGCGCGTGCCGTGTTCGTCGGCGACCTTGTCGACGATCGCCACCGGGAATTCCGCCAGCAGGCTGACCGAAGGGGTGACCTGCTCGAACTTGTCGTCGCCATATTCCTTGCGGATGCCGCGCGTCTCGGATTCGAAGGTGATCAGCACGTCGCCGATCTCGCGCTGCACGAAGGTGGTTGTCGCGGCGCGCCCGCCGGTGTCGAAGATCGGCACGTTGTTGAACAGCTTGGTGATGAACTCCTTCACCTTGGCGTCGTCGCCCTTGAAGGCTTCCTTGGCGTAGGCGGTGGCCGCCAGATAGGTGTAGCGCGCATTGCCCGACGTCTTCGGATTGGGGAAGATCACCTGCACGTCGTCGCGCACGAGGTCGCTCCAGTCCTTGATGTGCTTTGGATTGCCCGCGCGGACGAGAAACGAAGGCAGCGAATAGAAGGGCGAGGCGTTGTCGGGAAAATCCTTCTGCCAGTCGGCCGAGACGAGGCCCTTCTTGACCAGGAAGTCGACATCGGTGACCTGGTTGAAGGTGACGACATCGGCGCCGAGGCCCTCGGCTATGGCACGCGCCTGCGCCGAGGTGCCGGCATGGGACTGGTCGACGCTGACGCCCGGATGCTTGGCGATAAAGGCCTTGTTGACCTGCACGAAGAGTTCGCGGCCGACGTCATAGGAGGCGTTGAGCAGCTTGTCGGCCGACCAAGCCTGGGAGGATGCGAGGATGAGGCCGGCTGCGACGGCAACGCCGAGGAAAAATCGCTTCATGAAATGGCTCCGGATGTAATGTTTATCGTTCGAGCATAGCGAGGGTACAAAGGGGCGGCGAGGCATAGATTCAGGGCTTGGCACTCGTTGCTAGAAAACCGTTTCCCAGACAGGCTGATCCTAGGTTTTTCTTTTGAGCGGCATCATATTGGAGCTCGGTTCACGTCAACCTTTTCCCAATGGAAAGGACAAATAGATACACATTGTGTATGCGGCATGTTATGGTGAAGGAAAGGAGCCCACCATGGCGAAAGCCGCAGCCGAAACTCACGCTAAGCCTGTCAATCTGCGCATTCGCGAGGATATGCGCATACTGATTGACCGCGCCGCGAAGCTACGCGGGAAAACCCGTTCCGATTTCATGATCGATGCCGCCTACCGCGCTGCCGAGGATACGCTGCTCGACCAAACACTGATCAAGGTGGATGCCCAGAGTTACCGGCACTATCTCGACATCCTCGATGAACCGCCAAGCGGGGAAGGTTTTGCGCGTCTTATGAACGTGCCCAAGCCATGGCAGGACTGATGCTGTCGGCGCCCACGCCGCTGGCCGAGAACCACGATCTCGAACTTTTCCAAAGCGGAACGGAAAGTCTCGACCAATGGCTTCGCCGCCGCGCACGGGCCAACCAGGTCAGTGGCGCATCTCGTACTTATGTGGTCGCGGAAGGCACACGCGTTGTCGGCTACTACTGCCTGTCTTCGGGCGGGCTTGACCTGGCGGAAGCGCCCGGCATTGTTCGGCGCAACATGCCGGATCCCATTCCAATGGTCGTGCTCGGGCGTCTCGCGGTGGACACAGGCTGGCAAGGGAAGGGACCGGGTGCAGCGCTTCTGCAAGATGCCGTCCTGCGCGCCGGTCAAGCCGCGACGATCCTCGGGATACGCGGAATTTTTGTTCATGCGATATCGGACGAAGCGAAAGCCTTTTATGAGCGCCATGGCTTTGCGGCTTCCCCGAAAAATCCCATGACATTGGTGCTGTCGTTGAAAGGCCTGGTGAAAGGGTAGGCGGCCGCCCTCGACCGGGATAGGGATTGACGGCGGTCCTATCGCTACGCAGCCGGAAACAGCTTCCAGCGCCCCGGCCGGAACGCCACGCGGCTCTTCTGTGCCGCTGGATGATCGACCGGCAGTTCGATCTCGACCCGCTGGCGTTCGCCGCCGATCTCGAGCTCGACGCGCCTTGTGCCGGCGACGCGGCGGCTGGCGGCCACGGTGCCGGCGATGCAGCCGCTGCAGCCGTCCAGCAGTTCGACGTCATGCGGCCGGAAGTAGAGCATCGCGTCGCCCTCGGGCGCATGCGGCGCCGACAATCCGATCGGACGGTCGGCCAGCCAGATCTCGCCATTCTCGACCTTGACGGGAAGGGAGCTGGATTCACCGATGAAGCCGTAGACGAAAGGCGAGTTCGGCGTGTCGTAGATGTCGTCGGCGGTGCCGACCTGTTCGATGCGCCCCTGGCTCATCACCACGACGCGGTCGGCAAGCTCCAAAGCCTCTTCCTGGTCGTGGGTCACGAAGACGGTGGTGTGGCCGGTGCGGTCATGGATTTCGCGCAGCCAGCGACGCAGTTCCCGGCGCACCTGCGCATCGAGCGCGCCGAACGGCTCGTCGAGCAGCAGCACCTTGGGTTCGATGGCCATGGCGCGGGCGAGCGCCACACGCTGGCGCTGGCCGCCCGAAAGCTGCGCCGGATAGCGCTTCTCCAGCCCTGAAAGCTGGACAAGATCGAGAAGCTCGGAGGCGCGGCGGCGGATTTCGGGGGTCGACGGCCGCGTCGGCCCGTGCCGCACCTTGAGGCCGAAGCCGATATTGTCGGCCACCGTCATGTGGCGGAACAGCGCGTAGTGCTGGAAGACGAAGCCTACGTTGCGCTCCTGGATCGATTTCTGCGAAGCGTCCTCGTCACCAAAGAAGATTTTCCCACGCGTCGGGCGCTCCAGTCCGGCGATCAGCCTGAGCAGCGTCGTCTTGCCGGAGCCGGACGGTCCGAGCAGCGCGATCAGTTCGCCCGACTTGATGTCGAGCGAGACATCGTGGAGCGCCGGAAACCGCTCGAACTCCTTGCGCACGTTGGCAACGCGAACTTCCATGCAATGAACCTTCTAATGTCCGCGCGTCGCGGCGAGTTCGGCGCCGTAGCGCATCTCGAGCAGTGTTTTCAAGACCAGCGTGACGAGCGCCAGCCCGGCAAGCAAGGAAGCAACGGCAAAGGCGCCGACGGCGTTGTACTCGTTGTAGAGGATTTCGACATGCAGCGGCATGGTGTTGGTCAGGCCGCGTATGTGGCCCGACACCACCGAAACCGCGCCGAACTCGCCCATGGCGCGCGCATTGCACAAAAGGACGCCGTAGAGCAGGCCCCATTTGACGTTAGGCAAGGTCACGTACCAGAAGGCCTGCCAGCCATTGGCGCCAAGCGACAGCGCCGCCTCCTCGTCGCCATTGCCCTGTTCCTGCATGAGCGGAATAAGTTCGCGGGCGACGAAGGGGAAGGTGACAAAGACGGTGGCCAGCACAATGCCCGGCACGGCGAACAGGATCTGGATGCCATGTGCCTTCAGCCACTCGCCGAGCAACCCTTGAGCACCGAAGAGAAGCACGTAGACCAGACCCGAAATGACCGGCGAGACCGAGAAGGGCAGGTCGATCAGCGTGGTCAGGAAGGCCTTGCCCTTGAACTCGAACTTGGCGATCGCCCAGGCGGCCGAGATGCCGAAGACGATGTTGAGCGGGACCGAGATCGCGGCCACCAGCAAGGTCAGGCGGATCGCCGAACGCGTGTCGGCATCGCTTAGCGATTGCAGGTAGGTGCCAACGCCTTTGGCGAAAGCTTCCTTGAAAACGATGATCAGCGGCAGCAGCAGGAAGACGGCGAGAAAGACGAAGACGATGGCCATCAGCACGGCGCGTGCCGGCCGGCTCTCGGTCACCGCCGCCGAGCGGCTCTCATGATACGGTTCGTATGATTTGATCTCGGGATCAGCCATAGCGCTTGCGGCTCCATGTCTGCACCAGATTGACGATCAACAGCATGATGAACGACAGCGCCAGCATGATCGCGGCGATCGCGGTCGCCGCCGGGTAATTGTATTCCTCGAGCCGGATGACGATCAGAAGCGGCGCGATCTCGGATTTGTAAGGCAGGTTGCCGGCGATGAAGATGACCGAGCCGTATTCGCCGACGCCGCGCGCGAAGGCCAGCGAGAAGCCCGTGATGATGGCCGGCGCCAGGCCGGGAAAGAGCACGCGGGTGATGATCTGGAAGCGGCTGGCGCCGAGGGTGGCGGCGGCTTCCTCCACTTCCTTGTCGATCTCTTCCATGATCGGCTGCACGGTTCGCACGACGAAGGGCAGGCCGATGAAGATCAGCGCAATGACGATGCCGAGCGGCGTGTAGGCGACCTTGATGCCGAGCGGCATCAGCAATTTGCCGATCCAGCCATTCGGCGCGTAGAGCGTGGTCAGCGCGATGCCGGCCACAGCCGTCGGCAGGGCGAAGGGCAGGTCGACCATGGCGTCGACGATGCGGCGGCCCGGAAAACGGTAGCGCACCAGCACCCAGGCGACGAGCGTGCCGAAGACGACATTGACGACAGCCGCGATGAACGCCGTGCCGAAGCTGATTCGAAGGGCGTTGATCGTGCGGCGATCGGTGGCGATGGCCCAGAAATCGACCCAGCCGAGAGCGGCCGAACGCCAGATCAGCCCGGATAGGGGGATGAGGATGATGAGGGTGAGGTAGGCAAGCGAGAAGCCGAGCGTCAATCCGAAACCCGGAATGACGCTCGGCTGTCTGAACCGCCACCCCGCCCGCGCGGGTGCTGTGGTCATGTCGTCCCGATCTAGGTTTAGCTCACTGGGCCGGCTTGTAGATCTGGTCGAATATACCACCGTCGCCGAAATGATAAGGCTGCGCTTTCTTCCAGCCGCCGAAAAGCGGATCGTCGATGGTGATCAGCTTGATCGGCGGCAGCTTGGCGAGATCCTGGGGCGGAACCAGTTCGGGCTTGGACGGCCTATAATGGTTCTTGGCGATGATGGTCTGGCCTTCCTTGGAATAGAGGTAGCTCAGATAGGCCTCGGCCACCTTGCGTGTGCCCTTGGCGTCGACATTGGCGTCGACCACGGCCACCGGTGGCTCGGCCAGGATGGAGGTCGGCGGATAAACGATGTCGAAATTGTCGGCGCCGAACTCGTCGAGCGCCAGATAGGCGTCGTTTTCCCAGGCGATCAGCACGTCACCCAGGCCTTTTTGCGCGAAGGTCACGGTCGAGCCGCGCGCACCGGTGTCGAGCACGGGAGCATTGGCGTAGAGCTTGCCGACGAAGTCCTTGGTCTTGGCTTCATCGCCGCCGTCATTGGCGTTGGCATAGGCCCAGGCCGCGAGATAGTTCCAGCGTGCGCCGCCCGAGGTTTTGGGGTTGGGCGTGATCACCTGGACGCCGTCCTTGACGAGGTCGTTCCAGTCGTGGATGCCCTTGGGATTGCCCTTGCGGACAAGGAAGATGATCGTCGAGGTGTAGGGCGCCGAATTGTTTTCGAATTTGGTGCGCCAGTCTGGATTGATCTTCTTTGACTTGGAGACGATAGCGTTGATGTCGCCTTCGAGCGCCAGCGTCACCACATCGGCGTCGAGGCCGTCGATCACCGCGCGGGCCTGGGCACCTGATCCGCCATGCGACTGCTGGATGGTCACCGTCTCCCCGGTCTCCGTCTTCCAATGCGCGGCGAAGGCCTCGTCATAGGCCTTGTAGAGCTCGCGCGTCGGATCGTAGGACACATTGAGAATGGTGGTGTCGGCAAACGCGGAACCGAGCGTGCCGAACTGGATAGATGTGGCGACCAGTGCGCCGAGCAGTTTCCTGAAATGAGGTTTGGTCATTTCTGCCTCCGTTGAACCCGCCAAATCTAGCGAATTGATAGAAATAAGATGCATTGAATGTTGCCTTTTTTGTCCTCCTGAAGAAAATCTTCGGCGACCTGTCGCTGTTATGAGAAATATTTTCCTCGCGGTTGCTCCGCGCCGGAGTCGGCCCACCTCCGGCCTATCTAGGGATGCGCGGTTGCCGGGCAAGGCTGGTTGGGCAAGGCTGGTTGGGCAAGGCTGGTTGGGCAAGTTACTCGGCGGTCACCGGGAAATCGAAGCGCTGCTTTCGAAACGGCTCCCGGGCCAGCGCAAAATGCCACCATTCGCGCGCGTAGTTCTTGAACCTGCCAGCACGCATGGCATCGACGAGCAGCTTTCGGTTTGCCGCAGCTTTGGCGCCGAGCGTGCGACGCGCGGTCTCGCTCATCGGGTCGAAACAATCGAAGCCGGTGCCGAAATCGAGGGTGTCGGCATCGATCGCGCCGCAGGCCGGTTTCGGCACGGGCGTACTGTCGACAGGCGCGATGGCAACATCGACGGTCGAGCCGCGCGAATGACTGGACAGTTCGCCGACATAGCCCTTGGCGATGAGATCGCCACGCTTGACCTTCGGATACCATTGCGGGTCCGGCGGTCCACCCGCGGCCGTCCATTCACCCATGTCGGCAACGGCGCGGGCAGGGCGATAGCAGTCGAAGACGACCAGCGTCAGGCCTCTGGTGGCGATCGCCCGCTGGACTCTGGAAAGTGCCTCGGCGGCCTCCCGGGTCAAAATGCAGACCGGCGCGTCATAGCCATTCACCTTGCGGTGCAGAAAATTGTCGGCGTTGGCGTAGCGAATGTCCTGGCGGATCGATGGGGCGACATCGGCGAGGCGAACGAAACCCGCGGGGAGGGGATCGGCACGCACCGGCAGGGCCGAGCCGGCAATCATCAGCGCACAAAAGCCAATGCGCTGAATCGCCTGGCGCATTCTATTCAAGGATCGCTTTCACTGGACGAAGACCTTCACACTGGCAGCCCGTCCTGCGGCGTCGATGACGGTGAGCGTCGAATAGCCCGCGCCGTCGGGCAGCCAGGTCGCGGTGCGGCGGCGGTCGAGGCCGATGAGGGGCTTGCCATTGGCCAGCCAGCGGAACGGGGCGCGGCCGCCCTGCAATTTCAGCACCAGCGGCGAGGCGTCGGCCGAGTTGATGGCGAGATCGACGCGGGCGCCGTCCGGCGGGAAGATGATGCTCGGTGCCGGTTCGGTCGGCGTCGCCTGCACCAGGCCATCCGCGCCGGCGCCGAAGCGGGCAAGCGTCACAGGCAGGTCCTCGCGCTTGGGTGTGAAGGCACCGGGCGGTTTGCCTGGCAGCGGTACGGTGGCGAGGCCGGAGCGGACAAAGCCTTCGAACAGGATCGGGGCGGCCGAGACATAGCCGGAGAGGCCCGGCACCGCGCCGGCATCGGGCCTGCCGACCCAGACGCCCAGCACATAGCGGCCATCGAAGCCCACCGACCAGGCGTCGCGGTAGCCGTAGGAGGTTCCGGTCTTGTAGGCGATGCCGCGCTGCAAGGCACCTTCCGGCGGTTTTACTCCGGAGAGGATGTCGATGATCTGCCAATTGGCCTGGTCGCTGAGGATGGTGGTGGTCGAACTCACGGCATTGGCCGGTTCGGTGCCGTCGCGCAGCGAGTGCGTCTTGCCGCCATTGGCGAGCCCGGTATAGAGCTGGACGAGGTCGCGCAGCGTGACGCCGACGCCACCAAGCCCGATGGCCAGCCCCGGCGCCTCATTGACCGGCAGGATCGGGTTGACGCCCGCCTGGCGGAAGCGTGCCGTCAGCCGCGCCGGACCGACCGCGTCGAGCACCCGGATCGCCGGCACGTTGAGCGACAATTGCAACGCCTGGCGGATCGAGACATCGCCCTGATAGCCCATGTCGAAATTCTTGGGTCTGTAGCCGCTGAAATCGACCGGGCTGTCCTCGATCAGCGTCTCCTGCGCCACCAGTCCCTGTTCGAAGGCGAGGCCATAGATGAACGGCTTCAGCGTCGAGCCGGGCGAGCGCACGACCTTGGTCATGTCGATCCAGCCGGAACGGCTGGAATCGAAGAAATTGGCCGAGCCGACTTCGCCCAGAATGTCGCCGGTGCGGGCATCGGCCAGGACCATGGCGACCGACAGACGCGGCCCGAGCCTGGTGGCGGCGTCGCGGGCCACCTGCTCCAGTCCCTGCTGGACGCTTTTGCGAATCGTCAGCTTGAGCGGCTGGCCGGGGACGGCCTTGGGCAGCATCGCGTAAGAGGCATGCGGGGCGAGCGCCGGCAAGCGCCGGCGCAGGCCCAACACATCGTCAAGCGCCGCGCGTGCCGCCTCGCGTTCGCCGATCAGGCCTGATGAGACCATGCGGGTGAGCACACGGTCGCGAGCTGCGTGGGCGATCTGCAGGTTGCGGTCAGGGCGGCGTTTTTCCGGCAGTTGCGGGAGGGCCACCAGAAGCGCGGCTTCGGAAACGGTGAGCCGATTTGGCTCCTTGCCGAAATAGGCGAGCGAAGCGGCGCGCACGCCCTCCAGATTGCCGCCATAGGGCGCCAGTGTGAGATAGCGTTCGAGGATCTCGCGCTTCGACAACCGCCGCTCGATCTGGACGGCGCGCAGCATCTGCTTGATCTTGGAGCCGAGGCTGCGGCTCTCGCGTGGCTCGATCAGGCGGGCAAGCTGCATCGACAGGGTCGAGCCGCCGGAGACGATGTGGCCGCTGGTTGCGAACTGGCCGGCGGCGCGCGCCAGCGCCAGCACGTCGATCCCCTCATGGTCCCAGAAGCGCTTGTCCTCATAGGTGACCAGCATGTCGACGAACTGCTTGTCGATCTGGTCGAGCCGGGTTTCCAGCCGCCAGTAGCCGTCCGGTGTGGCAAAGGCGCGCAACAGCTGGCCGTCGCGGTCCTGGACTTCCGTGGAGACGGTGAGCCTTTCAGGAAGCGGGGGCGGGAAGGCGCGGTCGAGTTGCCAGAGGGCGGCGGCGGCAATCGTGAAGAAGGCGGCAAGGGAGGCAACTGCGATGGCAGCGCGACGGAGGAGTTTCTTGGAAAGCATGGTGCCGCCCCTCATCCGGCTGCCGCCACCTTCTCCCCGTTTAGTGACGGGGAGAAGGGAGCTGTGGCATGCATTGGCGCCTTTCCTGCGACGTTTAAAGCTGGCGAAAGCTTTGGTGCAGGCTTCTTTCTCCCCGTCTCTATACGGGGAGAAATGCCCGGCAGGGCAATGAGGGGCGGCGCGAACCTCACGTTCATTTCCGCCAAGGCACCTTACGGTGCCTTGATCTCCATCATGCCGGTAGCTGTACGGGCCGAATATTGCGGCCGGTACATGTCCTCCACCGTTGCCGCCGGATGGGCATAGGTGCCCGGCGTCACGGCGCGCACGACATAGGCAAGCGTCAGATTGTGGTCGTGGTCGCCATCGGCCGGGTTGAATGCCGCAACGAAGCGATCGTCGCGGAATTCCAGATGCGCGGCGTCGGTCTGTGCCAGCCAGGAGAAGTTCGTCAACTGGGCGCTGGAGACCAGGCCTGGATTGTCGATCTCGAAGCCGGCCGGCAACAGGTCGGTGACCAGCAGGCGCGACGGCCAGCTGTTCTGCTCGGTGACCTTGAGCACGACGACATAGCGTTCGTTCTGGGTTGCCTCGGTCACATTGGCTTCAGTGCCGTCGAGCTTGTAGTAGGTGCGGCTGATGGTGAAGCCGTCACCGCCGGCCGGCAAGGGCTGGATCGGCGACGCCACGGTGGTGACGACGGCCTGCAGCGGGGTCTTGCCGGTGTTGGCGATTTCGAGCGGGCTGTCGACCAGTTCGGAGCCGTTGACCTGGTTGGAATAGCCGCCGGAATGCGGCGCGCCATTGACGGTGAGCGCGATGGAGTCGTTGCCCTCCTTCAGCGCGCGCGCCGCCAGCAGCATCCAGGAATCGTCCTGGGTGCTGGTCCAGCGGGCTTCGGCGCGTTCCCTGGTCACCAGTTTGATCAGCTCGGGCACGATGGTCGATACCGGCTTCGATTCCACCGCCAGCGACAGCATCGCCGCGCCGTCACGCAGCGCCGAACCGTAGTCGGAGCGGTACCAGTCGTAGTCCGTGCTCGACTTGGCGAGTTGCAGCGCGGTCTTGAACGTCGCCTCCGAACGCTGCGTGTCGCCGTAGAGCGCCAGGCTCGCCGCCAGTTGGGCAACGGCCATCGGGCTCGAGAAGGCTTCGAGCTGGGTGTCGGCGTAATAGCGCAGATCGCCGATCGAGGCCTTTTTGTTGCGGGCGAGCACATAGAGGGCGTAGGCGACCTCGCTGCCGCGGTCCTGTACGCTCTGATCGTAGCCGAGCGAGTTCTGCAGGTTGTTGAGGGCCTGGTTCATCGCCAGAGCCGGCACGTCGTATTTCTGCTCCCGCGCCCTGGTCAGGAATTCGCTGACATAGGCGTCGAGCCACAGGTCGCCGGAGCCCGGGCCCCACAGGCCGAAGCTGCCGCTCGATGACTGGTAGCTCAGGACCTTGTAGATCGCGTCCTGGACGCGGCCGTGCAGGTCAGGGTCGCTTTCCATGCCGACGCCGGATGCCATCTCGTTGACATAGAGAAGCGGCATGGCGCGGCTGGTGGTCTGCTCGGCGCAGCCATAGGGGTAGCGATCAAGCGTCATCAGCAGCGAGGGCACGTCGAAGGCTGCCGCCTGCGAAACGCCGACACTGACCGAAGCGCCGTCGAGCAGGCTGGCCGCCAAGAGTTCCTTGTCGACGCGCAGCGCGCCGCCATTGCCCTTGAGGTCGACCACAAGGCGCGTGGTGACCGGCAATTGCGCCGGGCGCACCGGCACATAGAGCGTCTGCTCGACCTTGGTGCCGTCGGCGTGCGCCAGCTTGATGGTGAGCGAGGCATTGCCCGCCGTGCTGGCGATCAGCGGCACGGTCAGCGTCTGGCGCTTGCCCTGGGCGAGCGTCAGCTTCTGAGGCAGGGACTTGTCGCCGGTCGACAGGTCGCCCGTCGTATCGATCGACAGCGCGTAGTCGCCGGCCGGGCCGTCGGTGTCGGCCACGTCGAGGCGCATGACGGCGTTGTCGCCAGGCGCCAGGAAGCGCGGCAGGCCGGCGGTAATCACTATGGGATCGCGCACGATCACGTCCGCCTGGGCATGGCCGACCGCTTCCTTGGTCCAGGCGACGGCCATGACGCGCACGGTGCCGTTGAACTGCGGGATATCGAAGTCGATCCGCGCCTTGCCGTCGGCATCGAGCTGGACAATGCCGGAGAAGAAGGCAACCAGCTTTTCGGTGGGCGGGCTGCCCTGCGCCTGCATATTGGCGCCGTCGCCGCCGGTCCGGAGCTTGCCGGTGGTGCCCAGCGAGCCATCGATCAGGCGGCCGTAGATGTCGCGGATCTCCATGCCCAGCATGCGCTGGCCGAAGAACCAGTTCTCCGGATCCGGCGCCTTGTAGTTGGTCAGGTTGAGGATGCCGACATCGACGGCGGCAACCATGACATAGGCGTTCGTGCCCGGCTGCACGCCGGCCACTGAAACCGGGATCGACAGCTGCTGGCGCGGCACGGTCTTGTCGGGCGGCGTCAGCGTGATGGCAAGCTTCTTGGCGGCCGGATCGACCGTCAGCCATTTCACGCCGATGGCGCGGGCCGGCATGCGCGTTTCCTGCGCATCGCCCGGCCGGAACAGGGTTGCCGTGACATAGGCGCCGGCACCCCAATCGTCACCGACGGGGATATCGACGGTGCCGCCGCCTGCCGGTACGGTCGCCGTGATGGTCTTCAACAGCTTGTCGGAACCGATGTTGATCAGAAGTTCGCCGGCAAAATGCGGCGAGATTTTCAGCTTCGCCACTTCGCCCGCGGCATAATTGTCCTTGTCGAGGGCGATCTCAAGGCCATCAGGCGTTTCGGTGGTCGTCGAGGCGACATACCAGCCGGCGTCGAACTCGTAGCTGGTCGCCGGCCCCTCGGGATCGGATGTCTCGACCTCGAGCCGGTACTGGCCCCAATCGACCGGCACGGAGACGGTTGCGTCGCCGTCGGCGCCGAGGTCGACCTGGCCGTTGGAAATCGACTTGGTGAAGGAGACCGGCTCGTAGTTCCAGGAGTTGTTGGAGCGGTACCACTGGTAATTGCGTTCGACCTTGACCAGTGTCCATTGCGCGCCTTTCAGCGCCTCGCGCTTGCCGTTGGGATCGACGGCGATCAGGCTGAACTTGGCGGTGCCGCCCTGCGGCACTTCGCCATCGGCGAAGTCCGGTCGGATGCCGATCATATGGCCTTGCGGGCGGATGCCGATGTTGAGCGAGCGCTCGATGGCGCGGCCGCCGGTTTCGCGCATGCGCACCGTCACCTTGCCGTCGACCAACTTGGTGGTCGAGGGCAACTGGTCGACGGTAACAGGGAAGGTCGCCTTGCCGTCATCGCCGACCACCGGGAGGTCGGTGAGCGGCGTGACCGTCGGCTCCGCCGACTGCTCGTCGGCGAGGCCGAAGGAAAAGTTGGGAAAGCGGTCCCAGTCACGAGAGGTCGACAGCGTCAACTCCCCTTCCAGCGCAAGGCCCGCCGCCGGCGCGCCATAGAGGAAGCGGCCGTCGATGTCGATGTTGGCGGTTTCGCCCCGCGCAATCTCCTGCTTGTCGGCTTTCATGTCGAATTCGATGCGATCCGGCACGAAGTCCTCGACCAGGAACATCTGGCTGGCCACCGCCGGCTGCTTGGGATCGGTGTGGATCGACACCGACCATGTGCCGCGCATGGCGTTGGGTTCGAGCGGCAGGTCGACGGCATGGCCGCCGGCCGAGGCGCCGTCACTGACGATGCGGCGGTCCTCGACGCCATCGGGGCGCGAGAAGATGAAGGTCAGCGGCAGGTTCTCGACCGCCTTGCTCGCACCATCGCGGGCAAGGGCGGCGACATGGACGTCCTCGCCGGCGCGGTAGATGCCGCGCTCGGTCCAGGCATAGACGTCGAGCGCGCCTGGTGCCGCGCGTCCGGTGACGCCACGGTCGGACAGGTCGAAGCCGGCCTTGGCCATGTCGAGGAAGACGAAATCATTATCGCCCTGCTTGGCCATCAGCACGGCCGGCACCATGCCGCCGTCACCGCGCGTCAGGCCGGGGTTGAAGACGGCGTGGCCGTCGGCATCCGACGTCGCGGTGCCGAGAACCTCGTTGTTCCTGGCAACCAGCGTCAGTTCGGCGCCGGCAATCGGCTTGGCGCTGCCCAGCGAACGGGCAAAGACATTGAGCCCGTCCTGGCCGGTATAGGTCGACAGGCCGATGTCGGAAACGACGAACCACTGCGTGGCCAGCGAACCGTAGTCGTCGCTCTTGTCGTTGACGGGCTGCGCGGTCAGCACATAGACGCCGGGCTTGCGCTGCGGCAGCGCTTCGTCGACCGGGAAGGAGGTGGTGACTTCCTTGTTAAGGTCGTTGCCGATGTCGAGTTGGCCCTGCCAGACCGGTGCGCCCATCTGCTCGGAAATGTTGGAGATGTCATAGCCGTCGAGCTGGTGCAGGAACTGGTAGCCCGACAGAAGCTGCGCCAGCGAACGGTCGCCGATGCGGTAGAGCTTCATTTCGGCGGCGTTCATGTTGACGGTGACGACCGGGATGCCGCGGCGCGCGCCGGCCGGCAGCACGAAGCTGTCGCCGGTGAAGCGGGCGGACGGCGCGCGGTCCTGTACGTAGATCGACAGCACCACGGGGGCGGCGGTCACTTCGCCGATCGCCGCCGGCAGGCCGGCGCGGAAGGTGACGTCGTAATGCTGGCCATGCTCCAGGCCCTCGACGCAGATCTGCTTGTCCTTGGCCTCGACGCCCTTGGGCGGCGCGTTGTCGACGGTGACGAACTGCGCGTAGTCGACGCCGGTCTTGACCAGTTCCTCGGAGAATTGCGCGCAGATGCGCGGCGCGCTGGTGTCGGCATCGATGCTGTGATCGACAACGCGGAATCCTTTGCGGGCTTTCAGATCGGCATAGTCGGCCTGGACCGCGGGCGAGCTTTCCAGCGCAAGGCTGGCCTCATAGGCCTGCAGCGCCGGCCGGTAGAGATCGCGCTTGTCGAGACCGTTGCCGAGCAGCGCCAGCACTTCGGCGCGCGTCTTGGTGGTGCGCAGCAGCTTATAGGCGTTGAAGGCGGCCGACGTGCCGTTTGCCGGCAAAGTCGAGGCTTCGGAGGTGTTGGCGGCAGGCTGCACGGCCAGCGTTTCGCGCGCCAGCTTGAGCCAGAGCTGGCCATCGTCAGGCATGACCGAGACCGCGGCCTCGTATTTCTGCATGGCGGAGCGATGGTCGCCGGTCAACACGGCCTGTTCGGCGGCATTGGTCAGCGCCGCCATGCCCTCTGTCGGCTTGTCGAAGGCCGGGCCGAGCAGCTTGCTGCGGTATTGCTGGGCCTGGTCGGCCATCCAGTTGGGGAAGAAGGCGAGTTCTGGCGGGGCGCCGATATCGGGATCGCCGTCCATGTTGACGACCTTGCCGGCGACCGCGCCGGTGAAGGATTTCAACTGATTATAGTCGGATTTGAGAAAGCACCATTTTGCCTTGGTGTTGTAGGTGAAAGCGCGGCAGGCCGGATCGCCGAGGCATGTCGTCTTGCACTGGTCTAGCGTGACGTTCTGGTCGGACCGGAGATCGAAGCCGAAATAATCGGAATTGTCCGTCGTCGCGATCCGCCGGGCCTCGGCCGCTTGCGCGACGCTACCCCAGGCAAGGAAGAAAAGGACGAGAATCGACAGACCACGAGCCGCGCGCATTGCCATTACACCCTCCAGACAATTGCAGACGTCCGGGCATGATCAAGCTTCAGTCGGGCTTGTCAACGCGCGAACGCGGCAGGTGCCGCCTGCCAACGGTTTATTTTCCGGCCAAGGACCGGTATGCGGACAGTAACCTCCATGGGAAAGGGGATCACGCTTTCTTGCGGAAACGCAGAAGGTGTGAATTCCAAGCCCGTCCTATTTCAGACAATTGGATTGTGGCCCCTTTACGAGCGCTTCAGAACTTCATTCCAATTTTAGTTTTACGAACTAGGTTGTCTTAATGCCGGCGCATGAAGAGCAGATGTCAGGAGCGATCGCGCCAGGGCGCGTGCTTCCGCGCGCCCTGCTTTTGGCCATGATGTGCTCGATGGCGCTGCTTTGCGAATCGAGGCCCGCGGCCGCGTTCGAGCTTTTCGGCATCAAGCTGTGGGGATCGTCCAGCGACGAGGACGCCGACATTGTCGATCCCCTGCGCTATGCGGTGACCATCTCCGCGCCCGATGCCGACAAGGACCTGGTCAAGAAGCTCGAAAACGCCTCGGCGCTGAAAGGCGACGAGGACCGGCCGGTTTCGGGCTCGCTCGGGCTGATGGCCAAGGCACGCAGCGACCGTGAACAGCTGGTCGCCGCCCTTTATGCCGATGCCCGTTATGAAGGCGTCGTCACCCTCACCATCGACGGCAAGCCGCTCGACGAATTGCCGCCGGACGCCGAATTCAAGGGGCCGCAGCCCATTCCGGTGGCGATCGCCATCTCGGCCGGCCCCAAATTCACGCTCGGCAACATCAGGCTGGAAGGCGACGCGGCGGGGCTGATGAGCGCCGATTATGGGCTGATAGCAGGCGGCGACGCCGGATCGGGCGCTGTGCTCAAGGCCGAGGCGCTGATCGTGCGGACGCTGAAGGAGCAGGGCAGGCCGCTGGCCAAGGTGACCGACCGGCAGATCGTCGCCGACCATGCCACCTCGACGCTCGACGTGACGCTGACGGTCGCGGCCGGGCCGGTAGCCGGCTATGGCGCGACCACCGTGGAAGGCACCGAGAAGGTCGACCGCGACTTCACCGAATACATGACTGGGCTGAAGCGCGGCAAGCAGTACTCGCCGCAGGAAATCAGCGACGCGCGCGACAGGCTGCTGGCGCTCGAGGTGTTCAACAGTGTCACCTTCAAGGAAGCCGACAGGCTCGACGCCGACGGCAACATCCCGATCGGCGTCCAGGTCAGCGAGCGCAAGCCGCGTTATTTCGGGCTGGGCGGCACCTTCTCGAATACCGAGGGGCTTGGCCTGGAGGGCTACTGGGGCCATCGCAACCTGTTTGGCCGTGCCGAAAAGCTGCGCATCGACGGTGCCATCAGCGGCATCGGCAGCAACAATCTGTCCGAACTGAACTACAACGCCGGCATCATGTTCGAGAAACCCGGCGTCATCGGGCCGGCGTCGAAGTTTTTCGCCAGCGTCAAGACGGTGCTGGAACATCCCGACGCCTACGACCATTTCTCGGTCAAGGGCAGCACCGGTCTGTCCTATGAACTCGACAAGAAGCAGACCGTGTCAGCCGAGGTCGCGCTCGATTATTCGCGCATTCATGACGCCTTCGGCAAGCACAAATACCTGATCGCCAGCATTCCGCTGCAATATGTCTATGACAACAGAGACAACCGGCTCAATCCGACCACCGGCTTCCGTTTGCTGGCCTATGCCGAGCCGAGCTACGACATTTTGAGCGGTGCGGCCTTCCTCAAGCTGAAGGGCGAAGGGTCGGCCTATCAGTCGCTGGACACGGCCTCGAAATTCGTGCTGGCCGAACGGGTCGCCGTAGGCTCGATCGTCGGTACCGGGCTGCAGAACGTCCCGGCCGACCGGCGTTTTTATTCCGGCGGCGGCGGCTCGGTGCGCGGCTATGCCTATCAGGGCATCGGCCCGAAGGACTTCACCGGCCAGCCGATCGGCGGCCTGTCCTTCTTCGAGACTTCGGTCGAGATGCGCATCGCCGTCACCGACACGATCGGCATCGTGCCGTTCGTCGATGCCGGCACCGTGTCGACCAAGTCGGTTCCCAACTTCTCCGACGTCAAGGTCGGCGCCGGTGTCGGCCTGCGCTACGTCACGCCGTTTGGGCCGCTGCGCATCGATGCGGCCGTGCCGCTCAACCGCGACCCAGGTGATCCGCATTTCGGCATCTATGCCGGCATCGGACAGGCGTTCTGACGATGAAAACGGTCTGGCGCATCCTTCGCATTGTCCTTTACACGCTGCTGATCGTGGTCGCGGGTGCGATCGGCGCGCTGGTCGTGCTGACCAAGACCGAGCGCGGGCGCGACAACCTCGCCGGCATCATTTCGCGGCTGGCTTCAAGCGACGACCGCAAGGTCACCGTCAGCGGCATCAACGGCATCTGGTCGGGTAATCTCAGCGTCGACCATGTCGTGCTTGAGGACCGTGAGGGCGCCTGGCTGGTGGCGCGCAAGGTGGCCGTCGACTGGTCGCCGACGGCACTTCTGTCCAAAAGCTTCAGCGCCGATCGCATCGCCGCCGATCGCGTCGAACTGGCACGCCTGCCGGTGGCCGGTACGCAGCCGCCCGCGCAGAGCGGCACGACGACGCTGCCGGTCTCCATCGACATCAAGCAGATCGAGCTGCCGGAAATCGCGCTTGGCCAGCAACTGGCCGGCAGCGGCATCGCCGAGCTCGCGGCCAAGGGAATGCTCAAGGCCGATGCCGCGCCACTGGCGGTCCAGACGGTGCTCAATGTCACCCGTCACGACGGCAAACAGGGCAATGTCGACGCCAAGATCCATTTCGCACCCGCCGATAACAAGCTGGACCTCGACCTCAAGGCGTCGGAGCCGGCCGGCGGCATCATTGCCAACCTGCTCAAGCTGCCCGATGCACCACCAGTCGATATCGTGGTTTCGGGCAGTGGGCCGCTTGCCAACTGGAGCGGTGTCGGCACCTTCCTCGTCGACCATCGGATCGTCACCCAGCTCACCGGCCGTCACCAGCTCACCGACAAGGGCAATCATGTCGAAGCTAAGGGCGACGGCGATTTTGCGCGCTTCCTGCCGGAAAATCTGAAGCCCCTGTTTGCCGGCAAGACCAGCTTCGATGTCTCGGGCACCGCCACGTCGGCGGGCGGCATCAGCATCGACCGGGCCAGCATCGAGAGCGATGCGGTGCACGGCACCGCGTCCGGCATTGCCGATCCTGCCGGCGCCAGCGACCTGTCGGTCGAACTCGCTGCCAAGGGCGCGCCCGTGGTGATCAGCGTCGGCAGCAAGGCGCAGCCGATCACGCTCGCGATCAAGAACGCCACAGCGCGCGCCTTCGGCGATGGCAAGGCGCCGATCGTCGATATCGGCGCCTCCTTCGTTTCGATCGTCGCCGGCGGCACGCGGCTGGACGATCTGGCGGCGCAAATCCATTCCGATGGTTTCGATATCCAGAACCGCGCCGGCCCGGTTGCCGTCAAGCTGGAGGCGGCCGGCCTGAACACCGACGTCGCGACGTTGGCGCCGCTGATCACCGGCAAGGTCAATGTCGATCTGGCCGGTTCGATCAGCAAGGACGCCGTTATTGCCATCGATCAGGGTACGCTGCGCTCCGATGCGGTCAATGCCTCGCTGACGGCGACAGTGGCACTCGCCGACATGTCGATGCAGCTCAAAATGAATGCCGATGCCGTGGCGACCGCGTTTCCCCAGCAGATCGCCTCGGTACTCGGCGGGCGGGTGAAGTTCTCGGCCACGGCATCGCGCGATCCGCAGGGATCTTTCGCCGCGAATTCCATCGAACTCACTTCAGGATCGCTCAGCGCCAGCGGTACGGCCAGCATGCAAGGCACTGACATCCAGGCCGACATCAAGGGCAAATTGGGCGATGTCTCGGTGTTGTCGCCGACGGTCGGCGTGCCGGTTGCCGGCGGGGTCGATTTCGCGCTGTCGGCAACCGGCGCGATGACCGCGCCGGATTTCACCGTAACCGCCAACAGCGACAGCCTGACCGCTTCGGGCCGCACGGTGAAGGCCATCAAGCTGAGCGCGAGCGGCAAGGCCGACATAACGAGCCCTTCCGCAAACGTCTCGCTGACCGGCGCCGTCAACGACCAGCCGCTCGACATCAAGGCGGCCCTGGTGACCAGCGAGGGCAAGCGTTCGATCAACGGCTTCCTGGTGTCGCTGGGCGACAACAAGGTCTCGGGCGATCTGGCGCTCGACGACAAGTTCATGCCCCTGGGCACGCTGACGCTCGCCGCACCTGCCATCGACCAGTTGGCCGCGCTCGCCGGCCAGGCGGTGACCGGCGACATCAACGGCACCATCCTGTTCGCCAAGGACGGCGATGCACCGTCCATTGCCATCGATGCCAAGAGCACCTCGGTCGCGCGTGGCGAGGTGACGGCCAAAGCGATCGCCATCAATGCGCTCGTCGCCAATTATCTCAAGGCGCCGGCGATCTCGGGCACCATCAAGGCCGATGCGGTCACTTCGGGAAGCACGGAAATCAGCAGCATCGGCGTCGACCTCAAGCGCGACGGCGACTGGACCGATTTCACTGGTGGCGCGACCATAGCGGGCATTCCTGCGACCGCTGCCGGCCGGGTGAAGATCGCCGAGGGCACCACCAGCGTCGAAATCGCCTCGGGCGACGCCACCGTTCGTGGCATCAAGACGGTGATTGCCGTACCGTCGGCTCTGACCATCGCCGACGGTACGGCCAAGATCGAGAAGCTGGTGCTCGATATTGGCGGCGGCAAGGTGGCGCTGTCGGGCAGCGCTGGCGAGACGCTCGATCTGGCGGCGCAGGTCTCCGCCTTGCCGGCGGCGCTTGCCAATGCGTTTTCGCCTGGCCTGGATGCCACGGGAACGCTTGACGGTATCGCTGAAGTGAGCGGAGCGCCGGCAACTCCCGATATCCGGTTCAACGCGAAACTGGCCGGTGCCGAGACCAGTCAGACCCGCCAGGCAGGGCTCGGACCGCTCGCCGTCGATGCGGCCGGCAGCTACACGATCGCCGGCGGCGTCGCCCTCGACCATGCCACCCTGTCCGGCGACAAGGTCTCCGGGCAGGCCACAGGCACCATCAATCCGAACGGGGCGAGCGATTTTGCGATAGATCTGACCTCGTCGGGTCCCAGCCTGCCGCTGACGGTCGGCAGCGCCGAGAGCCCCGTCAAGATCGAGGTCCGATCAGTATCGGCTAAAATCGCGGGCGAAAGCACGCATGCCCGACTGGACCTTTCCGTGATCCTGCCCTCGGTCGTTACCAGCCCGGCGAAGGTGGACGGACTGACCTTGGCACTGCACTCGGACGCATTCGATCTCCGGAATCGCGCCGGGCCGGTTTCCGGAACGGTATCGGTGGACAAGGTTGGGCTCGACAATCCAACGATCGCGCCGCTTATCGCCGGCAAGGTCACGGCCGCGCTCAGCGCCCGGCTGAGCGCCGACACTGTGGCTATCGACAGCGGCTCGCTGAAAAGCGATGCGCTGAGCAGCCAGGTGGCCGGCCAGGTATCGCTGCGTGACGGTGCCATCGATCTCAACCTGAAGGCGGATGCGCCATCGTCGGCCTTGCCGGCGGCGGCGCGCGGCATGCTTGGCGACCGCGCCCAGATAAGCGCCATGCTGAAGCGCGAACCCAACGGCAATCTCCACATCGGTGGATTGAAGCTGGCTTCCGGCGCGCTGAGCGCCGACGGACAGGCAAGCCTTGCCGACAACAAAGTGACCGCCGATATCAGGGGGGCGCTGAGCGACATCTCGCCATTGTCGAAGGATGCCACGGGCGCCATCGCCTTCGCGCTGAGCGCGCAAGGGCCGGCCATGGCGCCCGACCTGTCGCTTACCGTCAACAGCGACAGACTGTCGGTGGCATCGCGCGAGATCACCGGATTGAAGCTCACGGCTACCGGCAAGGCCGATGCCGCCAATCCGGCGGCCAATGTCCAACTCACCGGCAATGTCGCCGGGCAGGCGCTGCAGGGGAGTGCCGTGCTGGCAACGGCGAACGGCAAGAGCGCCATCAACGGCCTGCTGCTGTCGCTGGGCAAGAACCGAATCTCGGGCGATCTGGCGCTGGACGACAAGTTCGTGCCTGAAGGCATCATTTCGCTCGACCTCCCCGACATCGGGCCGCTTGCCGCACTGGCACTGGAAAAGGCCGAAGGCGACGTTCGCGGCACGATCGCCTTCTCCAGGAATGGCGCGGCGCCGCAGGTCGCCATCAAGGCGACGACCGACTCGATCATACGCGGCGACCTGCAGGCGAAGGCCGTCTCGGTCGATGCGCTGATCGCCAATTATCTCGCCGCTCCCGTGATTTCAGGCAAGATCCGCGCCGACACCGTCACCTCGGGCGGTACGGTGATCAGCGGCATCAATGTCGATTTGAAGCGCGATGGCGACTGGACCGGCTTTTCCGGTGGAGCGACGGTCAAGGGCATTCCGGCGCAGGCGGCAGGCCGGGTGAAGGTAGCCAACGGGACGACCACCATCGAGCTTGCTTCAGGCCAGGCGACCGTCCAGGGCATCAAGGCGGCCATCGCCCAGGCCTCGACCGTCAGCATCGCCAATGGCACGACGACGTTGGACAGGCTGGTGCTCAACCTTGGCGGCGGCACCGCGACGGTGACCGGCAAGGTCGGGCAGGCGCTCGACATCAATGCGGTGCTGGCACGCGTGCCGATGTCGCTCGCCAACAGTTTTTCGCCCGGGCTCGATGCCGCGGGTTCCATTTCCGGCACGGTGAAGGTGACGGGCGCACCGGCGAGCCCCGCGGTTGCCTTCAACATAGACGCGGCCGGCGTGCAGACATCGCAGACCCGTGGCGCGGGCGTCGGCGCGGTGAGCGTTTCCTCATCCGGCACCTTTGCCGGCAACAAGCTGGCCTTCAACGCCAATATCAGCGACGGGGCCGGCCTTGGGCTCAAGGGCGGCGGCACGGTGACGACGGTGGGCACTCCGGCGCTGGCGCTCGACTTCAACGGTGCGGTGCCATTCGGCCTTCTCAGCGAGAAACTTGCCGCGCAGGGCTTGTCGCTGACCGGCAACGCCAACGTCAATGTCCAGGTGCGTGGTCCGGCGACATCTCCGGTGATCGGCGGCAGCGTCAAAACCTCCGGCGCGCGGCTGGTCGATGCACGCTCGGGCCTTGCCATCAACGATATCGCGGCCGATGTCTCGGTCGGCAATGGCGTTGCCAGGGTCAATCGGTTGACCGGAACCCTGTCGACGCGCGGCAGCCTGTCGGCCAGTGGCACGGTCGGCATCAATCCGGCGCAAGGATTCCCGGCCGACCTGTCGATCAAGCTCACGGACGGTCGTTATACGGACGGTCGCGTGGTGACCGCCAACCTTGGCGGCGACCTGACGATCAAGGGGCCGCTGACTTCGGCACCGGCGATTGCCGGCACCGTCAACCTGGCCAAGACCGTCATCACGGTCCCGGACAAATTGCCGGGCTCGCTCTCGGCGCTCGACGTCAAGCACAAGAATGCGCCGGGTCCGGTCAGGGCGCAGGACAAGGCGCTGCGCCCGGCGACGACCAGCGGCAAGAGCGGTGGCAGCGGCCTTGCACTCGACGTCACGGTCAACGCGCCGAACCAGATCTTCATCCAGGGCAGGGGTGTCGACGCCGAATTCGGTGGCTCGCTCAAGCTGACCGGCGCGGCCTCGTCGCCGCAAGCCGTCGGCACCTTCACCTTGCAGCGCGGCCGGCTGTCGATCCTTGGCAAGCGGCTGACCTTCACCGAAGGCACGGTCGGGTTCTCGGGTTCGCTGGTGCCTTACCTCAATCTGACGGCGACGACGACCACGACCGGCGCGACCGTCACCATCGTGGTGTCGGGCGAGGCGACCAATCCCAAATTCACCTTCAGTTCGGTGCCTGCGCTGCCGGAGGACGAGGTGCTGGCGCAGCTGATCTTCGGGCGGTCGATGTCGAACCTGTCGCCGCTGCAGATCGCACAGCTGGCCGAGGCCGCCGGACAATTGGCCGGCGTCGGCGGTTCGACGTCCCTTCTGGAAAACCTGCGCAGCGCCATCGGCGTCGACGATCTCGACGTGACCGCCGATGATAAGGGCGGCACGGCGGTCTCGGCCGGCAAGTATCTGAACGACCGCACCTATGTGACCATCCAGAAGGGCGACAAGCCGGGTTCCGGCAAGGCGACCATCGATCTCAATGTCGGGCGCGGCGTCAAATTGCGCGGCGAGGCGACGGACGCCGGCGAAGCCAAGGGCGGCGTCTTCTACGAGAAGGAATATTGAGGGCCTGGCCTTCATCCTGGCCGCAACTGGCGCTGTCGTAACCAGTGCGAATGTCTCAATTTAATTGCCCGAAGAGATTTTGGCGAAATCTGGGCGCACTAGCAATTTTGCGCCAAGACTGTCGCTATCACGCGAACTGCCCCCCTTCCAAAGTTGCACATTCGCTAACATGTTCCCAATCCATGCCGTCTTTGACATCATGGCCCGGATGCGGAATGTTAATCGGCGGAAAGCCAACAATGGGAGTTAGTCATGACAATCTATAAGAGCAACGGCGACAGCGTTCCGGATCACATCCTGGCGATGGCCGAAGAAGCCAAGTCGGGCAAAGTCGATCGCCGCGAATTCCTCGCGCTCGCCAGCGTCTTCGGTGCCTCGACCGCCATGGCCTACGGCCTGCTCGGCCTTGCCGCTCCGACCCCGGCCAAGGCCGAGGACGTCCAGGGCAAGAAGGGCGGCGTGCTGAAAGTGGCGATGTCGGTCAAGGATCCCAAGGATCCGCGTACCGCCGACTGGTCCGAGATTTCCAACGCCGAGCGCCAGGCGCTCGAGCCGCTGGTGAAATACACCAAGGAGTACACATTCGCTCCATATCTGCTGGCAAGCTGGGACATCAACGACGACGCCACCGAGTACACGCTGCATGTGCGGCCTGGCGTCGAATGGAACAATGGCGACAAGTTCACCGCCGATGACGTGATCTACAATTTCACCCGCTGGGCCGACAAATCAGCCGAAGGCAACTCGATGCCTGGACGTCTCGGCAGCCTCGTCGACGAAAAGACCAAGAAGTTGCGCGAAGGGTCGATCGTCAAGGTCGACGACATGACCGTCAAACTGAAGCTGTCGAAGCCCGACATCGCCATCATCCCGAACCTGTGCGACTATCCCGGCCTCGTCGTCCACAAGAGCTTCGACGAGAAGGGCGCCAACTTCAAGAACTGCCCGATCGGCACTGGTCCGTTCGAGCTCGTCTCCTATGATGTCGGCCAGAAGGTGGTCTACAAGCGCCGCACGACCGGCAAGTGGTGGCAGGGCGAAGCCTTCCTCGACGGCGTCGAGTTCATCGACTACGGCACCGATCCGGCCGCGACCGTTTCGGCCTTCGAATCGGGCGAAGTGCAGACCAACCACGAAACGACCGCCGACTACGTCAAGATCATCGCGGACGTCGGTGCGCCGCCTTCGGAAGTGGTGACCGCGGCTACCGTGGTGTCGCGCTTCAACGTCAACGCCAAGCCTTATGGCGACCAGAAGGTGCGTCAGGCGATGTGCCTGGCCGTCGACAATTCGGTGGTCCTGCAGCTCGGCTACGGCAATGCCGGCACGCCGGCCGAAAACCACCATGTCGCGCCGATCCATCCGGAATATGTCGAACTGCCGAAGATCAAGCGCGACGTCGCCAAGGCCAAGCAGATGCTGACGGAAGCCGGCGTGATCGATTTCGAACACGAGCTGATCAGCAACGACGAGGACTACCACAAGAACACCACGGACGCGATCGCGGCCCAGCTGCGCGAGGCCGGCATCAAGGTGAAGCGCACCGTGCTGCCGAGCTCGACCTTCTGGAACGACTGGACGAAGTATCCATTCTCGGAGACCAACTGGAACATGCGTCCGCTTGGCATCCAGGTCATCGCCATCGCCTACCGCTCGGGCGAAGCCTGGAACGAGACGGCCTATGCCAATCCGGACTTCGACAAGAAGGTCAACGAGGCGCTCGGCATCGCCGATGCGGAGAAGCGCAAGGTGGTGATGAAGGACATCGAGCAGATGCTGCAAGATTCCGGCATCATCATTCAGCCTTACTGGCGCAAGCTCTACATCAACATCAAGCCCGAGGTGAAGAACCACTCGATGCACCCCACCTACGAGCACGATTTCGGCAAGGTCTGGCTCGATCAGGCGTGACCGCTGCTTGATGGATATGAGGGGCGCCTGCCCCTCATATCCGCAGGATCGTCGCCGTTGCATTGGATGCAGCGGCGGCGGGACGCTACAGGGTTTTCGTCACAGGGTTGACCATATCTGACCCCAACCCGGCCGGCAGGGGGGAACAATGTTCTCATTCATCATCAGACGCATCGGCACGATACTGCTCACGATGCTGTGCCTGACGCTGGTCGTCTTCTTCCTCGTCAATCTCGAACCCAATCTAAAAAAGCTGGCGATCAGCCAGACCGAAATGCACACATCGGCGGAGCAACTCGAAAGCTGGCTGGTCAATCACGGCTATCGCCAGAATTTCTTCGTTCGCTATGGCCAGTGGCTCGGCGTCGTGCCCAAGCAGCCGATCACGGATCCGGTGACCGGAAAGACCACGCAGCGCTTCTCCTTCTGCAATGACCCGGCCGTGCCGACATTCTCCGGCGTGATCGAGGGTGATTTCGGCTGCTCGACCAAGTTCAAGACCACGGTCGCGGCCAAGCTGTTCCCTGCGCTGGGCGCTACCGGCATTCTGATGCTCTGCGTGCTGGGCGTAATGGTGCCGGTGTCGCTGCTGGTTGGCATCCTTGCCGGCATGCGGGAGGGGTCGCGCACCGATCGCGTGCTGTCGATCGCCTCGATCGCCTCGACGGCGACGCCTGAATATGTGTCGGGTGTCATCTTCACCGTCATCTTCGCTTCGTGGCTTGGCTGGCTGAACGGGTCGGCCGCGTCCGCGAGCCAGGGCATCACCTTTTACAATTTCACCCTGCCGGTGATCACGCTGGCGATCTACGGCATCGGCTATATCGCACGCATGACACGCGCCTCGATGGTCGAGGTGATGACGCAGCAATATATCCGCACGGCACGCCTGAAGGGGCTTTCCTTCAAGAGCGTCGTGGTCAAGCACGCGCTGCGCAACGCCTTGATCGCACCGTTCACCGTCATCATGCTGCAGTTCCCCTGGCTGCTCACCGGCGTCGTCATCGTCGAGGTGATGTTCCGCTACCAGGGCTTCGGCTACACGCTGGTCGAGGCCGCCGGCAACAACGACATCGATCTTCTGCTCGGCTGTTCGCTGGTCTCCGTGTTCATCGTGCTGATCACCCAGCTCATTTCCGACGTCGGCTATGCATTCCTCAATCCGCGCATCCGCGTTCAGTAGGGAGAAGGCGCATGCAAGCTCAATATATCGGCGCCTCCACCATCATCCTCGAAGTGCTCTGGCGCTTCTGGCCGGTCTGGGCCGCGCTCGCCATCGTCATGGGTGCGAGCTTTCTCTACAAGAAGAAGCTGGCGCTCTACGGCCAGTTGTTCGACAGCGGCGTCGGCATAGCGGGCGTGTTCATCTGCCTGTTCTGGCTGTTCACGGCGATTTTCGCCTCGACCATCTCGCCTTTCGATCCGCTCGGCCAGATCCCGATCATGAAGGACACGCTGCCGGGCGCCATCGAACCGCAATCGGGGCTCGTCTACCTCTTCGGCGGCGACAAGCTCGCCCGCGACGTGTTCTCGCGCATGGTCTATGGCAGCCAGATCGTGTTGATCATCGCACCCGCCGCGACCGGTTTCGCGCTGATGGTCGGCATCACGCTTGGCCTGCCGGCCGGCTACTACGGCGGCAAGATCGATTCCATCCTGTCGTTCCTGGCCAACCTCGTGCTGGCCTTCCCGGTGATCCTCTTGTTCTACCTGCTGGTGACGCCGGGCATCATGGACACGCCGATCCCCTATGCGCTGGCCGGCGTCTTCTTTCTGTTTCCGATCATTTTCTTCAGCGTGCTGTTCTGGACACGCTACAAGAACCGGCCCGACCGGATTTATATCCTGCTCGGCCTGACACTGATCATCGGCGGCTGGATCTACCTCGGCCTTGTCTTCGACAGGGATCCGCTGCACATCGTCCACATCGATCCCAACCAGCTCAATATCTTCGTCGCGGTGGTGTTCGCCTCCAGCCCTGGCGTGTTCCGCATCGTGCGCGGTCTGGTGATGGACATCAAGACGCGCGACTATGTGGCGGCGGCGCAGACGCGCGGTGAATCGCCTTGGTACATCATGCTGTGGGAGATCCTGCCCAATGCGCGCGGGCCGCTGATTGTCGATGCCTGCCTGCGCATCGGCTACACCACCATACTGCTCGGCACGCTGGGTTACTTCGGCCTGGGCCTTGCGCCCGAGAGCCCGGACTGGGGTACGGCGATCAAGGATGCCAGCCGATTGCTGCGGTCCTTTATTCACCCGGCGCTGCCGCCGACGATCGCGTTGATGTCGTTCGTGCTGGGTCTCAACCTGCTCGCCGACTCACTGCGTGAGCAATCGATGAAGGATTGACGGCGGGGTCTCAGATCCCACTTGGCCAAGAATAAGGATTGGAGCGACCCATGAACGAGGCAGTTCGAAATCCGGCACAGCCGATCATCGAGATCGAGAACCTTTCGATCTCCTTCTTCACCCGCAAGGGCGAGATACCGGCCGTCATGGACTTTTCCTGCACGGTCATGCCGGGTGAGGCGATGGGCATCGTCGGCGAATCCGGTTGCGGCAAGTCGACCGTGTCGCTCGGCATCATGCGCGACCTCTCCAACATCGGAAAGATCGTTGGCGGCAAGATCAAGTTCCAGGGCAAGGACATGGGCGAGCTCTCCGACGAGGAGCTGCGCGCCATCCGCGGCAACAAGATCGCCATGATCTACCAGGAGCCGATGGCCAGCCTCAATCCGGCGATGAAGATCGGCCAGCAGCTGATGGAAGTGCCGTTGATCCACGACAAGGTGTCGACGAAAGAGGCCTACTCCAGGGCGCTCGAAATGGTGCGCTCGGTCAAGCTTCCCGATCCCGAGCGCATGATGCGCTCCTATCCGCACCAGCTTTCCGGCGGCCAGCAGCAGCGCATCGTTATCGCCATGGCGCTGCTGTCGAAGCCGGCGCTGCTTCTGCTCGACGAGCCGACGACGGCGCTCGACGTAACCGTGGAAGCGGGCATTGTCGATCTGGTCAAGGGGTTGGGCGAGAAGTTCGGCACCTCGATGATCTTCGTGTCGCACAATCTCGGCCTCATCCTGGAAACCTGCGACCGCATCACGGTGATGTATTCGGGCGAGGCAGTCGAGACCGGCAAGATCAAGGACGTCTTCGACCGGATGCGCCACCCCTATACGCAGGGGCTGTTCCGTTCGATCCCGCTGCCTGGCGCCGACAAGAACTCGCGGCCGCTGATCTCGATCCCGGGGCAATTGCCACTGCCGCACGAACGGCCTAAAGGCTGCAATTTCGGCCCGCGCTGCCACCATTTCGTCGAGGGCGTCTGCAACGCCGCCGAAATCCCGATGATCGAAGTCGCCGGACACGAGGGCCATTTCTCGCGCTGCGTGCGCTTCAACGAGATCGATTGGGAGGCATTGCCGCCCGGCGCCAAGAAGGTGAATGAGCGCGTCGTGCCCGGTGCGCCAGTACTCAAGATCGAGGACCTGCGGAAATACTACAAGGTCGGCGGCAGCGAGGTGTTCGGCTCGAGCGAAGGCCGCGTCGTCAAGGCCAACGAGACGATCTCGTTCATGGCACGCGAATCCGAGACCGTGGCCATCGTCGGCGAATCCGGCTGCGGAAAGTCGACGCTTGCCAAGGTATTGCTCGGGCTGGAAACCGCCAGCTCCGGCAGCGTCACGCTCGGCAACAAGGAAATCCAGTCGACCGGCATCGAGAAGCGCAGCGTCGACACCGTGTCGTCGATCCAGATGGTGTTCCAGAACCCGTTCGACACGCTGAACCCCAGCCATTCGGTCGGGTCGCAGATCATCCGGACGCTGGAAAAATTCAACGTCGGCAAGACCGTTGCCGACCGGCGCAAGCGCATGCTGGAACTGCTCGACCTGGTGAAACTGCCGCGGGCGTTCGAAACCCGCAAGCCGCGCCAGCTTTCCGGCGGCCAGAAGCAGCGTATCGGCGTGGCGCGAGCCTTCGCCGGCGACGCCAAGGTGGTGGTGGCCGACGAGCCGGTTTCGGCGCTCGATGTCTCGGTGCAGGCGGCGGTGACGGAACTGCTGATGGACATCCAGCGCAAGAACAAGACGACGATGCTGTTCATCAGCCACGATCTCTCGGTCGTGCGCTACATCGCTGACCGCGTCGTCGTCATGTATCTCGGCTATATCGTCGAGCAAGGCACGACAGACCAGATCTTCGCGCCGCCCTACCATCCCTATACCGAGGCGCTGCTCTCGGCGATCCCGATTGCCGACACCAGCGTGGTCAAGAAGCACATCGTGCTGGAAGGTGACATCCCCTCGGCGATGAACCCGCCGTCCGGCTGTCCGTTCCAGACACGCTGCGGCTACAAGAAGCTGGTGCCTGACAATCTGTGCGAGACCAAGGTGCCGCCGGTCAAGAACCTCGGCGATGGCCATATGAGCCTGTGCTGGCTCTCCGACGACGTGCTCAAGACCATGGAGCCGGTGATCAAGTTCGACAAGGAACATGCCGCCCATGAAGGCGTGCCTGACGACGCGCCGCATGGCGAAGGTCCGGGCTTTGCCGGCGAACCGCCGAAGCGGCCACATGGCAAGCTAGCGGGTGCTGAGGCCGACGCGATCGGGGAGGCCGCCGAGGAGGCGGACGCCGTTTCGCGGGCCCGTCGCCACGAAGTCCGCGACGAGGTGTCGGAAACCGGTGATTCAAAACCGAAGGACACGACAAAGCCGCACTAGCGCGGACAGGACATCAGCTCCCGCATTGCTGCAGCTGAACAGCATAGTCGCGGGCCATCTTGTCGGTGGCCCGTGCGTAGCCCTGGACGCCGGCATCGCCACGATTGCCGCGGCCATAGGCGGTCCAGCCCAGGTAATAGGCGAGGTAGAGGTTGTAGGTGTCGTTGCGCGCGACGCCGTATGTGTCGGCTGTCTTGGAATGATACCAGCCGACGAAGTCGACGGCGTCGGCGAATCTCGTGCGCCGCGCCGCCCAGTTGCCGGTTTCGCGCTGATATTGCGACCAGGTGCCGTCCAGCGCCTGCGAGAAGCCGGTGGCCGAGGAGACATGTTTCCACGGAATGAAGCCGAGCAGTTTGGTGCGCGGCGGCCGGGCGTTGCTCTTGAAGCCGGATTCCTTGCGCACCGTCGCCATCAGCACCGGCACCGGCACGCCATATTTCTGTGAGGCGCGCTCGGCACCCGACTGCCAATTGTCGAACCAGCCATCGTTCTGATCGAAGACGGCGCAGACATTGTTGATGTGACTGGGTGCCGTGGCGCAGGCCGAAAGTGCCAGCAGCACGCCAACCGCTACAATTTTACTAAAACTCGACCTACGCATTGGATGAGCAATAGGCCGAAATCATAAAGGGAATCTTGCTGCCGCTGTTAACGCCTCGTCGGCACGGTCAGGTGAGAAAATGCCATAGCTGTATTCCGACGCCAATTGTCGCCTTTTATAAAGTCGTGCTGAGCATATGCCGCCTTGGCTAAAATCACGCCCGTAAACGGCGCATTTCTGACAGCTTGCGCGGTTTACCGAAGCTTTGATGCCGGCATGACCGAACCAAGACGCAAGCGCGGCGCCGAGCGTACCAGCAACCGGGGGCCAGCGCCCATCGCACAGCTGCGGCCCAGGCGGGTGATCAATCCCTATCCGCCGATGGCCTTGCTGTCACCAGACCAGATCGAGGCGATCCATCAGGCGTCGATGCACATATTGGAGAATTTCGGCATCGAGGTGATGAGCCCGCGTGCGCTGTCGCTGTTCGAGAAGGCCGGCGCCAAGGTCGATCACGCTTCGGCCAATGTGCGCGTCGATCGCGGCATGATCGACGAGGCGCTGAAGACGACGCGGTCCGGCTATACGCTGACCCCACGCAATCCGGCCAACACAATCCATCTCGGCGGCAACACCATCAATTTCACGCTGGTTGCCGGTCCTCCCAATGTGCATGACATGGAGCGGGGCCGCCGTGCCGGCAATCTGCGCGACTATGCGGATCTGACCAGGCTGGCGCAGCATTTCAACTGCGTCCACATGCTTGGCAACCAGGTCTGCGCGCCGGTCGAACTGCCGGCCAACTCACGCCATCTCGATACGTACTTCACCAATCTGACGCTGACCGACAAGAGTTTTCATGTCTCGGCGATCGGCCGGGGCAGGGCGCTGGACGGCATCGAGATGATGGCGATCGCGCGTGGGATGACGCTGGCCCAGATGGCTGATGATCCCGGCATTGCCACCATCATCTCGGTCAACTCGCCGCGTCGCTTCGACGAGATGATGGCCGAGGGGCTGATGACCATGGCCGAGTACGGCCAGTCGGTGGCGGTGACACCGTTCACGTTGATGGGAGCGATGAGCCCGGTGACGCTGGCCGGGGCGCTGGCGCAGCAGAATGCCGAGGCGCTGTTCGGCGTCGTGCTGACGCAGCTGGTGCGGCCAGGCGCGCCCGTGATGTACGGCGCCTTCACCTCCAATGTCGACATGAAGTCGGGCGCGCCGGCCTTCGGCACGCCTGAAAACACCAAGGCCAACATCGCTTCGGGTCAATTGGCGCGCCGCTATGGCCTGCCATACCGGACGACGCCCGGTTCGGCTTCCAACGCCGCCGACGCGCAAGGCGCCTATGAGACGCTGATGGCGTTGTGGGGCGCGGTGCTTGGCCATGGCAATCTCGTCTACCACGCCGCCGGCTGGCAGGAGGGCGGGCTGACGGCTTCGTTCGAGAAATTCATCATCGACGTCGAGATGATCCAGCACATGATGGAGTTTTTGCGCCCGATCGTGGTCGATGAGGCCGAACTTGCCGTCGAGGCGCTGGGCGCGGTGCCGACCGGCGGCCATTTCTTCGGCGAGCCGCACACGCTGGAGCGCTACGCCACCGCCTTCTACCAGCCGATGCTCTCCAACTGGCAGAATTACGAAGCCTGGCAGGAGGCCGGCGGCCTCGACGCAACCGCGCGCGCGACGCGGCTGTGGAAGAAGGCGCTGGAGGATTATGTCGAGCCGGTGATGGACATCGCCGTACGCGAAGCGCTCGAGGCCTATGTGGCCAAGCGCAAGGAAGCGATCGGACAGGGCGAGCCGTAATGCGCCACGAACGTCCCGTTTTGAATCATCCCACCCATCCAACTAACTGATATCAGAGAAGAAACCATGAAATCGCATGCAAAGGTCGTGGTCATCGGCGGTGGCGTCGTCGGATGTTCGGTGCTGTTCCATCTCGCCCGTCATGGCTGGACCGACGTCGTGCTGCTGGAGCGCGACGAGCTGACCTCGGGCTCGACCTGGCACGCGGCCGGCGGCATGCACACGATCAATGGCGATCCCAACGTCGCCAAGCTGCAGAAATACACCATCAACCTCTACAAGGAGATCGAGGAGCTGTCGGGCCAGGCAACCGGCGTCCACCTGACCGGCGGCGTGCTTCTGGCGGCCACCGAGGCGCGGCTCGACTGGCTGCGCGGGGTGGTCGCCAAGGGCCGTTATCTCGGCATCGAGCTGGAGGAAATCTCCCCGAAAGAGGCGGCCGAACTGATGCCGCTGCTCGATCCCAAGCAGTTCGTCGGCGCCGTCCGCAACAAGGAGGACGGCCACCTCGATCCCTCCGGTGTCACCCACGCCTATGCCAAGGCGGCACGAAAACTCGGCGCCGAGGTGGAGCGCTTCACCAAGGTCGAGGATATCGTGCGCCGTCCCGACGGGCTGTGGCGCGTCATCACCAACAAGGGCGAGGTGGTGGCCGAGCATGTCGTCAATGCCGGCGGCCTGTGGGCGCGCGAGGTCGGCCGCATGGTCGGGCTCGAACTGCCGGTGCTGGCGATGGAGCACATGTACCTGATCACCGAGGACATGCCGGAGGTTGCCGCCTGGAACCAGAAAACCGGCACCGAAATCATCCATGCGGTCGATTTCGACGGCGAGCTCTATCTGCGCCAGGAGCGCGGCGGCATGCTGATGGGCACTTATGAGAAGGCCAACAAACCGTGGTCAGAATACCAGACGCCGTGGAATTTCGGCCATGAATTGCTGGCGCCGGATATCGACCGCATCGCGCCGTCGCTCGAGGTCGGCTTCCGGCATTTCCCGGCTTTCCAGAACACCGGCATCAAGCAGATCATCAACGGGCCCTTCACTTTCGCGCCCGACGGCAACCCGCTGGTCGGGCCGGTGCGCGGCCTGCCGGGCTTCTGGGTCGCCTGCGGTGTCATGGCCGGCTTCAGCCAGGGCGGTGGCGTTGGTCTGGCGCTATCCAACTGGATGATCGAGGGCGATCCCGGCGCCGATATCTGGGCGATGGATGTTGCGCGCTACGGCGACTGGGCGACGATGGCCTACACCAACGCCAAGGTGCGCGAAAACTATTCCCGGCGTTTTTCGATCCGCTTCCCCAACGAGGAACTGCCGGCCGGGCGGCCGCTAAAGACGACGCCCGTCTACGACCTGTTGTCGGCCAAGGGTGCGCAGTGGGGCGTCGCCTACGGGCTGGAAGTGCCGCTCTGGTACGCGCCGGAAGGCGTCAAGGACGAATTCTCATGGCGGCGCTCGAGCGACTTCAGCCATGTCGCCGCCGAAGTCGCGACGGTTCGCGCTGGCGTCGGCTTGTCGGAGATATCGAGCTTCGCCAAATACAAGGTGACGGGCGAGGGGGCCGCGGCCTGGCTCGACCGGATGCTCGCCTGCAAGCTGCCGAAGCCCGGCCGGATGACGCTCGCCCCGATGCTGAAAGACGACGGCAGGCTGATCGGCGATTTCACGCTGGCCAATCTCAGCCCCCAAGGTCGGGAAGAAGCGGGCTGGTTCCTGGCCGGCTCCGGCATTGCCGAGCAATATCACATGCGCTGGTTCGAGCAGCATCTGCCCGACGATGGCTCGGTCCATATCGAAGCGCTGGGACAAAAGCTTACCGGCCTGTCGATTGCCGGCCCCAAGGCCAGGGACGTGCTGGCGAAAGCCACGCGCTCCGACATCTCGAACGCGGCATTTCCCTTTATGGCCGTCGGCAAGATGGATGTCGGCATGGCGCCATGCCTGGTCGGCCGCGTCAGCTACACCGGCGATCTCGGCTACGAGATCTGGGTGGTGCCGGAATATCAGCGTGCCGCCTATCAGGCGCTGATGGCGGCGGGGGCGGAATTCGGCATCGGCCTGTTCGGCTCGCGCGCGCTCAACGCGCTGCGGCTGGAGAAGAACTACGGCTCATGGGGGCGCGAATACCGGCCGATCTACGGGCCGCTGGAAGCCGGCATCGATCGTTTCGTCGCCTACGGCAAGGACGCGGATTTCATCGGCAAGGCGGCGGCTCTGGCCGAGCGCAAACAGGGCGGCAAGTTGCGGCTGCGCGCCTTCATCGTCGATGCCGACGATGCCGATGTCATCGGCGACGAACCGATCTGGTTCGGTGGCGCGGTGCGCGGCTGGGTGACGTCGGGCGGCTATGCCCATCATTCGAAGAAGTCGGTCGCTGTCGGCTATGTGCCGAAGGAGATCGCAGAGAAGAGCGACGGCTTCGAAATCGAGTTGCTCGGCAAACGGCATGCGGCGCGAATCCAGGCGGCGCCGCTGTTCGATGCGAATTTCGAACGGATGCGGGGGTGAACCACCCCCGCATGGGGTTCACGCGCTACGGCGGTTGTCCAGCGCGAAGGCGCCGGCGCCGGCAAAGACCAGATAGAGGAAGATGAAGCAGAACGAGATCGCCGAATCGCCGCTGTTGTTGACGGGGAAGAAGTCGCGCGGCATGTGAGCCATGAAATAGGCGATCGCCATTTCGCCGGCCAGAAGGAATGCGACCGGGCGGGTGAAAAGGCCCAGCGCCAGCAGAATGCCACCGACGAATTCGAGGATGCCGGCTGCTAGCGGCAGTCCGCTCAACGCGGTGGCTGCGTGGTCGCTGGCGGGGAAATTGAACAGTTTCTGCGTGCCGTGCTCGATGAACTGCAGCGCGGTCATGATGCGCAGAACGCCAAGCGCCTGCGGCTGGTATCTGGCAAGGCCATCGAAAAGCTTCATCCAAAACTCCGTTTGGCTTCTCGGACCGGCCATAGGTTATTGCCCGGCAGTGGACCATTCACATCTCATGGCCAGCCATCAACAATTGGTGATTGGAAATGTTCCCCGCCTTTCATATTGTTCTCGTAAAGGTTGCATTTTTGTGTGTTTGGTTGTATTGGTTGTAGGCGTCGATTTGGATGCTCTTCACATGTGGGTCCCCTTGTCATGAAAAAAGTCGCCATCAGCCTGTTCGCAATCCTTGTGAGTACCAGTTTAGCCATGGCCGAGGACGCCGGCTGCGAGGCCTTCAGATGGCCGGTGACGCGCGAACAGGCGCTGTTTGCAACGGCACCCTCAACGCCGTCCGGAGCGACACTGGCAGTAGGGGCGGCCGCGGATCTGGCGCTGGTGCCGGCCGAGAAGGCCGGCTTTGCGGTGCCGCCCGAACGCGCACCTGCGGAAGGCACATTCGGCGCTGTCGCCAGTGTGGCGGTGCCGCCGGAGGGGACCATTCAGATCAGCCTGTCGGGCGAGGCCTGGGTCGATGTTATCCAGGACGGCAAAGCCGTGAAATCGTCCGGCTATAGCGGCGCCAAGACGTGTCCCGGCATCCGCAAAAGCGTGCGCTTCAAACTCGCGGCCGGCCAGGCCACCGTCCAGTTCAGCGGTGCTAAGAAAGAGACCCTCAAGGTCGCGGTGCTGGCACCGGAATAAGCCGACGCCAGCAAGCGTGATGTCAGCGGTTGACGCGGGCGCTTATCGCACCGGCGCCATCAAAGCGAAGTGCGCGCCTTGCGGATCCTGGCATTGCACGACCCAGCTGCCTCCGGGGACCTCCATCGGTCCCATCAGGATCTTGCCGCCATTGTCGGTGACGCGTTTTGCGGCCGCGTCGATCCCGGTGACGTTAAAATAGAACTGCCAGACCGGCACCGGAATCTGCTCGGGCTTGTTCATGATGCCACCGCCGGATTCGGGGCCGGCGGTAAAGGTCTGGTAAGTGCCCATCGGCCCCATGTCGAATTCGCCGGCATTGGCCCAGCCGAACTGGCTGGAATAGAAGTCAAATGCGGCCTTCCAGTCGCTCGTATAGAGCTCATGCCAGCCGATATGGCCCGGCGTGCTGGCCGGCACGACGGGCTGGTCGGGGCCGTTCGGCTGCAGGAGCATGAAGGTCGCGCCTTGCGGATCGGCCACGACGGCAAAGCGGCCGACGCCTGGAATGTCGTCGGGCTGGCGGTGAACGGCGCCCCCCGCCTTTTCCAGCGACGCTGTTGCCGCGTCGACATCCCTGGCGTGGATGTAGCCCAGCCAGGCGGGCGGCATGCCCATCTTGGCGGCATCCTGAGGCATCGTCATCAGGCCGCCGACGCCACGCTCGCCGGCATTCATGACGACATAGCGCGGCATGCCTGGAGCCTTATCGAAGGGCTCGGCCTTCCAGCCCACCACGGCGGGGTAGAAAGCCTCGGCGGCGTCGAGGTCTGATGTCATCAGTTCGTACCAGAAGAAGGGCATCGGGGATTGTGGCATGGTCGGTCTCCTCACCTTTGTGCGCCGATCGTCGTTCGATCCATCCTAGGACGATCTTGACGACGGAAATCCGACATCTGGGCTGGAAATCGGGAACGGCAAGGCGCACCCTCTTGGCAATCTTGCGTGTCTTGCGATTTTCGCCTTTGCTTGGCCTCGAGGAGGAGGTCGTCGTTCCATGCGGCAGATGTCACTTACAGCCGAGCTTGTCGCACTGTGCCATCGCGACGAGGCCGATCCCGGGCCCAGCGGCGGCTGGACGCAACTGAGCGACGAGGATTTCCGGGTCCTTTCCGCGCGGCTCGCCGATGAAGCAGATGCGGGGCCGCTATGGGTGTTCGCCTATGGCTCGCTAATCTGGAAGCCGGCTTTCGAGTCCGTCGAACGCCAGCGTGCCACCGCCCATGGCTGGCACCGCTCGTTCTGCATCGACATGGTTCGCTGGCGCGGCAGCGTCGCGCAGCCTGGACTGATGATGGCGCTCGAACGCGGCGGGCGGTGCGATGGTGTGATCTACCGTTTGCCGGAAGGGGAGAAGGCTGCTCAGATCGAAAGGCTGTTGCGGCGCGAGATCGACGATCATGAGAGCGTCGCTTCGGTCAGGTGGGTCCCGGTGCGTACGGCGCAAGGGCATCTGCGGGCGCTGGGTTTCTGGGTCGGGGTGACGGGCAGGGGCACTTCGCTCGGGCAGCCGCTGGAGACAGTGGCACGGGTGCTGGCGCGCGCCTGCGGCCATGTCGGCTCCGGGGCGGAATATCTTTACAACACGGTCAGCCACCTCGAGGAATTCGGCATTCGCGACCGCAATCTTTGGACGTTGCAGCAATTGGTCGCCGACGAGATCAGGTCTATCCACGGCAACGGCAGGGGTGGCGGCCTTATCCCAGCGTCACCGTCATCATAACATGAATGCACTTATCATATTTTCTTCCAGTCTTTTCAACGGTTTGTGCCAAAAATTGACCAATTGATAAAAAAATAAAACGTGCTAGCCTTCCCCAAAACGAAAACATGGGGAACTGAGAATGCCAGAAGGCCAGTTCAAAGAGGGTATTGTCGGCGGCCGGCTTCTGCCCGACCAATACGCGGATAATTTTTCCGACCTGCATCCCCCGCTCGATCATCACGAGGCGCTGGTCGAATCCGACCGCTGCTATTTCTGCTACGACGCGCCGTGCATGAACGCATGCCCGACCTCGATCGACATTCCGCTGTTCATCCGCCAGATCTCGACCGGTAACCCGATCGGCTCGGCCAAGACCATCTTCGACCAGAACATTTTGGGCGGCATGTGCGCCCGCGTCTGCCCCACCGAGACGCTGTGCGAGGAGGTTTGCGTGCGCGAGGTTGCGGAAGGCAAGCCGGTCCAGATCGGTCGTCTGCAGCGCTACGCCACCGATGTCGCGATGAGCGAGAGCAGGCAATTTTATCCGCGCGCCGAGCCGACAGGAAAAACCGTAGCCGTCGTCGGCGCCGGCCCGGCCGGTCTTGCCGCGGCGCACCGGCTCGCCCGCCATGGCCATGACGTGACCATCCTGGAGGCGCGCCCGAAGGCGGGCGGCCTCAACGAATATGGCATCGCCGCATATAAGAGCGTCGACAACTTTGCCCAGGCCGAGGTCGACTATGTCACCGCGATCGGCGGCATCGACATCCAGAATGGCAAGGCGCTCGGCCGCGATTACCAGCTCTCCGACCTGATCCGCAATTACGACGCCGTTTTCCTTGGCATGGGGCTTGGCGGTGTCAACGCGCTGCGCGCCGATGGCGAGGATGCCGCCGGCGTCACCAACGCGGTCGAATTCATTGCCGAACTGCGCCAGGCCAGCGACCTCTCCGGATTGCCGGTCGGCCGCCGCGTCGTCGTCATCGGCGGCGGCATGACGGCGATCGACGCCGCCGTGCAGTCGAAGCTGCTTGGCGCCGAGGAGGTGACGATCTGCTACCGGCGCGGCCAGGAGCATATGAACGCCTCCGAATTCGAACAGGACCTGGCCGCCGCCAATGGCGTCACCATCCGTCACTGGCTGCAGCCGAAGCGGGTGATTGCCGAAGGCGGCAAGGTCAGTGCCATCGAACTCGAATACACGGCACTCGACGGCGACCGGCTTGCCGGCACCGGCGAGACGCTGACGCTGGTTGCCGACCAGGTGTTCAAGGCCATCGGCCAGAGTTTCGTGCCGGCTGCACTCAACGGCAGCGGGGCGTCGATCGATCTCGAAGCCGGCCGTATCAAGGTCGACGCGGAAGGGCGCACATCGCTGGCCAAGGTCTGGGCCGGCGGCGACTGCATTTTTGGTGGCGACGACCTGACCGTTTCGGCTGTGGCGCAAGGCCGCGACGCGGCGGAAAGCATCCACAGGAGCCTGACCCAGGGATAAGGACCATGGCCACGGTGGAACCGGGCATTGCCCGTCACTACGAGATTTCAGGCCTGGAAGAGCAGGTTCTTGCCGCGCTTGCCGACACCGGCGTGGAAATTGACCATCTGAGCGCTGACGATCTCGCAGCGGTCGACGAATTCCACATTGGCGGCGTGGCCGCCACCAGGGAACTCATCGACCAGATGGGGCTGAAGCCTGGAGCCCGGCTTCTCGACATCGGTTCAGGCATCGGCGGCCCGGCCCGTTTTGCCGCGAACAATGCCGGCGCCGATGTCACCGGCATCGACCTGACCCAAAGCTATGTCGATATCGCGACCAGCCTGTCGAAACGGGTGGGAATGGCCGGCAAGACGCGCTTCGTGCAAGGCAGCGCGCTGGACATGCCGTTCGGCAAGGCCAGCTTCGATGCGGCAATGATCCTGCATGTCGGCATGAACCTGTCCGACAAGGCCAAGCTGATGAGCGAGGCCGCCCGCGTGCTGAAGCCCGGCGGCGTCTTTGCCGTCTATGACGTGATGCGGCTCAAGGATGGAGCACTGGCCTATCCGCTGCCATGGGCCTCCGACGCGACCATATCGTTCGTCGCCACGCCTGCTGATTATCGAGCCGCCGCCACCGCCTGCGGCTTTTCAGTAATCGCCGAGCGCCCGCGCGGCGCTTTCGCCATCGAATTCTTCGCCACCATGCGTGCCCGCATGGCTGCCGCGCAGGCCGAGGGCAAAAAGCCGCCGCCCGGCGTCGCCTTGATCATGGGCGAGGATGCCCGCACCAAGATCGCTAATCTCACCGCCGCGCTTGAAGGCGGCAGTCTTGCACCCGTGGAAATGCTCCTTCGTCTCCGTTGAAAGGGACCTGTCATGGCTGACATCAGAAATAATTTCGTCGGCATCAAATCGCCCAATCCGTTCTGGCTGGCCTCGGCACCGCCGACCGACAAGGCCTACAACGTCATCCGCGCTTTCAAGGCGGGTTGGGGCGGTGTGGTCTGGAAGACGTTGGGTGAAGAGGGGCCGCCGGTGGTCAACGTCAACGGCCCGCGCTACGGCGCGATCTGGGGCGCCGACCGGCGCCTGCTCGGCCTCAACAACATCGAACTGATCACCGACCGCGATTTGCAGACCAATCTGCGCGAGATGAAGCAGGTCAAGATGGATTGGCCCGACCGTGCGCTGATCGCCTCCATCATGGTGCCCTGCGTCGAGGAGAGCTGGAAATCGATCCTGCCGCTGGTCGAGGAGACCGGCGCCGACGGCATCGAGCTCAATTTCGGTTGTCCGCACGGCATGTCGGAACGCGGCATGGGCGCGGCCGTCGGCCAGGTGCCGGAATATATCGAAATGGTGGTGCGCTGGTGCAAGCAATATACGCGCATGCCCGTCATCACCAAGCTGACGCCCAACATCGCCGATATCCGCAAGCCGGCGCGGGCAGCGCATGCCGGCGGCACCGACGCGGTGTCGCTGATCAACACCATCAATTCGATCACCGGCGTCGACCTCGACAGTTTCGCGCCGATGCCGACCATCGATGGCAAGGGTTCGCATGGCGGCTATTGCGGCCCGGCGGTGAAGCCGATCGCCATGAACATGGTGGCCGAGATCGCCCGCGATCCCGAAACCCGCGGCCTGCCGATCTCCGGCATTGGCGGCATCACCACGTGGCGGGACGCCGCCGAATTCATGGCGCTAGGCGCCGGCAATGTGCAGGTCTGCACGGCGGCGATGACCTACGGCTTCAAGATCGTGCAGGAGATGATCGCCGGCCTCGAAAACTGGATGGACGAGAAGGGCCACCGCTCGCTCGACGACATTATCGGCCGCGCCACGCCCAACGTCACCGACTGGCAGTATCTCAACCTCAACTATGTCGCCAAGGCGCGTATCGACCAGGATGCCTGCATCAAATGCGGCCGCTGCCACATCGCCTGCGAGGACACCTCGCACCAGGCGATCACCAGCATGGTCAACGGCGTCAGGCATTTCGAGGTGATCGAGGCCGAATGCGTCGGCTGCAATCTGTGCGTCAATGTCTGCCCTGTCGACAATTGCATCACCATGGAACCGCTGGCCGCCGGCGCGTTGGATCAGCGCACCGGCAGACCGGTGTCGCCGGTCTATGCCAACTGGACCACGCACCCGAACAACCCGATGGCCAAGGTGGCGGCGGAGTAGGGGCGACCTTTCAAAAGCGGCGTCTGCGGACGTCGCGTTTTCATTTTCCTATTGCAGATAAATTTTATCCAGGATATGTTGTATCTACGAATTGGAGACTAGCATTATGAAGCTGGGCGAGGGCGTTGAGGCGGCCATCCACTGCGCGGCGACACTGGCGAGCGTCGACGGCAACAGTACCATGCCGGGCGCGGCGCTGGCGGAATCCTTCGGCCTGTCGCCGAGCTATTTGCTGAAGCACCTCAACATGCTGACGGCGTCCGGCATTCTGGAATCGGTGCCGGGTCCCGCCGGCGGCTACCGGCTGGCGCGGGCTGCCGAACGCATCACGCTGCTCGACATCGTGCTGGCCATCGAAGGGCGCGAGCCGGCTTTTCGCTGCGGCGAGATCCGCCGCAACGGTCCGGTCAAGATCGACGCCTCCGCCTATGTGAAACCTTGCGGCATCAATGCCGCGATGCTCAAGGCGGAGCGCGCCTACCGGGCAGCGCTCGCCGAGGTGAAGTTGTCCGATATCGTGGCGGATTACGCTGCGGAAGGCGACCCCAGATCGTTTGCCGCGAGCTGCGCCTTTGTCGAGCGCCATCAACGGCGGCAGAAACCCAGTTCAACCAACCAAGCCTAAATTAACCTCCCCAAGGATGTGAAAGGAAAGACGATGAAACAGAGGCTGCAGTTCTTCGCCAAGGCGCCCGAGATCATGAAGGCTGTGTCGGCACTCAACAAGGCGGTCGACGAATGTGGACTGGAGGTGAGCCTGCTGCACCTGGTCAAGCTCAGGGCCTCGCAGATCAATGGCTGCTCGTTCTGCGTCGAGATGCACAGCCGCGAAGCCAGGCGCGACGGCGAGACCGAGCAGCGGCTCTATCTCGTCGCCGCCTGGAAGGAATCGCCGCTGTTCTCCGAGCGTGAACGCGCCGCACTGGCCTGGACCGAGGCGGTGACGCTGGTCGCCAACGACGGCGTGCCGGACGAACTCTATGCGCGCACGCTGGAGCATTTCTCGGAAGAGGAACTGGTCAAGCTCTCCGTCGCGATCGGCATGATCAACACATGGAACCGACTTTGCATTCCGTTCCACGCCATCCATCCGATGCCGGCCGCCAAGGCGGCCTGAGAGTCCGGACATCTGTTGGGGCGCCGCCGGGGAAAGGCGGCGCCCCTACTGTTTCAAAAGGGGGAGTTCAATGCCCGTCGATTTGCCTTCGACCTTGTTGTTTCTCGGCCGCCTGCTGCTCGGCGGCGTCTTTGTCTTCGCCGGCCTGCGCAACATCCAGAACGCGGATTTCCTGACCGGTTTGATGGCCGCGCGTGGCGTGCCCCAGGCCCGGCTGGCGTTGTGGGTGGGCATTGTCCTGCAGATCATCGCGGGAGTGCTGGTGATGGTCGGCCTCTGGACCGCGATTGCCTGCGCGGTGCTGGTGCTGTTCCTGATCGTGGCGCCGATGTTCCACAATTTCTGGGATCATCAGGGTCCGGAGCGTGCATCCCGCATCAATGGCTTCGTCGGCAATGTCGCGCTGAGCGGAGGGTTTTTGACGCTGATCGCGCAGTCGCTTTAACTCTCCAACGTTTACGCCGCGAACCGCAGGCCGCCATCGCAGGTCAGCACCTGGCCGGTCATGAAGCTGTTGGAGACGAGGAAGGCTATCGCCGAGGCGACGTCCTCGGCGCGGCCGATGCGGCCGACCGGCGTTTTCCCCGCATAGTCTGCAAAGACCGCCTGCCGCTGCTTTGCGGGCAAAAAGTCCCACCATGGCGTGTCGATGACGCCGGGCGCCACGACGTTGACGCGCCGCGGCTTCAGCTCGACCGCCAGGATCGGCGCCACTGTCAGGAGCATGCCATTGATGGCGCCGATGCCGGCGACGCCCGGCGTGGCGAGCTGGGCCGATACCGCCGAGATGAAGGTGACCGACCCCGATTTGTTCAGCGTCGGCAAGGCGGCCTGCAGGCAGGAGAGTTGAGGCCGCACCTTCTCGTCGACGCCCCCGGCGATATCGGTGAGGTCGAGGGTTTCGAACGGACCGAGGCCCTTGCCGCCGCTCGCCGCCAGAACGAGGTGGTCGAACGGGCCGAGGCGCTCGAAGAATTGGCGGACTTCATCCGGTTTCGAAGCGTCGAAGGCCGCCTTGTCGGCCGCTCCGCCAAGGCTTTTCCAGGCGCTGATGAGCTTGTCCTGGTTGCGCCCGGTGATCGTGACCTTCATGCCCGGGCCGAGCAGTTTGCGCGCCGTCGCCAGGCCGATGCCGGATGAGCCGCCGATGATCACCGTGTGTTCGATGTTGCTGGTCATGAATGCTGTTCCTTCGTTTCAGGGAAAGCCAGCCCGACGAGGTCGAGGCTCAGGCTTCGCAATTGTTGTCTTGCCTTGGCATCGTAAGCCTGGGCGTCGGCGCGGGATTCGCGCAGGCCGTCGAAATAGAGGCCGCTGCGCCCTTCCAGCGCGGGCGAGGTGGCGAGATTCAAGATAGCCTCGGCCCCGGTCTCGACCGAACTCCATGGCGTGACGCCCGCCTGGCGGACCATGGTGGTGTTCATGTAGCTCGCCGGATGCAGCGCGTTGACGGTGACGCCGCTGCCTTCCAACTGCTCGGCCAGATCGACGGTGAACAGGATCTGCGCCAGCTTGCTCTGGCAATAGGCGCGCACGCCGCTGTAGCCGCGGGTCAGCATGACGTCGCCGAAATCGATCGCCTGCTGGCCGGCGGACGCGACATTGACGATGCGTGCCGGGGCGCTCGCCTTCAGCAGCGGCAGAAGCTCCGAGGTCAGCAGGAAGCCGGCGAGATAATTGACGGCAAAGCGCAACTCGTAGCCATCGGCGCTTGTCTGTCGTTTGTCGCCAGCGGTGCCGACGCCGGCGTTGTTGATGAGGATGTCGAGGCGGCTCGTGCTGGCGCGCACGGCTTCGGCGAGGCGTCGTACCTGCGCCAGCGAAGCGAGATCGGCCGCGAAAAACTCGGCCTTGCCGCCGGCGGCTTTGATCTCGGCGATAACGGCGTCTCCGCGTGTGGCATCGCGGCCATGCACCAGCACCCGTGCGCCGGCGGCACCCAGCCTTTGCGCCACCACGCGGCCGACGCCGTCGGTCGAGCCGGTGATGAGGACGGTCTTGTCTTTCACTTCCATGTTCAGAGCCTCCTGTTGTTGCTCTGAACGCAAGATGGGGCGCTTCGCCCATGTCAAACAGTTCAAACTTTATCCTGGTATCAATACTGCTATAATAGCCGGCATGAACTCTCCCGTTGCGTCCACCCGATCAGCCGACGAGAGCCGCCGGCGCGAACTCGGCGCCTTCCTGCGGTCGCGCCGGGAAAGGCTGGCGCCATCGGCCACCGGCATCGCGACAGGTCCGCGACGGCGCACGCCGGGTCTGCGGCGGGAGGAAGTGGCGATGATCGCCGGCGTCGGCACCACTTGGTACACCTGGCTTGAGCAGGGCAGGGACGTGCGGCCCTCGGTGGAAGTGCTGGCGGCGCTCTGTGAGGCCTTGCGCCTCGACGCCGTCGAGAAGCGGCATCTGTTCATCCTGGCAGGCCGCCAGCAGCCGGAGCGTCGTTTGGCGGCGCCTGAAAAGGTCGACGCTACGCTGTTGCACATGCTGCAAAGCCTGGTGCTGCAGCCCGCCTATGTCGTCGGCCGCCGTTGGGACGTACTTGCCTGGAACGACGCGGCCGTGGCGGTGTTCGGCGACTATGGCTTGCTCGAGGGCGATAGCAGAAACATCGTCCACATGGTGTTCACCAACCCGCACCATCGCCGCCTGCTGGTCGACTGGGAAGAACTTGCCCGTGTGGTGCTTGCTTCGTTTCGTGCCGAAAGCGCCAAATATGTCGGCGATCTGGATTTCGAACGGCTGATCGCGCTGATGATGAGTTCAAGTCCCGAGTTCCGTGACTGGTGGCCCCGGCGCGACGTGGCGCGCAGGCTGACCGGCGTGAAGCATGTCCGGCATCCCATGGTGGGCTTGATGGCCTTCGAGCATATGAGCCTGTCGATCGACGACGGCTCGGACATGCGGCTGATCGTCTACACGCCGCTCGCCGAGCAGAACTCGATCGCCAAACTTCAACAACTGCTGGAGGCGATGCCGGCCGAACGGCGCAGCGCGTGAAGTTATCTGCCGGCGCGCTCTCAACTTCGTCATCCACGGGCGGAGCGGAAGCGAAGCGGACGCGCAGACCCGAGGATCCATGCCGTTACCTTGACAGTATAGTGCAGCGGAGCAGAATTCTGGACCGTAGCGGCGCTCATGTGTCGCGGCATGGATTCTAGGGTCTGCGCCGCGTCGCTTCGCTCCTTGCTTCGCCCTAGAATGACGAAGCCAATGTGCGCTTCGGCCAATCTAGACATGATTTCGCCTGTTACCCTTTCGGCTTCAGCCCATCGAGGAACAATTGCTCGAGGAAGCGGGCAGCGTCCTCGAAGCGGCCGTCGCCGCCACGGTTCGGCCCCAGCACGGCGCGGACCTGGACATCGAAATCGGCGTAGTGCTGCGTCGTCGCCCAGATCGAGAAGATCAGGTGCCAGGGATCGGTCCGGGCGATCTTGCCGGCGCGCATCCAGCCCTTGATGACGGCGGCTTTCTCGTCGACCAGCGTCTTCAACTCGCCCGCAAGCAGCGGCATGATGCGCGGCGCGCCTTGCAGGATCTCGTTGGCGAACAGCCGGCTCTCGCGCGGAAAGTCGCGCGCCATTTCCAGCTTGCGCCTGATGTAGCTCCTGAGTTCGGTCATCGGATCGCCGATGTCGTCAAGTTCCCGCAGTGGCGCCAGCCAGGTTTCGAGCAGCCGTTCCATCAATGTCTCGTGGATGTCTTCCTTGCGGCGGAAATAGTAGAGCAGGTTCGGCTTCGACATGCCGGCGGCTTCGGCGATCTGGTCGATGGTCGAACCGCGGAAGCCGTTGGTGGAGAACACTTCGAGCGCGGCCTCCAGGATCAGTTCGCGCTTTTCCTGCTGGATGCGGGTGCGGCGAGGGGCTTGCGTGCTCGTGGTCACCGTTGCGGACCCTCGTATTGCCAAATCTCGCATTCAAGGTCATCTGGACCAATTCTCTGGACCAGTTTTTCCCCAGGCTGTGGAACGCACTTCAGGAGCCGCATTTCCGCTAGTAATCCATTGACCGCCGACATGGCGGTGCTAAACGTTTGTCCAATCGGTCAAAATTTGCGTAGCATGAAAGCGCGGCAAAGACCAAGCGTTGGACGCAGCGAAACAGGTTACAAGGGGAAGTCTTGGTCATGTCCAACCGGCTGAAAGTCACGCCGAACGATCTCAGCGCATTCTGGATGCCGTTCACGGCAAACCGGCAGTTCAAGCAGGCGCCGCGCATGTTCGTGTCCGCCAAGGACATGCATTACACGACCAGCGATGGCCGCAAGGTATTGGACGGCACCGCCGGCCTGTGGTGCGTCAACGCCGGCCATTGCCGCCCCAAGATCACCGAGGCGATCCAGCACCAGGCCGCCGAACTCGACTATGCACCCGCCTTCCAGATGGGCCATCCGATCGTGTTCGAACTGGCGAACCGCCTGGTCGACCTCGCGCCCAAGGGCATGGACCATGTCTTCTTCACCAATTCCGGTTCGGAATCTGTCGAAACGGCGCTGAAGATGGCGATCGCCTATCACCGCGTGAAGGGCGAAGGGTCGCGCACCCGGCTCATCGGCCGCGAGCGCGGTTATCACGGCGTCAATTTCGGCGGCATCTCGGTCGGCGGCATCGTCACCAACCGCAAGATGTTCGGCACGTTGCTGGGCGGCGTCGACCACATGCCGCACACGCATCTGCCGGAGAAGAACGCCTTCTCCAAAGGCGTGCCGGAGTATGGCGCGGAGCTCGCCAACGAGCTTGAGCGTATCGTCGCCCTGCATGACGCCTCGACCATCGCCGCCGTCATCGTCGAGCCGGTCGCGGGTTCCACGGGCGTCATCCTGCCGCCGAAGGGCTATCTCGAGAAGCTGCGCGAAATTTGCACCAAGCACGGCATCCTGTTGATCTTCGACGAGGTCATCACCGGCTTCGGCCGTCTCGGCGCGCCGTTCGCGGCCGACTATTTCGGCGTCACGCCCGACATCATGACCACCGCCAAGGGCGTCTCCAACGGTGTCATCCCGATGGGCGCGGTGTTCGTGAAGAAGGAAATTCACGACGCCTTCATGACCGGCCCCGAGCACATGATCGAGTTCTTCCACGGCTACACCTATTCGGGCAACCCGATCGCCTGTGCGGCTGCACTCGGCACGCTCGACACCTACAAGGAAGAGGGCCTGCTGACGCGCGGCGAGGAACTGGCGCCTTACTGGGAAGATGCACTGCATTCGCTGAAGGGCGAACCGCATGTCATCGACATCAGGAACATCGGCCTGATCGGTGCGATCGAACTGGCGCCGATCGCCGGCAGTCCGACAAAGCGGGCCTTCTCGGCCTTCGTCAAGGCGTTCGAGCGCGGCGCGCTGATCCGCACCACCGGCGACATCATCGCACTGTCGCCGCCGCTGATCATCACCAAGGGCCAGATCAACGAACTGATCGACCATGTGCGTGAAGTGCTTAGGATGATCGATTGAAGAACTGGGCGCCGATATCCCTCCCCCTCGAGGGGAGGGGGACGCCCCGCAATTGATGAGGTTTTGAATGGCCGCACCCGGCGAGAATCTGCGAATCAATTCAGACCGTTTGTGGGATTCGCTGATGGAGATGGCGAAGATCGGCCCCGGCATCGCCGGCGGCAACAATCGCCAGACCGTGACCGACGAGGATGGCGAGGGCCGGCATCTGTTCAAGCGCTGGTGCGATGCCGCGGGGCTCGAAATGGGTGTCGACGAGATGGGCACCATGTTTGCCCGCCGCGAAGGCACCGACCCCAGCCTTCCGCCGGTCTATGTCGGCAGCCATCTGGATACGCAGCCGACCGGCGGCAAATATGACGGCGTTCTCGGCGTTCTTGGCGGCCTGGAGATCGTGCGCTCGCTCAACGACCTCGATATCAAGACGAAACATCCGATCGTCGTCACCAACTGGACCAACGAGGAGGGCGCGCGCTTCGCGCCGGCGATGATGGCGTCCGGCGTGTTCGCCGGCGTGCTCGATCAGGCCGATGTCTACGAGCACACGGACAAGAACGGCAAGAAATTCGGCGAGGAACTGGAGCGCATCGGCTGGAAGGGCGCCGAGAAGGTCGGTGATCGCAAGATCCACGCCTTCTTCGAACTGCATATCGAACAGGGCCCGATCCTCGAGGACGAGGACATCGACATCGGTGTCGTCACCCATGGCCAGGGCCTGAAATGGCTGCAGGTGACGCTGACCGGCAAGGAGGCGCATACCGGCTCGACGCCGATGCCCAAGCGCCGCAATGCCGGGCTCGGCATGGCGCGGGTGATCGAATTGGTCCACGAGATCGCCATGGACTACCAGCCCGACGCCGTCGGCGCGGTCGGCCACATGGAGGTCTATCCCAACTCGCGCAACATCATCGCCGGGCGCACCGTCTTCACCATCGACATACGCTCGCCGGAAAAGGAAGTGCTCGACGCCATGGATGGCCGCATCCGCGAAGGCATCGACACGATCTGCGACGCGCTCGACATCCAGTACAAGATCGAGCAGGTCGGCGCTTTCGATCCGGTCACCTTCGACAAGGGCTGCGTCAAGGCGATCCGCGATGCGGCCGAGCGGCTTGGCTATACGCATCGCAACATCGTCTCGGGTGCCGGCCACGACGCCTGCTGGATCAACCGCGTCGCGCCTACCGCCATGGTGATGTGCCCTTGCGTGGATGGGTTGAGCCACAATGAGGCGGAGGAGATCACCAAGGAATGGGCAGCGGCCGGCGCCGACGTTCTGTTCCATGCCGTGGTGGAGACGGCCGTTATCGTTGAGTGAACTTAGAGATTTACCTTCAACGCCGCTCACCAAGAAGCGGGAAGAGAAGAACAAGGGAACAGCAAAATGACCAAAGTCATTAAGAACGGCACCGTCGTCACCGCCGACCGAACCTGGAAGGCCGACGTGCTGATGCAGCATGGCAAGATCGTTGCCATCGGTTCCAATCTGCATGGCGATCATGAGTACGACGCCACCGGCTGCTATGTGATGCCGGGCGGCATCGACCCGCACACCCATCTCGAAATGCCGTTCATGGGCACCTATTCGGCCGATGATTTCGAATCCGGCACGCGTGCGGCCTTAGCCGGCGGCACGACGATGGTGGTCGATTTCTGCCTGCCGGCGCCGCAGCAATCGCTGCTCGAAGCCTTGCAGATGTGGGACAACAAGACCTCGAGGGCGTCCTGCGATTATTCGTTCCACATGGCGATCACCTGGTGGGGCAAGCAGGTGTTCGACGAGATGGCCACCGTGGTCGACAAGGGCATCACCTCGTTCAAACACTTCATGGCGTACAAGGGCGCGCTGATGGTCGACGACGACGAGATGTACGCGTCGTTCCAGCGCTGCGCCGACCTCGGCGCGCTGCCGCTGGTGCATGCCGAGAATGGCGACGTGGTCGCGGCCCTGTCGCAGAAGCTGCTTGCCGCCGGCAATAACGGCCCCGAGGGACATGCCTATTCGCGCCCGCCGGAAGTGGAAGGCGAGGCGACCAACCGCGCCATCATGATCGCCGACATGGCGGGCGTGCCGCTCTATGTCGTGCATGTCTCGTGCGAACAGAGCCACGAGGCGATCCGCCGGGCACGCCAGAAAGGCATGCGGGTGTTCGGCGAGCCGCTGATCCAGCACCTGACGCTGGACGAGAGCGAGTATTTCGACAAGGACTGGGACCATGCGGCGCGCCGCGTGATGAGCCCACCCTTCCGCAACAAACTGCACCAGGATTCGCTATGGGCCGGCCTGCAGGCCGGTTCGCTGCAGGTGGTGGCGACCGACCATTGCGCCTTCACCACCGACCAGAAGCGCTTCGGCGTCGGCAATTTCACCAAGATCCCCAACGGCACGGGTGGCCTCGAGGACCGGTTGCCGGTGCTGTGGACCAGGGGCGTCAATACCGGCCGGCTGACGATGAACGAGTTTGTCGCCGTGACCTCGACCAACATCGCGAAGATCCTCAACATGTATCCGAAGAAGGGCGCGATCGTCGAAGGCGCGGATGCCGACGTCATCGTCTGGGACCCCCAGCGCAAGAAGAAGATTTCCGCCAAGAAGCAGCAATCCGTCATCGACTACAACGTCTTCGAAGGGGTCGAAGTGACCGGCCTGCCGCGCTTCGTGTTCTCGCGCGGCGAGCTGTCGGTCGAGGAGGCCGAGGTCAAGGCGAAGCCTGGCCATGGTGAGTTCGTCGGCCGCGAACCGAACGCTGCCGTCAACCGGGCGCTGTCGACCTGGAAGGAGATCACCGCGCCGCGCAAGGTCGAGCGGACAGGCATTCCGGCGACGGGTGTTTGAGGTGAGGTGTGCGGGGCTCTATCTCACCGCCGTTGTTGTTCTGGCAGCCGGCTCCGCCTCGGCGGCTGGCATCGACCTGTCCAAGCCCTATGGCAATAAGTCCGGCTGCATCAACAAGAACGGCCAGAAGGTCTATGCCGAAGACATGCTGCTGCTGACCGACACCGATTTTATCACCGCGACCAGTGCCTGCGCCTTCACCGGCAAACACGGTGGGGCCGATGGTTCGCTGACGGTCAAGGCAGAGTGCGAAGCCGAAGGCGAGGAGGGAAAGTCGCCGGCCACCTTCACGATCAAGCACAGCGCCAAGAATGCCAAGAAATTGGTGATCGCCGACGAGGACGGCAGCGTATACGGGGAAGTGTCTCGGTGCAGATGATTGCCGAGGTCGGCGCCGCCCCTCATCTGCCTGCCGGCATCTTCTTCCCGTATAGTGATGGGGAGAAGATGGCTGAGCGCAACCTCGGCGCTCTTTTTGCCAACGCTGGCGATTGGCGAAATCCTTCGCGACGGCGTCCTTCTCCCCGTCTCTCTACGGGGAGAAGATGCCGGCAGGCAGATGAGGGGCAGCGCGGACCTGGAGCTATTGAGCCTCGGCCGGCGAACCCGCCAATACCGCCCTCAGGCGACGAGCGCGTCCAACTCCGGCAGCAGGACGACGCTTTCCTGTTCGTTGGGATCGGTGCGGGCGATGACGGCCGAGGACGGCGCATTGCTCAGATTGGCCGGCAAATGCGGCACGCCTGCGGGAATGTAGAAGAGGTCGCCGGCCTTGACGACGATGTGATGCTCCAGCCGGTCGCCATACCAGGTATGGACCTCGCCGGAGAGCACGTAGATCGCCGTTTCATGGTTCTCGTGCAGATGCGCCTTGGCGCGGGCACCGGGCGGCATGGTGAGGACGTGCATGCAAATGCCGGAGGAGCCGACCGACTCGGTGGCTATGCCGGCGAAATAGGTCAGGCCCTGCTTGCCTTCATAAGTGCTTTCAGGGCGGATAAGATGACAAGTCGGTTTAGGCGACATCGGGGAAACTCCGGGCGTCGACCGAGCGGGACAAACTCAGCAGGACTGGGGCCAATGGGACGGGTCGAGTGGAAAACAACATCACGATAAAAGCAATCGGTTTCGTGCGGCGGAAGGCAGGCAGCAACCGATGACGGGACCTTCGCCAGCCGTCGTTTCGGCAAGCAAACTGGGCCTCACCTTCCAGACCAATGACGGGCCGGTACAGGCGCTGTCCAATGTCGACCTGACCATCGGCAAGGGTGAGTTCGTCTCCTTCATCGGGCCTTCGGGTTGCGGCAAGACTACTTTGCTGCGCGTCATCGCCGATCTGGAAAAGCCCACTTCGGGGACGATCTCGGTCAATGGCATGACGCCGGAACAGGCGCGCGAGAGACGTGCCTACGGCTATGTCTTCCAGGCCGCCGCCCTGTTTCCCTGGCGCACCATCGAGCGCAATGTCGGGCTGCCGCTGGAAATCATGGGCCTGTCCAAGACCGAGCAGGCGGAGCGGATCAAGCGCACGCTCGACCTCGTCAACCTCAGTGGCTTCGAGAAGAAATACCCCTGGCAGCTTTCCGGCGGCATGCAGCAGCGCGCCTCGATCGCGCGTGCGCTGGCCTTCGATGCCGACCTGTTGCTGATGGACGAGCCGTTCGGCGCGCTGGATGAGATCGTGCGCGACCACCTCAACGAGCAATTGCTGCAACTATGGGGACGGACGAACAAGACCATCTGCTTCGTCACCCACTCCATTCCGGAAGCCGTCTACCTGTCGACGCGCATCGTCGTCATGTCGCCGCGCCCGGGCCGGGTCAGCGACATCATCGAATCGACGCTGCCGAAAGAGCGGCCGCTCGACATCCGCGAGACGCCGGAGTTTCTGGCGATCGCCGCGCGGGTGCGCGATGGGTTGAGGGCAGGGCATAGTTATGATGATTGAGGGGAGCGACAAGCGCGCGGTCCATCGCGACTTCGTCATCCTAGGGCGGAGCAAGGAGCGAAGCGACGCGGCGCAGACCCTAGGATCCATGCCGTTACCTCAACGTTCCGCAGCGGTGCAGACCGATGCACCTTACGCCGTGCGTTCGAAGGCGAACACTCTCGACCGCTTATACCCCTCGGCCAACGTCACGGAATGGATCCTAAGGTCTGCGCGACGCTTCGCGTTGCTCCGCCCTAGGATGACGAAGGCGAAGGTGGTCGGCCTTCGCTTCGCTCCGGCCACCCTCTCCCCGGCGGAGAGAGGAGAAGGCGCCCATGGATAGCTTCCGCTCCAAGATCATCCCCGTAACCTCCATCCTTCTGGGCGTGGTTGTGCTCTGGTATATCTTCGCCGTCATCCTCAACGCGCCGTTCCAGCGCGATCTCGACCGGCGTGCCAACGAAACCTCCACGTTCGGCGAACTCATCGGCAAGACGCTGTCGCAGCCCAAGCCGACGCTGCCGGCGCCGCATCAGGTGGCGGTGAATTTCTTCGAGAACACTTTTCTGCGGCCCATCACCTCAAACCGCAGTCTCGTCTACAACGCCTGGGTTACGCTGTCCTCGACGCTGCTCGGCTTCGCCTTCGGCACCGCACTCGGCATCGTCATCGCCGTCGGCATCGTCCATGTGGCGACGCTCGACCGCAGCCTGATGCCGTGGATCATCGCCTCGCAGACGATTCCGATCCTGGCGGTGGCGCCGATGATCATCGTCGTTCTGGCGGCGATCGGCATTACCGGACTGATCCCGAAGGCGATGATTTCGACCTATCTGTCGTTCTTCCCGGTGACGGTCGGCATGGTGAAGGGCCTGCGCTCGCCCGAGATCATGCATCTCGACCTGATGCACACCTACAATGCCAGCCGCGCGCAGACCTTCTGGAAACTGCGTGTGCCAGCCTCGGTGCCGTTCCTGTTCACCTCGATGAAGGTCGCGGTGGCGGCAAGCCTGGTAGGCGCCATCGTGGGCGAACTGCCGACAGGCGCGGTCGCCGGCATCGGCGCCAAGCTGTTGGCGGGCGCCTATTACAGCCAGTCGATCGACATCTGGTCAGCGCTGGTCGCCGGCTCCATCGTGGCGGCGCTGCTGGTGATGGTGGTTGGCATCGCCGGCCGCGTCGTTGACCGCGCCATGGGTGGGAGGCCAGCATGAACTGGCTGAAACCTTCCTGGCAGGCCGTGCTGGCGATCGTGCTGTGCCTGATCGCGATTGCGCTCGGCGCCATGTCGAAGCCGGAAGCGGCAGCGCTTGCCGATCCGACGGCCAGTATCGGCTACCCCTATCTCGGAATGAAGGGCTTGATGCTTGGCGTGGCCGTGCTGGCGGCGCTGATCTCCATGGTCAGGATTCCGCCCCTGGCGGAGGCCGTGGTGCTCTTCATAGTGGCCCATCTCGTCGCCTGGCTGCTGATATCGGGCATCGCAGGGTTCGAAGGGACGGCGCTGGCGCCGTATTTCCTTCTGCTCGCGGCTGCCTGGCTGCTTGGCTGGCGTTGTGTGGCGGTGCTTTCGGGATTGCGGCCGAAGGCAGGATGGGTCCGGACCGCACTGCGTCTGGTCATCCCCGCTATCTTCGGCGCCTGGATCCTGATCATCTGGGAAGCTGTCACACGCGGCGCCGGCATTCCTTTCATCCTGCTGCCGCCGCCGAGCGCCATCGGCGCGCGCATCGTCAGCTCGCTGCCGGTGCTCGGCGCCGATGTCCGGCAAACCATCTTCAAGGCGGTGCTCTTCGGTTATGTGGTGGGCAGCGGCGCTGGCTTCATCACCGCTGTTCTCGCCGACCGCGTACCGTTTCTGCGGCGTGGACTTCTGCCGATCGGCAATATGGTCTCGGCGCTGCCGATCATCGGCGTGGCGCCGATCATGGTCATGTGGTTCGGCTTCGACTGGCAATCCAAGGCGGCGGTGGTCATCATCATGACCTTCTTCCCGATGCTGGTGAATACGGTCGCCGGGCTCGCCGCGTCCGGCCATATGGAGCGCGACCTGATGCGCACCTATGCGTCGGGCTACTGGCCGACGCTCGTCAAGCTCAGGCTGCCGGCCGCCGCTCCCTTCATCTTCAACGCGCTGAAGATCAATTCGACGCTGGCGCTGATTGGCGCCATCGTCGCCGAGTTCTTCGGCACGCCCGTCGTCGGCATGGGTTTCCGCATTTCGACCGAGGTCGGGCGGATGAACATCGACATGGTCTGGGCCGAAATCGCAGTTGCAGCACTTGCGGGTTCGGTCTTTTATGGCGTGGTCGCCCTTGTCGAAAGGGCCGTCACGTTTTGGCATCCCTCTGTCCGTGGTGGATAGGGGCGGTGGGTTTGGGCACTAACTTCAGAGGGTAAAAAATGAAAAGACTTATCATTCCAGTTCTGGCCGGCGCGATGTCGCTGGCCGCGTTCCAAGCAATGGCCGCCGACAAGGTGACCTTGCAGCTGAAATGGGTCACGCAGGCGCAATTTGCCGGCTACTATGTCGCCAAGGCCAAGGGTTTCTATGAGGCCGAAGGCCTCGACGTCGACATCAAGCCAGGCGGTCCCGACATCGCCCCCGAGCAAGTGATCGCGGGCGGCGGTGCCGACGTCATCGTCGACTGGATGGGCGGCGCGCTCGCCGCGCGCGAGAAGGGCGTGCCGCTGGTCAACATCGCCCAGCCGTTCAAGAAGGCCGGCATGGAGCTGGTCTGCCCGAAGGACGGCCCGATCAAGACCGAAGCCGACTTCAAGGGTCATACGCTCGGCGTCTGGTTCTTCGGCAACGAATATCCGTTCTACGCGTGGATGAACAAGCTTGGCCTCAAGACGGAGGGCGGCCCCGATGGCGTCACCGTGCTGAAGCAAAGCTTTGACGTGCAGCCGCTGATCCAGAAGCAGGCCGATTGCATCTCGGTCATGACCTACAATGAGTACTGGCAGCTGATCGACGCCGGCTACAAGCCCGAACAGCTGACCGTGTTCAACTACTCGGCCATGGGCAACGACCTGCTCGAGGACGGCCTCTATGCCTCGGAAGACAAGCTCAAGGATCCGGCCTTCGAGGACAAGATGGTGCGGTTCGTGCGCGCCTCGATGAAGGGCTGGAAATACGCGGTCGACAACAATGACGAAGCCGCAAGCATCGTCATGGACGGCGGCGGCCAGGACGAGAATCACCAGAAGCGGATGATGAGCGAAGTTGCCAAGCTGATCGACAATGCCGACGGCAAGCTCGACCCGGCGACCTACGAACGCACCGCCAAGGCGCTGCTCGACCAGAAGATCATCACCAAGGAGCCGAAAGGCGCCTATACCACCGCCATCACCGACAAGGCGGTCAAGTAGGCCTCGCAGGCGCGATCAACAGCGCCTGAGACCGGGTCTCACGATCAAAGGGGCGGGCGACCGCCCCTTTTCCATGCGCTCCAATCACAAAACCGTGTGCGGGGATACATTGCGCCGTCCAGCCGTTGCATTGAAGCATGCGCGCGTCGGGGAGCCGCGACGCACGCTTTTGTCAATCGGAGGTCCTTCATGCGCGCTCACTCCTTCCTGCCGGCGCTATCGGCGCTCGCCATTTCCACCGCTTTCCTGTTCGCATCACCGGCCATGGCCGAGATGGTAAAATACAAGGCGACCCTCGATGGCGGCCAGCAGAGCCCAGCCGTCACCACGAAGGGCAAGGGGACGGCCACTCTCACCTTCGATACCACCAAGAAGAAGCTCAGCTGGAACGTGAAGTATTCCGGCCTCAGCGGCCCGGCGACAGCGGCGCACATTCACGGCCCGGCGGCGGCGGGCGAGAATGCGCCTCCGGTGATCCCGTTCAAAGGCAAGCTCAAGAGCCCGATCAAGGGGTCGGCGACGCTGACCGATGCGCAGGCCGCTGACCTCGAGGCCGGCAAGTATTACGTCAATGTGCACACGGCGGCCAACAAGGACGGCGAGATTCGCGGCCAGATCGAAAAGGCGATGTAGAGCCCGAAGCGCGGCTAACGCTTGAAGCCTGGCGGGACAGCGCCGCCCTCTGTTCTGCCGGCCCTTAAGCCCTGTCGCGTATCTGCGTCATCGTCCGGGTCGGGGTGATCGCTTCGGGATCGAGCCTGATCTCGACGATCGCCGGTTTGCCGCTGGTTCGCGCGCGCTCGAAGGCAGGCGCGAAATCAGCTGTCTTCTCCACCGTCTCGCCATGGCCGCCATAGGCGCGGGCAAGTGCTGCAAAATCAGGGTTCTTCAGATCGGTGCCGACGACGCGGCCGGGATATTCGCGTTCCTGGTGCATGCGGATGGTGCCGTAAATACCGTTATTGACGAGAATGACGACGATCGGCAGGTCGTACTGCACGGCGGTGGCGAATTCCTGGCCGTTCATCAGGAAGCAGCCGTCGCCGGCGAAGGCGACCACTGTGCGCTCCGGATAAAGCGCCTTGGCGGCGACCGCCGCCGGCGTGCCGTAGCCCATCGAGCCCGACGTCGGCGCTCCTTGCGTGGCGAAGCGGCGGAAGCGATGGAAGCGGTGTACCCAGGTTGCGTAATTTCCGGCGCCATTGGTGAGGATGGCATCGTCCGGCAGCACTTTTTCCAGGTAGTTCATGATAGGTCCCATCTGGACCGGGCCGGGACCGTTTTCAGGCGGAGTCGACCAGTCGAGATAGGCGGTATGCAGCTTGGCTGTTTCGGCCGCCCATGATGGCGTTCCGGCCGGCATGCGCTTGGTGAAAGCCTCGACGAAAGCCGCTGGCGAAGCATTGATCGCCAGGGTCGGACGGTAGACGCGGCCGAGTTCGCCGGCATTGGCATGGACATGCACCAGGGCCTGGTCGGGATAGGGGCTCTTCAGCAGCGTGTAGTCGGAAGAGGGCATCTCGCCCATGCGCCCGCCGATCAAGAGAACGACGTCGGCCTGCTTGATAGCGGTTGCCAGCTTCGGATTGATGCCGATGCCGACATCGCCGGCATAGTTTGGATGAAGATGGTCGAACAGCATCTGGCGGCGGAAGGAACAGCCGACAGGAAGCGACCAGGCCTCGGCGATCTCATGCATCCGCGCCACCGCGTCCGCGTTCCAGCGCGTGCCGCCAAGGATGACGAAGGGTCGCTTCGCACCGGCAAGCAGCATTTCCAGTGCGTCGAGTTCGGCCTCGCCGGGATAGGTTTCGACCGGCGTGTGCGGAAGTGCTTCCGGCGCGTCGACGACGCTGGTCAGCATATCCTCAGGCAGCGATATGACGACCGGGCCGGGGCGGCCCGACGTCGCCACGGCAAAGGCGCGCGTGACGAATTCGGGGATGCGCGAGGCGTCGTCGATCTCGACCACCCATTTGGCGATGTCGCCGAAGAACCTGACATAGTCCACTTCCTGGAACGCCTCGCGTTCCTTGGCGTGGCTGGCGACCTGGCCGATGAACAGGATGAGGGGAACCGAATCCTGCATGGCGATGTGGATGCCGGCCGAAGCGTTGGTGGCGCCGGGTCCGCGGGTGACGAAGCAGATGCCGGGCTTGCCGGTCAGCCGGCCCTGGCAGTCGGCCATCATGGCAGCGCCGCCTTCCTGGCGGCAGACGATGGTGCGGATCGAGGAATCATGCAGCGCGTCAAGCACCGCAAGGTAGGATTCGCCCGGCACGCAGAACATACGGTCGGTGCCATTGGCTTCGAGGGCGTCGACGATCAGTTGTCCACCGGTCTTCATTTCCCAGACTTCTCCAGTTCGGCAAGGATTTCGTCAGTGTGCTCGCCAAGGCGCGGCGAGGGGCGTTCGTAAGTAAGCGGTGTGCCCGACATCACCATCGGCGCGCGCACCGATGGCAGGCGGTTGCCATGGCCGTCGTCGAGGTCGAGCCGCATGCCGCGGGCAATGGTCTGCGGGTCGTCGAACATCTGGCCGATCGTGTTGATCGGGCTCGCCGGTACGCTGGCGGCTTCGAGCTTCGCCAGCAGCGGATCGCGATCAAAAATCTTCAGTGCATCGATGATGCGTGCGCGAAGTTCCACGCGATTGGCGACGCGGGCCGGATTGGTGGTGAAATCGGGATTGGCCGGCAAATCGCCCAGCCCGACCGCGGCGCAGAACTTGGCGAACTGGCTGTCATTGCCGACAGCCAGGATGATGTGGCCGTCCCTGACTGGAAGCACTTCGTAAGGGGCGATGTTCATATGGGCATTGCCCATCTGGACCGGGGACTTGCCGGAAACGAGATAATTGAGGTTCTGGTTGCCGAGCGCCGAGATCTGCGTGTCGAACAGCGCCATGTCGATGTGCTGGCCTTCGCCGGTCTGTTCGGCGTGGCGAAGTGCTGCCTGGATGGCGATGACCGAATAGAGGCCGGTGAAGATATCCGAGATGGCGACGCCGGCTTTCTGCGGCTCGCGGCCGGGCTCGCCGGTGATCGACATCATGCCGGCCATGGCCTGGATAATGAAATCGTAGCCCGCGCGAGGCGCATAAGGCCCATTCTGACCGAAACCGGTGATCGAGCAGTAGACGAGGCGAGGGTTGATTTCCTTCAGGCTGCCATGGTCGAGCCCGTATTTCTTCAGGCCGCCGAGCTTGAAGTTCTCGATCAGCACATCCGCCGTCGCGACCAGCCGGCGCACCGCCTCGGCGCCTTCGGGCGTCGAGAAGTCGATGGCGATGGAGCGCTTGCCGCGATTGCAGGAATGGTAATAGGCGGCCGACAGGTTCTCGCCGTCGTGGCTCATGACGAAGGGCGGACCCCATTTGCGGGTGTCGTCGCCACCGTCGGGGCTCTCGACCTTGATGACATCGGCGCCGAGATCGGCAAGCAACTGCCCGGCCCAGGGCCCGGCAAGAATGCGGGCGAGTTCGACGACGCGGACGCCTTTCAGCGGGGGTTCGGCCATAAATCACCGTGGTTGCTGCAATCATCCTGATCGCTGCGAAAGCAGAGCCTCTATCAAGCCCGGCGGCGGCTGTCACGGTTCTTGCGATGGGCCAAACCGTCAGGCTTTCAGGACAGCGTCCGCCCAGTTGGCGAAATCGTCCATGACGATGTCCCGGTTCACCTCGTTCAGGCTCTCGTGGCGGGTGTCGGCGTAAACCTTCGAAACCAGATTAGAAAAGCCCATCTTGCGCATGAGGTTCGCGAGATGGGTGATGCCCCTGCCGTAGTCGGAAGCCGGGTCTTTCTCACCGCCAACGATGGCGACGGGAAGGTCGCGCCGGATACCGGCAAAGCCCGCATCCTTGCCGCCGTTCAGCGCCATTGCGACCACATCGCGCCACATCGATATGGAGGCATCCCAGCCGCAGAGCGGATCGGCGATGTATTTCGCGACTTCCGCCTCGTCGCGCGAAAGCCAGTCGAACAAGGTGCGATGGTCGGGGACCGCCTTGCCCCAGGCTTGGAAGGTGAGTTTCGGCAGCAGGCGCGACGGGACATCGGAGCCCAGCCGCATCCGTTCCCAGGCCAGGATGCCGAGCGCCACCTGGCCGAGCAGGCCTTGCGAGAAATTGCCGTTCCAGATGGCGGCGGCATGGATCCGATTCGAGTGCCGTAACAAGTAGTTCAGCGCCACGGACGCGCCCATCGAGTGGCCGAAAAGGATTACCGGCAGGTCAGGCTGCTCGCGGGCGATAAGATCGCGGATGGCGTCGACATCGGCGATCACCTTGGCCGGGCCGTCCTTGTCGGCGAATCTGCCGAGCGGCGCGTCGGGCGCCCTGGTCGTCCCATGGCCACGGTGATCATGGACATAGACATGGAAACCCCGAGCGGCCAGGAAACCGGCGAAGCGGTCGTAGCGCCCGGCATGCTCGGCCAGGCCATGATTGATCTGGACCACCGCACGCGGAGAGCTGTCGGCCTGCCGGACGAACAGATTGAGGTCGGCGCCGGTCGGCGAGCGGACCACGCGCTGCTGGCTGAATGGCATGCCGGCTGACCTCCCCCTGGTTCCGCCCTTGTCCAACGTGTGCGCCGGCGCCAGATTTGCGTCAATCGGGCCTGCCGGCTTTTCCGCGACGATCTTTCTTGCCACGGGCCCGCAAAATATCGCAATTCTGACATGGAGACAGCTTCAGTCTGTCGCCCACTTTCCAGCAGGGGATTCTCCATGCGCATTGCTGTTGTTTTCGGATTGGCCTTGCTGGCGGGGTCGCTGGCAGGCGCGGCGCATGCCGACGTCAAGATGAGCGGCACCTTCGTGGCCGACGCTGCCTGTCCCGCGACGCAGGCGATCAAGAACGGCAAGAACCCCGGCAGTGTCTCGACCGATGCGGGCAAGACCTATCAATTGCTGGCCGGCAACAAGGACGCTCCGACCCACTACCTCATCCTGGTGCCGGGCGCCGATCCCGAGCGCCGTTGGGTGAAGGTCAGCTGCGGCCATCTCTCGGGCAGCAGTGCGGTGACCGCGCCGGCGGCACCGGGCGGGCAAGGCAAGCCGGCGGTCTCGGGAAAACCCGAATATGTCTTCGCGCTGAGCTGGCAGCCGGCCTTCTGCGAGACCAAGTCGAACAAGACCGAATGCAAGGCGCAAAGCCCTGGCGAATTCGATGCCACCAATTTCACGCTGCACGGCCTGTGGCCGCAGCCGAACGGCAATTTCTATTGCCAGGCTTCGGCCAGCGACAAGGCCAATGACAATCCGGCTCACTGGCAGGACCTGCCACCGGTCAACCTCGATGCCGAGACCCGCGCCGAGCTCGACAAGGTGATGCCGGGCACCGCCTCGAAGCTGGAACGGCATGAATGGATCAAGCACGGCACCTGCTATGGCAAAAGCCAGCAGGAGTATTTTTCCGACGCCCTTCATTTGATGCGTGAGGTCAACAGCTCGCCCGTGCGCGACCTCTTCGCCAAAAATATCGGCGGCAAGCTGACCGCGGACCAGATCCGCAGTGCCTTCGACCAGGCCTTCGGCGCGGGAGCAGGGGACCGGGTGCGTGTGTCATGCCTTATCGATCCGTCGAGTGGCCGGCGGTTGATCGGCGAACTGACGCTTGGCCTTGCCGGCCCGATCGGTCCCAACAGCTCGCTCAAGGATCTGCTGCTGGCCTCCGTGCCGACCAACAAGGCCGGTTGCCCGACCGGCACGGTCGACGCGATCGGGTTCCAGTAACGCACGGGCACGGATTTAGGCAGCCAGCCGGGCTTTCGCTTGCCGTGCCTGCTGTTATGTTGGCATGGCGGTGTTCATTCAGCGGGGGTTGCATGAGTGGCATGACGAGCAGCGCGCCGGCACGGCAGGGGAAATCGTAGCGACAAGGTTGGGTCTGGACTGACTTTGGCTAGATCTGCGCGGACCTGGTCCAGGCGATATCGGCGTCGGCCTCATGCCCGCCGGGCTCGCCGACGACGCGGTCGCGTCCGGTCGATTTCGCCTTGTAAAGGCGCTGGTCGGCGAGCGCGAACAGGTCGGCCAGGCACTGCGTCGTTTCGCTGACGGTGGAAACGCCGGCGCTGACGGTCAATTCGAACCGGCTGGTGGCGGCCGATGCTTTGAGCGCGGTGCGGACGCTTTCGCCAAAGAGCCTGGCGACGGAGTGTGGACGCGAACTCAGGATCGCGAATTCCTCGCCGCCGATCCGGAACACCTGGTCCTCGGCGCCTGCCGCCTCGCAAAGTACGGTTGCGACCGCCTTCAGCACCTTGTCGCCTTCGGCATGGCCGAAACGATCGTTGATCGACTTGAAGTGGTCGACGTCGACGATGAGCAGGCTGAGCGGCCTCGCCGTGCGCAGGCTGGACTGGACGGCCGCCTCGCCATCGGCATCGAAGCGTCCCCTGTGCAGCAGTCCGGTCAGGCCATCGCGGCCGACATGTTCGACCAGCGCCTCGTAGCGTTCGCGATAGGTCAAGGTCTCGAAGATGTCGGTCAGCCCACGCGGCATCTGGACATCCCGGACCTCGAACCATTTGAGATAGGCGACCAGCATGGCGCTGAAGGTCAGTGCTGCCGCCATCTTGGCGAACCAGCCGCCGAAGAAGACCGCGATCGGCGCGCCGGCAACGAAATGCAGCGCGGTGAAGAACCCCGCCTGATCGAAAGTCAGCACGCAGGCGACGCAAATCAGGATACGTGCGAACCGCGCCTTGCGCAGGACGCGTCCAAGTTTCTCATAAAGCAGGATGATCAGGATGGCATCGACGAACAGCAGCGTCGTGCCCCAAACCATCAGCCAGCCCATCTCGTCGATAAAGCCGATGTCGGGGAGCCGGCCATCTGGAAGCGGAGCGATGGCGTGCAGGCGCAGGAGCAGAACCAGACCGATCATCAGCGCATTGCCGAGCAGCAGGCCATAGATCGGCTGGCGCACGGTGGCGGCATCCTCCTTCATGTAGAGCAGAAGGAGCATCACCAGCTTGCCCGAAAACAGCACCGCCGAGCCCGGCGAGACCATGCCGAACGGCAGCGCGACGTAGAAGACGCTGGCGAGATAGGTTTCCAGGAAATGCATGACGCCGAGTGCGCAGATGAAGACGCCCAGGCCGATGCGCTTGCGGAAGCGGAAAAGCGTCACCATGACGCTGAAGTAGACGATCGCTTCGGCAAGGAGCAGGAAACTGTTCAGCAATGCCGTCGATCCGCTCTCTGTTCGAAATCGCGGCCAGCCAGCGATTCCACTCCGATCCTGTTTTGACGTGGAAGGGTTAACCGGAGATTTCCGCGCGCCATCGACCGGTTGAAAACCTGGCTGTCGGTGCACACTTGTCCGTGTGGTTGGCCTGATATGGCAAAAGCGATTGCCGTTCGGCGCCGCATCGCCTACATAGCGGCCAACCTCCATTCAATTCGACAAATCCAGTCATTTTTCAGGGAAAGCGCGCGTGGCACGCCAGTTCATCTATCACATGGCCGGCCTCAACAAGGCCTATGGCACCAAGAAGGTGCTCGAGAACGTTCATCTGTCCTTCTACCCGGACGCCAAGATCGGCATCCTGGGCCCAAACGGCGCCGGCAAGTCGACGATCCTCAAGATCATGGCCGGCATCGACAAGGACTGGAGCGGTGAGGCGTGGCTCGCCGAAGGCGCCACTGTCGGCTACCTGGCGCAGGAGCCGGCGCTTGATCCGGACAAGACCGTGTTCGAAAACATCATGGAAGGTGTCGCGGCCAAGACCGCCATCATCGAGCGTTACAACGAATTGATGATGAACTATTCCGACGAGACGGCCGACGAGTCGGCCAAGCTCCAGGACGAGATGGACCGGCTGAACCTGTGGGATCTCGAACAGCAGGTCGAGATGGCAATGGAAGCGCTGGGCTGCCCGCCCAAGGATGCCAACGTCACCAAGCTATCGGGTGGCGAGCGCCGCCGCGTCGCGCTCTGCCAGCTGCTGCTTCGCCAGCCTGATCTTCTGCTGCTCGACGAGCCGACCAACCATCTCGATGCCGAGACGACGGCGTGGCTGGAAAAGCATCTGCGCGCCTATCCGGGCGCCGTGATGATCATCACCCACGACCGCTACTTCCTCGACAATGTCACCGGCTGGATTCTCGAACTCGATCGCGGACGCGGCATTCCTTATGAGGGCAACTACACCAAGTACCTCGAAGCCAAGGCCAAGCGCCTCAAGCAGGAAGGCCGCGAGGACGACGCCCGCCAGCGCGCCATCGGCCGCGAGCGCGAGTGGATCCAGTCGAGCCCGAAGGCTCGCCAGACCAAGTCCAAGGCGCGTATCCAGGCGTTCCAGGATCTGCTCGATGCAGCCGACAAGCGGCGGCCGACGGATACGCAGATCGTCATCCCGCATGGCGAGCGGCTCGGCAACGTGGTCATCGAGGTCGAGGGCCTGTCGAAAGGCTTCGGCGACACGCTGTTGATCGAAGGCCTCGAATTCAAGCTGCCGCCGGGTGGCATTGTCGGCGTCATCGGCCCGAACGGCGCCGGCAAGACGACATTGTTCCGCATGATCACCGGCCAGGAAAAGCCGGATGCGGGTTCTGTCCGCGTCGGCGAGACGGTCAAGCTCGGCTATGTCGACCAGAGCCGCGACGCGCTCGATCCGTCGAAGACCGTGTGGGAAGAAATCTCGGGCGGCGCCGAAGTGGTCAAGCTCGGCAAGTTCGAGGCCAACACCCGCGCCTATTGCGCGTCCTTCAACTTCCGCGGCGGCGACCAGCAGCAGAAGGTCGGCAACCTCTCCGGTGGTCAGCGCAACCGCGTGCACCTGGCCAAGATGCTGAAGACCGGCGGCAATGTTCTGCTGCTCGACGAACCGACCAACGATCTCGATACGGAAACGCTGGCGGCACTCGAAGACGCGCTGGAAAATTTCGGCGGCTGCGCGGTCATCATCTCGCACGATCGCATGTTCCTCGACCGTCTGGCGACGCACATCCTCGCCTTCGAGGGCGACAGCCACGTCGAATGGTTCGAGGGCAATTTCGAGGATTACGAGCAGGACAAGATCCGCCGGCTCGGGCCCGAAGCCGTCAACCCGCACCGCATGACCTACAAGAGGCTGACGCGGTAAGGCTTGCCGGCTTAGCCTAATTCGCTCCCAACTGGGCAAATCGTTTCGCCAGTGCCTCGCTGGCGAAACGTCCGGCCTCTTCATAGTCTGGACTGTGTTCCGCAGTGTCGGGCGATCTTACTACTACGAATTCGCCCGCTTCCGCCAAGACTTGCAAGGTAAGGTCTTCACTATCGATTGGCGTTGCATGACGCGCGCCGCAATTCGGACATTCGTCATCACACATGCACGACCATTCGTCGGTCCAGTGCTCGCTGCATCTGTAGCATTCGTAGTGATTTAGATACCACGCCATTTGGACAAGCCCTCCCATTGTGACGTCACGGCCGACTACTCCCAATGCGATAGCGACCGCGGGATATAAAATCGAGGTATCCGCTATCTCTGAGGCGTTGCAATTGCTGACGAATTTTTGGCCTCACATTCATGTTGTGTGGGTATAGGGCACCCAGTCGTCCTTCGAACGCATAAACTTGTTCGATATCAAATTCTACCGTGCCAATTAAGTCGAGGCATTTCATTACTTCGATTAGCCAACCACGAGCATCCGCGTCTTCTTCGCGAAGAAAAAGGGTTTTTTGCCATTGTGCGATGACGGTTTCCTTTGGAACCGGAACCCCATCTCGAACAATACAAATAGCCCCGATTGCGGTACGCGACCAAGCAATATGTTGGAGCCGATCCAACCGGCTCTTAGAGGCCAGTGGATTTCTCTTCTCGATGATTTCTGGGATGAAGAAGTGTTTTGGCACCATGCAAACGTTCAATACCGCCATCGTTCCCAGGCTATAGTTGAGCAATATCAAATTCGGGTTAGTTGAGGACGCCAGCCTCTCAATCTTGGTAAAATAAGCTCCGTCTGCTACCTTTGCGCCGAAGGCCTTCCTTTGGCTTTTTAACTCGAATTGATCGTTGCAATTACCGCAGAGGAAGTCGGCAACTGGCAGATTGGCAGGAAACTGACTCAGACGCGAGTTCGCGCAATTAGGGCAATAAATCCATCGGGAAACCCACTGCTCCGTCCAAATTCTGGCTCGTTGCGAACCACTGCTGTATTTTGTTTGTGCCTCTTCGAAACCGAATTTCATTAAGGCCCCAAACTGTCGGAAGACGTTGAAAGACGAAGCTTACCGTTCGGTGACAAAAGCAATCAAGAGGCTGACAACGCAATAGGGACCAGTTGCCCTTAGCTTCGAATGATACCGGCATTGTCGGATCAAATCATAGGAAACGGATATGACGACAAACGAAGGTAGGGATTGGTCCGCCGCCCAATATCTGAAATTCGAGGACGAGCGCACGCGCCCGGCGCGTGACCTCGTGGCGCAAGTGCCGGTCGACTTCCCGCGCCGGGTTGTCGATATCGGCTGCGGGCCGGGCAATTCGACCGAACTTCTGGTCGAGCGCTGGCCGGATGCGCAAGTGAGCGGCTTCGACACGTCTCCCGACATGATCGAAAAGGCGAGGGCGCGGCTGCCCAATGTCAGCTTCGACCTCGCCGATGCGTCGACATGGCGGCCGGCCGAGCCGGTCAACGTGATCTTCGCCAACGCCGTCTTCCAGTGGCTGCCGGAGCATCCGGCGGTATTCCAGCGCCTGATGGGTTTTCTGGCGCCCGGCGGCGCGCTGGCCGTCCAGATGCCCGACAATATGGCCGAGGATTCGCATCGCCTGATGCGGGAAACCGCCGCCGAAGCGCCTTTCGCGGCAAAGATCAGGGATGCGGCTCGTGCGCCGCTGCCGCCAGTGTCGTTCTACTACGACCTGCTGTCGCCGCTCTCGGCTCGGCTCGACATCTGGCACACCATCTACAACCATCCGCTGGCCGATGCCGAGGCGATCGTCGAGTGGGTGAAGTCGACAGGGCTGAAGCCCTTCCTCGATCCGCTGGACGCGGACGAGCGCAAGCTGTTCCTCGACAGCTACACGGCCAAGATCGCCAAGGCCTATCCGAAGACCGCCGATGGCAAGGTGCTGCTGCGTTTCCCCCGCATTTTCATCGTCGCCAAGGGGGCGGGATAGGCTGGCGAAAACCTTGTTTAAGCCGGCCTAAATCTTGGTTTAAGCCGGCGTAAACCGGCCGAGTGAGAAAAGTGTTGCGCCGGAACGTTTCGGCGCCCACATCAAGCCGCAACGCCCGCGAACGGGACGGACTGAAACATGCATCGCGTCATCATCAGCGGCATCGGCGCTGAAATTCCCAAGCCTGTCATCACGAATGAGGAACTGGTCGCCAGCTTCAATGCCTGGGTCGACACCGAGAACGCGCGGCGCCAGGATACCGGCGAGACGCTGCTGCAGAAATCGGATGCCGACTTCATCGTTCATGCTTCAGGTGTGAAGTCCCGCCACGTGGTCGAGCGTGAAGGCATTCTCGACCCGACCCGCATGGCGCCGCGCATCCCGGCGCGTCCGGACGACGCGCTCTCGCTGCAGGCGGAATTCGGCATCGCTTCGGCTGGGAAGGCGATCGACCACGCCGGGGTCGAGGCCTCGGACATCGATCTGGTGATCTGCTCGTCCTCGCATCAGCAGAGGCCATATCCGGCGATCGCCATCGAAATGCAGGAGGCGCTGGGCACGAGGGGCGCGGGCTTCGACATGGGGCTTGGCTGTTCGTCGGCCGCGGCTGCGCTGCACATGGCGGTCAATCTGGTGCGCTCGGGCGCGCACAAGCGCATCCTGGTGACGACGCCGGAAATCATCACCGGCCATCTCAATTTCCGCGACCGGCAGACGCATTTCATCTTCGGGGACGCTTCGGTGTCCATGGTGGTGGAGGGGCTGGCCCAGGGTGAGAGGCGGCCGGGCCGCTTCGAGGTGCTGGACACGCGCATATGGACGCAGATGTCGAACAACATCCGCACCAATCTCGGCTATCATACCCGCACCGCCCAGGACGATCCCTACAGGATCGACCTGGAAGGCAACCTCATCAAGCAGGTCGGCAACAAGGTGTTCAAGGAAGTCACCGTCGCCGGGCACAAATTCATCGTCGAATTCCTCGCCGAACACGGGCTGACGCCGCAAGCGGTGCGGCGCTTCTGGCTGCACCAGGCCAATGCGCGCATGAATGCGATGATCCTGAAACTGGCGTTCGGCCACGATGTCGGCCATGACCGCGCGCCGATGGTGCTGGAACGACTGGGCAACACCGCCGGCGCGGGAGCCATCATCGCGCTGTCGGAGAACCATGCCGACATGAAACCGGGCGATCACGGCCTGATCTGCGCCTTCGGTGCGGGATATTCGATCGGTGGCGCGCTGCTGAGAATGCTCTGAGGTGATGCCGCGCTAGGCCGGCGTGAAGGGAACCAGCATCGGCACCCGCCTGGCGTAATCGTCATAGGCGGGTCCGAGTTCGTCGCGCAGGAAACGCTCCTCCAGCCTCGCCTTGATGACGACGCCGATGATGAGCAGGGCCGTACCTGCAATGCCCCAGACCGTGCCCTTTGCCGCCATGGTGGCAACCACAGCCAGCAGCAGCCCGGTGTAGATCGGATGCCGGACCAGGCGATAGGGGCCGGTGTCGACCACGCGATGATCCGCCTTGGCTGTGACTGTGGCGGACCACAACCGCCCGAGATGGATGCGTGCCCACCATGCGAAGCCGATGCCGACCGCGATCAGGGCAACGCAGACCCAGGCTTCGGCAAGGGTCGGCGTCCACAATCTCAGCCTGCCTTGATAGCTGTGCGCCGGAACGAACAGCAGGACGGTGCCGGCCAGCCAGAAGACGCGATAGCGGGCCTCCGCTCCGATGGTGGCGCGCTTTTGGGCTGGATCGGCCCAGGATGCAGCGACGATCCAGGATACCACCCAGAACAGCCAGAGCGCTGCGATGGCGTGTCCAACCTGCATGCCGAACCTCCTCCTCCCGACTGGCGCCGAATATATATAGGCGGCGCGGCGGCAATGGGATGCGCTCGCTGCAACATGACGGCATTTCCGGTAATAACGTCGTGATCGGCATCAAACGCAGTGATCGGATCATCAGCGCTTTCGACTGGACCGCATTGTCCGAGGCCTCTAGACCAGCAGCATGCAGGAAACAAACCTAGAACTTTTTCCAACTGCCGAGCCCACGATCGACATCGTCCCGGGCCGCAAGCTGACGGCAAAGGCAGTGGCGCTCTATGCCGCTCCGTCCGATCATTTCGAGACGAAAGCCGTCGAGGAATTGGATCTTGGCTTCGACGGAATCGCGAATGACTTCCATTCCGGAATGACGCGGCGTTCCGGTGGGCGCGAGCCTTGGTATCCGCGCGGCACGGAGATGCGCAACGAGCGGCAATTGTCGCTGGTTGCCGCGGACGAGCTTTCGATCGTCGCCGAGCGCATGGGCCTGAAGGAGATCAAGCCGGAATGGATCGGCGCCAATATGCTGATCGAGGGTGTGCCACATCTGTCGATGCTGCCGGCCGGCTCACTGATGTTCTTCGAAGGGGGCGTGACGATCAAAATCGACGCGCAGAACAAGCCGTGCCGGGTCGCCGGGCAATCCATCGCCACGCATGTCCATGCATCGGATCGCGATGCAGCCGCACTGCTCTTCCCGCAGACGGCGAAGCGGCTGCGTGGCCTTGTCGCCTGGGTTGAAAAACCCGGCGTGGTCAGGGTCGGCGAAGAGATTTCGGTGCGTGTGCCGGAGCAATGGATTTACAAGGCATAGCTACGCCGCCCAGCAGGCGGCGTAGCTATTACGGTCGGCGTCAGCCCTTGCGGTTCTTGTTGACGCCTTGCGCCATGACGGAGACGTGGTCCCACTTGTCCCAGGTGGCGAGGCGGTTGGCGTATTCCTGGCGTATCATCGGCAGGCCGCCATCGCCGAAGAACACCCTCAGCGGCGGCTCTGCCGCATCGACGATGGCCAGCATCGCCGGTCCGGTCGCCTCGGGATCGCCAGCAACCGAGTTGGCGCGGCGCTCGGCCATCTTGGCGCGGGCGGGCGCATAGGCCTCGATCGGCTTGGAGACCTTGGCCGATGCTCCCGACCAGTCGGTGGAGAAGCCGCCCGGCTCGACCAGCGTGACATGAATGCCGAATTCCGCGACCTCGATGCTGAGCGACTGGCTGAAGGCTTCCAGCGCCCATTTCGAGGCATGGTAGAGGCCGAGCGAGGCAAAGGCATTGACGCCGCCGATCGACGAGATCTGGATGATGTGGCCGGAGCGCTGCGCCCGCATGATCGGCAGGACAGCCTGGGTAACCCACAGCGCGCCGAACACATTGGTCTCGATCTGGTCGCGGGCTTCCTGTTCGCTGACTTCCTCGATGGCGCCGAAATGGCCGTAGCCGGCATTGTTGATGACGACGTCGAGCCGGCCAAAGCGCTTGTGCGCCTCGGCGACAGCGGCATCGACGGCTTTCTTGTCGGTGACGTCGAGCTTTATGGCGGCGATGTTGTCGCCGTATCTATCGACGAGATCGGCGAGCGTGGCGGTGTCGCGGGCGGTCGCTGCAACGCGGTCGCCACGCGCCAGTGCGGCCTCGGCCCAGACGCGGCCAAAGCCTTTCGACGATCCGGTGATGAACCAAACCTTTGATGTCATGTGTGGAATCCTTGCCCCTGCGGGGCGCAATTTCTGGATGGAAGCGGAGGCTTCTCCGCTTTCGGGCATATACGGCCTGTTCCGTGATTTTCCAGAGGCGAGGGGGAATCTTTTTGAACAAAACGCAGAGCGCCATCTCCCCGGCAGTGGCCTCATTCCTCCTCGTCGTCGGCGTCGAGCAGGCGCGTGGCGCGCCAGCGCGTGAGCATGGTGTTGGTTTGGTCGATGACGAAGAAACGGGCGGAGTCGCGGTCATAGCCCTCGGCCAGCAGCTTTTCGTAATCGGTGTGCATGTGGCGGATGTGGGCGATCGTCGCCAGCCATACCGCGATCGTCGGCGGCAAGGTTTTCATATGGACCGAGCCGGCGTCGGTGCGGATCTTCTCCATGTCGGCATAAGGCGCCAGCGGCAGAAGTGCTGTCAAAGCCTTGGCGATGGCGCGGCGGCGGCCGGTGGGCGCGGTCATTGCTCCCCGCGCCCCTCAACGGTCGCCTCGGCAATGGCATCGGTCGAGGCGAAATATGGTTTGATGTCGATGACCGGCGTGCCGTCGAGCACGTCAATGGCGTCGAAGTCGACGCGCCCAGTGCCGATGTCCAATCCGACGAGCTTGGCTATGTGCAGGCCGATTGGGTTTGGCCGGGCAGGGGAGCGCAGGCCGAATACGCCTTTCGCTTCAGCCGCATGGCGGGGTTTCTGCACAATCAGATTCCGCGGCGCGTGATGCAGCCAGGACAGGATGACGACGTGGCTGGCGCGCTCCAGCCCGCGCAGGCCCGCACGATAGGGCGCATCGATGGCCAGCACCGCGGGCTGTCCCGCCTCGCGCGCGGCGCGCATGTTCTTCGGGCAGCTATCCCGGGTGATCCACGGCGAGGCAATACGGCCGATGAAGACGATGCCGGCGTCCGGCGGCATCAAGGCCGGATCCTGGTCCAGTCTCTGCTCGCCTTCGCGAGCCTCGAACATCTCACGCGGTTCGGTCATTGCCTGTCTCTGTGCTGGTGCATGCCATTGTCTCAAAACCGCTAGACGTTTCGGGCTGATCCGGACCGGGAAATCACGCATGCGGCATTTTCTGGTCCGGAAGCGACATAGCGCTTGCAAGGTCGCCGAATTCGACATAAACATATGTTTATATCTTTTCAAAGAGAATACGCTGATGCATGTCTCGCTCGACACCATGGTGGATACGCTGAAGGCGGCGGCCGAATCCAGCCGCCTGCGCATATTGGCATTGTTGTCGCGTGGCGACCTCACCGTTTCCGACCTTACCGAAATTCTCGGCCAGTCGCAGCCGCGTGTCTCGCGCCACCTGAAGCTGCTGCTCGAGGCGGGGCTGATCGGCCGCTACCAGGAAGGGTCGTGGGCGTTCTTCCGCCTGTCGGACGCCGATTCGGCGCGAGACTTCGTGATGAGGCTGGTTGCCGGCATTCGCGGCGCCGATCCGCAGGTCGAGCGTGATCTGGAGCGACTGACCTCGGTCAAGCGCAAGCGCCAGGACCGCGCCACCGCGTACTTTTCGCAGAACGCCGCAAGCTGGGATCATATCCGCTCGCTGCATGTGCCCGACCGTGCGGTGGAGGCCGCGATGCTGAAGCTGGTCGGCAAGCGGCCGTTCCAGTCCATGCTCGACCTTGGCACCGGCACCGGGCGGCTGCTCGAAATCTTCTCGCCGCTCTACCGGCGGGGGGTCGGCATCGACATGTCGCGAGAGATGCTGACCGTGGCGCGCGCCAATCTCGACAAGGCCGGCGTTTCGAACGCGCAGGTGCGGCAGGGCGATATCTTTTCGCCGCCGGTCGAGCGCGATGCCTTCGATCTCGTCACCATCCACCAGGTGCTGCACTATCTCGACGACCCGGCCCGCGCCATCCATGAGGCGGCGCGGCTGCTTCGGCCGGCCGGCCGTCTCGTCATCGTCGATTTCGCGCCGCACACACTGGAATTCCTGCGCGACGAGCATGCGCATATGCGGCTGGGCTTTTCCGACCGGCAGATCGGAGAGTGGTTCTCCGAAGCCGGCCTCGATCTCGAGGATGCCCAGGAGTTCGAACCGCGCGGCGGCAACGAGGCCAGGCTCACCGTCAAGCTTTGGCTTGGCCGCGACCGGCGCCTGCTGATCGCCGATCCTGCCAATGCCAGCCAGCAGACCAGAGTGAGCTCGATAGGGGAAATCGCCTGATGAACCAGTTTCGTTTTTCCCGCCGGCCCGATATCGGCGACAAGGTCAGGGTTTCGTTCGAGTTCTTCCCGCCGAAGAACGACGAGATGGAGGCAAGACTGTGGGATACGGTCACAAGGCTCGAGCCGCTGCAGCCGAAATTCGTCTCGGTGACCTATGGCGCCGGCGGTTCGACGCGTGAGCGCACGGCGCGCACCATCGGCCGTATCCTGAAGGAGACCAGCCTGACGCCGGCCGCGCACATGACTTGCGTCGACGCCGCTCGCCATCAGGTCGACGCCGTGATCCAGGAATTCACCGACATGGGGGTGAAACGCTTCGTCGCCTTGCGCGGCGATCCGGCGGAAGGCGTCGGCGCCGCCTACCGACCGCATCCGGACGGCTACGCCAACGGCTCCGAGCTGGTCGGGGCGCTGAAGCACGCCGGCGATTTCGACATCTCGGTTTCGGCCTATCCGGAAAAGCATCCGGAAAGCCCTGACTTCGCCACCGACATCGACATGCTGAAGCGCAAGGTGGACAACGGCGCGACGCGGGCGATCACCCAGTTCTTCTTCGACAACGATCTCTACGAGCGTTACGTCGAGCGCGCGCGCCGCGCCGGCATCTACATCCCGATCGTTCCAGGCATCCTGCCGGTGCACAATTTCACCCAGGTCGCCAATTTCTCGGCGCGCTGCGGCGCGCTGGTGCCGGCATGGCTGGCCGAGCGTTTCGACGGCCTGCAGAACGACCCTCAGACGCATGCGCTGGTGGCATCCGCCGTGGCCGCCGAACAGGTGCTGGACCTGGTCGAGCGCGGCGTGGGCGATTTCCACTTCTACACAATGAACCGGGCCGACCTCGTCTTCGCGGTCTGCCATATGATCGGCATCCGCTCGCATGAGGTGGCGGGCTCCGCTGCTGCCTGAGGGTCAGTCGGGTAAGCAAAAGGCCGGGTAAAAACCCGGCCTTTCGAATCGGTTGGACTATTTGGTGCTGGTCTTCCCCGTCTTGGCGGGTTCAGGGAAGGACGCCCATAATGAGGGCGCCGATGAAAGCAAACGCAGCACAAATCATCAATGCGTTGATTGGCCTCGTAAGTCCCATGACATAGCCTCCTCTTAAAGAGCTATGCCCTGGAGTCTAGGTTCATTTGTGCCACAGGCAAGCGGAAAATGTGCTGCATTGCGACGTGATTGTGGATTTTGCGACTTCGGTTTCGCCGTCAGCCGTTGAAACTCCTTGGCAAAAACCCGCTTCATGCCTGTGAATAAATTATGGCGGTGGCGTGTCGATGCTGTGTCATGGCAGCGCTACCCTCGCAAAAGTCGCCTTCGACTTTCGCGATTGCACATGCCGAGCTCTAACGCCGTCCGAACACTCGCCCGTCGATTGTCAGAAGACCAAGTCCGATCAGCACCACACCGCCGATCTCAAACGATTCCAGCCGCTCGCCAAGGAAAAGAAAGCCGAGCAGCATGGCACTGGCCGGCACGATCAGCGTGACCAGCGAGGCGTTGGTTGCCCCGGCCGAGGCGACGAGGTTGAAGTAGAGGATGTAGGCGAAGGCCGTCGAAAGAAGCGCCAGCGCCAACACCGCCGCCCACACCGGCGCCGAGGCGGAGAACAGGCCGGCCGGGCCATGGGCGAAGAGCACGATCGGGATCATGATGATGGTCGAAGCCGTCAACTGCCCGGTGGCGACGACTGGCGAGGGCACGCCCTTGAAACGGCGGGCGACCATCAGCGCGATACCGTAGGACAGCGAGGCGCCGATCAGCGCGAATTTGGCCCAGACAGGGCCGCCGAGCCCCGCCAGCAGGCCGGGACCGATCATCACAGCGGTGCCGGCGACACCGAGCCCAATGCCGGCGAGCTTGTTCCAGGACAGCTTTTCATCTGATGTCAACGCATTGGCCAGGAGCAGCGTCCAGAACGGCGTCGTGGCATTGAGGACGGAAGCGACGCCGGCCCCCAATTGGGTTTGACCGGCAAAGATCAGCGAGAACGGGACGACATTGTTGGTGAAGGCCAGTAGGAAGAACAGGCCGGCATGCGGCAGAGCGGCGCGGAAGGACGGTCCGCGCAAGCCGAGATAGAGCTGCAGGGCTATCGCCGCGATGGCGACGCGAAACAGCACCAGCACCAGCGGTTGAAGCTCCGCCACCGCGATGCGGGCGAAGAAGAACGAGCCGCCCCAGATGGCGCCGAGCAGCAGCAATTGCCCCCAGTCCCTGAGCGTCATCGGTCCGCGTGGCGCAGATGCAGCGGTCACTGCCATATGAATCCTCTCCAGACAGCCGGAATGCCAGCCGACAGGCGGAAGCCATATCTGGTCCGGGGGCAAGGGCCACCCGAAACCCGACCGGCAGCCAAGCCTTTCGGCAAAGGCCAGTGCCGTGCCGTCAGGAGCACGAGACACAGAATTGTTTTCGTTGCAGCGCCGCGCGCCTCCAGAGATGCGCAAAGGACGCTTGCAAGGCTCATCCCTGGCGCATGATCCCTTCCGAAGTCGAAATTAACTTTCGGGGTCATGCGCTAGCCGCTAGCTTGGATTAATTGTGCGAGCTGAAGTCGAGGATTCGTCCATGCAGCGATTCGAGAATGCAAGCGAGGCTGCACTGGCGCTTCGCCCGGACGACCCGGTCTACTGCTTTCGCCCGCAGGTCTTGAAGGCGGATGCGAAGCAGTTCATGGGCATGTTCCCCGGCAAGACCGCCTACGCGGTCAAGACCAATGGCGAGCAGATCGTGCTGAAGACGCTGGTCGAGGCCGGCGTCACCGCCTTCGACGTCGCTTCACCAGGCGAGTTCGCCGCCGTGCGCGCCGTCTCGCCCGATGCGGAGATGCTCTACATGCATCCGGTCAAGGCGCAGTCGGACATCAAGCTGGCTTTGGAGAAATACGGCATTCGCGTCATCTCGCTCGACCATGAGGACGAGATCACCAAGCTGACCCGCGTGGTGCGGGCGCTCGATATCGACCCGGGCGCGGTCAGCGTCTTCGTTCGTGTGCAGACAAAGGGCCATGCCGCCTACGAGTTGTCCAAGAAATTCGGCGCCGGGCCTGCCTATGCGGTCGAACTCGCCGAGCGGCTGAACCGCACCGGCTACAAGGTCGGCCTGTGTTTCCATGTCGGCAGCCAGATCGAGGATCCCGACACCTATGAGCGGGCGCTGGCCTCGGCCGACTGGGTGCGCAACCGGCTGACCTTCGACATTGCCGGGCTCGATGTCGGCGGCGGTTTCCCGGCCGAATATGGCCATGATCCCAACCGCAAGCAGATCGAAATGCCGTCGCTCGGCCAGATCATGTCGCGGCTCTCCGGCGACCTGAAGGAATATCAGTTCGACCAGATGCCGTTGGTGGCCGAGCCAGGCAGGGTGATCGTGGCGCGCTGCCTGTCGCTGATCGTGCGCGTGCTGCTGCGCAAGGGCAAGCGGCTCTACATCAATGACGGTATCTGGGCGTCGCTGTCGGATTCGTGGACCGGCAAGATCACGCTGCCGGCGCGGTTCATTCCCGATCCGGCGATCCGTACGCGCAATGGCGATGAGAAGAACATCGTGCCGTTCAAGGTCTGCGGCGCGACCTGCGATTCCGTCGACATCCTGTCGCGGCCGTTCTGGCTGCCGGAAACCGTCGACACCGGCGACTGGATCGAGATCGGCCATATCGGCGCTTACTCGCTGTCGCTCAGGACCCGCTTCAACGGCTTCTATCCCGACACCTTCGTCGAGGTCACGACGCCCTTCGACGAGGGCGACGCGCCGGTGGGGTTCGCGAGTTTGGAGACGATGGCGGATTAGGAAAAAAGGGGTGAGTAGTCAGTAGTCATGAGTAGTCGATAGTCAGCAGGGAATCTCTATATCTCACTACCCACTACCCACTACCCACTACCCACTACCCACTACCCACTACCCACTACTCGCTCTCTTCACAATTTTTCCAACAGCTCCGGCGTCGGCCAGCCATCCACCGGCAGGCCCAACCGCATCTGTTCCTTGCGGATCGCTTCACGGGTGTTGGTCCCCAAAATGCCGTCGACGGTGCCGACGTCGTAGCCCCTGGCCTCGAGCTTGGTCTGCAGTTCTTTCATCTGCTCATTGGTGAGGCCGGGCTCGGGATTGCGCGGGTCGAGCGGCGGCGCGCCCGCCAGCCGCGCGGCGAGATTGGCGGCGGTCAGCGCGTAGGTGAAGGACTGGTTCCATTCGAGATAGACGTCGAAATTCTCGTAGGTGAGAAAGGCCGGGCCCCTGCGGCCCATGGGCAACGCCAGGCCGGCCTTCAGCCCCTTGTCGACCAGCGGCGAGCCGTCGGGATTGGTGACGCCCCACTGCGCCCACTGCGTCAGCGGCAGCTTGTTGGTGCGCCCGGTCTGGTCCCACGGCATCTCTTCGGGCACGCGCACTTCCTGGATCCAGGGTTCGTCCCGTTTCCAGCCGCGCGACAGCACCTTGTTGCCCGTGGTCATGATCACGTCGGGCACGGAGCCGCGCAGATCGATTTTGCCGTCGCCGTCGCCATCGATGCCCCGCGCGAGATAGTCGGATGGCAGGATCTGCGTCTGGCCAATCTCGCCGGCCCAGGCGCCGGTGACGTCGGCCGGCAGCACGCCGCGATCGATCAGTTCCAGGAGCGGCACCAGTTGCTGGCGGAAAAGCTGCGGGCGGCGGCAGTCATGCGACAGCGTCACCAATGCGCTCAGCGTATGGAAATCGCCCTGCACGGCGCCGAAATCCGTTTCAAGCGCCCAGAAGGCGGTGATGACCGGGGCCTGGACGCCGAACTGCTGGTCGGCGCGGGCGAAGATGTCGGCGTATTTCTTCATGTTCGCCGCACCTTGCTTCAGCCGGTAGGCCGAGATCATGCGGTTGGAAAACTGGACGAAGGTTTGCGTGAAGACGCCCTGCGCACGGTCGCGCGCCAGAGCCCTCTCGTCGATCCTGGCGTCCTCCAGCGCATCAAGACCGACCGCGCCGACACCGGCAGCCTTGGCTTCCGCCGCCACACCCTGCTTCCAGGTTTCAAAATCGCCGCCGCATTCCTGCGCCATCGCCGGCAAGGCCGTGGCGCACAAGAACAGCGCCGCGAGGGCTTGGGAACGCAGTCGCATCAGCTTCCTTTCGAAACGAGAGGGCATTGTCGTGCCTGAAAGCGCAACGCCCTGAATTACCAGCGGTTGCACCCTTTAGCGCTGGCTGTGTCGAAAGCAGGCGGCAGGCCCGGTGTCAACGGCTGATCTGTCGCAATCACTATTCCCGCGGCTTGCTGCCGTTGTCACGGTGTCAACGGGTCTTCTGCCGCAACCACCATTCCCGCGGCTTGCTGCCGTTGCCACGGTGTCAACGGGTCTGCTGCCGCAGTGCCTCTCCAGGCGGCTTGCTGCCGTTGCCACGGCGTCAGCGCGTGTTCTGCCGCAGCCACTTGTTCCAGGCGGATTCGGAGCCGTTGAAGACGTTGATGTCGGACTTGCCGGTCATGCCGGGAACGATGCCGGTTCCGGTGTACTGCCAGAAGGTGAAAGGGTGGCTGCCATATTTCTCGCGCGGGTGTCCGGCGACCGAGCGCAGCCAGTAGGGATAGCCGCGGAAGGTCGACAGTTCATTGTCGTCGAAGAAGTCGACCGAGGTGTAGATGATCGGCTTCTTGCCGTAATGCCGCTCGACGATTTCGAGGAAGGTCGTCATCTCCGCGCGCACCGTGGCGGCGTCGGGGCGCAGCCGGCAGGTCGGCGAGTTCGGGTTCCATTCCATGTCGAGAACCGGCGGCATGGCGGAGCGGTCGACGGGGACATTCTGGATGAACCAGCGCGCCTGGGTGGCCGCCGGCGTGCAGAAATAGAAGAAATGATAGGCCGCGCGTGGAATCCCGTTGGCTTTCGTGCGCGCCCAGTGCTCGCTGAAATACTCATCGAAACGATCGCCGCCTTCCGTTGCCTTGATGAAGGCGAAGGAGATGCCGCTGGCCTTGGCCGCCGGCCAATCGACCGAGGTCTGGTATTTGGAGACGTCGGTACCATGGACGGCATAATTCCACGGCGCACCGCTGTCCCACTCATGCGGCTTTGAATCGGCAAAGCGCGGCGCGCGCACGGCCACCGTCGGGCTGCTCGACGCGGATGGCGATAGCGGCGAGAGATCGTCCACGGTCGAGCAGGCGCCGAGCAGCGTCAGCATGAAAAGGGCCGCAAGACGGCGCATCCGCAACTTCCAAGCCGGAATCAGCCGGTCGCTGATGGGTCTGTGCACTGATGGCCGAAGCTGGTCTGGCCCCCTCCAGGCGATCGCCCCACGCATCGCCTGGCATATTCGTTTTTCATGCATGTCGTGTCCCAAAACCGCTGCGCGCTTTTGGGCGACATGCATCCCTGTGATCGCCGATCATGGTTGATATCTGGTTTATGGCGCTCGACAAGAGGCCCGATTTTGCGGAAGCAATGGCGGCAATTCGATGACATAAGCGTCAGGCGAATGCCTGGGAGGCAAGGGATGCGGTTCGTCGTCAAGATCGTCAAATGGCTGCTTGGTCTGATCGTGCTGGCTATCGCCGCGCTGTTTGCCTGGCTCTATATCGCGCCGCCGGAACTGATCCGCGTCGGCTCGGGCTATTCGGCCAAGATCGTCTGCTCCAACGTCTTCATCGCCGGGCGCGATGCCAACGAGGTGCTGGCCGTCGACGTGCAGGCGCCGGGCCACCCGCTGCTGCGCTTGATGCGGGTCTCGGTCGACAAGAACCGGGGGACGGTTTCGGCCGGCCTGCTCGGCTTCCTCGGCAAGAGCGAGGCGGTTGCCCGCGACGGGTTGGGCTGCGCCTCGGTCCCCGACGGCGATGTCGGCAAGGCGCGGCGCACGGCAATCCATGCCTCGCCATCGCCGGCCAATCAGGACGCGCTGTGGCCCGAGGGCGAGCGGGTCGATGCCTCGCAAAATCTCGAGGTCTCGAAGATCGTCGGGGATGACGCGCTGGCCGGCACCGGCATGCGCGCGATCGTGGTGATCAAGAACGGCCGCGTCGTCGCCGAACGCTACGGCGACGGTTTTTCGGCCAAGACGCCGCTGCTCGGCTGGTCGATGACCAAGACAGTGAATGCCGCTATCGTCGGCACGCTGGTCAAGGATGGGAAGATGACGGTCGACAACAAGGGCCTGTTCACGCCGTGGAAGGCCGACGGCCGCGCCGCGATCAGCCTTGCCGACATGATGGCAATGTCGAGCGGGCTGGAGTTCAACGAGGATTATGGCGACGTCGCCGACGTCACGCGCATGCTCTATCTCGAACCTGACATGGCGGGCTTTGCCGCAACCAAAACCCTCACCGGTGAGGTCGGCAAGACGTTTTCCTATTCGAGTGGCACGGCGGTGATGCTGTCGCGCCTCTGGCAGGACGCGATCGGCGACAAGGCCAAGGCATTGACGTGGCCGCGCATGGCGCTGTTCGAGCCGCTCGGCATGCGTAGCGCGGTGCTCGAGACCGACGAGCAGGGCACTTTCGTCGGCTCGTCCTATCTCTACGCCACAGCGCATGACTGGGCCCGCTTCGGCCAGTTCCTGCTGCAGGGCGGTGTATGGAACGGCAACCAAATCCTGCCGGCCGGCTTCGTCGAATGGATGCGCGAGCCGGCATCCGCCTCGAAGGTCTACGGCAAGGGCCAGTTATGGATCGAAGCGCCGGGCGACGAGGAAAACCCCGGCGCCGGCGTCGCGGCCGGGCTGCCGAAGGACACTTACTGGATGGAGGGCCATGACGGACAGACCGTCGCCATCATTCCGTCTGAGCAATTGGTGGTGGTGCGGCTCGGGCTAACGCCGGCCAAGTTCAACTACCGCCCGCAAGCAATGGTGGGGGCGCTCGTGAAGGCGCTGCATTAAGCGGCAGTCGGTTGCTGTAGAGTTCTTCTAGGCCGCGGTCGCCAAAGGCTTGGCGCGATCAATCCGGGCCCGCTCCTCGGGTGAATTCATGACCTGCCAAAGATCGCTGCGGCGCTGCACGTTGAGCCAGAAATCCGGGCTGTTGCCAAAGACCCGCGCCAGAATGAGCGCGGTCGCGGCCGTCACGTTGCGGCGGTCGTTGCACAATTCGTTGACATGCTTGCGCTGAACCCCCATCGCTTCCGCCAAAGCAGCCTGTGTCAGGCCAAGTGGTTGCATAAATTCTTCCGTGAGGATTTCACCCACCGTTGCCGGCTTGCGTGTGGTCATCAACATGTGTCGTCTCATCTGTAGCTATGATCGTCGAGATGGATATCCGACGCTTCACCACGGCCGCCATTCCACCGAAAGATCAGCCGCCATTGGTTGTTGACGCGGATTGAGTGGAAGCCATCGAGACTACCACGCAACTTTTCGAAATGATTGCTCGGCGGTACGCGCAAATCCTGATCGGTCGTCGCGTCATCGATCATCTGGAGCTTGCGGAACAACCGGCCTTCAAGATCGGACGGAATGTTGCGGGAATGGATGTCTTCCACGAAAAAGGCTCGCAGCCATCCGTCCCGAAACCCGACGATCACTTTCTATCTCCAGCATGGAGATAATGTACCACCCTTTGGGTCATTCTGCAATCGCGAAGGGCGAACCCTGCTGATCGCGTTCACCGGATTGACCTTGGAATTGGAGCGTTGGGCCGCCGATGGCGAAAGCGCGCCGGGTTCTACGGCTGTTTTGTCTGCGATGTCAGGTGCCGAGCTTGATCACAGCCAGCCAGGAATAACCGTGATAAAGCGTGCGGAAACGGAAGGTTGCGCCGGTTCGCTCGGCTTCCGATTCCAGAACGTCGCGCAGGGATTCACGCGGCGTGACGTGGAATTTTTTCAGCCAGCCGCGCAGCAAGGTGCGGAACCAGCCTGGCAGACCTTCCTGCTGGCCGAAATCGACGACGTGCAGCGAGCCCATCGGGGCCAGCGCGGCAAGTGCTGCCGATACCGTCTTCTCCCAGCCCGGGATCATCGACAGCGAATAGGATACGAAGACGCGGTCGAAGCTGCCTTGGCCAAACAGCGCCTTCGCGTTGAAATCCGTGGCATCGCCCCTTGCCAGCATGACGCGATCAGAGAGGCCTTCGCGGGCAACCGCGGCGCCTGCCGTCTCCAGCATTTCGGCCGAAATATCGAGGCCGAAGAAGCGCGCGTCTGGATAGGCGCGGGCGGCGAGGATGATGTTGCGGCCGGTGCCGCAGCCGAGTTCCAGTACGGTGCCGCCCGATGGCACGTCCAGTCCCGATATCAGCTTGTCGCGGCCGAGCAGGTAGTATTTGCGGGTCAGGTCGTAGATGTGGCGCTGCCAGCGGTAGACGCCGTCCATCAGTTCGGCGTGGCTGGCCGGCAGCTCCGTCGTGCTCATGCGGCGCGCTTCACATAGAGGTGGAAGCCGCCATAGATGGCCGAGCGGTCGCGGGCCGAGAATTCGCGCGAGGCCTCGTTCTGGTAATCCCACTGGTCGAGAAGCGAGGTGGAAACACGGCCCGGCAGCAGGCTGGGCTCGGCAGCGGTGCGGAAAATGACGCGCGCCCCAGTGGAGGCGGAGCGGGTGATTTCCGACCACAGTGCATTGAGCTGGTCATCGGTCATCCAGTCCTGCGCGTCGAGCAGGATGAAGCGGTCGACGGCGCCGGCATCCTTGCCGGCGAGGAATTCGATCAGGTTGGCGTGATGGATGGCGACGCGGTCGACATTGCCGCGGATGGTCTCGTAATTGTGCTTTTCCAGATAGGCGGGCAGGGCGGCCTCGCCTGGTTCCGGGTAGCGGCGAGCAAAGGCCTGCCAGGCGAAGTAATTGTTTTCCAAGGGGAAGTCGCAGGCAAGCTTTTCCAAGCGGGCCTTAAGCACGCTGGCCATGGTGCCGTCGCCGGAGGTGATCAGCGAATCATACTGCGCCGGCGGAATGCCGAGACCGAACAGCGAGGCTTTTCGCGAGGTCGCCCATTTCAGCAGCTTCCTGTCGAAGACCGGCGCCAGCTCCTCGTTGAAGAAGCGGCGCTGTTCGCCGATATTCCTGGCTTCCATCATGCGGGCCGGGTTGACGCCGAAGAACTTCGCCGTGCGATGGCCCATGGCGATGAACAGGCCAAGCAGGCCGGTCTGGTAGAAATTGCGGTCGAAGACACCAATGCGCCGGCGGCCGCGCCAGTTGCGGTGTTCCCAATAGTGGCGGCTGACCGGGTCGAGATGCGGCGCGATGAAACGGTCGTAGGCTTCCGAATTGTGGCTGGTGTCGGCGGCGCCGAAGAAGCGGAACAGGTCGCCCTGCGAAGGCAGATGGCGGACTGCCTCAAGCTTCATGCGGTTCAGCGCGATGTGAGCGGCGTTGAGGTCGACAGCGTCGATCCGTGCCGGCGAACGGGTAAGGTAGGCCAGGATGTTGCAGCCGCCGGAAGCGATGGTGACGACGCGATGACCCTGGCCAAGTTGCATCGCGTCCATGTCGACGTCAGGGTCTTCCCAGATCTGCGGATAGACAAGGCCGGAAAACAGGAAGGCGAACAGCCGCTCGGAAATGCCGGCTTTCGAAAGCGCGCGGTTCTGGTAGACCGCTTTTCCAACTTCCTTGCCGCGGCGAAAAACCAGGTCCGAGGAGACGTCCGTCATGGCAAAGTGATTCCCCATTTGCTTTGCCGCAAGCGGGTAACCCAGGGTCATGACAGGCCGGTGACAGTCTGTTGACGTCTTCCTAGGGAGGCGTGCAAAATCAGTGGTACCTTCGTTTAGCACTAGTTTAGTGCATCGCATTTACCCTGCAGTGCCATTTCGGCTGGTTTTAGACTCCGCACATGCGCTCGGCCGCGCCCTCTCGACAAGGGTCCGCTCACCACCTATTAACCTCAAAACGGCGGGGATTCGCGGTGACCGTTACGCCGAAATACACGGCAGGAGAGCTCAGATCAGTTTCCCCCTTCCGATATCCGGGTGGGAAGGCGTTTTTGAGCGATTTTCTGGCCGCCAAGCTTGCGCTAATCAAGGGTCGAAGCAAGCACTATGCCGAGCCTTTTTGTGGCGGCGCCGGCGCAGCGGTCATTTTGCTGAAATCCGGTTTAGTAGACCAGCTTCATCTTAACGACGCCGATATCCGCGTCTATTCAGCATGGAAAGCTATGCTTGACGAGCCGGCCCGGTTTGTTGATCGAGTCCATTCCGTTTCCGTCGACATGCGGACATGGCAATGGGCGAGCGAGGTGGTCAACAAATCCAACCTCAAGTCTTACGACTTTGACCTGGGCTTTGCGACTTTCTTCCTGAATCGCACTAGTCGGTCTGGCATCATTTTTCGCGCAGGCCCGATCGGCGGGTACAATCAGACTGGAAATTGGAAGATAGATGCGCGCTTCAACCGGACCGCTCTGGGGGAGAGGGTGCATTGGCTCGGTTCTGTAAGGGAGCGCATCACGCTCACCAATGAGGACGGCCTGACGTTTCTGCACAGGTCGTTGATTCGAGTGCCATTGGCAAAGACGTTGTTTTTTGTTGACCCACCGTACGTCCAGGCGGGCGGTAGACTCTATCTCAATGCTATGAACGAGCCGAAGCACATCGCGCTCAGCGACATTCTTCAAAATCCGAAACTTCGGCATTGGGTTTTGACGTACGACGATCATCCCCTAATACGATCGCTCTATCAGGCGCAGAACATCGAGAACTTGGGGGTGACCTATAGCCTCCAAAACAAGCGCAAAGAACGCGAAGTTTTGATCCAACCTGTGTCAGGCTAAAGCCATAGCGCGATATTCCTTGAGCCAAGCGACAACGGTGTCGATCTGGTCAGCTTCGTCGACCATCATGCCCTGAAGTGCCTGTTGCAATCCGTTATAGGCATGCGGCGGCAATCGGAGACGATCAATCAGCGCTCGATGTTCCAAATTTTGCGCTTGGAATAGTCGTTGATCCCAAACGCGAAAGGGTATGATTGTCGCGTGACCTTTGTTGCCGGTCATAACGTCGATTAGATAATTGTTTTCGAACAACCTCGCCTTCGAACCCACCGGTTTGTCGACCCAGTTGTTCCCGCTGGCTGTCTGACCGTAGAAGAGAGTTGATGGCGGTGGCGAAACCTCGGGCGTCCAGGCCATCACATCGATCCCGCCGTCTTTCTCAGCCGGTGCAGTGTATTGGCCCGGTGGATTCCTTACACCAAATCCGGCGCCGTTGGCCGCCGCCCTCTCCATTAACTCAACGACGGTTTCACCACTCTTGCGAGGCCAGCCCACCGTGATAGCGGGACCTTTAGAAAGCCCGGCCATTGCGAGTGTCGACAACACCTGAAAAATCTGATTGCGGAGTTGTTTCAGGAGCTCCCCAGATGGTGGAACCTTGAGGATCGGCGATCCTGTTACGTGCGAGGTCACCAAACACACGAGGTAAAACGCATATCGGACCTGATCCCAGTCGTCCGCCAGTAAAAGCTCCTCTGCACCGTCGCCAAGCTTGAAGGGATAGGTATCTGTGAGATGTTTCTGACGGTACGACACCTCATTTTCGACGTCGTCGATAATCTGCTCCCAGGAACGATCGGCCTGCGCGATGTTATCCTCACTTTCTTCGGTGAGTTGCTTCAACGAGGCGAGTAATGGGTCCAGACGCGCGGTGTGGTAAGGGTCGAAGAGCGCTGCAAGTTCCAACCAGTCAACCAACTGGCCAGCATTCAAATCTAGAGTTGGCGGGTCGATAGCCTTCGTTGTCACTTTGGAGCTTCCGCTGCGACGCGTGCGGCCTCGGCATCGACTTGAGATTTGATAAGTCTGGCGCGCTTTGCAGCGACTCGGCTATCACGATCATCTCTGGCTGCTTTATAGGGTCGAACCCGTCGAGAGCGCTGAGTGAATGTTGCAGTTCAGCGTTGGCCGCGATCAAGTGTTCTTCGAAGCGCAGACTTAGTGGTGTCCCTGCGACAACTGCCTCATCCAGGCTGCCTCGCTCTTCCAAAACCTTAATAGCAATCTTATTGCCCAACACCTCCCTCAACCGATTGAGGTCCGGATTTTGAGTTTTCACCACGGGTTGGATGTCTCGATCCTTCGAGCCGTAGAGCCATATTAAGAGGTTTTGAAGCTGGCCGAATTTGTCTGTTGGGACTGGGTCTCTCTGGGGATCAACAGACCGGTCTGGCCGCTGCATCCCTACATATGAGGTAAACTCGTCATAAGCGAACCCTGTGTACAGGTGGGAAAAGCTAAAGGATTTTTTCCGCCTGTCCTCGATATCGTAGACGTTTTCCCTTTCCGCCTGCTGGAGAACAAACAGAGCGGTGACCATTCTGTGAATTGTCATATGCTGGTCGCCCATTCGTCCCGCGATTTCGGCCAAAGTCATCCCGTTGGGCTTAGAGTGCTCATCGTCAAGCCAGCGAGCAGCGAACCGGGCCTTCGCAAATGCGTCCCAACCCTGGGGTCCGTTAATATGCTTGAAACCGATGAGATCTCGTGCATCGGCCTCCGTGGCAACACGATAGCTCAAGAGGTTGTCTAGGGAAGGACGCTTGTCATCATCCATAGGAGGCAGCAGGAGTTTGGCTTTAGCCGCTAGTGCGTCGTCTCTTAGGACCTTGACTGCGGCCAGCCTCCGGTTGCCCTCTAGAACCGCGAACCGGCCGTTCCGCTCAATTACGATTAGCGGCTCAATGTTGATATAGCCACTCGTCGAGATGGACTGCACCAGCTCGGCTAAATCAGCACTTCTTGCCAATTGGATGACAATGTCATCATCGCTAGACGACGCTGGTTCTTTATCCGGCGTGAAGCGAGGGTTGTTCGTATCGAAGTCAAGTAGTGCTATCGACACCTTTTCCGCCTGCCCAATCGGCAAAACTTTGTCGAGGTCCATGCCAAAAATCCTTCTAGCCCGCCGACGACTGCGGGTGTCCGCGTGGATCGCTATCTCAGAACTTGATTGATAATTTCAACCCGTGGGCGGTACTCTATAGCCCAGACGCGATCTCGGCAAATCCGGTCTGTCACGGTCAACGCTGCTAAATTGGAAACATCAGATGGGCTCGTCGCGAAAATTGTGCAACGGCGGGGGGCGTAAGTCTTTTTCGTCGCATAGGCCCCCGTTGATTTCCTTCAAATTCCTTGTCTTCCGAGCTTTTCGCGGCCCTTCCGGCGATTATCACCTTTCCCAGCTTTAGCCGGCTGATGCCGTCCGATCTCACACGTTACAAGGCGCTGCCAAACCCGCCCGGCGTCGGCGTCGTCACGATGACGGCCTCGCCAGGGTCGAGCACGGTCTGGTCGCAGGCCTTCAGCACCTCGACCGTGCCGTCGTTGCGGCGGACCTTGGTCGAGCCGACCTCGCCGTCACTGCCGCCATCCAGCCCCCGTGGGGGGCGGTTGCGGTGCGAGGACAGGATGGCGCATTCCATCTTCTCGAGGAAGCGGATGGTGCGCTTGGTGCCGTCGCCGGCGTTCCATTTGCCCTTGCCGCCCGAGCCTTCGCGGATGTGAAAATCCTCCAGCACCACGGGAAAGCGCAGTTCAAGCACCTCCGGATCGGTTAGGCGCGAATTGGTCATATGGGTGTGCACGCCGGAGGTGCCGGCAAAGCCGCGGCCGGAGTTCATATGGCCGGCCGGCGACCCGGAACAGATGGTCTCGTAATATTGGTACTTCTTGTTGCCGAAAGTCAGGTTGTTCATCGTGCCCTGCGCATTGGCCATCGCGCCCATGGCGCCGAACAGCGCATTGGTTACGTGCTGCGAGGTCTCGACATTGCCGGCGACGACGGCGGCAGGGTAGGCGGGCTTCAGCATACAGCCGTCGGGAATGACGATGTTGATCGGCCTGAGGCAGCCGGCATTCATCGGGATCATGTCCTCGACCATGACGCGGAAGGCGTAGAGCACGGCGGCCCGAGCGACCGGCTCGGGCGCGTTGAAATTGTTCTTCATGACAGGCGACGTGCCGGTGAAGTCGACGGCCGCCTCGCGCTTTTGCCGGTCGACCGTGATCTTCACCTTGATGACCTGGCCGGTATCGGTCGGATATTCATATTCCGACGTGTCCGGCAGCCGCTCCAGCACGCGACGCACGCTCTCGGCGGCATTGTCCTGGACATGGCCCATATAGGCCTCGACGACGTCGAGTCCGAAATGGGAGACCATCTTGCGCAGTTCGGCGACACCCTTCTCGTTGGCGGCAATCTGTGCCTTGAGATCGGCGATGTTCTGGTGCGGGTTGCGGGCGGGGTAGCGATGATCGGTGAGCAGCGTATGCAGCTCCGTCTCGCGGAATTTTCCGCCGTCGACGATGCGGAAATTGTCGAACAGAACGCCTTCCTCGTCGACCGTGGTGGCGAGCGGCGTCATCGAGCCCGGGGCGGTGCCGCCAATATCGGCATGGTGGCCGCGCGAGGCCGCCCAGAAGAGGATGTTTTTCCTGATGTCGTCGAACACCGGTGTCACCACGGTGATGTCGGGCAGATGCGTGCCGCCATTATAGGGGGCATTCAAGGCAAAGACGTCGCCGGGATGGATGTCGCCGGAGTTGAGCCGGATAATGGTTTCGACCGAACGGTCCATGGAGCCGAGATGCACCGGCATGTGCGGCGCATTGGCAACCAGCGCCCCGGTGTGGTCGAAGACAGCGCAGGAAAAATCCAGCCTTTCCTTGATGTTGACGGAATAGGCGGTGTTCTGCAGCGTCACGCCCATCTGCTCGGCGATCGACATGAAGAGATTGTTGAAGACTTCGAGCATCACCGGATCGGCTTGCGTGCCCAGGGCAGCGGCGCGCGTCTTCTTTTCCGTGCGACGAATGACGACGTGATTGAGGTTGGTGATTTCGGCCCGCCAGCCCGGCTCGACGACGATGGTCTGGTTCGGCTCGATGATCAAGGCGGGGCCGACGACCAGATTGGACGGACCGAGGGTCTCGCGACGGTAGACGCCAGCTTCATGCCACCGGCCTTCCGTGTAGATACGCCGGGTCTCGGAAGCGGCTGGATGGACCCTTGCCGGTCCGGCAGGCGCAGGGGCCTCGGCGCTGGTCTGGCCGGTTTCGGTGCCTTCGACGCCGACGGTCTCGACCATCATCGGCTTGTCGTCATAGACGAAACCGAATTGCGCTTTGTGGGCGATTTCGAAATCGCGCTTTGCCTGGAAAATCGAGTCGTTCTCAAAATTTACCGGCAGCGTCGTGTCGGTGCCGTCATAGCGAATGTGCAGTACCGGCCTGGTGGCAACCACGTCCTCGGCGATGCCTTGCGCCGCCAGCTCCGCGATAACGGCCTTTTTCAAGGTGGCGATGAGGCCGCCAATCTCCGTTCTGGACTCTTCGGCGAGCGGCTTGAGCAACGCCTGCTGGCGCGAGGCGAACACCGAGGCCAAGCCGATGCCATAGGCCGAAAGCAGGCCGGAGAAGGGATGGATCAGCACGGCCTCCATGCCAAGCGCGTCCGCGACCAGGCACGCGTGCTGTCCGCCGGCGCCGCCGAAGCAGTTCAGGAGATATCCGGTGACATCGTAGCCGCGCTGCACGGAAATCTTCTTGATCGCATTGGCCATGTTCTCGACCGCGATGGTGACGAAGCCCTCGGCGACCGATTCGGGCGGCCGGCCATCGCCGATCTCAGTGGAAAGTGCCGCGAATTTCGCATGCACGGTTTCCGCGTCGAGCGGCGCGTCCTGGCCGGAACCGAAGATCGACGGGAAGAAGTCGGGCTGCAGCTTGCCGAGCATCACATTGGCATCTGTGACGGCCAGCGGCCCGCGGCGCCGGTAGGCGGCGGGGCCGGGATTGGCGCCCGCGGAGTCCGGTCCGACGCGGAAACGGCCGGCCTCGTAGTGCAGGATCGAGCCGCCGCCGGCGGCGACCGTGTGGATGCGCATCATCGGCGCGCGGACGCGCACACCGGCGACTTCCGTGTCGAAGGCCCGTTCATACTCGCCGTCATAGTGGGCGACGTCGGTGGACGTGCCGCCCATGTCGAAGCCGATGACCTTGTCGAAACCGGCGAGCTTCGCCGTCTCGACCATGCCGACCACGCCGCCGGCCGGGCCCGACAGCAATGCGTCCTTGCCCTGGAACATGTCGGCCCCGGTGAGCCCGCCAGAAGACATCATGAACATCAGGCGAGGGGATTCGTTGTTTTTTCCCGCCGCACCCGGTTCTCCCGCCACCCCCAGTTCTCCCGCCACCCTTTGCACATAGCGCGACAGGATCGGCGACAGATAGGCGTCGACCACCGCGGTGTCGCCGCGGCCGACCAGCTTGATCAGCGGCGAGACCTCGTGGCTGACCGAGACCTGTCCGAAACCAAGCTTGCGGCAGACCTTGGCCACCGCCTTCTCGTGATTGGGATATTTCCAGGCATGCATGAAGACGATCGCCACCGCATCGATGCCATCGGCTTTCGCTTGTTCTATGGCCGGCCGGCAGGCTGATATGTCGAGCAGCCGTTCGACGCGGCCGTCGGCGAGCACACGCTCGTCGACCTCGATGACGCGCTCATAGAGCTGTTCGGGAAGGATGATCTCCTTGGCGAAGATGTCCGGTCGCGCCTGGTACGCAATCCCTAACGCATCGCGAAACCCCTTGGTGATGAGCAACAACACGCGGTCGCCCTTGCGCTCCAGGAGGGCGTTGGTGGCCACGGTCGTGCCCATCTTGATGTCGCCGATCAGGCTGGACGGGATCGCGGCGGCCGGTTCAAGGTCGAGCAGGTCGCGGATGCCCTGAATGGCCGCATCGGCATAGGCCTCAGGATTCTCCGACAGCAATTTGCGCGGATGCAGCCCGCCTTGCGGGTCACGGCCGATAATATCGGTGAAGGTGCCGCCGCGATCGATCCAGAAATCCCATTTCGCGGTCATGCGGCTGTCTCCGGTATTCGTTTTCGTTATCGTTGTTAAAGCGCCCAAGCGCCGGCAGCAATGTCGCCTGCATGCCATTGATGTTACAGGCGGAAACGCAACGTTATGAAACCCATGGCCGTCCGGGGCATTTCTCCTTCGACCGTTCACCGCAACGTGAACGTGTGTTGAAGGAGAGACGTAATGAAAAAGCTCATTCTTGCTTCGGTGTCCGCCCTGGCCCTGCTGGGCGTTGCCGCCTGCAGCGACAGTGGCACAGGCACTGACAACACCACCACGCAGAGCACCAATCCGCCGGCTGCCGAGCAGCCGATGAAGCCTGCGGCCCCGGCCGATAATTCGACCAAGCCTGCCGAGCCGGCTCCGGCAACGCCCGCTCCTGCGCCCGCGCAGTAGTTTGTAAGCAGTAGGTGTCTTGGGAGGAAGGCCGGCTTCATGCCGGCCTTTCTCGTGGAGACCGCGCTCGGGACCGTGGATCGTCGGTGGCCACGGACCCGATAGAGAGTGGCCGTTATTGGCTTGATAGCGGGGACCGGTTGGCTCTATGAAGCTGGCCATGTCGATTTGGGACCGCCTCGGCGACTTCATCACGCGGGTTTCGTCTTCAACCACGTCAGGCGTCGCCGACGTGGTTGAAGCTGTGCGCACGGTTTTCTCCGGCGATGCCGACCTGCGCCGCCGCGTCGCCTTCTCGGTGGCGATGATCGCGCTGTCGGCCAAGATGGCCAAGGCCGACGGTATCGTCACGCAGGATGAGGTGCGCGCCTTCCAGGAAATTTTCGAAGTGCCGCCGAAGGAGACGCGCAACGTCGCGCGGCTGTTCGATCTGGCCCAGCGGGATGTGGCCGGTTTCGAGACCTATGCCGAGCGCATGGCGCAGCTCTGCGGCTCCGGGCACTCCAATTGCGTGATGCTGGAAGACATACTCGATGGCCTGTTCCACATCGCCAAGGCCGATGGGTTGGTGCATGAGCGCGAAGGCATCTTCCTGCACCGTATCGCCGAGATCTTCCGTATTGACGAGACGCATTACGAATCGATCATGGCTCGGCACGTCAATCTTGGTGCCGGCGACCCCTATGTCGTCCTCGGCATCGAGCGGGGCAAGCCGTTCGAGGAGGTCAGGAAACGCTATCGCAAGCTGGTGTCGGACAACCACCCGGATCGGCTGATCGCGCGCGGGCTGCCGCAGGAATTCATCAAGATCGCGACGACCAGGGTCGCGGCGATCAACGCCGCCTACGAGATGATCGAGCGGGGTCTGCGGCACGCATGAGCGGCTTCCTGCCCGACGAGCCGAGCGCCGAGGTCAGGGTATCGCCGAATTTCGGGCCAAGGCGCGACGCGCAGAAGCCCGACATGATTGTGCTGCACTACACGGGCATGGCAACAGGGGCCGCGGCCGAAGCCTGGCTGTGCGATCCGGCGAGTGAAGTCTCGTCGCATTATCTCGTCCATGAGAATGGTCACGTCGTGCAGATGGTGCGGGAAAGCGATCGCGCCTGGCACGCCGGCCAGAGTTCCTGGTTCGGACGCACCGACATCAATTCCTGCTCGATCGGCATCGAAATCGTCAATCCCGGCCATTCACTGGGCTATCCCGGCTTTCCGCAACGTCAGATCACGGCGGTCATCGAGCTGTGCAAGGGGATTGTCACGCGGCACGCGATCACTCCCCAGCGGGTGTTGGCGCACTCCGACGTGGCGCCGGGGCGCAAGATCGATCCCGGCGAGAAGTTCCCATGGGCCGCGCTGTTTAAGGCCGGTGTCGGTCATCTCGTGCCGGCCGCTCCCGTCAGGCGCGGAGCCGCGCTGAAGTCCGGTGACCGCGGTGCCGATGTGGAGACGCTGCAGTCGATGCTGTCGCTTTATGGCTATGGCGTCGAGATATCGGGCATCTTCGACGACCGGACACGAATTGTCGTTGAGGCCTTTCAACGGCATTTTCGACCGCGCCGGATCGACGGAATCGCCGACGGCTCGACGATGCGCACGCTGCAGAAACTGCTTGCTTCCACGAGGAATTGACCTCAGGTCAAGAGCGGGTCCAAGTAATCCTCGCTGGTCATAAAGTTACAAACTGTCACTGAAAGTGACTTGCCTCGCCTTCATTGGCGCCAAATCGGACTTCAAAGGGCGTTTCGTACAGTTTGTCGGACGTCCATCCCCCGGGTGTTCCGATATTGATCAAGCGATGCCACGCGAAGATCTTCGCGTGGCCCCAACAGAACAGGATCACATGCAGAAATTGACCGTTTTAACGGCAGCTCTTGCTGCCGGGGTAATGAGTTTTGCCTTCAGTGCGGCCGACGCCGCGCCGTTAAGTCCACGGGCCGACCAGGGCCTCGTCGCGGCATCCGCCAAAGGCAAGGCCATTTCGGCCAAAAGCAGCAAGAGTGCGAAGGCGACGACGAAGCAGGTTTCCGCGAAAGTGGAAAAGGCAAGCTGGGCCAAGGCAAGTGGGACCAAGGCAAGTAAGACCGGGGCAGGGAAATCCTCCGCCAAGAGGCAGACAAAGCGCGGCCGCAAAACCGTGGACATGACGACGACGGCATCGATCGGTCTCGGCAACGTCGCTGCGGCGACCGCAGCGGTGACGAGCGGCGGCCAGTATTCCGCGATTGTCGGCCGCTACGCGGCGACCTACGGGGTTCCGGTGTCGCTGGCCCAGGCCGTGATCAAGATCGAGAGCAACTACCGGCCGAACATGGTCGGCGGCGCTGGCGAGATCGGGCTGATGCAGATCAAGCCGGCAACCGCGCGCATGATGGGTTACAGCGGGTCGGCCAAGGGCCTGTTCGATCCCGACACCAACATCAAATACGGCATGAAGTACCTCGCCATGGCGCGCGACCTCGGCGGCGGCACCACCTGCGGCACCATCCTGAAATACAATGCCGGCCATGGCGCCACCCGCATGAACCCGGTTTCGGCGGCCTATTGCAGCAAGGTCAAGGTCCAGTTGGCGGCTGTCGGCGCACCGGCTTGACAAGAACCGGGCACGACGGCTTTTTCGGTTGCGTTTTGCGGTGTGAACCCCTTTATACGCCCTGCCAGCTGGCCGGGCGGCCGCACCCGCAAACGCCGAAAGGCCGCGGGTGAGGAAAGTCCGGGCTCCATGGAAACACGGTGCCGGTTAATGGCCGGCGGGGGCGACCCCAGGGAAAGTGCCACAGAAAGCAAACCGCCACGACTTTGTCGGGGTAAGGGTGAAAGGGTGGGGTAAGAGCCCACCGCGCGACTGGCAACAGGAGCGGCACGGTAAACCCCACCGGGAGCAAGACCGAATAGGGGCGGTGCGAGGGGGAACCCTCGAGGGCTGTTTCCGGCCCACCGTCCGGGTAGGTTGCGTGAGGCGCATGGCAACATGCGCCCAAGATGAATGGCCGCCACGTTCTCGCCTCGCAAGGGGCGAGGGCCATACAAAACCCGGCTTACAGGCCAGCTGGCAGTTTCTCTCCACGACATCTGGGATAAAGCCTTTGGTGCCAGAAGGTTACGCCCATGGGCGCAGCTTCTGATTCAACGCATGGCGCTGATTTGCCCCGCCGCAAGACAGAGATATCCGCCGACTTTTCTTGAAACTGGTGCGATTAAATCGTACCATCACGGCTCATCATCAGGAGCCTATCGTGGGTCAGGTCGACAAACGCAGCATCACGCTTTCGCCGGAGTTGGCTCAGGCCGTCGACGATGTGGTCGCGGCTGGAGAATACGCTTCGGCGAGCGAGGTGATCCGCGATGCGTTGAGGCAATGGAAGGACCGCCGCGACCTGATGGGCTACACGGTTGAGGAACTGCGCAAGCTGGTGCAGGAGGGGATCGACAGCGGGCCTGGTCGGTTTGCCTCGATGGACGAAATCAAGGCGGAGGCCCGCAGGCGTCTGCGATCTGACGACGCGGCATGAAGTTGCTGCCAATCGACCGCAGCGCTCGTGCGGAAGAGGATTTGATTGCGATCTGGCTTCATATTGCGGGCAACAACGAGGCAGCAGCGGACCGGTTGCTTGATCGTTTAGCGGCAAGATGGCGGCAATTGTCGACTTATCCCTTCTCAGGTGCGCCACGCGACGACATTGCGCCGGGTATCGCCATCTGATTGTCGGCGAATATCTCACCTTGTACCGGGTCGGCGGTGATGCGATCGAAGTTCTTCGCGTGCTGCATGGTCGGCGCAACATCGAAGCCAATGACCTCGGCTCCTAAGCAATCCAGGAGAAGCGCTAGCGCTTTCCCTTGCGGAATTGCGTAATTGCGTAAAACAAAGAGTTAGGGCGGTTCGGCGATCCCATCAAACGCTGACCCGCTCGTGGTCGATTTGTCAGTCGCTGATCCTGTCCAGCGAGGCCTCGATCGCCTTCCAGAGTTCTTCCACCGGCTCACAACCGACCGACAGGCGAACGAAGCCGGCCGGAACCGCGTCGCCTCGCTTCAAGCGCCGCTCGGCCGAGGTGTGGACGCCGCCGAAGGAGGTCGCGGCCTGCATCAGGTCGCAATTGTTGATGAAATCCTCGGCTTTCTGCTCGGAAGCGAGTTCGAAGGAGATGAGGAAGCCGAAGCGCTCCATCTGGGCGCGGGCAAGATTGTGCGAGGGATCGCCTTCGAGGCCGGGATAGCGCAGGCCGTTGATCGCCCGATGGCCTTGCAGGCGCCGCGCGATCACTTCCGCCGACGAACACATGCGGTCGAAGCGCACATCCAATGTTTCCAGGCCGCGATGCACCAGCCAGGCTTCGAACGGCCCGGGGATGCTGCCCGAGACCTCGCGCCAGCCGGTCACGGCGGCGATGATATCCGCATTGCGGCTGGCAACATGTCCGAACAGCACGTCGGAATGGCCATTGGGTGCCTTGGTGTCGGCGGCGACAACGATATCGGCGCCGTGATCGAGAGGACGCTGGCCGAAGGGCGTCATCGTCGTGTTGTCGACCACCAGCAGCGCGCCGGCCTTGTGGACGGCTTCGGCGACAGCGGCGATATCGCAGATGTCCAGCCCCGGATTGGCCGGCGTTTCGACGAAGGCCAGGCGGTAGCCCGCAAAACCGCCGTCGAGGAAAGTCGACGTCGGCCGGACATCGTAGGAGACGCCGAGCGGTTTCAGGAAGCGATCAGCCAGCGCCCTGGTCGTATGATAACCGTCCGAAGGCAGCAGGACATGGTCGCCGGCCTTGAGCACGGCAAAGAATGCCGCCGAGATCGCTGCCATCCCCGAGGGAAAACCGACGCAGGGCGCATCTTCCAAATGAGACAACATGTGTTCGACGGCATCCCAGGTGGGGTTGCTGAAGCGGCCATACTGATTGAAGCCGGTGGCATCGCCCGGTGCATGGAAGATGGCGGCCATGGTCAGTGGCAGGGGAATGGAATCGCCCATGGCAAACCCGCTGCGACGCAAATGGGGAAGGGCCGCGGCGCGCGATTTGGCAGTTTCAGACATCGAGTTTCAAATCCCTTGGCGATCGGTGATATGGGGAGACGCTATGCCCGGCCGCGGCTCGCGGCAAGGCGTCTCCAGTTAGACCAGCGAGGCTCTAAACGGTTCGTTAGGCTTAATAGACCATAAAGACGAGACGTGCCGTCAAAGCCTTCTCGTCGCCGTGATGCGCATGTTTGTGAAGCCTATTCCCGTTGACGCCCATAGTGCCCCATGGTATCCCATTTCGACATCAAAGCCTTCGTTCCGCGTCAGGGTAAAGCGTACGCCAATCGGGCAGCCGCGGCGGCTGCGCGTTTGCCGTTTTTTGCCCGTGTGGACGAGGTTGGTGCGGGGCGGGCGCAGCGCTGCGGTGGCGCGTGCGACACGATGAAGAGGGGTGCGGCCGCGCAAGCGGCTGCAACGTGTGATGGACCGGTTTCTGTCGAACACGGTGAGCAGGATCGATGCGAAGGGGCGGGTGTCCGTTCCGGCGCATTTCCGTGCCGTGGTGCAGAAGCGCGGCTATTCGGAACTCTATGCGCTGCGGTGCCTGGACCTGCCGGCGATGGATGTCGGCGGGCTCGATCTGCTCGATCGCTACGAGCAACGCATCGCGCGGGAAGACCCGTTCCTGCAGGCTGCGGACGACATGTCGTTCTTCTGCCATGGCGACGGAGCGTTCCTGAAGCTCGACCAGGACGGCCGCATCACCATGACCGATTTCATCCGCGAACATGCCGGCATTTCCGCGGAGGTGGCCTTTGTCGGGCGCGGCAATTTCTTTCAGATCTGGGAGCCGGGACGGCTTGCGACCTACGGCGCGCAGGCGCGGGCCAGGCTTTTGCAGCTTCGGCAGGGGACGAAGACTCACGAGGCCACGGCTGGGGAGCGACCGGAATGACGGTGGGCCACGGCGATGATATCAACGCCGTTGGCGGATCGGTCCGCCACATTCCGGTCCTCCTTGGCGAAGTGCTGGAAGCGCTGGCGCCGGCGGAGGGCGACATCGTCATCGACGGCACGTTCGGCGCCGGCGGCTATACCAAGGCGATACTGGCGACCGGCGCGTCCGTTGTCGCCATCGATCGCGATCCGGATGCCATCGCGGCCGGCCGCGACCTCGAGGCGCAATCCGGCGGCCGGCTGAAGCTGGTGCAGGCGCCGTTCTCGACGCTCGACGAACACGTCGAAAGCGTCGATGGCGTCGTGCTCGACATCGGCGTTTCCTCCATGCAGCTCGACCAGGCCGAGCGCGGCTTTTCCTTCCGCAACGACGGACCGCTCGACATGCGGATGGCGCAGGCGGGCCTGAGTGCTGCCGATGTCGTCAACAGTTTCAAGCCGGGCGACCTTGCCCGCATCTTCGGCTTCCTCGGCGAAGAGCGTCACGCCGGCCGCATCGCCCGCATGATCGAGGCGCGCCGGGAAAAACGCCCATTCGAGCGCACGCTCGAACTCGCCGATGCGATCGAAACCCATATTGGACGCGCGCCGAAGGACAAGATCCATCCGGCGACCCGCGTCTTCCAGGCGCTGCGCATCTTCGTCAATGACGAGCTCGGCGAACTGGCCAGGGCGCTGTTCGCGGCCGAACGCGCGCTGAAGCCCGGTGGACGGCTCGCCGTGGTGACGTTCCATTCGCTGGAAGACCGCATCGTCAAGCGCTTCATCGCCGACCGCGCCGACGCCATGACCGGCTCGCGCCACATGCCGGAGGCGCAGGCGCGCACCGCGACATTCCGCAAGGCTGGTGGCGGCGTGACCGCAGGCGACGCCGAGATTGCAGCCAACCCGCGCGCCCGCTCGGCCAGGTTGCGTGCCGCGATCCGCACCGAGGCTCCGGCGCGCGGCGACGATTTTTCGATTTTCGGCCTTCCAAAGCTTCCCGGCATCGACCGGCCGGGGGAGAGGTAAGCACGTGTTTCGTACCAGCGACATTGTCCTGATCGCCGTCATGGTTTCGGCGGCGGCCCTGACCTACAAGGCCAAGCGCGAGGCCGAGGACCAGTTGGCGGCCGTGCAGAAGATCCATGCCGAGATCCGTTACGAGGAGGACACGATCGACCTGCTCAAGGCCGACTGGAGCCTGCTCACCCAGCCGTCGCGCCTGCAGAAGCTGGCCGAACTCTATAAATCGCAGCTCGCGCTGGAGCCGGTCAGTGCTCGCCAGATCGTGGGCCTGGGCGACCTGCCGGCCAAGGCCCTCGATATCCAGGACATCCTGAACGGGCGCCAGGGCGCCATGGCCGACAATTCCGATAAGGCGCCTTCAGGCGACAAGGATCCCGTCGTGACCGGAGACATCGCCCAATGATCGGCAAACTGCTGAAGCGCTTCGCGTCGGTAAGCCGCGCCAGGACGGGCGAGGACAGATCGATCGTGGTCGAAGGCGCCCGCAAGGCAACAGGTGGCAAGGGCAAGGCGCGCATCGTGATGACGATGGCGGTGTTCTTCGGCATCTTCTCGACCATATCCGGGCGGCTGGTCTATCTCGGTTTCCAGACACCCGACCTGTCGGGCGGGCCGCAGAGCCGGGTGACCGCCTCGCGGCCCGACATTGTCGACCGCAACGGCGAAGTGCTGGCCACCGACATCAAGACGGCGTCGCTGTTCGCCGAGCCGCGCCGCATCGTCGATGCCGACGAGGCGATCGAGAAGCTGTCGACGGTGCTGCCCGAAATCGACTACGAGCAGACCTATCACAAGCTGAAGAGCGGCGCCGGCTTCGTCTGGCTGCAGCGGCAGCTGACGCCCAAGCAGCAGGCCGACATCATGCAGCTCGGCATTCCCGGTTTTGGCTTCCGCACCGAAAAGCGCCGTTTCTATCCAAGCGGCGAAACCTCGTCCTACGTTGTCGGTCTGACCAACATCGACAACCAGGGCATTTCCGGCATGGAGAAATATATCGATGAGCAGGGCCTGAGCGACCTGCAGGCGTCGGGCCTGGCGGTGGCGAAGGATCTCAGGCCGGTGAAGCTTTCGATCGACCTGCGCGTCCAGCATGTGGTGCGCGACGAGATTGCCGCCGGCCTGGAGCGCTATCGCGCCATGGGCGCTGGCGCGGTCGTGCTCAACGTCAAGACCGGCGAAGTGGTGGCCATGGCCTCGGTGCCGGATTTCGATCCGAACAATCCCTACAATGCGCAGGACAAGGACCGGCTCAACCGGATGTCGGCGGGGCTCTATGAAATGGGCTCGACGTTCAAAAGCTTCACCTCGGCCATGGCGCTCGATTCCGGCAAGGCGACGATGTCGAGCCGCTTCGACGCTTCGCATCCAATCCGCGTCGGCCACCAGGCCATTCACGATTTCCACGGCAAGAACCGTGTGCTGTCGTTGCCGGAGGTGTTCCTCTATTCGTCCAACATCGGATCGGCCAGGGAGGCAGAGCTGGTCGGCATCGAGGCGCACCGCGAATTCCTGCACCGCCTCGGCATTCTGGAGAAGATGCAGACCGAACTGCCCGAAGTCGCCCGCCCGACCGAGCCGAAAGTCTGGAAGCAGGTCAACTCGTTCACCATCGCCTTCGGCCATGGCGTGTCGACGACGCCGCTGCAGGCGGCTGTCGGCTGCGCAGCGCTGGTCAATGGCGGATATCTGATGGAGCCGACATTCCTGGTCCGCAGCCAGCAGGACGCGATGGCGGCAGCCAAGAAAGTGGTCGCCGACAAAACCGTCGAGGGCATGCGCTACCTCTACACGCTCAACGCCGAAAAGGGCTCGGCCAGAAACGCCCGCGTTCCCGGCTACCGCGTCGGCGGCAAGACCGGAACGGCCGAGAAGGTCATCAACGGCCGTTACTCGAAGGAGTTGAATTTCAACACCTTCGTCGCCGCCTTCCCGATGGACGATCCGCAATATCTGGTGTTCACGATCGCCGACGCCCCGCATCCGGAAAAGCCTGGGATGACCGACGTCGCCGCCAACAATGCTGGGGTTATGGCCGGCAATATCATCAGGCGTTCAGCGGCCATGCTTGGCGTGAAGCCAGATTTCAGCCATGAAAATGGTGCAACGCTGGTTTCCTATCAGTGATTCTTAGGGCGCGCCGGCAACTGCGCGCTATTTTGTTGCGGTGAACGGGACTCGATGAAGCTCAAAGATCTAGCCGGTATCCTGCCTGTCGAAGGAACAGCTTCGGCCGATCTGGAGGTTACCGGCATCTCGTCCGATTCCCGCCAGGTAAAACCGGGCGTCGTCTTTTTCGCGCTTGCCGGAACCAAGGCCGATGGCGCGAGCTATGCCGCCGACGCGGCCCGGCGTGGCGCTGCCGCGATCGTCTTGGGCAACGGGAGCGCCCTTGCCGATTTGCCGGTTCCGGTACTGGGGGTCGATGATCCGCGCCTGGCACTGGCCTTGAGTGCCGCCCGCTACTTCGGCAAACAGCCGCAAACCATGGTCGCGGTTACCGGCACCAGCGGCAAGACGTCGGTTGCCGCCTTCACCAGGCAGATTTGGGAGCAGGCGGGATACGCCGCCGCCTCGATCGGCACCACTGGCGTGGTCGCGCCCGGCCGCAACGAATATGGTTCGCTGACGACACCCGATCCGGTCGCCCTGCACCGGTTGCTCAGGGAATTGGCCGATGCCGGCGTTACCCACGCCTCGATGGAGGCCTCCAGCCACGGGCTCGACCAGCGCCGCCTCGATGGGGTGAAGCTCTCGGCCGGGGGCTTCACCAATCTCGGCCGCGACCACATGGATTACCATCCGACGATCGAGGATTATCATCGCGCCAAATTGCGCCTGTTCGACACGCTGCTGCCGAAGGGCGCACCCGCCATCGTCTTCGCCGACGATCCGTGGTCGGAACCGACGATAAAGGCGGCGCGGGCCGCCGGGCTCGACGTGCTGACGGTTGGCCGCCATGGCGATTTCCTCAGGCTGAAGCGGGTCGAGCATGAGCGTCATCGCCAGCGTGCCGAGGTCGAGGCCGACGGTGTGATCCACGAGATCGACCTGCCGCTCGCCGGCGATTTCCAGATCGCGAATGCGCTGGTTTCGGCGGGGCTGGCCATTTCCACTGGAACGCCTGTCGCCAAAGCCTTGGCGGCATTGGAGAAATTGAAAGGGGCGCCGGGCCGGCTCGATCTCGTCGGCACCACGGCGAGCGGCGCGCCGGTCTATGTCGATTACGCGCACAAGCCCGATGCGCTGGAGAACGTGCTGGCCTCGGTGCGTCCGTTCACCACCGGCCGTGTCATGGTCGTCTTCGGCTGTGGTGGCGACCGCGACCGTGGCAAACGACCGATCATGGGCGAGATCGCGACACGGCTTGCAGATGTCGTCATCGTCACCGACGACAATCCGCGCTCGGAAGTGCCCGAAACCATCCGCGCCGCCATTCTTGGGGCCGCGCCCGGCGCCATGGAGATCGGCGACCGGCGCAAGGCTATCCACGAGGCTGTCGGCATGCTGCATGCCGGCGATACGCTGATCGTGGCCGGCAAGGGTCATGAGGAAGGCCAGACGATCGGCTCGGAAACGCTGCATTTCTCCGACCACGAGGAAGTGCGCGCCGCGCTCCGGGAGCATGCCGCATGAGCTTGCTGTGGACGTCGGAAGCGCTGGTTGCCGCCACGGACGGGCGGCCGCTCGGCCCCATGCCCGAAGGCATATCGGGCATTTCGATCGACAGCCGCAGCCTGCAGCCGGGCGATGCTTTCTTTGCCATCAAGGGCGAGGCGATGGACGGCCATGACTTCGTCACCGCGGCCATCAAGGCCGGCGCCGGCGTGCTGGTGGTGGCCGAAGGCAAGCTGCCCTCACTTGGCCGGTTGACCGCGCCGATAATCGTCGTCGACGACGTCCTGGTTGCGCTGGAAAAGCTCGGTGTCGCGGCGCGCGCCCGCTCGCAAGCCAAGATCATCGCGGTGACCGGCTCGGCGGGCAAGACCACGACCAAGGAGGCGCTGCGCCACGTGCTTTCGGCTGTCGGCAAGGTGCATGCCTCGGCGCAGTCCTTCAACAACCATTGGGGCGTGCCGCTGACCTTGGCGCGCATGCCCGCCGATTGCGACTATGCCGTGTTCGAGATCGGCATGAACCATCCCGACGAGATCCGGCCGCTGGTGAAGATGGTGCGGCCGCATGTCGCCATCGTCACCATGATCGCGGCCGCGCATCTTGGCTTCTTCCGCAACCTGGACGAGATCGCCAAGGCCAAGGCCGAGATTTTCGAGGGCCTGGAGCCCGATGGTGCTGCCGTCCTCAACCGCGACGATGCGCGTTTCAAGCTGCTGTACAAGATGGCACAGGCTGCCAGCGTCGAGCATATCCATGGCTTCGGCGAGAATGCGCGCTCGACCTTCAAGCTGGTCAAGTGCGAGTTGCATGCCGACCATTCCGACATCGCCGCCAGGATCTGCGGCCACGATATCATCGCCCGTATCGGCGCGCCCGGCCGGCACATGGTGCAGAACGTGCTGGCGGTGCTTGGCGCCGCCCATCTGGTTGGCGCCGATCTCGACAAGGTTGCATTGGCGCTGGCCGATCTCTCGGCCGAGCGCGGGCGCGGCAAGCGCCACGTGCTGCGGCATCCCGGTGGCCCGATTTCGGGCCGGGCCGGGGGCCCGATTTCGAGCCAGGCCGGTGGCTCGATCACGCTGATCGACGAGAGCTACAACGCCAATCCTGCCTCGATGGCGGCCGCGATGGCGCTGCTCAACGCGACGCCGGTAACGGGCGACGGCAGGCGCATCGCTGTGCTTGGCGACATGCTCGAGCTCGGCGATCACTCGGCCAAGCTGCACGCCGCTCTTGCCGATCTCATCGTCGGCACCGGCACGCGGACGGTCTTTCTCGGCGGCCCGGAAATGCGGTCGCTGGCGGAAGCGCTGCCGGACGATATCAGGACGGAATACCGCGCCGGCGTCGAGGAGTTGAAGCCGGTGCTGCTCGCCGCGCTGAAGCCGGGCGACGTGGTGATGATCAAATCGTCGAAGGGCATCGGTTTTGCAAAACTGGTCGATGCGCTGCTGGGCAAATTCCCGGCTGAAACGACAACAAGCAACCAGACCTAGTCGGGGACGAAAGCGCATGTTCACACTGCTGGTCGATTTCGCGGACAAGGTCTCTGTCTTCAATGTCTTCCGCTACATCACGTTCCGCACCGGCGGGGCGCTGATCACCTCCGCCCTGATCGTCTTCATCTTCGGGCCGACCATCATCAATTCGCTGCGGCTCAGGCAAGGCAAGGGCCAACCGATCCGCGCCGACGGGCCGCAGACCCATTTCAAAAAGGCAGGTACGCCGACCATGGGCGGACTGATGATCCTGTCCGGCATCATCGGCTCGTCGCTTTTATGGGCGAACCTGTCCAGCATCTATGTCTGGGTGGTGCTGTTGGTGACACTCGGCTTCGGCTCGATCGGCTTTTACGACGACTATCTGAAGGTGACGAAGCAGTCGCATCTCGGCTTCTCCGGCAAGGCGCGGCTTGCGCTGGAATTCGTTATCGCCGGCATCGCCGCCTGGGCGATCATGCACAATGGCCAGGCGCCGTTCTCGTCGTCGCTGACATTCCCCTTCGCCAAGGAATTCATCATCAACCTCGGCTGGTTCTTCATTCCGTTCTCCTGCTTCGTCATCGTCGGCGCCGGCAATGCGGTGAACCTGACCGATGGCCTCGACGGCCTGGCGATCGTGCCGATCATGATCGCGGCGGCGTCCTTCGGCGTCATCGCCTATCTCTCGGGCAACGCGGTTTTCGCCGAATATCTGCAGATCCATTTCGTGCCTGGCACTGGTGAACTGGCGGTCGTGCTTGGCGCGGTCATCGGCGCCGGCCTAGGCTTCCTGTGGTTCAACGCGCCGCCCGCGGCGATATTCATGGGCGACACCGGATCGCTGGCCATGGGCGGCCTGATCGGCACGGTCGCGGTCGCCACCAAGCACGAGATCGTGCTCGTCATCGTCGGCGGCCTGTTCGTGGTCGAGATTCTCTCGGTCATCATCCAGGTCGGCTACTTCAAGATGACCGGCAAGCGCGTGTTCCTGATGGCGCCGATCCACCATCATTTCGAAAAGCTCGGCTGGACCGAAAGCCAGGTGGTGATCCGCTTCTGGATCATCGCCGTCATCCTGGCGCTGGTCGGTCTTTCCACCCTCAAGCTCAGATAGGCCGCCACTTGATCCCCGCCGCATCCTTCGCAGGCAAGCGTGTATCGCTCTTCGGGCTCGGCGGCTCGGGGATCGCCACGGCGCGCGCGCTGATCGAGGGCGGCGCCGAGGTGCTGGCCTGGGACGACAATCCCGGCAGCGTCGCCAAGGCGGCCGCCACCGGCATCGCCACCGGCGATCTGCGTGGCGCCGACTGGGCCGGTTTTTCCGCCTTCGTGCTGTCACCCGGCGTGCCGCTGACCCATCCCAAGCCGCACTGGACCGTGGAGTTGGCGCGCGGGGCCGGCGTCGAGGTCATCGGCGATATCGAGCTGTTCTGCAGGGAACGGACGCAGCGTGCGCCGGATGCTCCCTTCATCGCCATCACCGGCACCAACGGCAAGTCGACGACGACGGCGCTGACGGCGCATATCCTTCAAGCCTCCGGGCGCGACACGCAGATGGGCGGCAATATCGGCCGTGCGGTGATGACGCTCGATCCGCCGAAGCCCGGCCGGCATTATGTAGTCGAATGCTCGTCCTACCAGATCGACCTTGCGCCCTCGATCAATCCGACGGCCGGCATCCTGCTCAATCTGACGCCCGACCATCTCGACCGCCACGGCACCATGCAGCACTACGCTTCGATCAAGGAGCGGCTGGTGGCGGGCAGCGAGACGGCGATCATCGGCATCGACGATTCCTGGTGCGCGCAGATCGCCGATCGGCTGGAGCGGGCAGGGCGGCAGGTCGTCCGCATTTCCAAGCGCCTGCCGCTGACCGACGGCTATTTCGCCGACGGCACCAATCTGATGGAAGCCGTGCACGGCCGCTACAGCCGGGTAGCCTTCCTCGAAGGCATTGGCTCGCTGCGTGGTCAGCACAATGCGCAAAACGCGTTGGCCGCCGTCGCCGCTTGCCTCAAGGTCGGGCTCAACCTTGGCGAGATCCAGTCTGGGCTGGAAAGCTTCCCGGGTCTGGCGCACCGCATGGAGCAGGTTGGCCGCAAGGACCATGTGCTGTTCGTCAACGATTCCAAGGCGACCAATGCCGATGCCGCCGCACCCGCGCTGTCCAGCTTCAATCGCATCTACTGGATCGCCGGCGGCCTGCCCAAGGAAGGCGGCATCGAGCCGCTACGCGGTTTTTTCCCGCGCATCGCCAAGGCTTATCTGATCGGCGAGGCGGCGCCCGCCTTTTCGGCGACGCTCGGCGAGGCCGTGCCCTACGAGATCTCGGGCACGCTGGCGGCAGCGGTGGAGCATGCCGCGCATGACGCGGCCAAGGACGACAGTGGCGAGGCGGTGGTGCTGTTGTCGCCGGCCTGCGCCAGTTTCGACCAGTTCAAGAATTTCGAGGTCCGCGGCGAAGCCTTCAGGCAAGCTGCGAGCGCTATGGATGGCGTCAAACCCATCGGAGGGGCACGATAATGCAGAGCCGTCTCGACAAAAGTCCGGTCGCAACCTGGTGGTGGACCATCGATCGCTGGTTCCTGGCGGCGTTTCTGTCGCTGATGGGGCTCGGCATCGTGTTGTCCTTCGCGGCAAGTCCTGCGGTGGCCGAACGCATCGGCCTCGACAGTTTCCATTTCGCCACCCGGCAGATCATCTTCACCGTGCCTGCGCTCGGCGTGATGCTGGCGGTCTCGTTCCTGGATTCCAGGCAGATCCGGCGCATGTCGCTGATCATGCTGTGCCTGATGCTGGTGCTGATGGTGGCGGTGCTCTATGTCGGCGTCGAGGTGAAGGGCGCGCGCCGCTGGGTGTCGCTTGCCGGCCTGTCCATCCAGCCGTCCGAGTTCCTCAAGCCGGCCTTCGTCATCATGTGCGCGTGGCTGTTCGCCGAGCACAAGCGCCAGCCCGACATTCCGGGCAATCTGTTCGCCATGCTGCTCCTGGTGCTGGTCGTGTCGCTGCTGGTGGCGCAGCCGGACCTCGGCCAAACCATGCTGACCACCGGCACCTGGGGCATCATGTTCTTCATGGCGGGGCTGCCATGGCTTTGGATCATCGTGCTGGGCGCTGCCGGCGTCGGCGGCGTCTTCGCCGCCTATACGGTGTTTCCGCACGTCGCGCTGCGCATCGACAAATTCCTCACCGGCGAAGGCGACACGTTCCAGGTCGACATGGGCCGCGATGCGCTGATCAATGGCGGCTGGTTCGGCGTTGGGCCGGGCGAGGGCACGGTCAAGCGGGTCATCCCCGACAGCCATGCCGACTTCGTCTTCTCGGTCGCGGGCGAAGAATTTGGGCTGATCATGTGTTTCTTCATCATGTCGATCTTCGCCTTCATCGTGCTGCGCGGTCTCAACACGGCGCTCAAGGAGCATGACGACTTCACCCGTTATGCGGTCGGCGGTCTGGTCACCGTGTTCGGCCTGCAGGCCGTCATCAACATGTGCGTCAACCTGCAGCTGGTGCCGGCAAAGGGCATGACGCTGCCCTTCATCTCCTATGGCGGCTCCTCGCAGATCGCCATCGCCATCTCGATGGGGATGGTGCTGGCGCTGACGCGCAAGCGGCCGGAAAAGCGCAAGCAGATGGGCTTTACCCTGCCGCAGCGCGCCATGCCGGCGGAGTGACATGGCCAGAGGCGTTATCCTTCTCGCGGCGGGCGGAACCGGCGGACATCTGTTTCCAGCCGAAGCGCTGGCGCATGAACTCCTCGATCGCGGCTGGGCGGTGCATCTGGCGACCGACACCCGGGCCGAACGGTTTGCCGCCCATTTTCCTGCGGCGGCCGTCCATCCGATCCAGTCGGCGACGTTAGGCTCGAAAAATCCCTTCGCCCTGCTCGGCGCCTTCTGGAAAATCTGGAGCGGCGTGCGTCAGGCCTCCGCCATCATCGGCAGGGTCAAGCCGGAGGCCGTGGTCGGCTTTGGCGGCTATCCGACCTTGCCGCCGCTCTACGCGGCGACGCGGCGCAAGGTGCCGACGCTGATCCACGAGCAGAACGCGGTGATGGGGCGCGCCAACCGGGCGCTGGCCGGCCGTGTCGACGCGATAGCCGGCGGCTTCCTGCCGCAGGATGAAAGCGCGGCCGGCGCCAAGACTGTGACGACCGGCAATCCGGTCCGGCCGGCTGTTCTCGAAGCGGCCAGGACGCCTTACGCGGCTTCAACCGGGGATGAGCCTTTCCGCCTGCTGGTGTTCGGCGGCAGCCAGGGCGCACAGTTCTTTTCCGATGCCATGCCGGGGGCAATCGCGTTGCTTTCCGACGCACAGCGCAAGCGCCTTGTCGTGACCCAACAAGCTCGCGCGGACGACGTGGCGCGGGTGAAGGCGGCCTATGCCGCGCTCGGCGTCACCGTCGAGGTCTCGCCGTTCTTCACCGACATGGCGGCGCGCATAGCGGCGGCGCATCTTGTAATCTCTCGTTCCGGCGCCTCGACCGTGTCGGAAATCGCCGTCATCGGCCGGCCCGCGCTGCTGGTGCCCTATCCCTTCGCGCTCGACCACGACCAGGCGGCCAATGCAGCCGCCCTTGCGGCCGCCGGCGGTGGCGAAGTGCATGTGCAATCCTCGCTTTCGCCCGAGCGTATCGCGGCATTGCTCGGCGCCCTGATAGACCAACCGGAGCGGCTGGCGACGATGGCTGCCGCGGCCAAGTCGGTCGGCAGGCCCGACGCGGCGCGGTTGCTCGCCGACCTCACAGAGGCTATTGCGTCCCGCAAAACAGTATCGGATTTCAGGAAGGGGACGCACCCATGAAGATGCCGCAGACCATCGGCCTCGTGCATTTCATCGGCATTGGCGGCATCGGCATGAGCGGCATCGCGGAGGTGCTGCACAATCTCGGCTACAAGGTGCAGGGCTCCGATCAGGCCGACAGCGCCAATGTGCAGCGGCTGCGCGACAAGGGTATCGAATGCTTCGTCGGCCACAAGCCGGAGAATCTCGGTGACGCCGAGGTCATCGTCGTCTCGACGGCGATCAAGAAGTCGAATCCGGAGCTGAAGGCGGCGCGTGAAAAGCTGTTGCCGATCGTGCGCCGCGCGGAGATGCTGGCCGAACTGATGCGTTTTCGCCAGGCGGTGGCGATCGGCGGCACGCATGGCAAGACCACGACGACCTCGATGGTGGCGACGCTGCTCGAGGCCGGCGGGCTCGACCCGACCGTCATCAATGGCGGCATCATCAATGCCTACGGCACCAACGCCCGCATGGGCGATGGCGAGTGGATGGTGGTCGAAGCCGACGAGAGCGACGGCACCTTCCTCAAGCTGCCGGCCGACATCGCCGTCGTCACCAACATCGATCCCGAGCATCTCGATCATTATGGCAATTTCGACAATGTGCGCGAAGCGTTCCGCCAGTTCGTCGAGAACGTGCCTTTCTATGGCTTCGGAGTGATGTGCACCGATCACCCGGAAGTGCAGGCGCTGGTCGGGCGCATCGAGGACCGGCGCGTCATCACCTATGGCGAGAACGCACAGGCCGATGTGCGCTTCACCAACCATCGCATGGCGGGGGCGACCTCGGAGTTCGACGTGATCATCCGCGACCGCAAGGGGCGCGGCCAGACGGCGATTTCGGGCCTGCGCCTGCCGATGCCCGGCCGCCACAATGTCTCCAACGCGACCGCCGCGATCGCGGTCGCGCACGAACTCGGCCTGTCGGCCGAGGCGATCAAGAAAGGCCTGTCGTCCTTCGCCGGCGTCAAGCGCCGCTTCACCCACACCGGTTCCTGGAACGGTGTCGACGTGTTCGACGATTACGGCCACCACCCGGTCGAAATCTCGGCGGTGCTGAAGGCGGCGCGCAGCGCCACCAACGGGCGTGTCATCGCCATTGCCCAGCCGCACCGCTTCACCCGGTTGCATGATCTGTTCAACGAGTTCTCCGCCTGCTTCAACGATGCCGACACGGTGATGGTCGCCCCGGTCTACGCCGCCGGCGAAGAGCCGATGGACGGCGTGACATCGGACGCGCTGGTGTCGCGTATCCGCGCCGGCGGCCATCGCGACGCCCGCTACATCGAGGGACCGGCCGACATCGCGCCCGTCATCCGCGACATCGCCAAGCCCGGCGACTTTGTCGTCTTTCTCGGCGCCGGCAATATCACTCAGTGGGCCTATGCGCTGCCGAAGGAGCTTGCCGCCCCATGATGAACGGCCAGGCCCTGATCGACAGACTTGGCGGCCGGCTAGCCGGTCTGCGCGGCCGCATCACGCCGAATGCCGAGATGGACAAGATCACCTGGTTCCGGGCTGGCGGCCTTGCCGAGGCGCTGTTCCAGCCTGCGGACGAGGAGGATCTGTCGGCCTTCCTCAGAGCCGTTCCCGAAGAGATACCCCTGACCATCGTTGGCGTCGGTTCGAACCTTCTGGTCCGCGACGGCGGCATTCCGGGTTTCGTTATCAGGCTTTCGGCCAAGGGCTTTGGCGAGGCCGAAGTCGTTTCCCCGATCAGGATCAAGGCAGGTGCCGCCACGCCAGACAAGCGCATGGCGGCGGTGGCGCTCGAGGCCGGCATTGGCGGCTTCCATTTCTATCACGGCATTCCAGGCGCTATCGGCGGCGCGCTCAGGATGAATGCCGGCGCCAACGGCGTCGAGACGCGCGAGCGCGTCGTCGAGGTGCGGGCGCTCGACCGCGCGGGCAACTCCCAAACGCTGAGCAATGCCGAGATGGGCTATGCCTACCGCCATTCGGCGGCGCCCGCCGGGCTGATCTTCACTTCGGCCGTTTTCGAAGGCTTTGCCGAGGACAGGGCGGTGATCAAGGCGGCGATGGATGCGGTGCAGAACCATCGCGAGACCGTGCAGCCGATCCGCGAGAAGACGGGCGGCTCGACCTTCAAGAATCCGGAAGGCACGTCGGCCTGGAAGGAGATCGACAAGGCGGGTTGCCGCGGGCTGATGATCGGCGGTGCGCAGATGTCGCCGATGCACTGCAACTTTATGATCAACACCGGAACGGCGACCGGCTACGACCTCGAATATCTCGGCGAGACGGTGCGCGCGCGGGTGCTCGAGCATTCCGGCATCCGGTTGCAGTGGGAGATCAAGCGCATCGGCAATTTCCGTTCCGGATATGCCGTCCAGGAGTTCCTCGGCCAGCTTCTCTAGCGCCTCTTGAAGTTCATGTGATGCGTGAACTTCAAGGGGATCGAAATGCCGTGAAATCGTTGCTGCAAAGACTCAGCGACACGGTTTTCGCATCTGTTTTCTCAGAAAGTGAATCTCTCGGAATCATAAGTGCTTGCCAGTGAATCAACTCTCTGATTCTCTGCCCTGAAGCGTTTCCTGATTTGAGTCGTTCGACGCGTTTTCAGCGTTTTCCGTCTGGGGGGCAACCTGCCGGGAGACTCAGACTCAATGTTGCGGAAATCTTGTGTTTTTGGTCCGCGGTGAGAGGGGATGACGGGGAATGAAAAGCAAGCATGTGGCCGTATTGCTGGGAGGTTTCTCGTCCGAGCGGCCCGTGTCTCTGTCTTCCGGAAAGGCCTGTGCCGATGCGCTGGAGCAGGAGGGTTACCAGGTCACCCGCGTCGATGTCGGGCGCGATGTCGGCTCGGTGCTTGCCGAGCTCAAGCCTGACGTCGCCTTCAATGCGCTGCATGGGCCTTTTGGCGAGGACGGTACCATCCAGGGCATCCTTGAATATCTCGGCATTCCCTACAGCCATTCCGGCGTGCTCGCCTCGGCGCTTGCCATGAACAAGGAGCAGGCGAAGAAGATCGTCAAATCGGTCGGCGTCCCCGTTGCTGAATCGAAGGTCGCCGATCGGTTCTCCATCCAGAACAAGCATCCGATGAAGCCGCCCTATGTGGTCAAGCCGGTCAGCGAGGGGTCGAGCTTTGGCGTCGTCATCGTGTCGGAGGGGCAATCGCATCCGCCGCAGGTGATCGGGTCGTCCGAATGGAAATATGGCGATACCGTCATGGTCGAGCGCTACATCCATGGGCGCGAGCTGACCTGCGCCGTCATGGGCGATGTGGCGCTTGGCGTCTGCGAGATCATCCCGACGGGCCATTCCTTCTACGACTATGATTCAAAATATGTCGCGGGCGGATCAAAACACGAATGCCCCGCAAAAGTTTCACCGAATATTTACCAAAAAATACAGACACTGGCGCTCAAGGCTCACCAAGCTGTCGGCTGTCGGGGCGTTTCCCGGTCGGACTTCCGTTATGACGATCGTCACTCCGAAAATGGCGAGGTTGTATGGCTCGAGGTCAACACTCAGCCGGGCATGACGCCGACGTCTCTGGTGCCTGAAATTGCCGCCCATGCCGGGCATTCGTTTGGTGAATTGTTGAGTTGGATGGTGGAGGACGCTTCGTGTCTGCGTTGAAATGGGGACAGGGTAAGGTGAGGGGCGCGGCCGGGCCGTCGCTGTTCGGCCTGCCATTGTCGTTGGACCATTTCGTTCTGCCGCGCGTGCTTCGCCGCCCGGTACGCATCCTGACGCGCCTGGGCGATGGTGAATTCCAGGCGCCGCGCTTCTCCGCCGCGATCATGTCGTCGGTACTGCTGGTGTCGAGTGGCGCCTATGGCGCCTACCTCGGCGGTCACGCCGACGGGATCATTCAAAGCATCACAGCCCGCACCGGCTTCGCGGTCGACCAGGTCAAGGTGGTCGGCAACCGCCAGACTTCGGAGATCGACATTCTCGACAGGCTGGAACTCGATGGCTGGACGTCGCTGATCGGCTTCGACGCCGAGGCCGCGCGGGAGCGTATCGCCACCTTGCCCTGGATCCAGGTTGCGGCGGTGCGCAAGGTCTATCCGCACACGCTGGAAGTGCGCGTCGAGGAGCGTGCGGCTTTCGCGCTCTGGCAGCAGGGCAACGACCTCTCCGTCATCGAGAAGGATGGCGCCGTCATCGCGCCGTTCTCGGGCGGCAAGCAGGTGCTCCTGCCGCTGTTGATCGGCACCGGCGCGCCCGCCAAGGCGCCCGATTTCCTGGCCAGGATCGAACACTATCCCGACCTCGCCGGCCGCATCAAAGGCTATGTCCGCGTCGGCGAACGGCGCTGGGACCTGAAGCTGGACAACGGCATCACCATCAAATTGCCCGAGGATGACGAGGACCAGGCGCTCGCCGAACTCGTCAAGATGGATCATGACAAGGGGCTGTTGTCGCGCGACATCGCCGCCGTCGACATGCGCCTGACAGACCGGCTGGTCGTGGAGCTGACGCCGCAGGCGGCGACGCAGCGCGAAGCCGCGCTCAACGAGAAGCCGAAAACCCTCAAGCGCAAGCCGGAGACGAAGATATGAGCTGGCTTGGCGGTTCTGGCGATGCCTCGTCGCGCCGGTCGGGCACCCTGACGGTGCTGGATGTCGGCTCGAACAAGGTCTGCTGCATGGTGGCCAAGCTGAAGCCGAACGATGACGGCAAGCTCCTGCGCGGCCGCTCGCATCGCATCCAGGTCATCGGCATCGGCCACCAGAAATCGCAAGGCGTGAAGTCCGGCGTCATCGTCGATCTCGACCGGGCCGAGCATGCCATTCGCCTCTCCGTCGACGCCGCCGAACGCATGGCCGGGCTGACGGTCGATTCGCTGATCGTCAACATGACCGCCGGCCGGCTGAAGAGCGAAAGCTTCTCGGCGACCATCAATCTTGGCGGCCACGAGGCCGACGAAGCCGACATCAAGCGCGTGCTCGGCGCCGGTGCCAAGCAGGCGCTGAAGGCCGAGCGCGAGGTGGTCCATTCGCTGCCCGTCGGCTTCTCGCTCGATGCCGAGCGTGGCGTGCGCGATCCGCGTGGCATGGTGGGCGACACGCTTGGCGTCGACATGCATGTGCTGACGGGCGATGCGGCGCCGATGCGCAATCTGGAGCTCTCCATCAACCGCTCGCATTTGTCGGTCGAGCGCATGGTGGCGACGCCCTATGCCAGCGGGCTGGCGGCACTGGTCGACGACGAGCTGGAACTCGGAGCCGCCTGCATCGACATGGGCGGCGGCACGACGACGATCTCGGTGTTTTCGGAAGGCAAGTTCGTCCATGGCGACGCCATCGCCATCGGCGGCAACCATGTGACGCTCGACATGGCCAAGGGACTTTCGACCTCGCTCGACGCCGCCGAACGGCTGAAGGTGATGCACGGCTCGGCGCTGCCGGGCAGCGCTGACGACCGCGACCTGGTCTCGATCCAGCCGATCGGCGACGATGGCGACGTGCCGCTGCAGATCCCGCGTTCGGTGATGACGCGCATCGTGCGCGCCCGCATCGACGAGACGCTCGAACTCCTGCGCGACCGGTTGAACAAGTCCGGTTACGGCAATGCGGTCGGCAAGCGCGTCGTGCTCACCGGCGGCGCCAGCCAGCTGGCCGGCCTGCCGGAAGCGGCGCGCCGCATCCTGGGGCGCAATGTACGCATCGGTCGCCCGCTCGGCGTGGCGGGCCTGCCCGAAGCGGCGAAAGGCCCGGCTTTCTCGGCCGCGGTCGGGCTTCTGATCTATCCGCAGATGGCGAGCTTCGAGAGCCATCCGGCGAAAGGCATTTCCGGTCTCAGAATGACCGGAACGGGTGGAAAACTGCATCGCATGAGTCAGTGGTTGAGAGACAGTTTCTAATTGACGGGGACAGCCCCATAGGCGGCCGCGGCGGCGAAGCGGCGTGAAAGGCAAAGGACGGAGACAATGACCATCAATCTGCAGAAGCCGGACATCACCGAGCTTAAGCCGCGCATCACCGTGTTCGGTGTAGGCGGCGGCGGCGGCAATGCCGTGAACAACATGATCACCGCCGGACTGCGCGGTGTCGAGTTCGTCGTGGCCAACACCGACGCGCAGGCGCTGACCATGTCGAAGGCCTCTCGGCTGATCCAGCTTGGCGCGCATGTCACCGAGGGGCTCGGTGCCGGATCGCAGCCGGAAGTCGGCCGCGCGGCGGCGGAAGAGTGCATCGACGAGATTCTCGACCATCTCACCAACACCCATATGTGCTTCGTCACCGCCGGCATGGGCGGCGGCACCGGTACGGGTGCTGCTCCGGTTGTTGCCCGCGCAGCGCGCGAGAAGGGCATTCTCACTGTCGGCGTCGTCACCAAGCCGTTCCACTTCGAAGGCCAGCGCCGCATGAAGACGGCCGACTTCGGCATCGAGGAGCTGCAGAAATGCGTCGACACCTTGATCGTCATCCCCAACCAGAACCTGTTCCGGCTGGCCAATGACAAGACCACCTTCGCCGACGCCTTCGCGATGGCGGACCAGGTGCTCTACTCCGGTGTGGCCTGCATCACCGACCTGATGGTCAAGGAAGGCCTGATCAACCTCGACTTCGCCGACGTGCGTTCGGTGATGCGCGAGATGGGCAAGGCGATGATGGGCACCGGCGAGGCTTCGGGCGAGGGCCGCGCGATGGCGGCGGCGGAAGCCGCGATCGCCAACCCGCTGCTCGACGAGACCTCGATGAAGGGCGCCAAGGGCTTGCTGATCTCGATCACCGGCGGCCGCGACCTGACCCTGTTCGAAGTCGACGAAGCGGCGACCCGCATCCGCGAGGAAGTCGACCAGGACGCCAACATCATCCTGGGCGCCACGTTCGACGAGGAACTCGAAGGCGTCATCCGCGTCTCGGTGGTAGCCACCGGCATCGACAAGTCGGCGGCCGAAATCGCCGCCGCCCCGATCTCGATCCGGACCGCACCGCCGAAGCAGGCTGCCCGGCCGGCCGTCGCCCCTGTGGAAAGCCGCCCGGCGCCGGTCCAGCAGACGGTGTATGAGCCGCGCGCCGCCGATCCGGTCGCCGAGGCCATCCAGTTGGCCGAAGCCAATGCCGCGGCCATGGCGCAGGCTCGTCCGGCTCCTGTCGCCCATGCGGACGATTTCCGCCCGCAGAGCAAGATCTTCCAGGCGCCGCCCGCACAACCGCAGCCTATGGTGCAGCCGGTCGTCCAGCAGATGATGCAGCCGGCTCCGCAGCCACGCGAAATGCTGCGTGAAGTCCAGCAGCCGGTGGCGATGGCGCCGCAGCGCATGCCGCGCGTCGAGGACTTTCCGCCGGTCGTCAAGGCCGAGGTCGACGCCAAGAGCCGCCCGGCCGACCACGAGAACAGCGGCCCGATGGGCCTCCTGAAGCGCCTGACCAATGGCCTGACCCGCCGCGAGGAGGAGCCCGCACGGCTGCAGCCGGCGCAGCCGCGCGAGCCCAAGCTGCGCCAGGCCGCACCGGAAGTGCGCCGCCTCGCCAGCCAGGACGCCCAGCTTTACGCGCCGCGGCGCGGCCAGTTGGATGATCAGGGCCGCCTGACGCCGCAGACCAGGGCGACTCAGGACGACGATCAGCTGGAGATTCCGGCGTTCCTGCGCCGCCAGGCCAACTGATCGGTTAACGGACTGTAACAATTGTTAACAGGCAGGCAAGAAATTGCTTGCCTGTTAACGTTTAAAATGCCGCGTAATCAAAGGGTTATGACGTCGTACATGTTCCAGTTCGCGGTTACAAAGAGTAAGAAACCGTGATTTGGACTCTCCCTGCCGGGACACTATCTTCGCTGCCTACCATAGTCGGTTTGCCGGGATTCGGGGGAAGTCGCCCTGCCTGCCGATTTTACAAGAGCCGCGCCCTCGGGCTGGAGAAGCGGACCTAGGCATTACGGGCTCATGGGGATTGTCTTGCACGACCACCAGACGACAGTGAAGACGCGCGCGTCGCTTACAGGCACCGGCGTTCACAGCGGCAAAGAAGTTTCCATCAGTTTCCTGCCCGCGGATGCCGATACCGGCATCGTGTTCGCGCTCCTCAATGGAGACGGGCAGGGCCGTGAGTTCCGCGCCCTGTTTTCCGAAATCGGCGCCACCGACCTGTGCACCATGCTTGGCGATCCCTCGGGCGAGCACATCGCCACGGTCGAGCACATCATGGCCGCCCTGTTCGGGCTCGGCATCGACAATGTCATCATCGAGATCGACGGGTACGAGGTTCCAATCCTCGACGGCAGCGCCATGGCGTTCGTCGAAGCCATCGACCAGGCCGGCATCGAGACGCTGGCCGTCAAGCGGCGCTATATCAGGGTGGTCAAGCCGGTCCGCATCGAGAACGGCGCCTCCTGGGCGGAGTTCAGGCCCTATGACGGCACCCGTTTCGAGGTCGAGATCGATTTCGAAAGCCCGGCGATCGGCCGTCAGCTCTTCGCATCGGACATCAACGCCGATATTTTCCGCCGCGACATCGCGCGGGCCCGCACCTTCGGCTTCATGAAGGACGTCGAGCGGCTGTGGGCCGCCGGCTATGCTCTGGGATCCTCGCTGGAAAATTCCCTGGTGATCGGTGACGACAACCGCGTCATCAATATGGGCGGCCTGCGCTATCCCAATGAGTTCGTGCGCCACAAGACGCTCGACGCCATGGGCGACCTGGCGCTGGCCGGCGCGCGCTTCATCGGTTGTTTCCGCTCCTATCGCGGCGGCCATCGGCTGAACGCCGCCGCACTGCGGCGCCTGCTGTCGGACCGCACCGCCTTCGAGATCGTCGAGACGACACGCCGTGAGCGTGGTCGCGCCGCCGAGATGAACGCCGTCAATGCGCCTCTCTATGCGCCCTGGATGATCTGATTTTCTTAATCTTTTTCGGATTCCATGGCGGTATGGGTGTTGCATGAATGCATCATCCATCGGCGAAATTGCGTAGATTTTCACGCCACGGTCCGCCGCCACAAAAATGCGCGATTGGCTGGACATAGCGTTGCCGGGCAAGGCGGTTATGGTTTATGGCTGCTGCCGTCGATTAGTGCATGTCGCTCAAAGGTGGGGACCAGTTTTGGGACAACTGCATGCAACGAGCATTAAAATAACGCCGAAAGGGCGCAATCCAATCATGTTCTTCAAGCGAGTCGGTCAATCGAAAGCGCCGCAGCGGTCTGTTTTCCTGGCGCTTTCGGTGGTTGTTCCATCGCTCTTTCTGGCGGCTTGCATGTCGTCGGAAAAAGACATCGACCTGTCGACCTATGTCGACCAGACCGAACCGGCCGACGTTCTCTACAATCAGGGCCTGGCCAATCTGAACGCCGGCCGCCTGGATGAGGCAAGCAAGAAATTCGACGCGGTCGATCGCCAGCACCCCTATTCGGAATGGGCCCGCAAATCGATGGTGATGGGCGCGTTCGCCGACTATCGAAAGGGCAGCTACGACGATGCGATCCAGTCGGCGAAGCGGTACCTGGCTCTCTATCCGTCCACGGATGACGCGGCCTATGCCCAGTATATCATTGGTCTGAGCTACTATCGCCAGATCAAGGATGTGACGCAGGACCAGAAGGAAGCACGCCAGACCCTGCAGACGATGCAGGACCTGGTGACGCGCTGGCCGACGTCGGAATATGTCGACGATGCCAAGGAAAAGATCCGCTTCGCCAACGACCAGCTCGCGGGCAAGGAAATGCAGATCGGCCGCTATTATCTGGAGCGCCGCGAGTACATCGCCGCCGTCAAACGCTTCCGCACCGTGGTCGAAAACTATTCCAACACCCGCCATGTCGAGGAAGCGCTCGCGCGCCTTACCGAAAGCTATTACGCGTTGGGCTTGACCTCGGAGGCCCAGACGGCGGCCGCGGTGCTCGGTACCAACTATCCCGACAGTTCGTGGTACAAGGATTCCTACAAGCTGCTGCAGAGCAACGGGTTGGCGCCGCGTGAAAATGCCGGGTCGTGGATATCCAAGGCCGGGAAGCTGATCACCGGCGCCTGACCGCGGAGCCTCCGAGCGAAGCGCGCAGCGCGCTTTTTCGGATTGATCCGAAGCTCAAACAAAAAGATAGTGCGGCGCTGCGACTCCAACTGTCGGGTGCCGCTTTATCCTTTTGTTTTTCGTGCCTGTCGTTATCCCGAAACCGGGTCCACTTTTGGGCGGCATGCAATAGGTCCGGTTTCTCATGCTTTCCAGACTGTCGATCCGCGATATCGTCCTGATCGAAAAGCTGGACATCGACTTCCAGCCGGGCCTTTCCGTGCTGACCGGCGAAACCGGCGCCGGCAAGTCCATCCTGCTCGATGCCTTGTCGCTGGCGCTCGGCGCGCGCGGCGATGCCTCGCTGGTGCGCCACGGCGCGTCCCAGGGCCAGGTCATTGCCGTGTTCGATGTTCCGCGCAACCATCCGGTGCGCGCGCTGCTCGCCGAAAACGCCATCGAGGATGATGGCGACGTCATCCTGCGGCGCGTGCAGACGGCGGATGGCCGGACCCGTGTGTTCGTCAACGACCAGCCGTCCTCCGTGACGCTGATGCGCGATGTCGGCCGCGCCCTGGTCGAGATTCACGGCCAGCATGACGAGCGCGCCTTGGTCGATCCCGGCGCGCATCGCGATGTGCTCGATGCTTTCGGCGGCCATCTCGGCGCCGTCCGCTCGACCGGCGAGGCATGGCGGCACTGGCGCGCCGCCCAGCAGGAGCTGACGCGCCATCGCGCCAAGGTGGAAGCCGCCGCGCGCGAAGCCGACTATCTGCGCGCCGCGGTTGCCGAACTGACCAAGCTCGATCCGCAGCCGGGCGAAGAAACCGAACTTGCCGAGCTGCGTGCCCACATGATGCGCGCCGAGAAGATCGCTTCCGAAATTCACGACGCGCAGGATGTGCTGTCGGGCCCGTCCTCGCCCTTGCCGCAACTGGCCAGCCTGCTGAGACGGCTGCAGCGCAAGGCGACGGAGGCGCCCGGCCTGCTCGAGGACGTGGTGAAGTCGCTGGACGAAGCCATGCTGTCTCTCGACGCGGCGCAGTCGGGCGTCGAGGCCGCGCTTCGTGCCACGGAGTATGATCCGCAGCGGCTGGAGAAAGCCGAGGAACGTCTGTTTTCGCTGCGCGCGGCGTCACGCAAGCACAGCGTCGCCGTCGACGACCTGGCGCAGCTGCGCGACACGATGGTTGCCGATCTCGCCGATCTCGACGCCGGCGAAGAACGCCTGCACGGCTTGGAAAAGCAGGCGGCCGCCGCGCGCGAAGCCTATGACATCGCCGCCGCACAGCTGTCCTCGCTTCGTCATGCCGCGGCGGTCGGTCTGACCAAGGCGGTGATGGCCGAACTGCCGGCGCTGAAGCTCGAACGCGCGGCCTTTATCGTCGAGATGAAGAGCGAGGCCGAGGCGCGCATGGAAGAGGGCATCGACCAGATCGAGTTCTGGGTGCGCACCAATCCTGGCACGCGGCCCGGGCCGATGATGAAGGTTGCCTCCGGCGGCGAGCTTTCGCGCTTTCTCCTGGCGTTAAAGGTGGCGCTGGCCGACCGTGGCTCGGCGCCGACATTGGTTTTCGACGAAATCGACACCGGGGTGGGCGGCGCTGTCGCCGACGCCATCGGCCAGCGGCTGGCGCGGCTGTCGAAGCGCGTCCAGGTGCTTTCCGTCACCCATGCGCCGCAAGTGGCGGCGCGCGCGGCAACACATTTCCTGATCTCCAAATCGGGCAGCACCGACCGTGTCGCGACCGGAATTGCCGAGATGGACAGGACGGCGCGGCAGGAGGAGATCGCCCGCATGCTGGCTGGCGCCACGATCACCGACGAGGCGCGCGCCGCCGCCGAGCGGCTGCTGCGCGAGAATACAAACGCGGCATGAGACGATCCGGCGTCATGAGACGATCAGGCGTCATGGGGCGAGTCAGGATATGGCTCCATCCTGCTGTTCAGGAATGATCTTTTCCGAAAACCGGTTCCCACCTTTCAAGATCATGCTCTATTGTGGCGCGCCACCGTTCAGGGACAAAAAGCATGGCCGAAAAACCTGTCGATTCGCTCAGCGAAAGCGAGGCTGAAGCCGAACTCCAGCGCCTTGCCGAGGAGATCGCCGGTCACGACCGGCGCTACCATGCCGAGGACGCGCCCACGATCACGGACGCCGAGTATGACGCGCTGCGGCGGCGCAATCTTGCCATCGAGGAGCGCTTTCCCGGGCTGGTGCGTGAGGATTCGCCCTCGCTCAGGGTGGGTGCCGCCCCGGCGGAAGGCTTCACCAAGGTGCGCCATGCCGTGCCGATGCTCAGCCTCGCCAAGGCCTATACCGACGCCGACGTCACCGATTTCATCGAGCGCGGCCGGCGCTTCTTCGACCGCGACAAGGACCTCGACATTGCCTTCACCGCCGAACCGAAGATCGACGGGCTGTCGGCTTCGCTGCGTTACGAAAAGGGCGTGTTCGTGCAAGGCGCGACGCGCGGCGACGGCGCTGTCGGCGAGGACATCACCGCCAACCTCAGGACCATCGCCGACATTCCCGCCAAGCTGAAGGGTTCAGGCTGGCCCGAGACCATCGAGATCCGCGGCGAGGTCTATATGACCTATGCCGAATTCGAGGCGCTCAAGGCGCGCTCGGCGGCTGTGGGGGGCCAGGATTACGTCAATCCGCGCAACACGGCGGCCGGGTCGCTGCGCCAGAAGGATCCATCCGTCACCGCCAGCCGCAACCTCAAATTCTTTGCCTACGCGTGGGGTTACACGACGGCGGATCCGGCACCAACGCAGTACGAAGCGGTGCAGAAATTCGCCGATTGGGGCTTCAAGATCAGTCCGCTGATGGTGCGGGCGAAATCGGTCGAGGAACTGGTCGCGCATTATCACCTGATCGAGGAGCAACGCTCGTCGCTCGGCTATGACATAGACGGGGTCGTCTACAAGGTCGACCAGCTGGAGCTGCAGCGCCGCTGGGGTTTCGTCACCGGTGAGCCGCGCTGGGCCGTCGCGCACAAATTCCCGGCCGAACAGGCGATGACGACCGTGCAGAGGATCGACATCCAGGTCGGCCGAACCGGCACGCTGGCGCCGGTCGCGCGGCTTGCGCCGGTGACGGTCGGCGGCGTGGTGGTGGAGAACGTCACGCTGCACAATGAAGATTATATCAAGGGCCTGGACAGCACCGGCCAGCCGATCCGCGACGGCATCGACGTGCGCATCGGCGACACGGTGGTGATCCAGCGGGCAGGGGACGTCATCCCGCAGATCGTCAGCGTCGTCATCGACAAGCGTCCGCCCGATGCCGTGCCGTACGAATTCCCGCACTCTTGCCCGATCTGCGGCTCGCCGGCGACGCGCGAGATCAACGAGAAGACCGGCAAGGAGGATTCGCGCCGCCGCTGCACGGGCGAACTGATCTGCCCGGCGCAGGCCGTGGAGGGGCTGCGCCACTTCGTGTCGCGCGGCGCCCTGGATATCGAAGGCCTGGGCGCGGAGAACATCGACACGTTTTTCAATGCGGGTTTGATCAAGACAGCCGCCGACATCTTCACGCTCAGGGAGCGCCGCCCCGCCGTGACCAAGGCGCTGGCCGAGCGGCGCGAGGAGCAGGCCAGGCAACGCGAGGCCGCATCCGGCAAGACCCGCAAGAATGTGCGCAGCGTCGAGGACCGCAATTACGAAGGCCTCGACAAATTGTTCGCGGCCATCGATTCGCGCCGCGAGCCGGAGCTCGACCGCTTCATCTTCGCGCTCGGCATCCGCCATATAGGCGAGACGACGGCCGCCGTGCTTGCGCGAACATTCTCGACCATCGAGGAGCTGATCCGGGTCGGCAAGGAGACGGCGGCGGCGGAGGATCCGCATTCGGTCTTCCCGTCGATCAACGGCATTGGCGATACGGTGATCGATGCGCTGCGCGATTTCTTCGGCAACGAGCGCAATGACGAGGTGCTCGAGAAGTTGCTGCAACAGGTCAAGCCGAAGCCCTATATCGTCACCGTCTCGGCCGACAGCGAAGTTGCCGGCAAGACGATTGTCTTTACCGGTTCGCTGGAAAAGATGACCCGTTCCGAAGCCAAGGCGATGGCCGAACGTCTCGGCGCCAAGGTGGCCGGTTCGGTTTCGGCCAAGACCGATCTTTTGGTGGCGGGACCGGGTGCGGGCTCCAAACTCAAGCTTGCCAGCGAACTCGGCGTCGAGGTCATCGACGAGGACACCTGGCTGCAGCGGGTCGGCAAGTCGTGACCGACGGAACGTTCAAAGGTTTTGGTCCGAAAGCCATGCCGTTCTTCAAGGCGCTGGATTTCCACCAGAGCCGCGAATGGTTTGCGGAGAACCGCGCGCTTTTCGACAGCGATCTGCATGGGCCGATCGGCGATCTGGTCGAGGTCCTTACGGAGCGTTTCGCAACGGCGGGGCTTGGTCTGCGCGGCGACCGCAAGAAATCGCTGTTCCGCATCAATCGCGACGTCCGCTTTGCCAAGGACAAACGTCCCTACAACAGGCATGTTTCGGCCATTCTGTCACCAGACGGCAGCAAGACAGGCCTGGGCGTCTTCTACGTGCATATCGGGCTCGAGCGCTGCTTTGCCGACGTGGCCTGGTGGAACCCTGAGCCGCCGCTCTTGCTGGCGATGCGCAAGGCGATCACCGATCGGCCCGGCGAATTCCGCAAGCTGCTTTCAACGTTGAAGAAAAACGGCCTTGAATTCGAAACCGAAGGCCGCATGAAGCGGGCGCCGCGCGGTTTTGAGCAGATCGCGGACGCCGATCTCGCGGAGGCCGTGCGCAACCGGCATTTCGTCGTCCAGCGTGTCATCGATCCGACCGAAATTCACGCGCCGGCGCTGGTCGACGAGCTTGTCGATTTTACATTGCGCGCCAAGCCGCTGCTCGACTGGGGCAGGGCGATCCAGGGCAAGGTGACCGGTTAGTTTTCCGATCCGTTGGACAGGGCGGGCTACATCCGCATCAGGAGACCCCCATCGACGGCCAGCTCTATTCCGGTGATGTAGCTTGCCGCATCGGAAAGCAGGAAGAGCGCCGCATTGGCCATGTCCTGCGGTGTGCCGATGCGGCCCAGCGGTGTGTAGTCGGCGACGGCGGCGCGCTTCTCCTCGGTGTCCCAACGCGCCTGCAGCGGCGTCAGCGCCATGCCCGGGCAGATGGCGTTGGAGCGGATGCGCTCGCCGGCCAACTGCATGGCGAGCGACTTCGACAGCGCGCAGACGCCGGCCTTCGACGCTTGGTAGGCATCCTGTGGCTTCGGATCGCCGCGATACCACTGGATGGTCGAGAAATGCACCATGGCGCCGCCACGCCCGCCTGCGCGCATTTGCGGAACAACCGCGCGCGCCGTGTGCACGAAGGATTTCAGGTTGATGTTGAAGACCTGGTCCCAGACGTCGAGGTCCATCTCGAGAGCCGACTTGTCGCGGCCGAACCAGAGCACGCCTGCGACATTGGCGAGATAGTCGATACCGCCGCGTTCGCGGCCCGCAGCGCCGATGGTCCGTTCAACAAAGCCGGCGTCGGTGAGGTCGCCCTGGGCGAAGGTCAGCCGGTCGTCATAGGCGGCGAGCGCTGTCGGGCGTGGCTTGACGTCGATGGCGGTGACCGACGCGCCGGCATCGAGCAACGCCAGCGTGATCGCCTCGCCCATGCCGCCACCGGCCCCGGTGACGACTGCGTGCCTGCCGGTGAAATCATAAGCAATCATTAGAATCCCCCTCGTGTATTTCTGCCAAATGCCTGCCGGGCGACAATAGGATATCGCGTGAATCCTAACAGGGATCATTTCCGCTGATCGTTTGGCTCAAGCGAATTCGTGTGACAAGCCGGGCAGTGCTTCCTACATCAGCCCTCTGATCGGGGAGAGACATGTCGGCGCAAGCAATTTCCGAGAACGGCGCGAAAAGCGATTTCTGGCAAGGCGTACGGCTCTCCATGCCGGTCGTGGTGGCGGCGGCGCCATTCGGGCTGCTGTTCGGCGCGATCGCCGTCGACAACGGCTTTTCCGTTTTCGAAGCCTTCCTGATGAGCGCGCTGATCTTCGGCGGCGCCAGCCAGATGGTCGGCATAGAACTGTTCGGCCAGCATGTCGCGCCGTGGCTGATCGTGCTGTCGATCTTCGCCGTCAATTTCCGCCACGTGCTCTATTCCGCCGGCATTGGCCGGCGCATCGCGCACTGGTCCGGGGTGCAGCAGGCGCTCGGTTTCTTCATCCTCACCGATCCGCAATTCGCCGTCGCCGAGGCCAGGGCCCAGTCGGGCCAGACCGTCGGCTTTGCCTGGTATCTGGGACTTGGGCTGCCGGTCTATGTATTCTGGACCATCGAAAGCGCGCTCGGCGCGCTGTTTGGAAAGCTCATTCCCGATCCCCATGCCCTGGGCATCGATTTCCTGCTGCCGATCTATTTCCTTGGCCTGGTGATGGGCTTCCGCAAGCGGCCGCTGTGGCTGCCGGTGGTCGTCGCCAGTGCCTGCGCCTCGATCATCGCCTACAAGACAGTGGGTTCGCCCTGGCACGTTTCGATCGGCGCCATCGCCGGTGTGTTGCTCGCCGTCGTCCTGCCGCCGCATCACAGCGGTGTGGAGACAAGGCCATGAGCACGACCTTCTGGATCATCATCGCCGGCGCCATCGCCACCTATCTCACCCGTATTGGCGGGCATCTGGTCATCTCGCGTTTCGATCACATCCATCCGCGGGTCGAGGCCGGGCTCAACGCCGTGCCTGCGGCGGTGCTGACGACGCTGGTGGCGCCGGCGGCGCTCGGCGCAGGCCCGGCGGAGTGGGCAGCGCTGGTCGTCTCCGCGCTGGTGGCGCTGCGTGGCGGGCTGATGGTGATGTTTCTGGCGGGCGCGGCGGTGTTGATCGTAGCGCGGCAGTTCGTCGGGTAGGGCGTATCGATATCCAGGTGATTCCGGCCCGCAGGCGGCCGACACCTGCGCTTCGGGTGCTCCAATCCGGTTCTCCGTATCAACCGTTTTCGAACCGGCCTGGCCTGAACCTCGACACGCCCTTCAGCGCTTCAGAAAATCAAATCTTCGCGTCGTGCGGCAGCGGCGCCGTCGCCTTTTCCAGCCAGGCCAGCGTTTCGCCGTCGAGCATCGGACCGATCTCGGCCAGCACGCGGGCGTGGTAAGAGTCGAGCCAGTGCAATTCGTCTCGCGTCAGCAGATCCGATCGCACCAGCCTGACGTCGATCGGGGCCAGCGTCAGCGTCTCGAAACCGTGCATGGCGATGTCGCCGCCCTCGATCTGTTCGGCCGGCGTCACCAGGATGAGGTTCTCGATGCGGATGCCGTAGGCGCCTTCCTTGTAGTAGCCGGGCTCGTTCGACAGCATCATGCCTTCGAGCAGCTTTTCGGTGCCGGTGCGGGCGATGCGCTGCGGACCCTCATGGACGGCCAGGTATGAGCCGACACCGTGGCCGGTGCCATGGGCGAAGTCGCAGCCATGCCTCCACAGCGCCATGCGGGCGACGGCGTCGATCTCCGAGCCGCGCGTGCCGGCGGGGAAGCGCAGCGTGGAAATGCCGATCATGCCTTTCAGCACCAGCGTGAAGCGCTCGCGCATCTCTTCGGTCGGCTGGCCGATCGGCACGGTGCGGGTGATGTCTGTCGTGCCGTCCTGGTATTGCGCGCCGGAATCGAGCAGGAACAGCTCACCGGCCTGGAGCTTGCGGCTGGTGGCGCGCGAGACGCGGTAATGCATGATGGCGCCGTTCGGGCCGGCGCCCGAAATGGTGTCGAAAGAGACGTCGCGCAGCGGCATCTGCGTTTCCTCGCCGGTCTGCCGGCGGGTTTCTTCGAGCCTGGTGACAACCGCGATTTCGTCGAGTGAGCCGGGTTTCTGGCGCTCCAGCCAGCACAACAGCTTGGCCACCGCCGCGCCGTCGCGGCGATGCGCGGCGCGCGAGCCGTTGATCTCGGCCTGGTTCTTGGTGGCGCGCGGAATGCGGGCAGGGTCGGGCGCGGCAATCACCGTGCCGCCATTGTCCTCGACCAGCATGCGCAGCCGGTCGGCGGCCAGCACCGGATCGAGCGCGATTTTCGCGCCGCTTTTCGCAAGTGCGGCGATCGCCGCTTCGAATTCGCCGGGCTCATGCGGATCGGCGAGCTGGGTGAGGTAGGCCGCCACCTGGCGCGAGAACTTGCGCCGATCCATGAAAAGCTGGTGCGACCCATCGGCGGCGAGTATGGCGAAGCCGAGCGCCAGCGGCGTGTGCGGCACGTCACCGCCACGGATGTTGAAGGCCCAGGCGATGGATGATGGGTCGGTCAGCACCGCATGGGTGGCGCCGTCCTTGCCGATCGCCGTCGCCAGCCGCGCCAGCTTGTCCTTGGCGAGTTCGCCGGCAAAGCCGATCGGATGAAGCTCGATCGGGGTCACGGGTGCGGCGGGCTGATCCTTCCAGATGATGTCGATCGGGTTCCTGTCGAGCGGCACCAGCACCGCGCCGGTCTTGTCGGCGGAGGCCTGCAGCGCCTTGACCTCGCCGATGGTGTGCAGCCAGGGATCGAAGCCCAGCCGCGCCCCCTTGCCGATGTTGTCCTTGAGCCAGACGGCGGGCGGATTGTCGACCAGGCTTTCGATCGAAAAGATGCCGAGATCGACCTCATTGCGCACCTGCAGCGTGTAGCGCCCGTCGACAAAGACGAAGGCACGGTCGCGCAGCACGATGGCGACGCCGGCCGAGCCGCTGAAGCCGGTCAGCCATTTCAGCCGTGCCGACCGATCGGCGACGTATTCGCCCTGGTGCTCGTCAGCGCGCGGAACGACGAAGCCGTCGAGGCCGTTCGCGGTCAGCCACTGGCGCAGCAATGCCACGCGCGGCTTGCCGACCGCCGGGTCGCCCGCGGAATCGAAGCTCTGGAACATGATGGGCCTCCTGATATCAGCGCGACCGTAACCTATGGGCCTGGAAAGCGGAATCGATTTCCGGCTGGTGCAAACTGCTACAGCGTCCGCCGGGTGACAACCAAATGAGGCTGGTCCAGCCATGGATGAAGGGGCGGCGGCATTCTCTTGCCGACACGCATCGAAGTCCAGCAACCGGGACCGTTGAGGGCCGGCAACCGCCTTGCCGGCCTCAATGCTTGAGATGGATCGTCACCCAGCCTTCGCGGTGCAACGTACTGACATGGCGGAAATTCTGGCCGACATAGGCCGAGATCACAGCGTCGCGCTGGCGGTCGAGAATGCCTGACAGCACGATCGAGCCGCCAAGCGTGACATGCCCTGCCATTTGCGGTGCCAGCCGCATCAGCGGCCGCGCCAATATGTTGGCGACGATGAGGTCGAAGGGCGCGCGCCTGGCAAAGATCGGGTGGTGAAAGCCAGGCGCGGTCACCGTCTCGATCAGGCCTTTGACGTGATTCAGACGCGCATTGGCGGCGGCAACCTTGACCGCGACCGGATCGATGTCGGTGGCCAGCACCGGAATATGTGCCAGCTTGGCGACGGCGATCGCCAGCACCGCACTGCCGGTACCGAGGTCGAGCGCGTTGCGCGGGTGCTCGCGCCGCACGACTTTCTCCAGCATTTCGAGGCAGCCTGCGGTGGTGCCGTGGTGGCCGGTGCCGAAGGCAAGGCCCGCTTCGATCTCGATGGCGAGTTCGCCGCTGTGACGCTTCCTGCTGTCATGCGCGCCGTGGACGAAGAAACGGCCGGCGCGCACCGGCTTCAACCCTTCCAGGGACCGTGCCACCCAGTCGATGTCGGGCAACGCCTCGCGCTCGACCGGTCTCGACAAAGCCAGGCTTGCGAGAACATCCTTCAGCCGCGCCTCGACCGCTTCGACGTCGCCATCGGCGTAGAGCGAGACCTCGTGAATGTCGGCGTCTTCATCGACCTCCAGCACGGCGATCGGCAGGCCCTCATCCTCGAAGGCCGTTTCGAGCGCCGCGAAGATGCGCTCGGCCTCGATCTTTCCGGTGGTGAAATGGAGCCGCGTCTGGGTCATGTGAATTCTTGTCAGCCCTTCGCGGCGAGGCGCTTCAGCTTCTCCACGGCGGTGCTGGCATTCTCGCCATAGGCGATCGTGCCCGCGAAGTCGCCCTTGGCGTTGAGCAGCAGCACCGAGGCGGTGTGGTCCATGGTGTAGTCGCCGTCGCCGGTATCGACCTTCTTCCAATAGATGCCGAACGCCTTGGCCATGGCATGGACCTTGTCCGGATCGCCGGTAATGCCGGTGATGCGGTCGGAGAAATTGCTGACATAGGCGTCCATCACCGGCGGCGTATCGCGCTCCGGATCGACCGAGACGAAATAGGCATGCAGGTTCTTGCCGTCGTCGCCGAGCGTCTTCAGCCAGCCGGAGAGTTCGAACAGCGTGGTCGGGCAAACTTCGGGGCAGTGGGTGAAGCCGAAAAAGACGACGCTGGGCTGGCCCCGGAAAGCGGCTTCGGTGATCGGTGCGCCTTTCTGGTCGACCAGGGTAAAGGGCGCGCCGAACGGTTCGCCGCCATAGTGACCGCGATACCAGTCGAAAGTCAGCCAGCCGATGCCGGCCGCCATCAGAATGAGAATGCCGACCAGGATAGAACGCATCATCAAAAAAGTCCGTCCGTAATGTCACGGCGCGCCGGCCAGAACCATGCACCCGTTGTAGGCCACAGTCTTAGCGGTTCGACGGGGTACACGCAAAGATGCCGCGTTGACGCAACCGGCTATGGCGGATGCCTGCGGTTTGATCCGACCTTCCGGCTTGCAATGTGTCAGCCTTGGCCCCACCTGAGACCCCGGCAACCCGAACCGCAGGAGGATTCTTTGCCGGGATTGACTGGGCCAGAATTTATCGGACGAGGCTTGATTGGGCAAAAACTGATCGGCGGTGCCTTGGCCGCGTGTGTCGTGCTTGCCGCCGGTAGCGCCATTGCCGAGGAAGTTGGCAAGGTCGGCGTCGACTGGATCGGCAACGACATCATCGTCGAGGCGATCAAGGATCCGAAAGTGGAGGGCGTGACCTGCCACGTTTCCTATTTCGATCGCAGTGTCATCGACCGCTTGCACAAGGGCAACTGGTTCGAGGATCCCAGCGATTCCTCGATCTCCTGCCGTCAGACCGGTCCGATCACCATCGGGAATATTGATACGAGCGAAGGCGGCGAGGAGGTTTTCAAGCAAGGCATCAGCCTGATCTGGAAGAAGCAGGTGGTGAACCGCATCTACGACAAGGCCAACGAGACCCTGATCTATCTGTCGCATTCACGCCAAGTCCAGAACGGCTCGGCCAAGATGTCGGTTACGACGGTGCCGCTCTATGGCCAGAATGTGGTGTGGAGTAACGGCAAGCCGAAATAGGCGGGTCGAACTCTACCCTGTCCGTTCCGACTGACGATTCGCGCCGCTTGCGGGACCAATCGCTCTGACGTAAAGCCGCCGGCATGGACCGTTCTGAAGATCTCGTTGCGAAAGATCCCGAGCCGCGCATTCATCCAACCGCTGAGATGAAGGGCTGCAAGCTTGGCCGCTACGCCGCGATCGGCGAACGCGTCGTGCTGCGCGAGGTCATCGTCGGCGATTTCTCCTATTTCGAACGCCATGCCGAGGCGATCTACACGACGATCGGCAAATTCTGCTCGATCGCCGCCAACAGCCGCATCAATGCGCTGGAGCATCCGATCGAGCGGCTGACCCAGCACAAGGTCAGCTATCGGCCGAACGAGTATTTCCGCTGGCTGGGCGTCGATGCCGCGTTCCGTGAGCGGCGGCGGTCGAAGGCCGTGACCATCGGCCATGATGTGTGGATCGGCCATGGCGCGGTCATCTTGCCTGGGATCGCCATCGGCAATGGCGCCGTCGTCGGCGCCAATGCGGTGGTGACGCGGGACGTACCGTCCTACACGATCGTTGCCGGCGTGCCGGCGAAGCCGCTCAAGCAGCGCTTTGCCCCTGAAATAGCGACACGCATCGAAGCTCTCGCCTGGTGGGACTGGCCCGTCGAGAAACTCGCCAGGGCGGTTCCCGACATGCAGGCAATGCCGATCGAGGCTTTCCTCGACCGCTGGGAAAACGACGCCGTCTGACGGAATGAAACCCCTTCCGCCATGCGGGGGTGGCGCAGCGGAAGGGGCTGGAGGTAAACCGCTGTGAAGCGGAAGGAACAGGCTCTTTGCCTGCACGGCTACAATGACCTTAAACCGATAAGGTGTGTTTTGTTCCAGATGCGCGCTTTGCGTGCATTCGATTGCGTGGGTCGTATTTTTTATCGGCGGGAACCCGAAATGGCTGCTGGTTGTTTCTTCCGGCGGACCGCATGACGCGGCGCTGTTTTGAGGGACCACATGATCGAGAAGCTTTTCACCAAATTCGCCAACCAGATCGCCCATCTCACCGGACTGCCTCTGACATTTGCGGTGTGTTGCCTGATCGTTATCGTCTGGGCGGTGAGCGGGCCGTTCTTCAATTTTTCCGACACCTGGCAGTTGGTGATCAACACCGGAACCACGATCATCACCTTCCTGATGGTGTTTCTCATCCAAAACACCCAGAATCGGGACGGCGCCGCGATCCAGGCCAAGCTCGACGAATTGATACGGGTGAGCGAGGCCAAAAACACCTTCATCGGCATCGAGCACCTGACTGAAGCCGAGGTCCAGGAGATCCGCGCCAAATGCGAGGTCGCGGCGAAGCGGCATGACGACAAAGTCGCGACCATGGCCGCAAAGAAAGTCGTGGCGGCAAAACGCAAACCGAAAAAAGAGGTGGCACGAAGCGCCGGCGGCTGAACCCGCGGTCAATTTTCGAGAGTTCCGCCGGTGTTCGCGTTATGTGATCCGCACAGCGGCCATGTTCGGGACATGCTCATCGCTTCATGAACGCCGCGAATGCATCCTTGTGGCCGGGGTGCCAGCGCGACAGGGCAGGGCGGTTTTCGATGATGTCGCCGATCGCCCAGGCCATGCGCTTTTCGTCCATGGGTCGCGCCGTCTCATTGTCGGGACACAGGATATAGAAGTCGCCCCCGACCAGCGATTCCAGCATGAAATCGATCACCTGTTCGCCCGTCCACGCTCCCGCCGGCTTTTCGGTCGCGCCCTCGGTCAGGCCGGTATAGGTGAAGCCGGGGATGAGCAGATGCGCCGACAGGCGGGCGCCGGGTTCATTGCGCAGCGCATGCGCCAAGCCCTCGGTAAAGGTTTTCACGCCAGCCTTGGAAACGTTGTAGGCGAGGTTGCCGGGCGGTGTGGTGATGCCTTGTTTGGAGCCGGTGTTGACGATCAGGCCTGGCTTGGCCGACGCCAGCATGCGCGGCGCGAAAGCTTCGACGCCATGCACCACGCCCCAGAAATTGATGTCGAGCAGCCGCTTCCAGCCGTCGCGGTTTTCCCAGGGCTTTCCGGGGTTGTCGCCGACACCGGCATTGTTCATCAGCAGTGAGACCTCGCCGAAGGCGCCGAATGCCCGGTCGGCGAGGCGATCGACCTCATCGGCCTTCGAAACGTCCGATGCGACGGCAAGCACGGCGTCGTCACCGGCAATCGCGGAGACGGCCCGCGCGGCATCGTCGAGGCGCGGCCCGCCAATGTCGGCCAGCACGACCTTCATGCCCATCAGCGCCAGCCGTTTGGCCGCGGCAAGGCCGATGCCGCTGGCGGCGCCGGTGATGACGGCGGTGTTGCCCTGGCCAAGTGCTGGCAGGGCGGTCTGGATCTCAGTGTCGGCGATCATCGGCGATGCTTCCTTTTTGATGGCGCCGAACTTAGCGCCAGAACGGGCTTGCGCAAGCCTCCGTCGGGACTTGTCGGTTGACCAGTCCGGTCGTGGCTGCGCATGCTGCGACGCCAAAAAGGAGATTTCCGATTGACGGATTGGGTTGCAATTCTGAAGGAACAGACCGCCACCGGCGACCGGATGGGGCGCGAGGTGCCGCAGATGCTGGCCAACCCCGATATCAGCGAAGCCCAGGTGAAGACTCTGTTTTCGGCGCTCGAACAACAGGCCGAGTTCGTCGAGAAACTGCGCATGGCGCTGGAAAAGTTCGGCCATGATTTCTCGATCATCAAGGCGGCGGAGCGGCTGGAAGAGCGCTATGCCGATCTGGCCGCTTCCGTGGCGGAAAAGCTGAAGGCGATGCGCGGTTAGGCAATTCCACGAAACATGTGAAGCGGTTTGCCCTGCCGGATTGCGTCAGGCAGATGGCTATTTTTCGATCACCCGCGCAAAGCGCGTGTCCGGCACCAGCCAGATCAGGGCGACGGCGACATAGAGCGCCACGCCGATCCACCGGTCGAGGAAGGTCAGCCCAACGGCCGCTATGTAGACGGCGAGCGAAATCCTTCCCTTGCGATCGCGGCCGATTGCCTTGGCGAATGCGGTGTCCGGCCCATGCAGCCGATGCAGCGCAATGACCAGGATGCTGTAGGCGGTCGCACACATTACAAGGTCAAAACCATAGACCGCGACCGGAACCGCGGCGAAATGGTTCTCGCCCATGAAGGCGGTCGTCACCGGCATCAGGGACAACCAGAACAGCAGATGCAGGTTCGCCCACAGCACGCGGCCGTCGACACGCTGCACAGTATGGAACATGTTGTGCAGATTGTTCCAGTAGATGCCGACATTGATGAACGAAAGCACGTAGCACAGGAAGACCGGCCACTGCGGCAGCAGCGCCGAAAAATCCTCGCCTTCCGGAACCTTCAAGTCCAGCACCATGATGGTGATGATGATCGCCACCACGCCGTCGGTGAATGCCTCGACCCTGCCCTTGCCCATGATCACCACCTCGGTCCGCGACGAATTGCCGAAAGATAGTAAATCGTTAGCGGATGTTGGCATGCCGATAAACGGCGTACGCAAAATTCCTCAACTATATCAGGGGAAACTTCCACCCGGATCGGTGATCGTGGTGATTGGCCTTGGTAACTTGTTGACTTTTGCCTGCCCTGCCTCTCCCCTTGCGATGCAGTCCCGGCCGAAGCAGTCGAACGGCCGGCGCTCGATGGAGGGACTGATGAGATTTCGATTTCTGCTTGCGATAGCGACCATTCTGGCCGCCGTCTTCGGGACGTCCGCCGCGGCCTTCGCCTACGGCGCCCACACGACGACGAGCCTCAACGTGCGTACCGGACCTGGCGCGGGATACGCCAAGGTCGGGACGTTGCCGGCCGGTCTCAGGGTCGACGTGACCGGCTGTCAGCCGGGCTGGTGCAGGATCCATGGCGGCGGTGTCAGCGGCTGGGCCAGTTCCGGCTATCTCTCGCGGACCCAAGTCGTGCATCCGCCGGTTATCATCGTGCGCCCGCCGCATCGGCCGCCGCACTGGCATCATCGGCCCCATCACCGTCCTCCCCACCACCGCCCGCCGCACAAGCCGCGTCCCGGCAAGTGCAAGATCGCACCTGGTTTCTCCTGCAAGTAGGCCCGGTTTTTTCTGCAAACAGGACTGATTGCGCCTAGTACGGCAAGGATGCCGTGATGGATCGGGCCGCTGGCCCCGAGCCATTTTTTGCGATCATCGGCTTGCCGGCCGGGCAATGCCCACCGTGGTGTCAGGAGCCTGGCCGTCCACCGGAACGTCGGCGGTGAGGACGCGTTAACGTCGCGACCCCTGAACCCGGTGAGGAGGTTGGCCATGGCCTTTCGCGATCTGGCGCAAACTCAGAACGAAGCCGGCAGCGACGTCCTCGCGATCCCGACTGTCGCGGCGATGATCGCGGTGCTGTTTGCCGGCAGCACGGTGCTGACGCCTCTCTATATCGTCTACAAGCAGCAATTCGGCTTTTCGCAAATCACCTTGACGCTGATCTACGCGGTCTATGTCGTCGGCAATCTCGGCGCCCTGCTGGTGTTCGGCAGCGTTTCGGATGTCGTCGGGCGCCGGCCGGCGGCGCTTGCAGCCATGATCGTCGCCGTCATCAGCGCGGTTGTGTTCCTGTTTGCCGGCAATGTCGCGTCGCTCGATGTTGCGCGGATCCTGAGCGGACTTGGCATCGGCGTGGGCGCCGGGACGGGAACCGCGTGGATCGCCGAGCTTCTTCCAGAGGCCGGCAGGTCGCGCGCCAGCGTCATCGCGACCAGCACCAACTTTCTCGGCCTCGGTTTCGGGGCGCTTGTTTCGGGGCTGCTGGCCCAATACGAGCCGTGGCCATTGCGTCTGGTCTTCATTGTCTACCTGGCGACGCTCGCGGTGGTGACGATCATGGTCTGGCGCACGCGCGAAACGGTGATGAAGCCAGGCGGCCTTGGCAAGGTCTCCATGCGGCCGCGGCTTTCCGTGCCGGCGCAGATCCGTTCGCGCTTCGTGGCGCCGGCGGTGACCGGCTTTGGCGCGATGGCGCTGGTCGGCTTCTATGCGGCGGTGGCGCCGAGCATCCTGGCGCAGCAACTGCATGAGGCCAACCACGCCGTGGCCGGTGCGCTGTTCTTCGAACTGGCGATGGTCGCGGCAATCAGCATCGTGGCGCTGGCGCGGATGGGGAGCAGCAAGGCGATGCTGGCCGCGCTGGCCTTGATGATCCCAAGCACCATGCTTGTGGTGGCGGCGCAGATGCTGGCCTCGATGGCGCTGATGATCGCGGCGACGGCCTGCTGCGGCGTGGCGGCAGCGCTCGGCTATCGCGGCGGCCTGCAAGTGGTGAACGAGATCGCGCCGCGGGATCGCCGCGCCGAGGTCGTGTCCAGTTTCTTCGTCTGCTGCTTTGTCGGCAACGCCTTGCCTGTCATCGGCATCGGCGTCGTGTCGACTTATGCCAGTGCTGTCGTCGCGAGCCTGGCCTTCGCGGCCATGATCATCGCGTTCGCGCTGGTGGCGCTCGCCTTCGGGCTCGGACAGAGGCGCTGAGACCGCCGCGCCAGCCCGGCAAGGCACGCCGGCAAGGCGGGCCGGCATCAGCCGTTCGGCGTTTCAGGCGCCATGTTCGCGCGCTGGCGCGGCATGCCAAGGCCGGTGTCGGGCGGTTCGCCGGCAGCCGGCCTGTTCTCGATCATGTGCAAGCTGCGCCAGCCGCCGAAGCGGTAGTAGATCGCGGCCAGGATCAGAGAGGTGATCGAACCGGCCGGAAAACTCCACCACAGCGCTTCCTCGCCGATCACGCCGCGCATGTAATAGGCAAAGCCGGTGCGCACGACGAGCAACGAGATCACCAGGATGATCAGCGGCGGCATCACGGCACCCGTGGCGCGCACCGTGGCGAACAGCACGATGGTGATGCCGAACAGGATGAACGACCAGGAAGCGGCCGTGTTGATATGCGCGGCGATATCGATCGCCGCGCTGTCGCTGCTCAGGAACAGGCTCAGGATCGAACGGTCGAAGACCCATAGCAGCGCGACGAGGGCGCCGGTCAGGACAAGGTTGAAACCGACGCCGGAGGCGGCGATGCGGCCGATCCGGTCCCAGCGACCGGCGCCGACATTCTGCGCCGCCATGGAAGAGACCGCGGCGCCGATGGCGAGCGCCGGCATCTGGATGTAGGTCCAGAGCTGCGCGGCGATACCGTAGGCGGCGGCGACCTGCGAACCGTAGGAATTGACGATGCCCATCACCGTCAAGGCCGCCGCCGAGATGACGATCATCTGCAGGCCCATCGGCACGCCCTTGAAGACGACGATGCGCAGCAGCGCCGGATCCGGGCGCAGCAGGACGAGATTGGCGCCGGCCAGCCGCAACGGATGCTTGCGCGCGTAGAGCACGACGAGGATGGCGACGACGCTCACGGTCTGGCCGATCAGCGTCGAGGTGGCGGAACCGGCGATGCCGAGTTCAGGAAACGGGCCGATGCCGCGGATGAGCAGGGGATTGAGCACGATGTCGAGCACGACCGCCAGCGCCATGAAGATGAAGGGGGTGCGTGAATCGCCCGCACCGCGCAGCACGGTCATGACGAAGGACAGAAGGTTCATCATCGGCACGGCGACGAAGATGATGCGCAGGTAGGAGCGTGCAAGCGGCAAGGCGTCTGCCGGCGTGCCGAGCGCGCCCAGGATGGCGTCGACCCAGATCCAGCCGCAGACCGCGAACACCACTGAAACGAGGAAGAAGAAGGTGGCGCTGGTGCCGACGATGCGGCGCGCCTCGGGCAGGTCGCGGGCGCCGACCGACTGCGCCACCAAGATGGTGGCCGCCATGCCGATGCCGAACACCGTGCCGAGGATCAGGAACAGGACGAGGTTGGCGTTGGACGTCGCGGTCAGCGCCGACTCGCCGAGGAAGCGGCCCACCCAGACGGCGTTGACCGAGCCGTTCAGCGATTGCAGCACGTTGGAGCCGAGCACCGGCAAGGCGAAGAGCAGCAGCGTGCGCGGGATCGGGCCGCTGGTCAGGTCGCCGGTACGCCGGCGTGCGGGCATTTTTTCGTCCATGGCAGCCAACCTGGCAAATGTGACTCTGGCCCGCGACGATATCGCAGGCCGGACCGAGATGCACCCTGCGCCGAGGAGCAGTGACCGTTCGATCGGCCGGGCTCGCCGGAATGGAATTCGGTCGGCAAGAACGCGTCGTCCGGCTGCGTGCGCTTATGAACCAGGACATCATCGACCTCCCGCTCATGTGTTCGTGCGGCCCAACCTGTCGGCAGCCGGCAAGATCATGGCCGTGTCGAGCAGGACGGCCGAGCCGATCGATGCCGGCGTGCCGAAGGACGCGGAATTCCTGAAGTAGGCCTTCACGACCTGCTCAAGCGGACGCGCCAGGCGCGCCCGCTTGAGCAGTGATCGTTACTTCTTGCCGAAACCCGGCAGCGTGACCTGATAGACCAGGAACATGGTGTCGACATCGGCGCCGTCATCGGCCTTGTAAGGCGCGCCGACCTGGAAGCCGCCCTGGGCGAGGAAGTCATTGTCGTTGCCGACGAACAGGAAATAGTCGTCGGGCAGCTTCGGGTCGAGGACGCTGGCCAATGACATGGCCTCCCATTTCTCCGAAAGCTCGTTGTGGTCCTTCGCGCCGCCATTATGCAGGCCGAAGTGGCCAAGCGCGGTGGCGTCGTTAATGTCGATGAACGGTGTCAGCTTGGCCGGCGTCACCGAGGGATCAAGCACGCCCTTGGGCGCGACCGGCTTGTCGGCCGCGTCGAACGCGCCGCCCGCGATGTCGGTCGCGCCGGAGACGTCGACGATGTTGATCTGGCGGTAGAGCGAAGCGTCACCCTTCTTTAAGCCCTGGCCGTTGCCGCTGTCGCGCGCCAGCATCAGGAAGGACGTGGCCGAAAGCGCCACGATCTCGCTCTGCGCGGCGATTTTAGTCTTGCCCTTGGCATCCTTGAACACCGGCAGCGGCACGACATATTCATGCGCGAGCTTCAGATGGGCGAGGTCGGAAGCATCGTAGACCAGCGCCCGCGTGTTCTGCCGTGTCGAGGGTGAATCGCCGCCATCCTGCCTCGGCGCCGACTGCAGCACGGCGATCAGGAACTTGCCGTCCGGCGTCATCGCCATGCCTTCGAGGCCCTGGTTGTTCTGGCGCCCGGTTTCGGGATCCTTCGGATCAGGGTCGGCGGCGCCCGGGCCGGGATTGTCGGAGGAGAAGTTCGGCGCTCCCTTGCGCATCGGCACGAGAGCCGCAGGCGGCTGGGTCGCCGACATCAGGCGGCCTTGCGCGGAGAACCTGTAGATGTTGGGGCCGTACTCGTCGGAGATGAACATCGAGCCGTCCGGCAGCCGCACGATGGCTTCATTGTCGAGCGCGAGCTTGCCATTGGTGGCGACGGGCAGCATGGGCATGTCGCCGGCCGCGGCGCGTACGTCCGACAGCGGATCGAGGCCGGTGGCATCGGCGCCCTTGTCGTCTGTGAGAAGCATGGTGTCGGCAAGCGTCGCCTTGACGCCCGTCTGTTCCTGGCCGGCGGCGGGAGCAGCGCCCGGCGCGACAGGCGTGAACTCGATGGCGATGGTGTTGAGGCGCGGCCGGTAGTCGGTGGTGCCGGCGACATTGTAGCCACGGTCGGGCAGTAGCCAGAGCGATCCCTTGTAGGTGCCGGCATCATGCGTCCAGCCCGAAATGTCGATCGCCATGCCCGAGCCCGAGCCGAAGGTCTCGCCGAACTTGTCGCGCTGGTCGGCCGGGATGCGGCCGACGCCGACAAGGCCCTTGTTGATGTAAGCCACGCCATCGGCAAGCGCCGGGGTGAGGGCGGTGAACAAGGCCAGCGCGACGCCGAGCGAGGCGGTTCGGTACAGGTGTTTCATGGACAATCCTCTTTATGACGAAGCACGCCGGAGCGGCCGAAGGAAAAATGAAAAAGAGGTGCCGCATCGATGATGCCGCGCGTGCCTCCCCGAAAGCGATCTAAGGCGTCAACATGATGCTTGCGTGACAGTGCGCCATACGGGTCCGCCGGTCTCTCCATGTGCAGATAAAAACCAGGAGAGCGGGAATTAGTGACCGCCCATAGAGCGTGTTTGGCGTAATAGACACTTATGTCTAGTACGGATATGATGCCGGCTTCGAACTGACCGCGAGCGGAAGCCTTGAAGCCGCACTATCGCGCAGTGGTTATCGGGGGTGGCTTTGTCGGCGCCTCGGGCGGATTTGGCTACCACGATCGGCAAGAGCGTCGCGCTGGCGTTGGTGGACGACGGTTTCGCCGGGGAGGGGATGGCGCTTTGCGTGCACATTGTCGGCGTCGCACGGACGGCGCGGGTCATCGCGGCCTCGGCCCTACGGTCCCCAGGGCAGGGCGATGCGGCAATGAGGAGGAGTTTCTGATGGTCGATGACGCTGCACGGGATACCAGGCGCGAACGCCGGCGCGGACGCATGGGCGAGGCAGGCAGCGAATCGAGCCGCAAGCCCAATTACCGGTCGCTGAAGAATCCATTCCTGCCGCAGCCGATCTTTTCCGACGACCAGGTGGCGTCGATCCACGACACGGCGCTGCGCGTGCTGGAAGAATTGGGCATCAAGGTGCTGTTGCCCGAGGCGCGCGAGATGCTCGCCCGCGCCGGCGCCCTGGTCGACCCCGACACCGACATGGTGCGCATCGGCCGCGACATGGTGGCGGCAGCCTTAGCCTCGGCGCCGCGATCGATCCACGCTTATGCCGGAGCGCGCAATCGCGACCTGTCGCTTGAACTGGGCTCGATGACGTTCCTGGCGGGCTCCGGCGCGCCCAACGTCACTGATCTCGAGCGCGGCCGGCGGCCCGGAACGCTGGTCGCCTTCGAGGAGTTGATCAAGCTGGTGCAGCATTTCGACGTCTTGCACATGCTGGGGCCATGCATCGAACCGCAGGACATCGACAATCGTTTCCGCCACTATGCCGTCAACCGGGCGCAGCTGACCCTGTCGGACAAATTTCCGTTCGTGTTCGCGCGCGGCACGCCGCAGGTCGATGACAGTTTCGAGATGATCAGGCTGGCGCGCGGGCTGTCCGAGGACGAGTTCCGCTCGGGCGCGCATTGCTACACCGTCATCAACACCAACTCGCCGCGCCAGCTCGACATTCCGATGGCGCAAGGCATCATCGATTTCGCCAAGGCGGGCCAGGTCCTGATCATCACGCCGTTCTGCCTGGCCGGTGCGATGGCGCCGATCACCGTGGCCGGCGCGCTGACCTTGCAGCATGCCGAAGCGCTGGCCGGGCTGACGCTGGCGCAGATCGTGCGGCCGGGCGCGCCGGTGGTCTACGGTTCCTTCTCCTCCAATGTCGACATGAAATCGGGCGCACCGGCCTTCGGCACGCCGGAGCACGTCAAAGCCACGCTGGGCGCAGGCCAATTGGCGCGCTTCACCGGTCTGCCCTGGCGCTCGGGCGGCGGCAGCGCGGCCAACATTTCGGACGCGCAGGCCGCGCACGAGACGCAGTTCGCGCTATGGGGCTCGGTGCTGTCGGGCGCCACCGTCTGCATCCACGCGGCCGGCTGGCTGGAAGGGGGCTTGAGCGTTTCCCTGGAAAAGCTGGTCACCGACATCGAGGCGCTGCAGACGCTCGCGGAACTTTGTGCGGCGACCCCCGGCGACGACGACGCAATAGGCTTCGAGGCGATCGCCGAAGTGCAGCCGGGCGGCCACTTCTTCTCGGCCGGCCACACCATGGCGCGCTACCGCACCGCCTTCTACGAGCCGCTGGTGGCCGACTGGTCGAATTTCGGCAACTGGACGCAAAGCGGCTCGAAGACCGCCACCGAACGCGCCACCGGCATCTGGAAGCGCACCCTTGCCGATTTTGAGCCGCCGGCCGCGGCGGCCGCCACGTCAGGCGTGCTCGACGCGTTCATCGCGCGGCGCACGGAAGAGGGCGGCGCTGCGCCAGTGTCGTGAGATAGTTCGCGGATCCATCATCCCGAATTGTGGCCGTGATCCCGGAACCCGCGGCGCGTCCCGCGCATTCATGGATGCGGGCCAATGCCTGGCTCCATCCGTGAGCCGTTGAGGGAGGACGACATGGGTTTCGACCAGTACCACGAACCGCCGGAAGAATTGTCGCAGGAAGTGCGGACCTTTGCCCGCATGATCACCTCGCTGATCGAGGAGGCGGAAGCGATCAGCTGGTACGAACAGCGCATGTCGGTCGAGAAGAACCCGCAGGCCAAGGCGATCATGAAGAACGCGCAGAGCGAGGAGTTCAAGCATTTCGGCATGGACCTCGAATTCCTGCTGCGCCAGAAGACGGACTGGCGCGTGGAACTGAAGGAAATCCTGTTTACGACGGGCGATATCGTGAAGGCCGGGGAGCGGGGCGAGAAGAAGGTGGATTGAGGCGGGACGTCAGCCTTCGAGGCTGGCAGCCTCACACTGGCAGCACAAACCCGTCCAGCACGCGCTTCTGGCCGGCCTTGTCGAAGTCGATGGTCAGCTTGTTGCCCTCGATGGCTGAAATGTTGCCGTTGCCGAATTTCTGGTGGAAGACGCGGTCGCCGACGCTGAAGGCGGACGGCGTGTCGGAGACGGATTTGGCGACCAGCTCGCCATCGATGGTGCGGCCCTTGACGCTGGTACGGCCGGCGCCGTAGCCAGAGTCTGTTTCACCATAGCCGATGCGTTCGACCTGATGGCCCGAGCGCGTGCCCCAGTTGCGGTCGGTCGCCTCGGTGCGGTTGGCCTGCGCACGCTGCCAGCCCGGCGTCGAATAGGTGTTGGAGAAGGCGCCGGATTTTTCCCCGCCGCCCGAATTGCCGCCGATATTGTCGAAGCGCGAGGCGCCATAGGGGTTCTGTCTTCCCGCCCCCTGGCCGCCGCCACGGCCGGATGCGAACGAGCCGCCGCCATAGGGATTGCCGTAGCCGCCATAGGAGTTGCCGGCTTCGGCGACCTCGACATGGGCTTCCGGCAGTTCCTCGAGGAAGCGCGACGGGATGGTCGATTGCCAGAGCCCGTGGATGAGGCGGTTGGAGACGAACCAGATATGCAGGTTCTTCTTGGCCCGCGTCAGCCCGACATAGGCGAGACGCCGCTCTTCCTCGAGCCCCGAGCGGCCGCCTTCGTCGAGCGCGCGCTGATGGGGAAAGAGGCCTTCCTCCCAACCGGGCAGGAAGACGGTCTCGAATTCGAGGCCCTTGGCCGAATGCAGCGTCATGATGGAGACGGCATCGAGCCCGGCATTCTGCTCGGCATCCATGACCAGCGCGACATGTTCGAGGAAGGAGCGCAGTGATTCGTACTCCTCCATCGAACGGATCAGTTCCTTCAGGTTCTCAAGCCGCCCGGGGGCTTCCGCCGAGCGGTCGTTCTTCCACATGTCGGTGTAGCCGCTCTCCTCGAGAATGGTCTCGGCGAGTTCGGTGTGCGGCGTGGTTTCCAGCGCCTTTTGCCAGCGTTCGAAATTGGCCGCGACCTCGCGCAGCGCGGCGCGCGGTTTCGGCTTCAGCTCGTCGCTTTCCGCCAGTGTACCCGCCGCCTCCAGCATCGGGATGCGCAAGGCGCGCGCGGTGTCGTGGATCTGGCGGATGGTCGCTTCGCCCAAGCCGCGCTTGGGCACATTGACGATGCGCTCGAAGGCGAGGTCGTCGGTGCTGTTGGCGACGACGCGGAAGAAGGCCAGCGCGTCGCGGATTTCCATGCGCTCGTAAAAACGCGGACCGCCGATGACGCGATAGTTAAGGCCGAGCGTGATGAAGCGGTCCTCGAAGGCGCGCATCTGGAAGGACGCGCGGACCAGGATCGCCATGTCGTTCAAATTATGCTTCTGGCGCTGGTAGGCCTCGATGGTCTCGCCGATGGCGCGGGCCTCCTCCTCCGAATCCCAGGCGGCGTGGACGTTGACCTTGCCGTCCTCCGGATCGTTGCGGTCGGTGAACAGCGTTTTGCCGAAACGGCCCTCATTGTAGGCGATGAGATGGGAGGCGGCGCCCAGTATGTGCGCGGTCGAGCGGTAGTTGCGCTCCAGCCGGATGATGGTTGCGCCCGGAAAATCCTTGTCGAAGCGCAGGATGTTGTCGACCTCGGCGCCGCGCCAGCCATAGATCGACTGGTCGTCATCGCCGACGCAGCAGATATTGACTTTGTTTTCGCTCACGGGCTGTTCCGCGCCTGCCGGCGCGGGCCCTCCGCGGGGGCCTCGCAACGGCTCGGACGCCCGGTCGGGCTTGCGGCCTTCGGCCGAAACTGTTGATTCGTCCTCTGGAGTTGCGGGTCTATAGCTAGCCGCTTCCGTTCTATCCGAAACACCGGAAAAACTTGGAACGCGCCCACCCGGAGAACCACTTCGCGCTGGTTGTGGTCCGCTCGGCCTCTGCGCCAGAAGCCGCAGCCACATGTATTGGGCGGTGTTGGTGTCCTGGTACTCGTCGACGAGGATGTATTTGAACCGCCGGTGATAGTCCTTCAGCACATCGGGATTGGCGCGGAGGATGCGGATCGGGTGGCAGAGCAAATCGCCGAAATCGCAGGCGTTCAGCGTCTGCAGCCGCTCCTGATAGGCCTTGTAGAGCTCGCGGCCTTTGCCGTTGGCGAAGCTGCGCGCATCGCCCTCGGCGATATCGGCCGGACCCTGGCCCTTGTTCTTCCAGCCGTCGATCATCTGGGCGAACTGTTTCGCGGGCCAGCGTTTGTCGTCCAGGCCCTCGGCCTGGATCAGCTGCTTGATCAAGCGCACGACGTCGTCGGTGTCGAGGATGGTGAAGTCGGACCTCAGGCCGGCAAGCTCGGCGTGGCGGCGCAGCAGCTTCACGCCGATCGAGTGGAAGGTGCCGAGCCACGGCATGCCCTCGACATTGCCTTCGCCGATCAGGATGCCGATGCGCTGCTTCATCTCGCGCGCGGCCTTGTTGGTGAAAGTGACGGCCAGGATCTGCGAGGGGAAGGCCCTGCCGGTGGCAAGGATGTGGGCGATGCGGGTGGTCAGCACGCGGGTCTTGCCGGTGCCGGCGCCGGCCAGCACCAGAACAGGGCCTTCGGTGGTCTCCACCGCCAGCCGCTGCTCGGGATTCAAGCCCCTGAGATAGTCGGGCGCATTGTTTTGGCCGCCGCGGGCAGCCATGGCGCGCGCGGCAATGCCCGACGGGGCCGTGGGCCGCGCATCGGGTTCGTCGAAAAAGGGCATGTCTTCGGAAAAGCCGGACATCTCCCCCGAATGTAGTGATTCGGGAGGGAAAGACCAGAACTGTCTACGTTTTGTTCCGGCAAAGTGCCCGATACGGCGGCTTCACCGATATGGGAACCGCCGTTGTGGAACAATCCCCGGCGGAACGAGGTTGCTGCCCGCGGGTCCGCGACCTACGCTTGACAGGCGCCGCCGTCGGGAGAAAGTTGCACGGGCAACACGCAATGCCGGGTTGCCCTAGCCCGCCCCATGCGCGCAACAGTCGAAGGAGTATCATCTTGGCTGTCACCATCACCTCCCTCATTCTCTTCCTCATAGGCCTGGCGCTTGGCGCCGGCGGCATCTGGTTGGCTTCGCTGGGAGGCAGTTGGTACTACATCATCGTCGGTCTCGCCTTCCTGGTCGCCGCCTGGCTGCTCTACCGGCGCCGTTCCACGGCGCTCTGGCTCTACGCGGCGATCGTGCTCGGCACGCTGGCCTGGGCGGTCTGGGAAACCGGCTTCGACTGGTGGGAACTCGGTCCCCGCGGCGGCATCATCGTGCTGGTGGCGTTGTGGCTGCTGACGCCGTGGGCGCGGCGCGGCCTTGCCGGTCCGGACGGGCGAGCCCCTTTGATCCTTGCCGTGCTGGCATCGCTGGCGGTGGCCGGCTATTCGATGACCACGGACCCGAAGGACATCGGCGGCGCGCTGGACACCGACAAGGTGATCCCCAACGCCAATCTCGGCGGCGATGTGCCGGCGGGCGAATGGCACTATTACGGGCGCACGCAGTTCGGCCAGCGCTATTCGCCGCTCGACCAGATCACGCCGGAAAACGTCGCCAACCTGAAGCCGGCCTGGACCTATCGCACCGGCGACGTCAAGGGCCCCGACGATGTCGGCGAGACCACCTATCAGGTGACACCGCTCAAGGTGGGCGACACGCTCTATATCTGCACGCCGCACAACTTCGCCATCGCCGTCAATGCGGCGACCGGCAAGGAGAAGTGGCGCTACGATCCCAAGATTAAGCTCGACAAGGACCGCCAGCACCAGACCTGCCGGGGCGTTTCCTATTATGCCGATGCGGCGGGCGCCGCCGGCCAGCCCTGCGCGGCGCGCGTCTACCTGCCGACCTCGGATGCGCGGCTGATCGCGCTCGACGCCGCCAACGGGCAGGTTTGCCCGGCCTTCGCCGAGGGCGGCACGCTCAATCTGTTGACGGGCATGCCGTATCCGAAGTCGGGCTATTACTACTCGACCTCGGCGCCGCTGATTGCCGGCGGCAAGATCATCGTCGGCGGGGCGGTCAATGACAATTATTCGACGCAGGAGCCGTCCGGCGTCATCCGCGCCTATGATGCGAGCAGCGGCAAATTGCTGTGGAACTGGGATTCCGGCAATCCGGACCAGACGACGCCGCTGCCGGCCGGCCAGACCTACACCGCCAACTCGCCCAACATGTGGTCGACGCCGAGCGCCGACGAGAAGCTCGGCCTGCTCTACGTGCCGCTCGGCAACCAGACGCCGGACCAGCTCGGCATGGGCCGCAGTGCCAATGTGGAGAAATTCTCCTCCTCGATCACCGCGCTGGACCTCAACACCGGGCAGTTGAAATGGGTGCGCCAGACCGTGCACCATGACCTCTGGGACATGGACGTGCCGGCGCAGCCGAGCCTGATCGACATCACCAAGGCCGACGGCTCCGTGGTGCCCGCGCTGGTCGGGCCGACCAAGCAAGGGGACCTCTATGTGCTCGACCGGCGCACCGGCGAGCCGGTGATTGCGGTCAAGGAAGTGCCGGCGCCCGGCGGCGCCATCGAGGGCGACCACACATCGCCGACGCAGCCCGCGTCCGATCTTTCCTTCAACCCGCCGCCGCTGACCGAGCACGATATGTGGGGCATCACCATGTTCGACCAGCTGGCGTGCCGCATCGCGCTTCACAAATTGCGCTATGAAGGCCGCTACACGCCGCCTTCGCTGCAGGGATCGCTGGTTTATCCCGGCAATTTCGGCACGTTCAACTGGGGTGGCGTGGCGGTCGATCCGGTGCGGCAAGTGATGTTCGGGATGCCAACCTATCTTGCCTTCACGTCGCGGCTGGTGCCGCGCGCCGACGTGCCGCCCCCAGGCGACACCAAGGGCAGCGAGCAGGGGCTGAACCGCAATGACGGAGCGCCCTATGCGGTGGTGATGGGACCGTTCCTGTCGCCACTCGGCATTCCGTGCCAGGCGCCGCCCTGGGGCTATGTCGCGGGCGTCGATCTTCGCACCGGCACGATTGCCTACAAGCACCGCAACGGCACCGTCTACGACATGACGCCGCTGCCGTTGCCGTTCAAAGTCGGGGTGCCCGGCATTGGCGGGCCGATGATCACCGCCGGCGGTGTCGCCTTCCTGGGTGCCGCGGTCGACGACTATCTGCGCGCCTACGAGCTGACGTCAGGCAAGCAGCTCTGGCAGGCGCGGCTGCCGGCCGGAGGGCAATCGACGCCGATGACCTACACCGTCGCGGACGGACGCCAGTTCGTGGTCATCGTCGCCGGCGGCCACGGCTCGGTGGGCACCAAGCCGGGCGATTATGTGATGGCCTACGCGCTGCCGAAGTAGGCAGGCGGGGTTACCGGGTCGGGCGAGCCGACGATCAGCCGAGCCCCAGATGGCTCTTTAGGCTCGGCACCGAGCCAAGCACTTGGTTGGTCAGATCGGGGCCCGCGGCCGCCTCGGCCTGCTGGACAAGCGTCTCGCCAGCCTTCTGGATCTGCGCCAAGTCGAGGCCGGAGGCCTTGAGCGCCGCGAGGCCGTTGACCAGCGCGCCGGCCTTTTCGCCGAGAACGCCGCCAAGCGCGCCCTGCAGCGACGACAGGAAGCCGCCACCGCCGCCGGCCGGGGCGGCCATGACGTCATATTTCTGCGCCAGCGCATCGGCGCCCGGAATCTTGGCGAAGAAGGAGGAGGCGCTGGTGCCTTCGGCCTCGTGCTCGAGCACCGAGAAAATGGTGCCGACGACCTTTTCGGTCGTGGCCTGGTCGAGACCGGCCTTCTGCGAGACGGTGTTCACGATGTCCTGAACGTCCATGACTTCACCTCAACTTTGGGTTTTCAAGTTCGCGCGCTGGCGCTTGCGGCTGCGGACCCTGACCATGGACTTGCGGCTTGCCGCGACAACGGCCGCGCGCATCGCCAGAACGGCCGCCACTGCTGCCACGAAGGCGGTTGCCAGGATCGGCGAGGGCATGGTCATCGGCATTGTTCCTTTCAGATCGGGCCTATAGGACCGAGGGCGGCCGGCCAGCCAGTTTCCCCACTATTGTGGCAGCGCCATCAAGATTTGTCACCGATGACAAAAACGTGATGATCCTCGGCCGACCGACGGCCGCGAGGCAGCGAGATGTCACGCTCCGGTGACTGGACGATGAGAGGCTCGCCCCTATCTTGCGACCGGCAAGGACACCGCAGTCGCGGCGAGATCGGGGAAGCCCATGGCCGACGTCACCACCAAACCCGTCATCACCCAGGCGATGATCGATGCCTATGACGAATACACGCATCTGACGCTGGATCGCCGCCGCTTCATGGAGCAACTGACCAGGCTTGCCGGATCGGGCGCGGCGGCCGCCGCGATCGCGCCGATGCTGGCGGCGAACTCGGCCCAGGCGGCGATCGTCGCCGACAACGATGCCCGCGTGAAGGGCGAGGACATCACCTATCCCGGCAGCGGCGGCGAGATGAAGGGCTATCTGGTCAGGCCCGCGAACCAGGCCGGCAAGCTCGGCACAGTCATCGTCATCCATGAAAACAGGGGACTCAACCCGCATATCCGCGACGTCGCCCGGCGCGTGGCGCTGGAAGGGTTCGTGGCGCTCGCGCCGGATTTCCTGTCGCCGCTCGGCGGCACGCCCACTGACGAGGACAAGGCGCGCGACATGTTCGGGAAACTCGACCCGGCGCAGACCGTGGCCAATGGCGTGGCGACGGTCGCCTTCCTCAAGGGCGACAGGGACGGCAACGGCAAGGTCGGCGCCATCGGCTTCTGCTGGGGCGGCGGCGCGGCCAACATGCTGGCCGTCAATGCGCCCGACCTTGCCGCGAGCGTCGCCTATTACGGCATGCAGCCGAAGGCCGCCGACGTCTCGAAGATCAAGGCCGCGTTGCTGCTGCACTATGCCGGCCTCGACGAGCGCACCAATGCCGGCATCGATGCGTTCAAGAAGGAACTCGATGCCGCGCATGTCGAATACACGGTCTATGTCTATGAAGGCGCCAACCATGCCTTCAACAACGACACCTCGGCGGCGCGCTACGACAAGAAGGCGGCCGACCTCGCCTGGGGCAGGACGATCGCCTTCCTCAGGCAGAAGCTGGCATGACCATCGCCTTCAGGCCGCCGGCGCCCAGATCGTCTTGAAGGCCGGCGACAGGGTGAAGCCCGCCGGGCGCTCCGATTTCGGCGGCGGGCGCCGCACGCCTTCCTGCAAATAGCGCAGGGCAGAGGTCAGCCCGTTCATCGTGTAGGGCTTGGCGATGACGCCGATCGCACCGGCGAAGTGGTCGGGGATGCGCTTCGGGTTGGCGGTCATGAAAATGACCATCGAGTTCTTCCTGTCGCCAATATATTCGGCAACGTCGATGCCGGTCGGGCCGTCGGTGAGATGGATGTCGACAAAGGCGATATCGGCCTGCGTGGTATCGACCATGTCCTTTGCTTCGGCGAGCGATGTTGCCCAGCCGACGACGCTGTGCCCGGCGTCCTCGACCAGGCTCTCCAACTCCATGGCCAGCAGCGCCTCGTCCTCGACGATCAGGACCTTGAGCGGTTCAATCATGACAGGTTCCCTTTGTGCTGTGGTCCATTGGGCATCGAGATGACAACGCGAGTGCCGGGACCGGCATCGCGCCACTCGATGTCGGCACGCAATTGGCGGGCAAGCGACTTGATCAGCCGCATGCCGAAGGAGGCGTCGCCATTGGCGCCCGCCATGCCGACGCCGTCATCCGAGACCTCGATGTTCAAATGGCCGTCCGGCTGGCTCATCTTGATGCCGATGCTGCCCGATCTCGTGCCGTCGGGCCTTTCCTTGAAGGCATGCTTGAGCGCGTTGGTGACGAGTTCGTTGACCATCAGCGCCACCGGCGTCGCCTTCTCGGCCGGGACGACGACGGGCTCGAGATCGAGTGTCGGGTTGATTTCCGAACGTCCCGAAGCAGTCAGCAGGTCGGAGATGAGATCCTTGGCGAAGTCGGAAACATCGAACTTGCTGACATCCTTGGACTGGTAGAGCCGGCGGTGCACGGTGCTGAGCGCCTCTATGCGCTCCAACATCGTGCCAAGCGAGCGCTTGAGGTTCGCGTCGGAGACGGTGCGGCTCTGCATGAGGATAAGCGAGGAGATCATCTGCAGATTGTTCTTCACCCGATGATCGACCTCATGCAGCAGCGTGGTCTGCGCCTCAAGCGCCGCTTCGAGCTCAGCCGTGCGTTCCTTGACGGCCTTTTCGAAACGCTCCTTGTCCGCGGTGATGCGATTTTCCCAGAGCTTCCGGTCGGAAACATCGAGTTGCGAAGCGAAGAAGAACTGCATTTCGCCTTTGTCGTTGGAGACAGGGCTTATGTAGAGCGCGTTCCAGAAGGTCGACCCGTCCTTGCGGTAATTCAGGATATCGACACTGATGTCGGTTTCATCGGCGATCGCGGCGCGTATCTGAGCGATCGCTTCCTTGTCGCTCTCCGGCCCCTGCAGGAAGCGGCAGTTCCTGCCGAGAACCTCGTCGCGCTCATAACCCGTCAGGCGCAGGAAGGCGTCGTTTGCAAAGACGATCGGATTGTCCTGCCGGCGCGGATCGGTAATGATCATCGACATGCGCGTGGCGCGGATGGCCGCCGCGAAGGGGTCGCCCTTGCCGTGCTCGACATGAAGGTCGTCGGTCATGTGCCATGCGTCCGCCGGCTCCCTGGTCCGTTTCCGTTCCATAGCGTCGCTCCAAGCCATTTTTCGCGGGAGACAACGGCTCAAAGTAGAATTTGGTTTCAATCTCGGCTGGCCTGTCGCAGTTCGTCGCAGGCGGGAACCGATGGAGGCTTTCCGCAACCGACCGCGAGGAAGGGGCTTCCCGGCTAGCCAGCCGAGGCCGGCCTGTGAAGCGCGACGCCGGCCACGACCAGCGCGATGCCGAGGCAATCGGACGGACCGGGTACCTGGCGCAGCACGACGACGCCGATCAGCGTTGCGGTGACCGGCAGCAGCGACAGCATCAGCGCGAAACTCGCGCGCGGCAACCGCGCCATGGCGAGCTGGTCGCATACGTATGGAATGACCGACGAGCAGATGCCGACGCCGATGGCGGCGACGAGCAGCGGCGGCGACAAAAAGGCGGGCAGGGCGTCGGCGAAGCCAACGGGCAGCACGACGACGAAAGCGACCGCCATGGCCGCACCCAGGCCGGCGATGCCGTCGCCGGCGCCCGCGCGGGCGACACGGTGGCCAAGCACGATGTAGCCGACAAAGAGCGCGCCGTTGAGGAAAGCCCAGACCAGCCCGACCGGGTCGGTTGACCATTTGACGTGGATCAGCAGCAAGGTGCCGGTCACAGCGACGGCAAGAGCGGCCAGGTTGCGGGCCGTCCTGAGGCCGGCGAGCGCGACGCCGATGGTGCCGACGAATTCGATCGCCGCAACCAGCGAGATCGGCAGGCGGTCGAGCGCCAGGTAGAACGAACAGTTCATCACCGCCAGGCAAGCACCGAAGGCAACGAGCAGGAGCCGCGTCGGAGGATCGGCGCTGGCGAAGGTTCGCCATGGGCGGGTCAATGGCGCGAAGACCAGCGCCGCGGTGGCTATGCGCAGCCAGGCCATGCCGAGCACGCCGACTTGCGCAAAAAGCAGCACGGCGAAGGCCGGGCCGAGATAATGAAAGACAGCGCTGACAGCGAACCAGATATGAGGCGGCAATCTTGTCGCGAGCCCGGCGAGCGCGGGGCCGGCAAAGGCCGGGGTGGCAGCGGCAGGGCTGGTATGCGGGGCTTGCCTCTGGTCATCCATGGGATCAGTATCGTAGCCGATCCTCCCTATTCATATGGATGATGACCAGCTTGACCCATCATTCCTTTCCCGGAAGCAAGGAGTTTTCCATGAAACGCCTTCGAAACGAAAATGCCGACATCGACGCGGCCGACATGAAGATCCTGCGCCTGCTGGAAGAGGACGCGCGCATCAGCACCGCGGAGCTGGCCCGTTCCGTCGGCCTGTCTGCGCCGAGCGTGGCGGAGCGCATCAAGCGGCTGCAGGAGAACGGCGTGATCGAGGCCTATTGCGTCAGGATCAACCCGGCGGCGCTTGGCCTGAAACTGTCGGCGTGGCTGCGCATCCGGCCGGTGCCTGGGCAATTGTCAGTCGTGGCCGAGATCATCCGTGAGTTGCCGGAGATCGCACAATGCGACCGGGTGACCGGAGAGGACTGTTTCATCGCGCTGGCGCATGTCGGCTCGGTCGCCGAACTCGAACGGGTGATCGACCGCATCATCCCCTATGCGATGACCAACACGGCGATCATCCAGTCGTCGCCGGTGATCGCGCGCTCGCCGCTGGCGGCGATCAGGCAACGGCGCTAAGCGTGGCCGCGCTTCAGGCGGGCGCGCTTCAGGATGCTGCGCCAGCGGATCATGTCGAACGGGATCGGTTCGTTGTTGTTGGCGATGTGAAAGATCTCGTTGTCGACATTCTTGAGCGAACGCCAGAAATCGTAGTCCGATATGCGCGGATCGGCCGCCAGCCTGTCCACCTCGACCTTGATGTCGGTTTTCATGCACGTTCCTCGAACCGGCTTCGCCGCGCCGCCCGCTAAAACAACCCTGTGCGGACGTTTTCGACCGCTCCGCTGAGTCGTTCAACGGCTCAGATGGCTTGTTCCCGTTAAATCCTCAGTAAGGTTAATGCGGGTGCGAGGTGGCTTCAAGCACGCGTGCCAGCCGATTTGAGGAACCCGGCGATTTTGGATCGCGGGTGTGGCTTTGAGGCCAGACCCGGTCGCCTGGGCTTCGCCCTATTTGCGCTTGAGGCCGATCGAACGGCCGGCGCGCTCGGGCATCGGGAGCACGGAGTGGGCGGCGCGCATGGCTTCGATCCTGGCCAGTACATCGGCCGGAAAGGGCGCCACCTTCGGCCCCGACATGTCGACATGCAGCGACAGGGTCTCGGACGTGGCGGCGAGCCAGCCGTCGACATGGCGGATTTCCTGATAGGCCCGCAGCCGCTTCTCGTCATGGTCGATGAGCTGGAAGGAGACCGTGACCTTGTGGTCGAGATGCAGTTCCCTGACGTAGCAGACATGGACTTCGGCGGTGTAGATGGTGAGCCGCCGCTCTTTCACATAGTCCAGCCCCATGCCCATCGCCTCGAAGGCCTCGTCCGAGCAGCGGTCGAACAGCACGTTGTAATAGGCCATGTTGAGATGGCCGTTATAGTCGATCCAGTCCTTCTCGATGCCCATGGGCCTGGAGACGAAGGGGGCGGGAATGGACATCGAAACTTCCTTGTTCTGGTGCTGGACAGAGTAGCCGGTGAGTGTCTTTACATTCTGACGCAATTTCGGATGGAAACCGCTTCACACTTTTCCTGAAATTGCTTTAGGCATCCATACTCGCATAACAAGCGTGGGCGCTGGTCCATTCGCGGAGGAATTCATGGCTCTGAGCGACCTCAATCCGGTCGAACGCAACGAGGAAGGCATCGCAGCGGTGCTCGGCATCCTCAAGCAGCGGCTGGGCGAGCGCTTCCAGACCGGACAGGCCATCCGCTCGCAGCACGCGCATACGACCACCTATATTCCGACGCAGGCGCCCGACGGCGTCGCTTTCCCGGAGACGACGGCCGAGGTGCAGGAAATCGTGCGTGCCTGTGCCGCACACCGTGTGCCGGTGATCGCGTTCGGCGTCGGCTCGTCGCTCGAAGGCCACACCAATGCGCCGGGTGGAGGCATTTCGGTCGATACGTCGCGGATGAACCGCATTCTTTCGGTCAATCCGCAGGATCTCGACTGCACGGTGGAGCCCGGCGTCACGCGCGAGGATTTGAACCGGCATCTGCGCGACACCGGCCTGTTCTTTCCGATCGATCCGGGCGCCAATGCCTCGCTCGGCGGCATGGCGGCGACGCGGGCGTCCGGCACCAACGCGGTGCGCTACGGCACGATGCGCGAGAACGTGCTGTCGCTGACCGCCGTCATGGCCGACGGCGAGACGGTGACGACCGGCAAGCGGGCGAAGAAGAGTTCGGCCGGCTACGACCTGACCCGGCTGCTGGTCGGCTCCGAGGGCACGCTCGGCATCATCACCGCGCTGACCTTGAAGCTGCAAGGCATTCCGCAGGCGATCTCGGGCGGCGTCTGCCCGTTCCCGAGCGTCGAAGCTGCCTGCAACGCCGTCATCGCGACGATCCAGATGGGCATTCCGGTGGCGCGCATCGAACTGGTCAACGCGCTGCAGATGCGGGCGATGAAGACCTATTCCAAGCTCGATTATCCCGAGGGCCCGTGCCTGTTCGTCGAGTTTCATGGCAGCGACGCCGGCGTTGCCGAACAGGCCGAGACCTTCGGGGCGATCGCGGAAGACAATGGCGGCGGGCCGTTCCTGTGGACCAGCGTTGCCGAGGAACGCACCAAATTGTGGAAGGCCAGGCACGACGCCTACTGGGCGTCGCTGACCTTGCGCCCGGGCGCCAAGGGCCTGTCGACCGATGTCTGCGTACCGATCTCGCGCTTTGCCGAATGCGTCATGGAAACCGAGGCCGACATTGCCGAGATGGGACTTATCGCGCCCATCGTCGGCCATGCCGGAGACGGCAATTTCCACGTGCTGGTGCTGATGGATGTCAACGATCCCAAGGAAATCGCGCTGTCGGAAAAATTCGTGGCACGGCTCAACATGCGGGCGATCGCCATGGAGGGTACCTGCACCGGCGAGCACGGCATCGGGCAAGGCAAGATCGGGTTCCTGCGCCACGAACTCGGCCATGGCGTCGACATCATGCGCACGATCAAGCAGGCGCTCGATCCGCAAAACATCATGAATCCGGGCAAGATCCTGCCTGACGCGGGCTAAGGGCATCGCGAACAGCGCGTCTTGACCGCGCCGCCATTCGGGCGAGGCTCCTCAAGTGGCAAACCTGGAAAGACAGGCGTGCCGGCTGAGGAGAATTTTTATGGCCATTTCACGCAAGGAAGAAGCACGCGCGCTGAACGCCGATGAAAAGGAATTGGTGGAGAAATCGCACCATCCGGCGGTGCAGGAGCTTTCCGATTCCGACCTTTCCGGTCTGGTCAAGCTGTTGCGGGAACGGCGTGACAAGGCGCAGACCGAAGCACATCGCCGGCGGCGCGAAATACGCGGCAAGGGCGCGGCGAAAGGTACGGCACCCTCGAAGGCCGACGGAGGTTCACAAGTGAAGCTCGCGGTGCTGGCCATGGCGATGCGGCGGCTGAACGGCGAGGCCGAACGGCGGCGCCAACTGGCGGCCCGCACTTCGCTGGTCGACAATGCGCGCAAGGCGCTGGCCTTGAAGCAGAAAGCTCCGGAGGGTCCCACGCACAATTCGCGCACCGCCCACAAGGGCATGCGGGCCGTGGCCAACCAGAAGGTTCCAAATCTTGTTCGGCCGGCCGAATTCGGCCGCCAGCGCAAGGCGGCCAAGGTGGCGCAGGCGAAACGCGACGCACGCTAAGGGAGCGGTTAGGCCCGCCAACCGCCGCTCTATCCTACAGTGGGAAGCTGCTCCCGGGCGTCCTGCGCAAGCGTCTGCAGCATGGGGCGGGTCGGGGCGAAGAAGGTCGTGCCGGTGTGCGGCGTGGAGACATCGAGCAGCCGGTCGTATGCACCCGGCGGGTCGCCGACATACATGCGCTGCAGCATTTTCTCGGTGACCCAGAGATATCTGCTGTAGCCGATGAAGTAGGTGCCGAATTCGTTCTGCCCGGGCCTGCCGAACGGCATGTTGTCGCGCAATATGTCGTGTTCGTTGCCGTCGGCATCGACCACGGTGGCCAGCGACTTGTGCGATTTGCGCGGCGCGTCGTCATCATCGATTTCGATGTTGTCGATCTTGGTGCGCCCGATGATCGCCTCCTGCTCGGGCGTGGGAATGCGCGCCCAGGCCTGCATGTCGTGCAGATATTTCTGGACCACGACATAGCTGCCGCCGGCGAAATCGGCGTCCTCGTCACCGACCAGCGCCGAGGCGGGCAAATCGAGGCCGGCCGGGTTGGCGGTGCCGTCGACGAAGCCGAGCAGGTCGCGGGCGTCGAAATAGCGAAAGCCGATCACTTCGTCGACGACGGTCACGTCAGGACCAAGCCTGTCGAGCAGGATACGCTCGAATTCGAAGCACATGTCGGGCCGCTCGGCGCGGATGTGAAAGAGCAGGTCGCCCGGTGTCGTTGGCGCCGAATGGACCGCGCCCTTGATCGGCGCGAACGGCTTCAGTTCCAGCGGCCGCCGGCCGGGGCTGAGCCGGTCCCAGAGATCGCGGCCGATGCCGGCGATGCAGGACAGGCGCCCGCCGAGATCGCGGAATCCGACAGTCTTGACCAGATCGTCGAGTTCGCCGAGCACGGAACAAACCCTGGCCAGAGCCGGCTGATCGCCGGCGACGATGCCGACAAGGAAAATCGCCGACTGCGATAGCGGGGCATCGACACTCTGCGCATCGATCGGCACGCGATCCCAGTTCTTGCCCGACATCCGAGAATCTCCGCTTTTCCCGGATTTGTTTCAGATCGTCCGACATGACGCAACACGGGATGAATTGCCTCTTTATCGACACGCGGATGCGGGTAGAGTGCGGCGGAATTGCAATCAACCTGTTCGGAGCTGATGCTCGCACGCCTGTTCGTGATCTTCGGTGGCCTGTTCGTGCTGGTGCTGCTTGCGGCGCTGGTGGTGCCGCATTTTATCGACTGGACCGGCTACCGCGCCGAGTTCGAGCGCGAGGCAAGCGCCATCCTCGGCCGCAAGGTAACCGTGCAGGGCGACGCCACGGCAAGGCTGCTGCCGTTTCCCTCGGTGACCTTTTCCAAAGTCGCCGTCGCCGGTGGCCCCGACGGTCAGCCGGCCATGACCGTCGAGACGTTTTCGATGGACGCGGAACTGGCACCCTTCCTGCGCGGCGAGGTGCTGATCTTCGACATGCGGCTGGTGCGGCCGAAGGCGACCATCGACATCGCCGCCGACGGAACCGTCGATTGGGCCATGCGCCCGTCCTCGCCCTTCGACCCCGGCCAGGTCTCGATCGAGAAACTGACTGTGACGGAAGGGCAGATTGAACTGCGCCATGCCGCCGGCGGCCGCAGCCACATCTTTTCGGAGATCAACTCGACCATTTCGGCCAAGTCGCTGGCCGGTCCGTGGCGCATGGATGGCACGTTGCGGCTGGACGGGTTGCGGACCACGGTCGCGGCGTCGACCGGCAAGGCCGAACCCTCCGGGCAGATGCGGTTACGGGTGAAGGCGGATCCCGACGCGTATCCGCTGGTCATCGAGACCGACGGCAATGCCGGCATCGTCAACGGTGCCGCCGTCTATTCCGGCCAGTTCAAGATTTCGGGCGCGGACAAGGATAGCGCGGGCAAGAATTCAGCCGAGTTGCGCGGCACGGACGGCGAGACGGTGAAGGTCAGCACCGGCAAGTCCGATCCAGGCTTCCGGCTGAACGGCAAGTTCTCGCTCGACCACCAGAAGCTTGGCGTGGACGAATTCCGTTTCGAGACCGGTCCGCTCGACAATCCCTACACCGCCGATGGCAAGGCCTCGGTCGATCTCGGCCAGAAACCGAGTTTCGCCATCGAGGCGAATGGCGCGCAGGTTCAGTTCGACGAGGCGGTGGGTGCCCAGGCGGGTACGGGCCTGACGCTGGATCAGCGCATCGCCGGGTTGGAACAGGCGCTGCTCGATCTGCCGAAGCCGACCATTCCCGGCACGGTCGAGGTCAAGTTGCCGGCGGTGGTGGCCGGCGACACGACGGTGCGCGATGTTCATCTTTCGGCCGAGCCGGTCGGTGACGGTTGGTCGGTGAAATCGCTGGCCGCGACCTTGCCCGGCCGCACCAAGCTGGAAGCCGATGGCAATGTCATGCTCAACGTACAGGGCCATTTCGGCTTTACCGGCTCGTTGCTGCTGGCCGTGGCGCAGCCTTCGGGTTTTGCCGCCTGGCTGTCGAAGGATGTCGACGAGGCGATCCGCCGTCTGCCTGCCGCCGGTTTCAAGGCCAAGGTCGATCTCTCGGAAAATCATCAATCCTTCAGCGATCTCGAACTGATCCTCGGCAAGGCGAAGTTTTCCGGCCGCATCGATTCCAGCCAGCCCGAAGACGCAAAGCCATCTGTGCTGATGCGGCTCGAGGGCGGCGATCTCGATGTCGATGGGCTGGCGGCCTTCGCCTCGATCTTCGTCAGCGACAAGGGCGCCAACCGTTTTGCCGACAGCGACCTCGATTTCCAGATCAAGGCCGGCCCTGTCAGCGCCGGCGGCTTGACCGCCGACACGGTCGACACCGCGCTCAGGCTGCGCGACGGGCTGCTCGAAATCGACCGGCTGTCTGTCGGCGGACTGGCCGGTTCCTCGATCAGCGCCACCGGCCGCATCAAGGATTTTCCGGCGAGCCCGACCGGCAAGCTGGACGCCTCGGTGGTCGCGGTCGACCTCAAACCGCTGATCGATGTCGCAGCACGGCACTATCCGGACAATGCCGTGCTGAAGGGGCTCGCAGACCGCGCCGCAGCCTATCCCGACTTGTTCCAGGACGCGCGCGTCGACCTCGTGGCCAGTGCCGCCGACAATGGCGACGGCACCACGGGCCTGGCGGTGAGCGGGCAAGGCAAGGCCGGTGGCTCGTCCTTTTCGGCGTCGCTGTCGGGGAAGGGCGCGGTGGACAGGCTTGCCGACGCGCCGGTGACACTGACTTTCAATGCCAGGAACCCGGACGCAACCGCCTTGCTCGCGCTCTACGGCCTGCCGGCGCTGCCGCTCGGCATGTTGGGTGAAGCAAGCACCGACATCCAGGCCAAGGGCACGCTTTCCGGCGGCCTGGCGACGAGCTTCAGCCTTGCCGGCAATGACTTCAAAGCCGGCTTCGAGGGCATGGTCGCCGACACGCCGCAAGGCCCGACGGCCAAGGGCAAGATCAATCTCGATGCCTCCGACATCGAGCCGTGGCTGATGACGACGGGCATCGGCCTGCCCGGCATGGGCGCCGGCATGTCGACGTCGCTGGCCGCGCAGGCCGATTACGGCAATGGCCTGCTGGTGCTCTCCGGGCTCAGCGGCGCCATCAACGAGGCGGCTGTGTCCGGCGACATCAACCTCGATGTCAAGGAAGGAGCCGACGGCAAGGTCGGCGTGCCGCACCTGGCCGGGGCGCTGGCGCTCGACGAACTCGACCTCGATCCGATGGCGGTGGCGCTGTTTGGCGATTCCGCTTTTCTCGTGGACAAGAACGGGTCCGGCAAGAGCGACAATGCCGACAAGAACGACAGGGCCGACAAGAATGACAGTGCCGACAAGAATGACAAATCCGGCGCTTGGCCGTCGGCGCCGTTCAGCCAGAAGTCCAGCCTGCCGTTCACGGCCGATCTCGACCTGACCACGGCTTCGCTGACCGTCGGCCCGCTCGCCACCGCCTATGACGCGGCCCTCTCGCTCAAGCTCGACCCGGAAGGCATTCGGGTCACCGATCTCAAGGCCAAATTCCTCGGCGGGGCGCTCTCCGGCCTGTTCGAGCTGAAGAACAATGATGGTACCGGGCTTTTCACCGGTCAGATGAAACTGGCGGGTGCCGATCTGGCTGATGTCTTGCCGGATGCGGGCATCGGCGGCATCGGCGATTTCTCGACGACGCTGTCGACCAGCGGCAAATCCGTCGACGCGATGATTGCCGCTCTATCGGGATCCGGCACGGCGACGCTGAAGGGCTTGCGGATCGCCGGCGTCAATCCTGACGCGTTCGGGGCTTTCCTGGCCAAGGCGGATGCGATCGGACGCGATATCGACGCCGCCAAGACGGCTGGTTTCGCGCCTGACATCGCCGCCGACGGCAGCTTCGCCGCCGGGAATGCCGAGGTCGCCTTCACGATTGCCGGCGGCACGCTCAGGGCGCCGCCGATCAGTTTTGAAAACCCGGCGGCGACCTTGTCGGCCGACATCACGGCGGATCTCAACACCGGCACGGTTTCCGCCAAGGGCGCGGTCACCTATCGGCCCGGCGACGAAGCGCTGGTCGGCTCCGAGCCGGCCGTGAATTTCACCGCCGAGGGGCCGTTCGGTGCCGTGAAACGGCAGTTCGACAGCGAGCCGCTGGCGCAATTCCTGACCCAGCGTGCGCTGGAAAAAGAACAGCAGCGCGTCGAGGCGATGCAGGCCGCGCTGCTGGAGAAACAGCGGCTGCGACGCGAAGTGCGCTATTACGCGGCCCTTCAGGATGCCCGCGACAAGGCCGCCGAGGAGCTGCGCCAGCAAGAGGAAGCGGCGCGCCTGAAAGCCGAGGCCGACGCCAAGGCGAAAGCGGAGGCCGACGCTCAGGCCCAGGCCGAAGCGGATGCCAAGGCAAAGGCCGACGCGGAAGCAAAAGCCAAGGCGGATGCCGAGGCCAAGGCGGCGGCGGAACAGCAGGCAGCGGACGAGGCGGCCAAGGCGCAGGCCGAGCAGGAGCGCCAGAAGGCGGAGGAGGCGATGCGCATTGCCTCCCAGGAAAAAGCCAGGCTCGAAGCCGAGCGCAAGGCGGCGCAACAGGCACCCAAGGCCGAGCAGGTGCCCGCCAACGACAATCCGCCTCCAGCCAAGCCGAAAGCCAATCCGTTCACGGTCGACAATCTGCTCAAGTCACTGCAGTAGGCAGCAGGGCTAGGCTTTCCGGTTGCTCGCCCGCCAGGCAATCGTCTCAAGAACGAATGCTTCGGCGCCGTCGGCCACGTATCTGGCGTGGCGGAAATCGCGGATGGCGGCAAGCTTGCCGCCCTGCCAACCCAGCAGGATGAAGTATGCAGGTGCTGCCGCAGGGTCGTTGGGATCGCGCACGAGGATTGCCGGACGGTCCTCGACAAAACCGGACTGGAAATGCCAGTCCCGCACCCGGGAATAATTGCCGAAATAGGTGGCCACCTCCTTGCGGCCGTTGAGCCTTGCCCTGGCCACCAGTTCCAGCCGCACTTCGTCGGCCAGCATGTCTCGCACGGCATCGAAATCGCGGGCGTTGAAGCGATCGACATAGGCGTCGAGCAACAGGCGCTCCGATGCACTCAGCCTGGGAACAGGACGATCGTCCTGTTCGTCGGCGAGCTCACGCAACCGGCCACGGCCACGATGCAGCGCTGCCTTGATCGCGGGGACACTGACGTCGAGCATGTTGCTGATTTCCCGCAGCGAATAGCCCAGCACATCCATCATGATGACGCTGCTTCGCTGCGCGACGGGAAGGCGCATGAAACTGTGCAATCCGGCTGCCGCGGCCTGCCGGTCGGCGATGGAATTTGCCGGGTCGGCGATCATGTCCGGCTCCTCCTCGGAGAAAGTCTTCTCACGGGCGCGGCGGCGCAAAAAGTCGAGCGCCGCATTGTGGGCGATGCGAAACAGCCAGCCTTCGGGATTGGCGATCGGGACGGTGCCGGCCAAGGCCTCGAATGCCTTGGCCAGCGCCTCCTGCACGACGTCCTCGCCATCGACGACCGAGCCGGTCATCCGGGCGCAGTAGCGATGCAGTTTGGGGCGCAATTCGCCGAACAAGCGGTCGAAAGGCTCTGGGATCTCGCCTGGATTGTTCATGCACCGGCCGTTCTTGACATGGTTCTATTCAGGCTACTCGTCCAGCATCCGATAATGGCCCACCACTGTCATCACGTCACGATGCGGAGGGTCGACGCAGCGATCCCTGATGCCACTCTGAAAAGCCTGGAAGGCGGCAAGCCCTGTGATGAGGTCGGCATGCCCGTCGGTTTCGGTCTCGACGAGATGGACGAAAGTGCCATCGGCGGAGCGCCAGGTCATGTAGCGAACGCCTTCCGGCGATTTGCCGCGCAGTTCCTCGAACACTGCCTTGACCAGGCGCTCGTTCTCGTCGGCCCGGTCCGGCTTCGTCTTGTAGCGTATCAAATGGCGTTTCATCGCATCGGCTCCCTTGGCTGTCGCGTGTCCAAGACGCCGCGGCCAGCCCAGAGGATTCGGATTCCGGAAAAAATAGTTCGTTATCGGCCCGCACGGATGCTGGACGTCAGTCCTGGCTCCGGTCGAGCAGGCGCCGCAGCATGGGTTCGATGCGCGAGAGCTCGTCGAGATGCGCGGCCGACAGTTCGGCCAGGCAATCGTCGGCCCGCTCGGTCAGCCGCAGCAGGACGCGGCGGTGGTCATCCTTGTCCTGGTCGCGTGCGACCAGTCCTGCCTCGCCGAGGCGGTTGACCAGTTCGACGGCGCTGTGGTGGCGGATGCGCAAGCGTTCCGCCAGGTCGCCGACCGTCACCGGCCCGCCGCCGGGATATCCCTTGATCGCCAGCAGCGCCTGGTGCTGGCGCGGTGTCAGGCCGGCGTCCTCGGCCTGCACCTGGCTGAATTCGAGGAAGCGGCGGATGAGGTAGCGGAACTCGGACAGCCGCTGGTAGTCCGACTGCCTGATGGCGGGGCGTGGTGTCTTGGGCTGCGTCATATCGGAGATGTCTTCGTTTTCCGGTGAAAGCTCAAACGAAATTTCGAGCGAAAGCCGCTTGAACAGATATATCGTGTTACGATACATACCCGGCCGACAACCGGCTGGCCACTTCGACCGTGCCGCAGAACCCAGACACGGCCGCCGGCAGGAAGCAAAGCCACCATGAAGACCCATAACTCCAATCCCGATCATCTCCGGGATTTCACCACGGATGCCCGAGTGCTGCTCGTCGCCGCGATAGCGGTGGTGGTGGCGACCGCCGGGCTGTTTGCCGGCATCGCGCTTCTGAAGCTGATCCGGCTCGCCACCAACATCGCCTATTTCGGCCAGTTCTCGCTTGCCGAGCTGAAGCTGCAGGATACGCCGCTCGGGCTTGCCGCCGTCATCGTTCCGGTCATCGGCGCGCTGATCATCGGCCTGATGGCGCGCTACGGCAGCGAGAAGATCCGCGGCCACGGCATTCCCGAGGCCATCGAGGCGATCCTGCTTGGGCGCTCCAAGCTCGACGCCAAGGTGGCGATCCTGAAGCCGCTGTCGTCGGCGATCTCGATCGGCTCGGGCGGGCCGTTCGGCGCCGAGGGTCCGATCATCATGACCGGCGGCGCCATCGGCTCGTTGATCGCGCAGATGCTGCCGGTCTCGGACAACGAGCGCAAGACATTGCTGGTGGCGGGAGCGGCGGCCGGCATGACCACCGTGTTCGGCACGCCGATCGCAGCCATCATGCTGGCGGTCGAATTGTTGCTGTTCGAATGGACGCCACGCAGCTTCATCCCCGTCGCGGTGGCGGCCATCGTGGCCGAGGTGGAGCGCACCATGCTGCACATGCCAGGGCCGATCTTTCCGTTCGCGGGCAACATGGCGGTTTCCTTCGTCGGCCTTGGCGGCTGGGTGCTGGTCGGCATCTGCGCCGGCCTGTTATCCGGGCTGCTGACGCAGATGGTCTATGCCTGCGAGGACGGCTTCCAGAAGCTGCCGATCCACTGGATGTGGTGGCCGATGCTCGGCGGTCTGGTGGTCGGCATAGGCGGCTTGATCGACCCACGAGCGCTCGGCGTCGGCTATGACAACATTGCCGGCATGCTGGACGGCCGCACGATCGCCACCGCGGCGCTGCTGCTGCTGGTGGTCAAGGCCATCATTTGGTCGGTTGCGCTCGGCTCGGGAACTTCGGGCGGCGTGCTGGCGCCGCTGTTGATCATGGGTGGCGCGATGGGGGCGGTGCTTGCCGGCATCCTGCCGGCGGCGGACCCGGGCTTCTGGGCACTGCTGGCGATGGCCGCCACCATGGGCGGCACGATGCGCGCGCCGCTGACAGCCACTTTCTTCGCCGTCGAGCTGACCGGCAACACGCATGTGCTGGTGCCGCTGATCGCGGCTTGTGCCGCGGCGCACGCGGTCACCGTGCTGCTGATGAAGCGTTCGATCCTGACCGAGAAGATCGCCAGGCGGGGGCACCATCTGGTTCGCGAATATCGCGTCGACCCCTTCGCGCTGACCAGGGTGCGCGAGGTGATGACGGCGCAGGTCGAGAGCGTGCCGGCGACGATGACGCTGCATGGTGCGGCCGCCTTCCTGACCGCGCCGGAAACCCGGCATCCGAGTTTTCCCGTGGTCGATGAAAACAGGCAGGTGCTCGGCCTCATCGATCCGCCGGCGATCCTGCGCTGGCGCCGTGCCGGCAAGCACCGGACAACGACGCTCGGCGAGCTGCTGGCCGGAAGCAAGGTGACGCTGGCCCATCCCGACGAATATCTGGAAGGCTTGTCGGACAAGCTGCTGACCGCCAATGTCTCGCATCTGCCGGTCGTGGCGCGTGAGGATGGAAGGTTGGTCGGCTATGTCGGCTGGAAGGATCTGATGCGCGTGCGCTCGCGCAAGCAGGCCGAGGAACGTGAGCGCTCCACCTTGCTCGGCTTCGGACGCGGGAAAAAGGCGGACCCGGTTGAGGGTGCGTAAGTTCAGGCGCTCGTCGCGCGCTTCGCCCACTCCAGGACATGCAGCCTGAGCGCCGAGGACAGGTTGGTGTCACGGGGCCGGGTCTCGTCGATTTCGGCGACAAGGGCGGCGAGCGTCAGCTTCCTGGTCGCCGCGATGGCGACGAGATCGTCATAGAAGGGCTTTTCGAGGGAATAGCTGGTGCGATGGCCGCGAATGGTCACCGAGCGTTTTTCGACGGCGCTCATCGATCGTCAGGCTGGGCGGGCTTTTCGCGATGATGGCCCGCGACAAACCTTTCGCTCTTGTCGGCGATCAGGCGGTCGCGTTCCTTTTCGGCCTTGGTGCGACCGTGCAAGGCGCGATTCCGGCTAGCGGTTTGTGCCTTGTCGTCCCGCGCCTTCTGCTTGCGAGCCTGGCGGAGATTGACGATGTCGGCCACGGACCGCGAGCCTACTTCTTGCGGAAGGCGTCGAGCGAGACCACTTCGGCGCCCTTGGCGCCGGCATCCGCGGCGGTTGCCTTCTTCTCCGCTTCGGCGGCGGCCTTCTTCTCGGCCTTCGGCTTCTTCTCGGAGACGATGGTCAGCGGCTCGGGCACCGGTGCTGCCGGTTCCTCGTCGGGCTGCGCATCGGCCTTGACGTCGAATTCGAGCTCGAAATTGACCGAGGGGTCGTAGAAGCCGCGCACGGCCGAGAACGGGATTTCCAGTTTCTCCGGCACGTCGGAGAAGGAGAGACCGACCTCGAAACCGGTGTCGGTCACCTTCAGGTCCCAATACTGGAACTGGATGACGATGGTCATCTGCTCGGGATAGCGCTCGCGCAGCCGCGACGAGACGCGCACGCCCGGCGCGCCGGTCAGGAAGGTGATGAAGAAATGATGGTTGCCGGGGAGGCCGGTGCGCGCGACCTCTGCCAGGACCTTGCGCATGACGCCGCGCAACGCCTCCTGGGCCAGAATGTCGTAGCGGATATGGTCGTCGGCCATGAGGTGGTCGGGTTCCGTTGAATCGTCCGCATAGCTGTAATCAAGCTTGGGCGCGGCGTAAACCTGATATAGACCGCCGCCGCGCCGAAGCGAGGACTATTGCAAACGATTTGATCGGCAAGGCGGCTTGGCGGCAACGCCAAATGTTATGCGTTAGCCAGCGCAGCGTGTCTTTTGAGGCTGGTCGGGGAAGGGCGCTTGCCGAAAGCGCGCAGGAAGGTGCGCACGCCTGATGTCGCCGATTGCACCACCTCGTCCTCGCCTGGCGTGCCGCCAAGCATGAAGGTGGTCTGCAATTCGGCATTGACGAGGCCGAGGAACTGGCGCGCCGCGACGTCGGGATCGTCGATCGTGAGATAGCCGCCATAGGCGAGGCGGGCGAAGCGGGCGGCGATCGCCGGCCACGTCCTGCCGGGTCCCTGTTGGCGCCATTCGGCAAAGAGCTCGGGATAGCGCTCGCCCTCGGTCTGGATCAGCTTGCGCAGGAATTTTCCGTCCCGGTTGCAGATGCAGTTCTGGTTCAGGCGCACGGCAAAACCGATCAGGTCGGCCTCGAGATCCCCAGGCTGATCGGGGAAGGTGGCGATGGTGGCGAAAATGCCGGCGTTGCAGCGCTCGGTCAGGTCGCGCACCACCGCGATGAACAGTTTTTCCTTGTCGCCATGGTGGTTGTAGACCGTCTGGCGCGACACCCCGGCCTCAACCGCGATCAGGTCGATATTGGCGCCGGAGAAGCCTTCGCGGCAGAACACGCCGGCAGCGGCGTCGACGATCGACAGGCGCTTGGCCTCGTGGCCGCGTGGCGGGAAAGTGTCAGGAGAAACGCCCAGTCTCATGAAAATCTATATAGAGGTGATTGACGATTTAGACAAGACTGTCTAAATTTGTGGACACGATATAAGGGGATTTCGCTCCGGAGACGAATAAATTTGCTCCAGGAGTAGGAAACCCACGGGATGGAACGTCCTAGGGTCAGACGTCGCCGGCGGCGGCAACCAGATTCGAAAGAAGCCAATATCATGAGCCCCAAATTCCTCCGCATCGCGGTCGTGCTCGGCCTGTTGTCCGCCATCGGCCCGTTCGCCATCGACATGTATCTGCCCGCTTTGCCGTCGATCGGCACCGATCTGCATGCTGGCACCGCCGCCGTGCAGATGAGCCTTTTGATCTTCTTCCTGTCGATGGGCTTCGGCCAGATCGTCGTCGGGCCGATCTCCGACATGGTCGGCCGCAAGCTGCCGCTCTATGGCGGCTTGGCGCTGTTCATGGCCGGCGGCATCGGCTCGGCAATGGCGCCGACCATCGAGTGGCTGATCGCCTTCCGCTTCCTGCAGGGGCTTGGCGCCAGTGCCGGAATGGCCATTCCGCGCGCCATCGTGCGCGACCTGCACACCGGCAATGAGGCCGCCAAGCTGATGTCGCTGCTGATGCTGGTGTTTTCGGTGTCACCGATCCTGGCGCCGCTGACCGGCAGCCAGATCATCGAGAATTTCGGCTGGCGCGCCGTGTTCTGGACCGTGACCGGCGCGGCGGTGCTTGCCACCATCCTGCTCGCGACCTCGCTCAAGGAGACACGGCCGGCGGAAGAACGCGTCGGGTCCTCCTTCGGTACCGCCCTTGCCGGCTACCGCTTCCTGATGGGCGACCGTAATTTCCTCGGCCTGGTGGCGATCGCCGGCTTCGGCATTGCGAGCTTCTTCGTCTATCTGTCGAGTTCGTCCTTCATCCTGATCGACCATTACGGGCTGTCGCCTTCGGTCTACAGCGTCTTCTTCTCGATCAACGCGGTTGCCTTCATCGGCATGTCGCAGTTGACGGGCCTGCTTTCCGAACGGTTCGGACTGAAGCGCGTGGTGTGGGTGGCGGTGACCGGCTACGCGACGACGATGGTTGTGCTATTCGCGATCATGGCGACTGGCGTCGATCGGCTTGACGTGATGGCGGCCCTGCTGTTCGTCGGCTACGGCTTCCTCGGCTTGGTCATCCCGACCACATCGGTGCTGGCCATGGAAGAGCATGGCGAGATCGCCGGCACGGCGTCGGCGCTGATGGGCACGCTGCACTTCGCCATCGGCGCGCTCGCCATGGGCGTCGCCGGTGTGTTCTTCGACGGCACGCCGCTGCCGATGGTCGCTGGCATCACGCTCTGCGCGGTGATCTCGTTCGCACTGGCGAAGGTCACTCTTGGCCGTTCGCGCGAAGCGGTCGAAGCGCCGGCGGAATAGGAAATCCTCAATGAACCAGGAGAGGCCGGGTCGATCCCGGCCTCTTTGTGTCGAAGCCGGCGTTTGCCCCGGGTTGACGACCGCGCTCTGGCTGCTGACGCTCAGCTGAGTTCCTGGGCGAGGCCGATGAGAAGCCCTTCAGGCCCACGGATGTAGCAGAGCCGATACACGTCCTTGTACTCGACCACTTCGCCTACGAGTTGCGCTCCGCGCGTGCGGAGCCTTTCAAGCGTGTCGTCGATGTCGTCCACGGTGAACATGACGCGGAGGTAGCCCAGGGCGTTGACCGGGGCGGTCCGGTGATCCGCGACGACAGGCGGCGCGAGGAAGCGGGAGAGCTCCAGCCGGCTGTGGCCGTCCGGCGTGCGCATCATGGCAATCTCGACATGCTGGTCGCCCAGTCCGGTGACACGTCCGGCCCATTCTCCTTCGACCGTGGCCCGCCCTTCGAGCTCGAGGCCGAGTTCGCGAAAGAAATCGATCGTCACTCCGAGGTCTTCGACGACGATTCCTACATTGTCCATCCGCTTGAGCGCCATGTTTCCGATCTCCAGGGGGTGTGGTTTCAGTTTACAAGGTATCGCCTGGTCCAACAACGCACAGGAAAGGCCGGACCCGTCCGACCTCTTTATGTCCGCGATATCAGCGGCAATCCAGCAGCGTCGAGGAGGAAGCGTACACGCTCTTCGACTGGCGCAGGCGGCAAGGTCACCAATTCGTAGCCGAGTTCGGCATAGACGCCGGCCACGGACTGGCAAGTGCGCTCGGCCTCGTCCAGCGTTTGCTTGCGTTCTTCGTCCTGGGTGAAGATCTCCGGCCAAGGCGGGGCGATGAAGACGCGACGCGCATAGCGGAATTTCGTGGCGGCATTGGTGAGGTGATCCGGCACCGGGAGGCCGCAGAGCCTGAGATAGCCGATCGTGTCCGGCACGCCGCGATCGAAGAAGACCGGACCGGCCAGCTCGCGGACCGCACGGTACGAGCGCATTTCCCACGACAGCATCAGTTCGGCGAACAATGCGCGATCGCTCCAGGGCAGGGCGGTTCCACCAATGGCGGATTGGTCGCGGATGATGCCGCGCCCGGCCTCGGCGGATGTCGCAAAGCCCGCCTGCCGCAAGGCTTCGATCAAGGTGGTCTTGCCGGAGCCGGAGCCGCCGGTCAGCACGAAGAATCGATCGGAATTGTTTTGCATTTTGTCCATGGAGAAAGGGCACGCAACGCAGCGGCTTCGCAGCCGTGGACGTGCGAAGTCTTGACGGCAGGAACCGTTGTGCGTCACGCAAAATGAAAGGGGGAGAAGTGGAGGTTTCTGTTGCCAGGTACCTCCGAACCCCGCCTAGAAGTGCGAACCCCTAGGGCTTGATTTGAAGCTATCGCACTGCATTAAGCAGCGAGACGTGCTTCCGCATAGTTGTCGTTGGCAACTATAAGTTTAGCCCGATGACGGTGGTACAATGCCGGGCAAAAGTACGATCTTTACACCTTCGTCGATCCTATTTCGCCCCCAGCAAAAACCGCTCTGTCCTCAACAGCGGCTTTTGGTGGAGGCGCCGGGTACCGCCCCCGGGTCCGAACGGCTTATTTCATCGCCCATTTATCGCCATAGTCGGTCAAGCCGACAAAACGAATATAGGGGGGCTTGCGCGGAAATGAAAGGCCGCAATGGTGCTTTGTCCCTGTGTCAAATCGCGACGCCAAGGGTTGACTTGGGCGCGGTCTCAACCGAAGCTTTGCGGGCGGTGAGGAGTTACCGACCTAGCGCACAAGTTGCGAAGCGCGCCACAGCCCTCATCGATCGGATCCGTGGCGCCGACGAGGGGAATTCTGATGGCCGATTATCTTGCGGATGTGAAGAAATATGACGCCGCGGCAAGCGCCGATGCGGTCGAAAAAATCGTCAAGCACCTGGGCATTGCGCTGAGGAACCGCGATTCCTCGCTGGTGTCCTGCACGGATCCGAAGGAGTTGGCGCGGGTCAAGGAGAGCTGGGTGGCCAAGAAGCTCGGCGTCAGCGACGGGGCGAAAGCCGACGCCGCAATCGAGAAGACCTGCAAGGCGATGCACGCCGACAACACCAAGAACCGCGTGACCTTCTACTATCTGGTGGCCAAGGACCTGGGCAAGCTCGGCTCTCTTTGAGACCTTTGGTTACTCATTCTGGCGGCCGGCTGGCGATTTCCGCGCTTCCGGTTCGCCGGGGAGGATTCTGGGCAGGCTTCGTTCCCTGCTGAATGGGGATGATCTCAGACAAGCGTGGCGTCGGCGCCTATATGCGCTATGATCGACGAATTCCCGAATCGAGCCCGGAACCGATGCGCCAGTATCTCGACCTCCTGCAGCACGTGCTGGACAACGGCGCCGATCGCGGCGACCGCACCGGCACCGGCACGCGCTCCGTCTTCGGCTACCAGATGCGCTTCGATCTGGCTCGCGGCTTTCCGGTCACCACCACCAAGAAGCTGCATCTGAAGTCGATCATCCATGAACTCCTGTGGTTCCTGGCCGGCGACACCAACATCAAGTACCTGACCGACCACGGCGTTTCGATCTGGGATGAATGGGCCGACGAGAATGGCGATCTCGGCCCGGTCTACGGCAGGCAGTGGCGATCCTGGCCAGACGGCCATGGCGGCTCGATCGACCAGATCGCCAATCTTCTCAAGGAGATCCGCCGCAATCCTCAATCGCGGCGGCTGATCGTCTCGGCCTGGAATCCCGCCGAGGTGGAAGCCATGGCGCTGCCGCCTTGCCACTGCCTTTTCCAGTTCTACGTGTCCGAGGGCCGGCTTTCCTGCCAGCTCTACCAGCGCTCCGCCGACATCTTCCTCGGCGTGCCGTTCAACATCGCGTCCTACGCGCTGCTGACGTTGATGGTGGCGCAGGTGACAGGGCTGAAGCCGGGCGATTTCGTGCACACGCTTGGCGACGCGCATCTCTACTCGAACCATTTCGAGCAGGCGCGCGAACAGTTGCGGCGCACGCCAAGGACCCTGCCGACGATGTGGATCAATCCTGAGGTGAAGGACCTTTTCGCCTTCCGCTTCGAGGATTTCCGGCTGGAAAACTATGTCGCCGACGCGTCGATCAAGGCGCCCATCGCGGTCTGAGCCGCGGCTTTTCAGTCGATGCCGACCATCACGTCCGAGGCCTTGACCACGTCGTAGGCCTGCTTGCCCTTTTCGAGCTTGAGGTCGGCGACAGCTTCATTGGTGATCGAGGCGGTGACGATGATGCCGCCGCCAATGTCGATGCGGACATGCGAGGTGGTGGCTCCCTTGACGATTTCGGTGATCGTTCCCTCGAGCACGTTGCGGGCGCTGATCTTCATTGCAGTTCCTTTCGCGGCGGCGGTTTTATCAGAACAATCATGCAGCGCCGGATCGAGTTTCAGCCGGCCGGGCCTTCCCTTGTTATATCCATGCGGATATATCGGTCTACAGGCTTCGAGCCAACCGGAGTTTGAACCCAGGGAGAGTTTTCGATGACACGCAAAGGTTTCGGGTTGAGGATGATCGCCATTGGCGGCTTTGCGGCGACATTGATGGCGGCAATGCCGGCAGCGCACGCGGAAGACAAGGTCGTGGTGTTCGCGGCGGCCAGTCTCAAGGATGCGCTCGATGCGGTGAACAAGGCCTGCGAAGCCGATGTCGGCGAGGCCGCGACCGTTTCCTATGCCGCGAGTTCGGCATTGGCCAAGCAGATCGAGGGTGGGGCGCCGGCCGACGTCTTCATCTCCGCCGATCTCGACTGGATGAAATATCTCTCCGACAGGAAGCTGACCAAGCCCGACACGGAAGTGAAGCTGCTGGGCAACGAGATCGTGCTGGTGGCGCCGAAGGATTCGACGGTCGAAACCAAGATCGAGAAAGGCTTTGACCTCGCCAAGCTCGTCGGCGACGGCAAGCTTGCCATGGGCGATTTCAAGGCCGTGCCGGCCGGCAAATACGGCAAGGCGGCGCTTGAATCGCTCGGCGTCTGGTCCTCGGTCGAGGGCAAGGTGGCGCAGGCCGAGAATGTCCGTGCGGCGCTGAAGCTGGTTTCAACAGGTGAGGCCGCCCTCGGCATCGTCTATGCCACCGACGCGCACGCCGAAAAGGGCGTCAAGGTGGTCGGCACCTTCCCCGTGGATTCATATCCGCCGATCATCTATCCGGTTGCCCAGACCGCCGATTCGAAGGACAAGGATACGCCGGCCTTCCTGAAGTGCCTGCAGTCCGCCAAGGCCGGCGCGCTCTTTAGGGAACAGGGTTTTACCGCGCTCACGCCCAGCAACTGAGTCGGCGAGCAACTGAGTTCGAAAAGGCCCGATACCGCACTATGAGCTGGCTGCTGGACCTCACTCCCGACGAATGGAATGCGGTCCGGCTGTCCATCAAGGTGGCGACGGTGGCGATGCTCGCCAGCCTGCCGCCGGGCATAGCGATCGCGCTGCTGCTTGCCCGGGGGCAATTCTGGGGCAAGACGCTGCTCAACGGGGTGGTGCACCTGCCGCTGATCCTGCCGCCCGTGGTGACCGGCTATCTCTTGCTTTTGACGTTCGGCAAACGCGGCCCGGCCGGGGCCTTCCTCGCCGAACAATTCGGCATCGTCTTCTCGTTTCGCTGGACGGGTGCCGCCCTTGCCTGCGGTGTCATGGGCTTTCCCCTGATGGTGCGGGCGATCCGGCTGTCGATCGAGGCGGTGGATCGCAAGATGGAGGCGGCGGCGGGAACGCTCGGCGCCAACCCGCTGTGGGTGTTCGGCACCATCACGCTGCCGCTGATCCTGCCCGGGCTGATCGCCGGCGCCATCCTGTCCTTCGCCAAGGCGATGGGCGAGTTCGGCGCGACGATCACTTTCGTCTCCAACATTCCTGGCGAGACTCAGACGCTGCCGTCGGCGATCTACACTTTTACCCAGGTGCCGGGCGGCGACGAAGGGGCGCTGCGGCTGACGCTGATTTCGATCATCATCTCGATGGCGGCATTGGTCGCATCGGAAGTGCTGGCGCGGCGGGTCGGGCGGCGGATGGACATCGAATGAGCGTCCTTGTCGACATCGGCCACCGGCTTGGCGATTTCGCCATCGATGCCCGCTTCGAGAGCGCCGGACGGCTGACAGCGCTGTTCGGGCCGTCCGGTTCCGGCAAGACGACGCTGATCAACATGATTGCCGGGCTGATCCGGCCGGACAAGGGGCGCATCGAGATCGATGGCCGCGTGCTGGTCGACACTGGTGCCGGCATTTTCGTGCCAAGGCACAAACGCCGCATCGGCATGGTGTTCCAGGATGCGCGCCTGTTTCCGCATATGAGCGTGATGAGCAATCTGCGCTACGGCCGCTGGTTCACGCCGGCGGCGGAACGCTATGCGGACATGGACGCCGTTGTAGAATTGCTGGGCATCGGCCCGCTGCTTGGGCGACGACCGGCAAAACTCTCGGGCGGCGAGAAGCAGCGCGTGGCGATCGGCAGGGCGCTGCTGGCCAGCCCCAGACTGCTGCTCATGGACGAGCCGCTGGCTTCGCTCGACGAAGCGCGCAAGGCCGAGATCCTGCCCTATATCGAGCGGCTGCGCGACGAAACGAAGATCCCGATCGTCTATGTCAGTCATTCGGTCGCCGAGGTGGCGCGGCTGGCGAGCGACGTCGTGATGCTGGCGCGGGGCAAGGTCACGGCTAGCGGCCCGACCGACGCTGTCATGCAAAGGCTCGACCTGTTGCCGGTGGAAGAGCGCGGCGAGGGCGGCGCCGTGCTGGACACGAAGGTGCTGCGTCACGAGGAGGCTTTTGGGATGACCGTGCTCGGCTCGGCCGCCGGCGAGATCCGCGTGCCGCGTCTTGGGATGAAGGCCGGGGCTCCCGTGCGTATCCGCATTCGCGCTCGCGACGTGATGATCGCCGCGGAGGAACCGACGGGCCTCAGTGCCCTCAACATCCTGCCCGGCACGATCGTCGCGATCAGTCCCGGCGAGGGGCCGACGGTCGAAATCGGCATCGACTGCAATGGGGCAACGGTGCTCGCCCGCATCACGGAACAGTCGCGGCAGGCGCTGAAGCTGCGGCTCGGCGGCAAGGTTTTCGCGGTGGTCAAGACCGTGAGCTTCGATCGGGGAAATACCGGCGCCGGTCTGCCGCTCGACGTCGATGGCTGACAGCGGCGGCGATCGGCGCTATATTGTTTTGGAATAACGGTCGCGGAAGCTGAAGCGGTCGCGGAGGAGCAAAAATGCCGTCGCTGAGCTTGCGGATAAATCTCGATCCGGACGGACGGATCGGTCCTGGCAAGATCGAGCTTCTGGAGCACATCGCCACCTTCGGTTCGATCTCGGCCGCCGCGCGCGGCATGGCGATGTCCTACAAGCACGCCTGGGACCTGGTCGAGGACATGAACCGGGTGTTCGGCAAGCCGCTGGTGGCGGCGCAGACCGGCGGCCGCAAGGGCGGCGGCGCGCAACTGACGACCGTCGGCCTGGCCGTGGTCAGCCGTTTTCGCGCCATCGAGCGCGCGGCGAGTGCGGCCGCGGCAACGCATATGGACGCGTTGCAGTCGGAGATTGAGGCGGGATAGGGGAGTAGTGAGTAGTGAGTAGTGAGTAGTGAGTAGTGAGTAGTGAGTAGTGAGTAGTGAGTAGTGAGTAGTGAGTACAGCCTAGTCCCCACTGACTACTGACTACTGACTACTGGCTACTCACTATTCCACTACTCCGGCTTTCGCAGCAAATACGTATCCATGATCCAGCCTTTCTTCCGACGGGCTTCGTCGCGGCGCTTTTCGATCTCGGCGCCGACATCGCCAAGGCGGCCGGAGATGATGATCTCGTCGGGCGTGCCGAGATAGGCGCCCCATTGGATGAAAAGGTCCTGGTCGGCCAGCGTGTTGAAGGCGCATTTGCCGTCGAGCATGACGACGGCGCTGCCGGCATTGTCCGGCATGCCTTCCTCGGTCAGGCGGCGGCCGGTGGTGATCAGCACGGGATCGCCGATGCGGTTCAGCGCCGTTTTGTGGCTGGCTGCCAGCGCCTGGACGGCCGTTATGCCGGGAATGACTTCCAGGTCGAATGCAACATTGCCCCTCAGGCGCACGCGCTCGAGGATGCGCAGAGCGCTGTCGTAGAGCGAAGGATCGCCCCAGATCAGGAAGGCGCCGCAGCCACCCCCGGAGATCTCGTCGCGGATCAGTCCCTCGTAGATGGCGGCGATGGCTTCATGCCAGTCGTCGACGGTCGAGCGATAGGAAGAGGTTGGTTCGGCGCGCACCGGCACGTCGAACTCGACCCGGCGTGAGGCCGGGTTGGTGACGAAGCGGTCGCAGATGCCGCGCCGCAGGTTGGCAAGATCGGTCTTGTCGGTGCCCTTGTCGGGAATAAACAGGACGTCCGCCCTGTTCAGCCCTGCTATGGCCTGGACAGTCATGTGGTCGGGATTGCCGGCGCCGATGCCGATGACGAGAAGCTTGCGCATGGCGCGAACTCCTGCCCCATCGGAACCTGTTAGTCCAGACCGCGTGCGTGTCCAGACCGCCTGCGTGTCCAGACCGCCCGCGTGTCCAGACCGGTCACGCACGCCCAGCAAGCGGAAGGGCTTTGAAACGCCGCATCGAAACGGCTAGGGTCATCCAGGCATTCCAGCCGAGGGGGCTTCGATGTTGCGATCTGTTCTGGCTTTAGCGTTGGCGCTTTCGGTCGCGCCTGCAATGGCCAATGATTCGGTTGCCGAGCTTGGCACCGGCGGCCTGATCCTGTCGCGCAGCGATGCCGTGGCGATGCAAAGCGAGGATCTTTTCATCTCGCCCGAAAAGGTGACGGTGGACTACGTCTTCCACAACAACACCGACAAGGATGTCGAGGCGATAGTCGCCTTCCCGATGCCCGACATTTCGGGCGATCCCGAAGAGATGCCGGCGATCCCGGAAAACCAGAGCGATAATTTCCTCGGCTTCGAGGTGACGATCGACGGCGTCGCGGCCAAGCCCCAACTCGAGCAGAAGGTGCTCGCGCTCGGCATCGACATCGGCGCCGACCTCAAGGCGCAAAACGTGCCCTTCAACCCGTTCGGCGACGCGGCCAACGCGGCGCTGGCGAAGCTGCCGCAAGGGGTGGCTGACGACTGGGTCGACCGCGGCATCATCATCGGGGATTCCACAGCCGACAGTGGCCAAAAACCGGTCTATTCGCCGTTCTGGCAATTGCGCTCGACCTATTGGTGGCGCGCGGCCTTTCCGGCCAACAAGGACGTTCACGTCTCGCACCGCTACAAGCCCAGCGTGGGCGGCACATCCTCGGTCAGTTTCTTCAATGAAGGCCAGTTCCAGAACTCATACGCGGCCTACAAGAGCCGCTACTGCATGGACGACACATTCGAGAATGCGGTGCGCAAGGCGGCGAAGGACAATCCGGACGGCTATCCCAAATTCTACGAAAGCCGCATCGCCTATATCCTGACCACCGGCGGCAACTGGGCGGCGGGCACCATCGGCAAGTTCAAGCTGACCATCGACAAGGGCAACCCGAAAGCCCTGGTCTCGTTCTGCGGCGACAACGTCAAAAAGGTCGGGCCTACGCGTTTCGAGATGAAGGCGAACGATTTCTATCCCGAGCACGACATCGACATCCTCCTGCTCGTCCCGTCGGACAGCAATGGCGGGGACGCAAACTGATGCATGTCGCGATCTATGTCGCCATTGCCGAGAACGGCGTGATCGGGCGGGACGGCGGGTTGCCCTGGCGGCTCTCCACCGACCTCAAGCGGTTCAAGGCCGACACGATGGGCAAGCCCATCATCATGGGGCGCAAGACCTATGAAGGCATCGGCCGGCCGCTGCCGGGCAGGCTGAACATCGTCGTCACCCGCGACAAGGCCTGGCGTGCCGAGGGCGTCGAGGTGGCGCATACGCTCGAAGCCGCGATCCAGCTGGCGACCGTGCGCGGACGCCGCATGACAGGCGTCGACGAGGTCTGCATCATCGGCGGCGGCGAAATCTATGCCCAGGCGCTGCCGCTGGCCGAGCGCCTGCACGTGACCCATGTGCTGGCCGCCGTCGATGGCGACGCGCATTTCCCGCCGATCGACCCTGATGCATGGCAAGTGGTCAGTTCGCGGGAGATTGCGTCAGGAGAAAAGGACAGCCATGCGACGCGCTATACGGTTTATGAGCGCCGCCGCGAGACAGTTTGAAGATAAAGGACGACAAAGGGTCGCTACCGGCCCAAAACGGATGAAGTCGGCGGCGCATCGCGTTGAAAGCGCGCCGTGGCGTCCCTATAGAAGAACGACACTGGATTTGCGCCGTAACCGCGGCGCTTGAGGGAATTCCAAGCGAAAGGACATTCATGCCCTGGAACGACAAAGGTGGCGGAGGCGGCGGCCCGTGGGGTGGCGGCGGTAACAATCAGGGACCCTGGGGGCAGGGACCGAAGGGGCCAAGCGGCCCGCAGGGGTCGCCTCCCGACCTCGAGGACATCATTCGCCGTGGCCAGGATCGGCTGCGGCGCGCGCTGCCCGGCGGCGGTGGCGCCAGTCCGGCGGTGTTCGGCCTGATCGCCGCGGTGCTGGTTGTTCTGTGGGCCTTCCAGGCGGTCTACACCGTGCAGCCCGACGAGGTCGCGGTCGAACTGCGCTTCGGCAAGCCGAAGGCCGAGCTTTCCCAGCCAGGCCTGCATTTCCACTGGTGGCCCCTCGAGACCGTCGAGACGGCGAAGATTTCAGAGCAGCTTGTCGACATTGGCGGCGGCAATACCAGCGGCAACGGGCTGATGCTCTCGGGCGACCAGAATATCGTCAATGTGCAGTTTTCGGTGGCCTACCAGGTCTCCGATCCCCGCGCTTACCTGTTCGACGTCTCCGACCCGGACGGCATGCTGCGGCAGGTTGCCGAGAGCGCCATGCGCGAAGCCGTCGGCCGCCGGCCGGCGCAGGACATTTTCCGCGACGATCGCCAGGGCATCGCGGCCTCGGTGCGCGAGATCATCCAGACGACGCTGGACGGCTACAAGGCCGGTCTCAACGTCAACGCCGTCTCCATCGAGGATGCGGCACCGCCACGCGAGGTGGCAGATGCGTTCGACGAGGTGCAGCGCGCCGAGCAGGACGAGGACAAGTTCGTCGAGCAGGCCAATCAGTATTCCAACCAGAAGCTCGGCCAGGCACGCGGCGAGGCGGCCCAGGTCCGCGAAGACGCGGCCGCCTACAAAAACCGTGTGGTGCAGGAAGCCGAAGGTGAGGCGCAGCGCTTCATCTCGGTCTACGACGAATATGCCAAAGCCCCCGATGTCACGCGCAAACGCCTTTATCTGGAAACCATGGAGAGGGTTCTGAAGGACTCGAGCAAGGTCATCGTCGAGCAGAACAACGGACAGGGTGTCTTGCCTTATCTGCCGCTGCCCGCATTGCAGCCGAAACCGCCAGCACCGGCCGCGCCCGCCGCGAACACGGGAGGTACCAAGTGATGGCCAACCGTGTTCCCATCTTCGTCGCCGTGGCGGCGGTCGTCCTGTTCCTGATCTATTCCTCGGTCTTCGTGGTCAATGCGCGCCAGCAGGCGCTGGTGCTCCGCTTCGGTGAGATCGTCGACGTCAAGAGCGAGCCCGGTATCTACTTCAAGGCGCCGTTCTCGTTCTTCGACGCCGATACGGTGCAACTGATCGAAAACAGGGTGCTGCGCTTCGACCTCGACAACATCCGCGTCCAGGTCTCGGGCGGCAAATTCTATGAGGTCGATGCCTTCATCGCCTATCGCATCTCGGATCCGCGCGTCTTCCGGGCCGCCGTGTCCGGTCAGATTGAACTGGCCGAAGCGCGGCTCAGGACGCGTCTCGACGCTGCCCTGCGCCGCGTCTACGGTCTGCGCGATTTCGAGGCCGCGCTTTCCGAAGAGCGTGCCGTGATGATGCGCGAAGTGCGCGATCAGCTCAGGCCCGACGCCACGTCGCTCGGCTTGCAGATCGAGGATGTTCGCATCCGCCGCACCGACCTGACGGCCGAAGTTTCACAGCAGACCTACGACCGCATGAAGGCGGAACGCCTGGCGGAGGCCGCGCGGCTGCGGGCACGCGGCAACGAAGCGGCACAGCGCATCACGGCGCGCGCCGATCGTGAAGTGGTCGAGATCGTTGCCGAAGCGCAGAAGGAGTCCGAGATCCTGCGCGGTGAGGGCGAGGCGCAGCGCAGCGCCACCTTCGCCGATGCCTACAAGCGCGATCCCGCCTTCTTCGACTTCTACCGGTCGATGAATGCCTATGGCACCGCGCTGGACAACACCGGGACGACCATGGTGCTGTCGCCGAGTTCGGAGTTCTTCCGCTACTTCCGCGATCCCGACGGCAAGGAAGGACCGGCGAAACCGACGGCGCCGGCTGCGGCACCTGCCGCGCCGACGACACAACCCAGCACCGGCCAGTAACGGCCGGTGCAGGATTTCTTCGCGGCGATAGGCCTGGTCCTCGTCATAGAGGGCCTGGTCTATGGCGGCTTTCCCCGCCTTGCGAAGAAGCTCGCGGGCGAAGTGCTGTCGATGCCGGAGAATGCGTTGCGGATCGGCGGGCTGGCGGCGATCGCCATTGGTGTTGGCGTCGTCTGGCTGGTGCGGGGCGTGTAGAGGCGGCGGTTTGCGGAATAACGCTCGATTTACACTCCACCGATAGTCATAGCCGCAAACGTGCCGTATTTCTTGCCATCATGGCGCGACACGGCGTTTTCGTCGAAGCGCTTTTCTCTTTTAGAAATGCCGGGAGGCTTCTCGATGACATCCAACACCCTTTTGGACGCCGCTCGACGGACATTGGTCGCCGGCGCGGCAGCGCTGGTCCTGGGCGCCGTCGCCGTTCCGTCCTTCGTGGCCCCGACATTCGCCGCCGACGGACCGGCCTCGGTCGCCGACCTGGCGCAAGGCGTGCTTGGCGCGGTGGTCAATATCTCGACATCACAAACGGTGAAGGGCACGGAAGGGCCGGGCGCGGTGCCGATGCCGCAACTGCCCGAAGGCTCGCCGTTCCAGGATTTCTTCGACGATTTCTTCAAGAACCGCGGTGGCGAAAAGGATGGCGGCTCGCAGAAGGTGCAGTCGCTCGGTTCGGGTTTCGTCATCGACGCCGAACAAGGCATCGTCGTCACCAACAACCACGTGATCGCCGATGCCGACGACATCGAGGTCAATTTCTCCGATGGCGTGACCTTGAAAGCGACGCTGGTCGGCACCGACACCAAGACCGACGTCGCGGTGCTGAAGGTCGATCCGAAAGGTCACAAGCTGACAGCGGTGAAATTCGGCGATTCCACCAAGATGCGCGTCGGCGACTGGGTGATGGCGGTCGGCAATCCGTTCGGCCTCGGCGGCACGGTCACGGTCGGCATCGTCTCGGCGCGCAACCGCGACATCAATTCAGGCCCCTATGACGACTTCATCCAGACCGACGCCGCGATCAACCGCGGCAATTCGGGCGGACCGCTGTTCAACAGCGCCGGTGAGGTCATCGGCATGAACACGGCGATCATTTCGCCGTCCGGCGGTTCGATCGGCATCGGCTTCTCCATTCCCTCGCAGCTCGCCTCTGGCGTCGTCGAGCAGTTGCGCCAATATGGCGAGACGCGGCGCGGCTGGCTCGGCGTGCGCATCCAGCCGGTGACGGACGACATCGCGGAAAGCCTCGGCATGGCGACCGCCAAGGGCGCGCTGGTGGCCGGCGTCATCAAGGGCGGACCAGTCGACAACGGCACCATCCAGGCCGGCGACGTCATCATCAAGTTCGACGGCAAGGACATCCATGAAATGCGCGACCTGCCGCGCGTCGTCGCCGAAAGCCCGGTGGGCAAGGCCGTCGACGTGTTGATCGTGCGCAAGGGTGTCGAGCAGACGGTGAAGGTGACGCTCGGCCGGCTCGAGGATGGCGAGAAGCTGGCCAGCGGCGAGAATGGCAATACCGACCAGGACAAGGGCGCTGACAAGGCTCCGGCCGTCTCGACCGCCTCGGTGCTTGGCATGACGGTCGGTGAACTCAACGACGAGACGCGCAAGAAGTTCAGCATCGCCGGCGATGTCTCCGGCGTCGTCATCACCGACGTGGCCAAGGACTCCGCCGCCGCGGAACGCGGTATCCAGCCTGGCGAGGTGATCACCGAGATCGCGCAGGAGTCGGTCGCCACGCCCAAGGACGTCATGGACCGGATCGGCGCGCTGAAGGAGCAGGGCCGCAAGAACGCGCTCTTGATGCTGGCGTCGAAGACCGGTGAGTTGCGCTTCGTTACGATCCGGATGGATTGATCCAGTACGCCGGCAGAAATCTGATTTTGATGGAAGGGCGGTTAGAGAGCCGCCCTTTTTCTTGCCTGCCAGTCCTCGCGCGACAGCCGGTAGAGCACATGCCGCTTGAGCGCGGGATGGCTGTCCGGAATGCTGGGGTGGTCGAAATCGCTCGATGGGTCGGCGGTCATGCCGAGGCGTTTCATAACGGCGGTCGAGCGGTGGTTTTCCGCCACGGCGAAGGAAACGATCTCGTCGACGGCCAGTGTCTCGAAGCCGTAGGCCAGCCATGCCTCCGAGGCCTCGGTGACATAGCCCTTGCCCCAGAATTCGGGAGCCAACCGCCAGCCGATCTCGATTGTGTCGGCCGGCAGCGATGGCACATCATCGGTCGCGAGGAGGCCGACGAAACCGATGCATTCGCCGGTCGCGGCAATCTCGGCCGCGGCGAAGCCGTAGCCGTCCTCATCGACCCAGGCGCGGAACTCATCCATCTTGGCGTCAGCGGCGGCACGGTCGCGGCGAAACGGGAAGAACTCCATCACGCGATCATCGGAATTGATGCGATGGAACAATTCGCGGTCGCGATCCTCCCAATTGCGCAGGATCAGGCGTTCGGTGCGGATTGGCTTCATTGGACGAATTCTTCCTGCCGGTAGCCCTGCAGATAGAGCAATGCGGTGAGGTCGGCATGGTCGATCCGGACTTTTGCCTGCGCCGCGACGGTGGGCTTGGCATGCAGCGCGACACCGGTTCCGGCCAGGCGGATCATGTCGAGATCGTTGGCGCCGTCGCCGACGGCGATGGCATCGGCCGGCGTCAGGCCAAGACGTGCACAGATTTCGAGCAGCGCCTCGGCCTTGGCGGCGCGGCCGAGGATCGGCTCGCCGACCAGCCCGGTGAAGCGTCCGTCCTGGTCGAGAAGGCGGTTGGCGCGGTCTTCCTGAAAGCCAAGCATCGCAGCGATGCGCGTGGTGAAAACCTCGAAACCGCCCGAGACGAGCGCCGTCCAGGCGCCGTTGGCGCGCATGGTCTGGACCAGCGAGCGGCCGCCCGAGGCCAAGGTCAGCCGATTGGCGACGATATGGTCGACGACGGCGGCTTCGAGCCCCTTGAGCAGTGCCACACGCTCGCGCAGCGCCGGCTCGAAGGCGATCTCGCCGTTCATCGACCGTGCGGTGATCGCCGCGACATGATCCTTGACGCCGATCTCGTCGGCCAGCTCGTCGATGCACTCCTGGTCGATCATGGTCGAATCCATGTCGGCGAGAAGGATTTTCTTGCGGCGTGTTTCAGCCTGCTGGACGATCACGTCGACGGGCTCAGCGGCCAGTGCGGTACGAAGGCTCGCGGTCGTTTCATCAGCCTGCGCCGCTGGCGGCAGGGCAATGTCACAGGCAATGCCTTCGGCCAGCCATACGACAGCGCTTGCGCCCACCGACCGTGAGGCCATATTCGCAAGCGATGGCGACAGAGCGCGATCGGCGGGACGGGAAACAAGCGTGGCAATGAGCGGCATCGAGAATTCCGGCACGGATGCGGGCGAAGGCCGCGTGAAGAACGCGATCCTGATAGCCGGGCCGACCGCCAGCGGCAAGTCGGCGCTGGCGCTTGAACTGGCCGAACGCACAGGCGGCGTCATCGTCAACACTGATTCCATGCAGGGCTATGCGGTTCTCGACGTGCTGACGGCCCGGCCGCAGGCGGCCGAGCTCGCACGAGCGCCGCATTGTCTCTATGGGCATGTCCATCCCGGCACCGCCTACTCGACTGGCGCCTGGCTGCGCGACGTCATGAAAGTCATTGATGACGGGACGCTCTCGCGGCGGCCAATCTTTGTCGGTGGCACCGGCCTGTACTTTCGTGCGCTGGCGGAAGGCATTTCGGAAATGCCTGATATTCCGCAACGGATACGCGACCGCTGGCGCTACGAACTGAAGGAGCAAGGCGCGGTCAAGCTGCATGCGTTGCTGCTGCGCGAGGATTCGAGCGTCGCCATGCAGTTGAAGCCAACCGACAGCCAGCGCATCGTGCGGGCACTTGAGGTGCTCGACGCCTCCGGCCGGTCGATCCTGGACTGGCAGGCAGAGCGCGGCCTGCCGCTCATCGACAGGCCGAGCGCGCATTTCCTGGTCGTCGAGCCGGATCGGGCAGCATTGGTTGACCGCATCGAAAGGCGTTTCGACCAGATGCTGGACAAGGGCGCGCTGGAGGAAGTCAAGCAGCTTGCGGCCCTTCGTCTGGATCCAGACCTGCCGGCGATGAAGGCGATCGGGGTCCGCGAGCTCCAGGCCGCGATCTCAGGGCAGTCGAGCTTTCCCGAGGCGATCGAGCGCGCCAAGATCGCGACAAGGCAATATGCCAAGCGGCAGGCCACCTGGTTTCGCCATCAGCTGGGGCCGGAATGGCAGAGACTTCGCCCCGGTGACGCTCTCGAAACCACGATCCAAACACTTGTTGCTAATGCAACTTAAAAAGTTGCCCCTGAGGGAAGGGTTCTCGCCGAAGTTGTCGGAATTAACGCTCCGTAAGTCGGTCCCTGCGATAAGGTCATGGGGTATTTTTCCATCGGGGAGCAGATGCGTTTCCACAAAGCGGAATCCGCTTTTTTCGTCTTTATCTTCGTGATCCTGGCTGCTGGCCTGGTGACCCTGCACGCCTATGGGCAACTGCAATCCTTTGCCACGGAACTCCATACGGCCTCCGGCCTCGACAAGGTCATCTACCTCAACAAACTCCTGTTCGCGACCGGTGTACTGCTCGCCACCGCGCTGTTTTTCGGCATCTTCTTCATCTATCCGCTGATCCGCAAGCAGGCGACCGAAGAGGGCAAGTTGCGCGCCATGACGGTGTCGCTCAGCGCCCGCTCCGAAACGCTCGAGCATGCCGCCCTGACCGACGGCCTGACCGGCATGCAGAACCGGCGCTATTTCGACGACGCGCTGAAGGAATATCTCGAGGAGTTCCGGCGCATCGAAAAACCGGTCGGGCTGATGATCCTCGATCTCGACCATTTCAAGCAGGTCAACGACACGCACGGCCACGATGTCGGCGACGAGGTGCTCAAGGCTGTCGCCAGATGCCTCAAGGACATGACACGTTTCCACGATGTGGTGGCGCGCCTGGGTGGTGAGGAGTTCGCCGTGGTCACGCCCAACATGGAGGCGGCCCTTCTGGCCAAATTCGCTGAGCGCATCCGCAAGGCGATCGCCAACATGTCGATCCTCTCCGGCAACAATGTCCGGCTCAAGATCACCACCAGCGTCGGGCTTGCCGTCTGGGATCGCAAGGAAACGGCGGAGGAATTCTATCGCCGCGCCGACCGCCAGCTCTACGAAGCCAAAAGGCAAGGCCGCAACCGCGTCTGCGCCTAAGATCCCATCACTGAATTCGTGATGCTGGCCGCTTGATGCCGGCTTCTGCGCTTCCGGCCTTCGCCGGCCGAAGCACTTATGAGACGTTGCGCTTTAAGGCTGCGGCCGGCGAAGGCCGGTGCTCACGGACCAAAACACCAATCGGCTCAGCCTGACCAACTCCCTGACGGGCTTCGCCCAAGCTTTCCGACGAAGACGGGATAGGCCGCTTGCACGGATTCTCGGGACTATTCATGGAGGCGTGACGCTCAGCTCAATCGTTCTGCGGGCGCAGGCCGAAGGTGGCGGGTTTGAGGCCGTAGCGTGTGTCGAAATCTTCGTCCGACTGCACGCGCGCCGCCGCCGGCGCTTTGCGGTAGTCGGGGTCGCCCGCCTGCCGGCCGGAATCGACCACCTCGGCGAAAGCCATCGCCTGGCTCTGCGGTTTCGGCACGTTACGCAGCCGCTCCACGATCGCCACCAGGTCGACCTCGCCGGCCTTGGACGTCACGTCTTCCTCGCGCTTGGCCGTGCCTGGAAGCAGGTGAGCGGGCAGTCTTTCGAATTTCAGCCGCATGGTCGTCGCCACGCCTTCGCCGAAGGCGATCGCTTCGCGCTGGCCCATGGAGGACAGGAACGCGAGCGTGGAGGCCGAAGAGTCGGCGATCGCCGAGCGGATGATCGCCTGGTCCTGCTCGTTGGCGAGCCGCATGGCGAAGAAGGTCGAGCACTGCGAGAGAATGGTCGGGTCCAGCTCGCCGGGGCGCTGGGTGACGACGCCGAGATAGCAGCCATATTTGCGGCCTTCCTTGGCGATGCGCGACAGCGCGTGCCGGGTCGGCGCGAAGCCGAGACGCGCATCGGCGGGCATGTAGCGGTGTGCTTCCTCGCATAGGAACAACAGCTGCAGCTTGCCTTCGCTCCACAGAGCAAGGTCGAAGGCCAGACGCGCCAGCACCGAGCAGACGGAATTGACCACTTCCGACGGCATGCCGGCCATCTCGAAGCAGGTCACCGGACGGCCATGATGCGGCACGCGGAAGATGTTGCCGATCGTTTCGTGGATGGTGTCCTCGATCAGGCGCGAATTGAACATGAAGCGGTAGCGCGGATCGGCCGCCGCCGATTCGATGCGTGTCTTCAGCGATTTGAGGGTTGGACGATCGGTCTTGCTTTCGAGCATGCCCATGCGCTCGTCGATCTGCTTGAGCAGGTCGGCGATGCGGTAGGGCACCGGCGTATCGGCGGTCAGCGCATCGCTGCCGCGCCTGAGATAGGCGCCTGAACCGGGGTTGCGATAGAGATTCTTAGCGAGCGGAATGAGGTCACGAAGGGCATCGATCTCTTCCGGCACCGTTTCGCGTCCGCGAAACAGCACTTCGGCGAATTCCTCCAGCGTGAACATCCAGAACGGCAGGTCGAGCGTCTTGGAATCGACCCTGACGCAATATTCTGGCAGCGAAGCCGCGAACTCGTTGTGCGGATCGAGGATCAGGATGCGCAGGTCCGGTCGCGCCGCGATCGACTTGCGCAGCAGCAGCGACACCGCTGTCGACTTGCCGACGCCGGTCGTGCCGACAATGGCGAAGTGGCGCGCCAGCGTGTCATCGATGGCGATGTTGGCGGCGATCGCCTCGTCCTGCGCCAGCGAGCCGATGGTGATGGAATGGCGGCCGGCCAGGTCATAGACCGCCTGCAGGTCGCGGGTGCGGATGCGGTGCGCGACGGCGCCGATATGCGGATAGATGGTGATGCCGCGGTCGAAGATCGGCCTGGCCCCGGGTTCGGCGCCGTCACGGACTTCGCCGATCAGCTCGATGCTGACCTCGATGGCGTTCTTGCCGTCACTGTTCCAGGCCAGATCCGACTTGCCGATCGCGTAGACCAGGCCGACGGTTCGCGTCGTGCCAAGATTGATCGAGATCATCTTGCCGACCGTCCACAGGCCGGTGATCGCGCCGTCGGCGTCATCGGCATAGGCGCTGATGGTGGCGCGCGCACCGTCGCATTGCACGACATTGCCCAGGATGCGCTTGTCGTGCTGGTCGGCTGTGCGGCGCTCCTGCGATGTCGGTTCTCCGACCGAAGCTTCGCGTTCGACATACATGGACAGGCCAATCCCCATTTCCCTTGAGGCCGTACCCTACAGGAACGGGGTTAAGGTCGGATGAGGTCGGATGGTGTAGAGAGGATTAAGGTCCTGGTGAAAATTGCTTTGAAATGGCTCTTCACGCACTTGTCGGTTTCGTTATAATGGACGAATGGATAATATAGCGAACGACATTTCCTCGACCATCGGCAGGCGTATCCATACCGAAAGGACCATGCGGGACTGGTCGCTGGCCGAGCTCGCCGAACACTCCGGTGTTTCCAAGGCAATGCTGAGCACGATCGAGCGTGGCATGACCAGCCCGACGGCGGCACTTCTGGTGCGCATAGCGGCTGCCTTCGGCATGACGCTCTCGACCCTCATCGCACGGGCGGAATTGCAGGGTGGCGGGCTGCTGCGCGCGGCCGGCCAGCCAGTGTGGCGCGACCCCGACACAGGCTATGTCAGGCGGCATTTGTCGCCGGCCTGCGACATGCCGCTCGAACTGATCAAGGTCCATCTGCCGGCGGGCGCGAAGGTCAGCTTGCCGGCGGCTTCCTACGCCTTCATCAAGCAGCAGATCTGGCTGATCTCGGGAAAACTCGAATTCACCGAGGGTGACCAGGTGCACAGGCTCGAACCGGGCGACTGCCTGGCGCTCGGAGCGCCGTCGGATTGCACCTTTCATGCGCTGGAGCCGGGCGCCGATTATCTCGTCGCCCTGGTCAGGAGCTGACGTCATGGCACGACGGCCAAAGCGCTCCCACAATGGGGGGCCGCCTCTTGACGACTACAAGGGGCCGCCATGGGGCAAGGGCGATCCATACATCTTCCTGGCCTGGCAGGCCGCGCACGCCAATGCATGGAAGGCGCCGAGCCGCGAAGTCATGCTGATGCGGATGGACAAGGCCGAACGGCTGGGCCTGACCTATGAGGAGTACACGCTCGAGATCCTGGAGCGCGGTCGGCATCTCAAGGAAGAAGACACCGAACGCATCGGCGCCATCAAGGCCGCGCGCAAGCGGCGGCGTGTGCGCCATCTCGACTGAAGCGGCGCTGTCGACCCATCAATCGTTTCCAGAGGACCAGATATGAACGTCATAGAAATCGGGCCGTTGACCGCAAGCCGGGAAACACTCGCACAGCTGACCGATCTGCTGGTCGAAACGGCTGCCGCCGGCGGATCGGTCAGCTTCATGCATCCGCTGGCGTTGGATGTTGCCAGCGCGTTCTGGGAGACGTCGCTGGCCGCGGCGGCACGAGGGCAAAGAATGGTGCTTGGGGCATGGGACGGCGGCGCTCTGGTCGGCACCGTCACCCTGCTGCTCGACTGTCCGCCCAATCAGCCGCATCGGGCCGAGATCGCCAAGCTGATGACATCGGTCGGGCAGCGGGGCAGGGGTGTCGGGACGCGCCTGATGCGAGCCGCCGAACGCCTCGCGGCGGAGAAGGGGCGCACGCTGCTGGTTCTGGATACGGCGAGCGAAGAGGGTGCTTCGGGACTTTATGAGAAGCTCGGCTTCACCTTGGCCGGCGAAGTGCCGGACTATGCGCTGAAGCCGCATGGCGGGCTGACGGGCACGCTGATCTACTGGAAGCGCATCGGCACAGCGTCGCGGTAACGCCAGTCACTCATGCCTTCCCGGCGAGGCGCTTCAGCAGCCAATGGCGGAAATCCTGCTCGGCGCTGGTCAGGTGCGCGGTCGACGGCCTCGTCAGGAAATGCCCTGACGTGCTGGGCAGCTCAAAAACGGAAAGCCGGACCAGCGCTCCGCCGTCGAGCGCCGCGTCGATTAGGGGCCGCGACCCCAGCAGCACGCCGGCACCGGCGCTCGCCGCATGCATGGCGGCGACGAAACTGTCGAAGCGATGCGAGCGCCGGGGATGGCCGGCCAATCCGGCTGCCGCGAACCATTCGGCCCACATCTCGCGTGCGCCGGCCACCAGAAGCAGCGGCAGCGATGTCCAGTCGGCGGCACTGGCCAAGGCCGGGCTTGCCACTGGCACAAGCCGCTCGGCGGTCAGCCTCTCGGCCTCGCGTCCGGGAAAGGATCCGTTGCCGAAACGGATGTCGAGCGCCGAGCCTGGCAAATCGTAGTCGGTCGGGCGATGGATCGTCACCAGATCAAGCTGGATGCGCGGCAGCGCCTCGGCGAGGTCGGGCAGCGCCGGAACCAGCGCCAGCAGCGCAAACGAGATCGGCACCCGGAGCGAGACGGTCTGGACGGCGCGCGGTTCGAACAGTTCCGTGGTGCTGCTGCCAATGGTGGCGAAGGCCGACTGGATGTGGGGCAGGTAGGCGGCACCTTCCGGCGATAGCGCGACCCCACGCGGCAGCCGCGAGAACAGACGCGTCTTCAGCCTTTCCTCGAGCAGCCGGATGTGCTGGCTGACGGCCGCCTGGGTCAGGCCGAGTTCGGCTGCCGCCGCGGTGAAGTTCGACAGCCGTGCCGCAGCCTCGAAACTGCGCAGCCAGTCGAGTGGAGGGAGGGTAGGGACGGTTCGCCGAGCCATCATCAAATCGATGCCATTGACCAAAAAATGATAATTGGAATTATGCCTTTTGGGAGGTCAACATGCAATCCAAACCACGGCACGAACCGTGGGCAACAAGGCGGATAGGACGGATTCCATGCTCACCCACGTGCTGGTTGGCGATGAAGGCAGAACAATCGAACTTGGTTGGACAGACGGCAAGCGTACCCGCTTCCACGCCGTCTGGCTGCGCGACAACGCGCTTGACGACAAGACGCGCAGCGCCGGCAATGGCCAACGCCTGATCACCATCCTCGACATTCCGGCGAAGACGAGAATTGGCGCTGCCGCCATCAAGGCCGGAGCGCTGGAGATCAGCTTCGAGCCGGAGGGAAAAACGGTCAGCTTTCCCGCCCAATGGCTGCGTGCGAACGCCTATGATCGCGACGAGACACGCCAGCCTGGTTGGACAGGCGATGTCATCCAGCGCTGGACCAGGGCGACGATGCAGAACGCGGTGCCGCGCGCCAGCTATCCGGCGGCCTTGCATGGCCGCGGTGTCCTGCGCGAATGGCTTTCGGCGGTGAGGACTTATGGTTTTGCGGTGATGGACGGGCTGCCGGCCGAATCCGGGGCGCTGTGCAAGGTGTCCGACCTGTTCGGCTATATCAGGGAGTCCAATTACGGGCGCTGGTTCGAAGTACGCGCCGAGGTCAACCCGAACAATCTCGCCTACACCAATCTCGGCCTGCAGGCGCATACCGACAATCCCTATCGCGATCCGGTGCCGACGCTGCAGATCCTGTCCTGCATCGAGAACACGGTGGAGGGCGGTGAATCCAGCGTCGTTGACGGCTTTGCCGTCGCGGCCGCCCTTCAAGCGGAAAATCCCGAAGGTTTTCGGCTGTTGAGCTCCCATGCGGCGCGGTTCGAATATGCAGGGTCGTCCGGCGTGCGGCTGCAGGCGAAGCGCCCGATGATCGAGCTTGGACCCGACGGCGAACTGATCTGCATCCGCTTCAACAACCGTTCGCTGGCGCCGACCGTCGACGTGCCGTTCGCCGAGATGGGTGCCTATTATGCCGCCTACCGCCGCTTCGCCGAGCTGATCGAGGATCCATCCTTCGAAGTCACCTTCAAGCTCGAGCCCGGCCAGGCCTTCATCGTCGACAACACCCGCGTCATGCATGCCCGCAAGGCGTTTTCCGGCACCGGCAAGCGCTGGCTGCAGGGATGCTACGCCGACAAGGACGGCCTGTTGTCGACGCTCGCGGCGATCGAACACGGCTTCAAGGAGGCCGCGGAATGATCGGCCAGGATCTGAACGCGGACACCATCGTCGAATTCATCGCCGACATTTTTGAGCGCCGGGGCGCCGAATCCTATCTCGGCGAGCCGGTGACGATGTCCGAGCATATGCTGCAAGGGGCTTGGCTGGCGGAACAGGATGGAGCCCCCGACGTGCTGGTGGCCGCCGCGCTGCTGCATGACATCGGCCATTACACCAGCGAGTTCGGCACCTATTCGCCCGACGATGTCGAGGACAAGCACCATGACGAGGCCGGCGGCGAAGTGCTGGCACCGTTCTTCCCGCCTGTCATCGTCGAGTGCGTCCGGCTGCACGTTGCCGCCAAGCGCTATCTCTGCGCCACCGACCCGACCTATTTCTCCAGGCTGTCGCCGGCTTCGGTTCATACCTTGTCGCTGCAGGGCGGAGCGATGAGTGCCGACGAGGTGGCTGCGTTCCGCGAGAACCCGTTCCACGAGGAAGCGGTGCGGGTTCGCATCTGGGACGAGGGCGGCAAGGTCGCCAATATGCGGACGCGGGCGTTTCGCGACTATGTGCCGTTGCTGCAGCGCGTCGTGCACGACTTCGCCAATCGGCCCTGACGAGACCAATCATCAGGAGGAGACAGCCATGTGCTTCTGCTTCGACCGCGAAAGCGCGGTGGCGGCATACCGGCCCTGCCGCGAGCGTTTGGCTGACGAGGGCGTTTTCACGCCATCGCCGACCAGCCCCAGCGGCGAACTCGCCGTTGCCGCCTTGTTCGATGTCGCCGACGCGGGACAGGTTCACCGTGTCGATGCAGGAGAAGCTGACTATCCCTTGTGATGGACCTGCTGCAGCCCGTAGACTGGTGTCGGCAAGCCAACCTGCCGGGCTTTGAGCTGCAGCGCCAGATATTGCGAATAGTGGCGTGACTGATGGAGGTTGCCGCCATGGAACCACAGCGCCTCCTGCTGGGTCGGCTTCCACATGTTGCGCTGCTCGCCTTCCCAGGGGCCGGGATCCTTGGCGGTGTTGGAGCCAAGGCCCCAGACCCTGCCGACCTTGTCGGCCACCTCCTGCGAGATGAGGTCCGCCGCCCATCCGTTCATCGAGCCGTAGCCTGTGGCGTAGATCACGAGATCGGCCGGCAATTCGGTGCCATCGGCGAATTTGACGCCGGTTTGCGTCAATTCCCGCACCGCCGCACCTGGTCCGCTCTTGAGCTTGATCGAGCCGTCTATGACCAGGTCGCAGGCGCCGACATCGATGTAGTAACCCGAACCCCGGCGCAGATATTTCATGAACAGGCCTGAGCCGTCATCGCCCCAGTCGAGCAGGAAGCCGGCCTTTTCCAGGTCCGCGTAGAACTTCGCGTCGCGTTCCTTCATCTGCTGGTAAAGCGGGATCTGGAACTCGTGCAGGATGCGATAGGGCAGGGAGGCGAAGATCAGGTCGGCCTTGCGCGTCGTCATGCCGTTCTCCACCGCCTGCTCGGAATAGAGTGCGCTGAGCCCGATATCCATCAACGTGTCGGACTTGACGATATGGGTGGAGGAGCGCTGCACCATGGTGACGTCCGCGCCACCCTCCCAGAGAGCCGCGCAGATGTCGTGGGCGGAGTTGTTGGAGCCGATGACCACGACCTTCTTGCCGCGATATTTGTCGGGGCCGGGATGGGTCGAGGAATGCTGCTGCTCGCCCTTGAAGATGTCCTGGCCCTTGTATTTCGGCCAGTTCGCCTTGCCGGACATGCCGGTGGCCAGCACCAACTGCTTGGGCTTGAGGACGATCTCTTCGCCGTCGCGTTCGACCACGACGGTCCATTCCTTGGTCTTGTCGTCGTATTTCGCGGATTTAGCCGAGGTGGAGGACCAGTAGTTCAGCTCCATCACCTTCGTGTACATCTCCAGCCAGTCGCCGATCTTGTCCTTCGGGGCGAAGACCGGCCAGTTCTTGGGGAAGTCGATATAGGGCAGATGGTCGTACCAGACCGGATCGTGCAGGCAGAGCGACTTGTAGCGCTTGCGCCAGGAATCGCCGGGACGCTCGTTCTTCTCAATGATGATGGCCGATACGCCGAGCTGGCGCAGGCGCGCGCCGAGCGCAATGCCGCCCTGGCCACCGCCGATGATCACGACATAAGGCTGTTTGCCGCGGCCGAGTTCGGCGATCTCGTCATCACGCTCCTCGCGCCAGGATTTCCTGTCCTTGCCGTGACCGTGCTTGGCGCCGAGCGGCCGATTGAAACCGGCCTTCTCCTCATGGCCCCTGAGTTCGGCCATGGTGGTGAGCAAGGTCCAGATCAGGTCGCCCTTGAACCGCACCAGGCCGAAGCCGCGCGCCACCTCGGTCTCGAAGGTGATCCAGGCGGTGGTGACGCCGTCCGCCTCGGTCGCCTCCTCGCCTTCGGCCACCCTCCAGTCGCTCGGCCGGGTTCCAGCCAGGGTTGCTTTCAGCATGTCGCGGACCTGCTCCTGGCCCTCCATCGTCCTGAGATTCCAGGTGAAGGTGACGAGGTCGCGCCAGTAGCAATCCGCCTGGAAACAGTTGACCGCCGCGTCGATGTCGCCGGTCTCCAGCGCCTTGCCAAGCTTGTCGAGCAGGGCCTGCGCCTTCGTGGTGGGTGTTCTCTCGAGCATGGTTTCTCCTCCGGTTGTCGGTTTCCAAGAACGCCTGTTCAGGCTTCCACTGGAACAGCAAGCGGCCGGCCAGGACCTCCCTGCCTGGGGATGGGACTCCCATTCGCCGGCAACGCGTCTCCTCCCAGGCACGTCGTCAGCCCGGCATAGTGGTGCGTCGATGGGATGGGCTCAACTGTACTATGGTAGCGCGCGGCGGAGCCGATCTCACGGCTGAGTGAATTCGTGCGGTACCCCATTGACGACCCCGCGACTTCGCCTTTATGGTCCGCCACCATGAAAACGGCACTCATTCTCGTAGGAAGGCGCGTGGGCAAGGCGGTGTAACCGCCGGGCGAAAACCCCCCATGCGCAGACACAGGCTCCCTCGGGGGCCTTTTTTATTGCCTGAAACACGACTAAACGACCAGCAACGCCCAGTGGCGGACAGTACGGGACCAGACCGATGAGCAATGGACAGAACGAGCGGCGCGAGATGGCAGGTAGGGAAATGACCGGCGCCGAAATGGTGGTGCAGGCGCTGAAGGACAATGGCGTCAAGCATGTCTTCGGTTATCCCGGCGGCGCCGTTCTCCCGATCTATGACGAGATCTTCCAGCAGGACGAGGTCGAGCACATCCTCGTGCGGCACGAACAGGGCGCCGGCCATGCGGCAGAGGGGTATGCGCGGTCGACCGGCAAGGCCGGCGTCATGCTGGTGACATCGGGTCCCGGAGCCACCAATGCGGTGACGCCGCTGCAGGATGCGCTGATGGATTCGATCCCGCTGGTCTGCCTGACCGGTCAGGTGCCGACCTCGCTCATCGGCTCCGATGCGTTCCAGGAATGCGACACGGTCGGCATTACGCGGCCCTGCACCAAGCACAACTGGCTGGTGAAGGACGTCAACGAACTCGCCGCGACCATCCACGAGGCCTTCCATGTCGCGACGACCGGCCGTCCCGGTCCGGTCGTGGTCGACATCCCGAAGGACGTGCAGTTCGCCAAGGGCTTTTATGTGCCGCCGCAGATCGCGCCGCGCACCAGCTACCAGCCCAAGGTCCAGGGCGACCTGGAGAAGATCAAGGCGGCGGTCGAACTGATGGCCGGCGCCAGGAAACCGGTGATCTATTCTGGCGGCGGTGTCATCAATTCCGGCCCGGAAGCGAGCCATCTCTTGCGCGAACTGGTCGACCTCACCGGTTTCCCGATCACCTCGACGCTGATGGGGCTCGGCGCCTACCCGGCGTCGGGCAAGAACTGGCTCGGCATGCTCGGCATGCACGGCACCTACGAAGCCAACATGGCCATGCATGACTGCGACGTCATGCTCTGCATCGGCGCGCGCTTCGACGACCGTATCACCGGCAGGCTGAATGCGTTCTCGCCGAACTCGCGCAAGATCCACATCGATATCGATCCGTCCTCGATCAACAAGAACGTCCACACCGAAGTGCCCATCATCGGCGATGTCGGGCGGGTGCTGGAAGACATGGTGCGGCTGTGGCGGGCAACCGCCAGGGCCGACAAGAAGGCGCTCTACCCCTGGTGGGAGCAGATCGCCAAATGGCGCGGGCGCGATTCCCTCGCCTTCAAGATGAACAACGACGTGATCATGCCGCAATACGCCATCCAGCGGCTGTACGAGCTGACCAAGGACATGGACACCTACATCACCACCGAGGTCGGCCAGCACCAGATGTGGGCGGCGCAGCATTATCATTTCGAGAAGCCGAACCGCTGGATGACCTCGGGCGGGCTGGGCACGATGGGCTACGGCCTGCCTGCCGCGCTCGGCGTGCAGATCGCGCATCCCGACGCGCTGGTCGTCGACATTGCCGGCGATGCTTCGGTGCAGATGACCATGCAGGAGATGAGCGCCGCCGTGCAGCACGACGCGCCGATCAAGATCTTCATCCTCAACAACCAGTATATGGGCATGGTGCGCCAGTGGCAGCAGCTGCTGCACGGCAATCGGTTGTCGCACTCCTACACCGAAGCGATGCCCGATTTCGTCAAGCTGGCCGAGGCCTATGGCGGCCATGGCATTCGCTGCGACAAGCCAGACGAACTGGATGACGCGATCAAGGAGATGATCTCGGTCAGGAAACCGGTGCTGTTCGACTGCCGCGTGGCGACGCTCGCCAACTGCTTCCCGATGATCCCGTCTGGCAAGGCGCATAACGAGATGCTGTTGCCGGACGAGGCCACCGACGAGGTAGTGGCCAATGCAATCGACGCCAAGGGCAGGGAACTGGTGTAGACGACGGACCGGGGCAGGGCTTGTCAAGATAAGCCGTGCGGAAACAGATAGTTAGATCAAGAATTTGAGATTCATGTCATGAACGCACAGCACCTTCAACCCACCGGTTCCGCCTACTTCATCGCCAAGGAAACGGAACGGCCGGAAAACCACACGCTTTCCGTGCTGGTCGATAACGAACCGGGCGTGCTCGCCCGGGTCATCGGCCTGTTTTCCGGGCGTGGCTACAACATCGAGAGCCTGACCGTCTCGGAAACCGAGCATGAAAAACACCTGTCGCGCATCACCATCGTGACGCGCGGCACGCCGCATGTGCTGGAGCAGATCAAGCATCAGCTCGAGCGCATCGTGCCGGTGCATCGCGTGGTCGATCTCACCGTGCGTTCGCACGAGTTCGGACAGGAGCGGCCGCTGGAACGGGAACTGGCGCTGGTCAAGGTTGCCGGCACCGGCGAGGCCCGGGTCGAGGCGCTCAGGCTCGCCGACGCGTTCCGCGCCAGCGTCATCGACGCCAACACCGAGCATTTTATCTTCGAGATCACCGGCAAGGGCTCCAAGCTCGACCAGTTCATCGCCATCATGAAGCCGCTCGGCCTGGTCGAGATCTGCCGCACCGGCGTGGCAGCCATGAACCGCGGCCCGCAGGGCATGTAGGCCGACTTACCCATCTGAATTTCCAGGAGTGTAGGGACTGGCGTGACCAACGTTCGGCACTGGCCTTTGTGCACCGTCTGAAAATGACAATAGTGCTGACGTATCTGGGAGGATATCATGTCCCTCGACGCATTCCTCGCACTGCTCGTTTATGCCTTGGTGACCTCGATCACGCCGGGCCCGAACAACCTCATGCTGCTGGCCTCCGGCGTCAATTTCGGCATCGCCAGGACTGTGCCGCACATGCTGGGGATCAGCATCGGCTTTCTCGTCCTGTTGCTTGCCGTCGGCTTCGGGCTTGGGGCGGTGCTGACCGCCTTCCCCGCGCTGCACACCGGGCTTAAGATCGCCGGCGCCGTCTATCTGCTCTACCTCGCCTGGAAGATCGCCATGTCGCGCTCGCTCAGCGGCAAGGGCGAGACGGATGCGCGGCCGATGCGATTCATCGATGCCGCGGCCTTCCAGTGGGTCAACCCCAAGGCCTGGGTGATGGCGATCACCGCGATGGCCGTCTACACCAATCCCGAACGGCCATTCTTGTCCGTCATTCTGATCGGCGTGGCTTTCACCGTGGTCAATCTTCCCAGTGTCTCGGTCTGGGCCGGATTCGGAACGGCGCTACGCGGCTTCCTGTCCGACCCGGTGCGGCTGAAATGGTTCAACATTGCCATGGGCGTGCTGCTGGCGGCGACGCTTTGGCCGATGCTGCGCTAGGCATTGGCGATCATCTCAGGGCTAGAGCTATGTTTCATACTCGCGTGAAAATACGATACTGGCGCGCTTCACCACCATTAGGAGCGTGAGAAGAAAGTGTATGAACATTGCAAAGACAAATGCCGAAGCACCGCGTCCCAGGCAGCTCAGAACGAACAACGCAAGTAGTACACTAATCCAGATCACCGATAGCAAAATAAGATATGCGATGTTGTCGTTAAGCTCTCGGATCACCGTAGTTCGTGTCGCCGCGACCGCTTGGAAAGCCTTGGCTTTCTTCGGATCGTCGGGGGGAGAAAGAGGTCTAAGCGAGACGCTGTAAAGGGCAACCTGAACACTAAGCAGCAACGCGGCGAAAATCGAGAAAACTGTTACCGAAAGTTCGATAGCGTCCCTCGGCACCCTATAATTTAATACATAGAACCCAGCCCCAAGGAGTATAGGAGCGCCATAGAAGGTGGCCAAGTCGGCCCAGATTAGCCGCCCCTTGTCATCTCGAAGGGTGTTGAGATGCCATTTTATAACGGCTGTAATATTTATCTTTTGCATCTCAAGTCTTTAGGTTGCCATAGAGCTCTTCCATCAGGTCATCCACCTCTGACATTATGCTCTCGAATACTGGATGGCCGCTCTTGGCTCGCTTTACGTTCTCCGAGATGTCGATAAGACCCGCATCTATGCCCGAACCAAAGACACCAACAGTTCTCCGTTTTCGCCCCATTTTCACGTCTGCTTTTGCCCCTTCGAACTCGTGCCCATCAAATTCCACGAATCCGTCGCTGCTCTGCGACATCAGCTTCCGCAATTCGCTGTACGTGGCCAGAACGCCTCCCCTCTTCTTGGCCCTGACCGTAAGCTCGTAGTCGACCTCATCCATGGGCTTGCCCAGCATGCGGTCAGCACGATCGCTTGATTTGCGGGGTTTTATGAACGTTATTGTCTTAACTGGGGCAGTATCCAACAAAGAAGCTGCAGGTACTAGAACCTGAAAGCTCATTATGTAGCTGGGAAACCGTTCTTGAAAATCACGAACCATCGCAGCGCGAACAAAACTAACACACGATCGCCCTTGAAAAGACTGGAACGCGATGATCGCGAATTTACTGTCGCTAGGGGTCCAAATCTGGAAATATAAAGGAATCTCTTCAAGATCCGACGCTTGGCGATTGTATTTCTCTTGGCGAGTATTAACATCCTTGAGCTTACTCTCGAATCCATGAGTACCATAATTCAGATAGCCATGCGTGGCTCGGATCGAATTTGTGTCTTTTCGTTCAAAGAACCATGTCCGAGGCTCTGAGGTCTCCACTGTCGCATTAGTTCTTTTTGCGACAAAATCGTTCATGTAGTCGTTCAGATCGCATGGCTCCGAGCCAGGGCCAACAGGCAATATATCTTTCTCGCCCTTTTTTCTGACGGTGATACGGTAGAAGCGAAGCCCGATTGCAAACGGCATAAATTTCCCCCAAGGCTACTTAAGCCGATTCACTAAATTACATGAAATGGCTTCGTTAGCATGCGATTATATCCGCCCGCAAGCACGGGCATTTTGGTTCGTTGGCTGCAGAATTCGTAGTTGCTTGTTGATAACTCGCCCGGGATCAGGCGGGTGAGGTGTCAGATCGGGAGACTCCTTGGAAAAGGAAAGAAAATGCAGCAGATCAGAGAAGGTCAACTTGCGGGGCAACGTCCCGGCGCGCATTGTTCGGCCTGCGGAGAAACACGCTACGCGAGACCGCGAATCCGTTTGGATATCCCAAGGTGGAAATTTTCGGTGTTCAAGCTGTTCTAGAAATGAGGGTCTGTCTGACACTATCCAGATGAAAGCTACATCTGTAGGAGCCTCTGCTGATACTGCCAATGCGACCTAGTTGTGGTTGTGACGACACAGCTGTTGTTCAGTTCGGGCATTGCGACAGGCGCAGACAATCGCAGAACCACGCCAAGCGGGACAGGCTGCACAGCTATTGTGCAGTGCACATTAAATCTTCGTAATGCCGTGTTTTGGCCCTTTTCCGACAAACCCGCGTCCTATCTATTCGGCGAAATCGCGGCAGTGAGCCGGGAATTGCGCTAGAATACGACCACCTGGCTATGGCGTGTCGGACGGAGAGGTCTTTTGTCGATGCGTGGAAAAGTCATGCTTTCATTGCTGGCGGTCGCCTGTGTCGGCGCGGCCTGGCTCTATCTGTCGCCGGACGCGCTGAACAAGGCTCAGCAGTTCCTCGGCGCAAAGCAGGTCGCCGCGACAGACAAGCCAGCGACCGACAAGCCAGCCACCGAAAAGCCAGCGACGGGGGACAAGGCGGCGGGTGGCGGCAACGGTGCCCGTTCGGCGTCAATCGTTTCGGCGACGGCTACGACCGCGGATTTCCCGATCCGCCGCTATGCCATCGGCTTCGTCTCCTCTCCGGCCGTGGTCAACATCAATGCGCGCGTCTCCAGCCAGATCGTGTCGATCGACGTCAAGGACGGGCAGATGGTGAAGGCGGGCGACCTCCTGTTCTCGCTCGACGACCGGGCGCTGAAGGCGCAACTCGCCAAGGACCAGGCAGCGCTTGCCAAGGACCAGGCGCTGCTCGCCAGCTCGAACTCCGACCTTCAGCGCGCCAAGGACCTTGTCGCCAAGCAGGCCGGTACGCAGCAGACCTACGACCAGGCCGTTGCCGCGCAGAAGGCGGCGGCGGCGACCGTCGATGCCGACAAGGCGACGATCGACGCCGACAATGTCCAGCTTGGCTTTGCCACCATCACCGCCCCGATCGCCGGCAGGCTGGGTGCCGTGAATGTCGCCGTCGGCGACCTCGTCACCGTCAGCAACGGCAACAGCAGCACGGCGACGCCACTGGTGACCATCACCCAAATGGACCCGCTGCAGGTCAACTTCAATCTGCCGGAAAGCAACCTTGCGCTGCTTCACAAGGCGCTTGCCAATCCGCAGCAGAACGCGGTGACGTTGATCCAGAACGGCGACCCGACGCCGATCGGCAAGGGCACGCTCGATTTCGTCGATTCCAGCGTCGACACCGCATCGGGCACGATCGCGACGCGGGCAAGTATTCCGAATGCCGATCTTTCCCTTTGGCCGGGCCAGTATGTGAATGTCGTGCTCGACGCCGGCATCATGCCGCGGATGACCTCGGTTCCGACCGTGGCGGTGCAGCCCAGCCAGAAGGGGCCGTTCGTCTACGTGGTCAAGCCGGACAGCACTGTCGAGATGCGGCCGGTGCAGGTGGCGCTGACCGAAGGCGCAAACAGCGCCATCAGCCAGGGGCTGAAAAGCGGCGAGAAGGTCGTCACCGAGGGCCAGACAAGGCTGAAGAACGGCGCCGCGGTGCATGAAGGCAAGGCGGCCGCGCCGAAGGTTGCCGAGGCGACCAACGCCGGCGAGGCGGCCCAATGATCTCCGAATTCTGTATCCGCAGGCCGGTCGCCACCCTTCTGATGTCGTTCGCCCTCGTGCTGGGCGGACTGTTCGCCTACAAATTCCTGCCGGTGGCGGCACTGCCGAGCGCCGAATTCCCGGTCGTCAATGTCTCGGCCTCGCTGCCCGGCGCTTCGCCGGAAACCATGGCCACGTCGGTGGCGACGCCGCTGATCAAGCAGTTCGCGACCATCGCCGGCATCGATTCCATTTCGACCACCAACTCGCTCGGCCAGACCTCGATCGCCATCCAGTTCGTGCTCAACCGCAACATCGACGCGGCCGCCGCCGACGTCCAGGCGGCGATCGCGCGCACGCAGAAATCGCTACCGCCGCAAATGACGGCGCCGCCAAGCTACCGCAAGGTCAATCCGGCCGATGCGCCGATCCTCTTGATGTCGCTGGTCAGCGACACGGTGCCACTGACCGACCTCGATGCCTTCGCCGAAAACGTCATCTCGCCGTCGCTGTCGACCATCGACGGCGTCGCGCAGGTCTCGATCTTCGGCCAGCAGAAATACGCGGTGCGCATCCAGATCGATCCGACCGCGCTTGCCGCGCGCGGCATCTCGATCGATCAGCTGCAGGCGGCGGTCGCGTCCGCCAACAGCAACACGCCGCTCGGCGTGCTGCAGAACAACAAGCAGCAGCTCACCATCACCGCCAACACGCAGCTTACCGACGCGGCCGGTTTCTCAAACCTCATCATCGCTACCAAGAACGGCCACCCGGTGCGGCTGGGCGAGGTGACCCGTGTCGTCGATTCAGTGCAGACCACCACGACCGCAAGCTGGTATGACGGTACCCGCGCGATCATCATGGCGGTGCAGCGCCAGCCGGACGCCAACACGGTCGACGTCGTCGACAAGGTCAAGGCGATGCTGCCGTCCTTCCAGGACCAGATGCCGGCCGCAGCCCAGATCAAGCTGCTCAACGACCGCTCGAGCTCGATCCGCCAGGCGGTCGACGACGTGCAGTTCACGCTGCTTTTGACCATCGCGCTGGTGGTGATGGTGATCTTCGTGTTCCTGCGTCGCGTCACGGCGACCATCATCCCGGCCGTGGCGGTGCCGATCTCGCTGATCGCCACGCTCGGCGCGATGTTCCTGTTCGGCTTTTCCATCGACAACATATCGCTGATGGGCCTGACGCTCGCCGTCGGCCTTGTCGTCGACGATGCCATCGTGATGCTCGAAAACATCTTCCGCCATATGGAAGAGGATGGGCTGTCGGCCTTCGACGCGTCGCTGAAGGGCGCGCGCGAAATCGGTTTCACCATCATCTCGATCTCGATCTCGCTGGTGGCGGTGTTCATCCCGGTGCTTCTGATGGGTGGCGTGATCGGGCGCATCTTCAACGAGTTCGCCGTCGTGGTGACCGTCGCCATCCTGGCCTCCATGTTCGTGTCGCTGACGCTGACGCCGATGTTGTGCTCGCGGCTGCTGTCGGTGACCAAGGCCGACCGCGAGGCACATGGTGCTGGCCACAAGCGCGATTTCCTCACGCGCGGCTACGATCGGATTCTGAGCTTCTGCCTGCGGCACACCTTCCTGGTGTTCCTCGTCTTCGTCGGCACCGCGGCAGCCTCGGTGTGGCTGATCGAGGTTTCGCCGAAGGGTTTCTTCCCGCAAGAAGATATCGGCCAGATTTCGGTGACCACCATCGCGCGCCAGGACATTTCGTTCGACGCCATGGCCAAGCTGCAAGGGCAGGTGGCCAGCGTGTTCTCGAAGTCACCCTATGTCGACCATGTGGCGTGGTCGGCGGGCAGCGGTAACAATGCGCTGAACCAGGGACAGCTCTTCGTCCAGCTCAAGGGCAAGGACCAGCGTCCCGATATCGAGAAGGTGCTTGCGGATCTGCGCAAGCAACTGGCCGGCGTGGCGGGCATCGAGACCTACATGCAGCCGGTGCAGAATCTGCGGCTCGGCTCGCGCTCGTCGGCCAGTGCCTACCAGCTTGTGGTTCAGGGCCTCGATACCGGCCTGACGGATCAGTGGGCGCAGAAACTGAATGACGCGATGGCGGCCGACCACACGACCTTCACCGACGTCACCAGCGACCTGCAGAACAACGCCTTGCAGGCGACGCTGGTGGTGGACCGCGACAAGGCCGCCCAACTCGGTATCGACACCGACACGCTGCGCTCGGCGCTTTATGGCGGGTTCGGCACCGACCAGGTTTCAACGATCTTCGGCTCGGCCGACAGTTACGAAGTCATCGCCGAACTCGATCCCAAGATCGAATGGTCGCCGGAGCGGATGCTTGCCATCCAGATGCGGACGGCGAGCGGCAGCCTGGTGCCGCTCGGCGCCTTCGCCAGGGTCGACCGCACGGCCGGAGCCTTGACGGTTAACCAGCTCGGCCAGCTTCCGGCGGTGACGATCTCCTACAACCTGCCGCAGGGCGTGGCGCTGGGCGACAGTGTGAAACGCATCGACGCGCTGAAAGAGCAGATCGGCATGCCGACGGCGATCTCGACGACCTTCGCCGGCACCGCCAAGACCTTCCAGGATTCGCTTGCCAACCAGGGCCTGCTGGTCGGCGGCGCCATCCTGACCATCTATATCGTGCTCGGCATTCTGTATGAGAGCTTCATCCACCCGCTCACCATTCTGACCGGCCTGCCGTCGGCTGTGCTCGGGGCGGTTGTCGCCTTGCGCTTCGCCGGCATGGATCTGTCCGTCATCGCGGTGATCGGCATCCTGATGCTGATCGGCATCGTCAAGAAGAACGGCATCATGATGGTCGACGTCGCGCTTGAACTGCGACGAGAGGGCATGTCGGCCACCGATTCCATCCACAAAGCCTGCCTGATGCGGTTCAGGCCGATCATGATGACGACGCTGGCGGCACTGATGGGCACGTTCCCGATCGCGCTCGGCACCGGCGCCAGCGCGGAACTGCGCCAGCCGCTGGGCGTTGCCGTCGTCGGCGGCCTGCTCGCCTCGCAGGCGCTGACCCTGTTCGTGACACCGGTGATCTACGTCTACATGGAGAATTTCTCGGGCTGGCTGGTCGGACTCATGCCGAAGCGCAAGGCCGAGTTGCACCTGGTCGAAGAGGGCGACCAGCCCTCGCTGTTCGGCACCAATGACGACATCCCCGGTGAGCCGCAGAAGACCGCCGCCGAGTAGCAGGTCGCCACGCACCGAGTTCCGCTGGCCCAAGCCGTGATACTTGCGGCCGGCGGATCGGAACTTTAGTTTGCCGTCATGTCCCACGATCATGACCACGACAACGAACTCGATCCGTTTGCCGCGCGGGTGCGCGCGCTGGAAACCATCCTGACCCGCAAGGGGCTGATCGATCCGGCTGCGATCGACGTCATTGTCGATACCTACGAGACGAAGATCGGTCCGCGCAACGGCGCCCGGGTGGTGGCCAAGGCCTGGAGCGATCCCGCTTTTGCCGCGTGGCTGAAGCGCGACGCGACGGCGGCGATCGAATCGCTGAGCTATACCGGTCGGCAAGGCGAGCATATGCAGGCGGTGTTCAACACCGGCGATACCCACAATCTCGTCGTCTGCACATTGTGCTCCTGTTATCCGTGGTCGGTGCTTGGCCTGCCGCCGGTGTGGTACAAGGCGCCGCCCTACAGGTCGCGCGCCGTGATCGATCCGCGCGGCGTGCTCGAGGAGTTCGGGCTGGTGCTGCCGGCCGGGACGAAGATACGCGTCTGGGATTCGACAGCGGAACTGCGCTATCTCGTCGTGCCGATGCGACCGGAGGGAACCGAAGGCTGGAGCGAGGAGCGGCTGGCCGAGCTGGTGAGCCGCGATGCCATGATCGGCACCGCGCTGGCGAGTCAACGGGCATGAATGGGCCGCAAGATCTCGGCGGACAGATGGGGTTCGGGCCGGTCGCGCCCGAAAAGGATGAACCCTATTTCCATGCTCCGTGGGAGCGGCGGGCGCTCGGCGTGACGCTCTGCGCCGGCGGCATGGGGGCCTGGAACATCGACGAGAGCCGGCACGCGCGGGAATCGCTGCATCCGGCCGACTATTACAGCTCCAGCTACTATCAGATCTGGATCAAGGCACTGGAGATCCTGCTCAAGCGGCACGGCTTCGTCAGCGAGCGCGACCTCGGGGCGGGCGAGGCGATTGATCCGGCGGCGACACCCAAAAGAGTGCTGAAGGCGGAAAACGTTCCCGCTGTGCTGGCCAAGGGCGGTCCTTGCGATCGGCCGGTGGAGACAGCGCCACGCTTCAAGGCCGGGGATTCGGTGCGGACGAAAAACTTCAACCCGACCGGCCATACCAGGCTGCCGCGCTATGCGCGCGACAAGCAGGGCACCATCGAGGCGGTGCGCGACGGCTTCGTCTTTCCCGACAGCAACGCGCATGGGCAGGGCGAGAATCCGCAATGGGTCTATACCGTGGTTTTCGATGGCACGGAAATCTGGGGCGAGGGCGCCGACCCGACACTGACCGTCTCGATCGACGCCTGGGAGAGCTATCTTGAGCCGGCCTGAAGCGAAGGGATCCGCCGCCAGTTTGCCCGCCGGCTTCGACGCACCGGTGTTCGCCGAGCCATGGCAGGCCGAAGCCTTCGCCATGACTGTGGCGCTGCACGACAAGGGCCTGTTTTCGTGGAACGAATGGGCGGATGCCCTGTCAGCCGAGGTGAAGAAGCCGGATGCCGCGGCGGATGGCCACGACTATTACGAGCATTGGCTGGCGGCGCTGGAAGGGCTGCTCGCGTCCAAGGGGCTGGCTGCCAAGCCGGACGTCGATGCGATGGCGCGGGCTTGGGAGCGCGCCGCGCACGCCACGCCACACGGCAAGCCGATCCTGCTGGAGAACGATCCGCACGCTGCCAACTGAATTTTCGTTCCCTTTACGTTCTTGCTTGCGGCTGATAGCCTGAACAGCAGGGAAGTTCGCCACCGGCGTGTCGATGGTGGTGGCGGCGATCTTGTGTTTGCCTCGCGAATCCGGTCACACGATCAGATGGAATTTTCACCCCAACAAGATGAGGCGCTGCAAGCGGTCGCCCGCTGGCTGAAGACCGGCACGCCGCAGCTGTTCCGGCTGTTTGGCTATGCCGGCACCGGCAAGACGACGCTGGCGCGCTATTTCGCCGAACATGTCGACGGCCAGGTGCAGTTCGCAGCCTTCACCGGCAAGGCCGCCCAGGTGCTGCGCTCCAAGGGCGCGGTCAACGCCCGCACCATCCATTCGCTGATCTACCGGCCCAAGGGCGAGGAATCGGTGGCCGACGAGGTCACCGGCAAGACCTCGATGTCGCCAACCTTCTCACTCAACCGGCAGAGCCCGATCTCGCGCGCCAAACTGGTCGTCATCGACGAGTGCTCGATGGTCGACGAGCAGCTTGGCCGTGACCTGATGAGTTTCGGCACGCCGATCCTGGTGCTGGGCGACCCCGGCCAGTTGCCGCCGATCTCGGGTGGCGGCTTCTTCACCGACCATGAGCCGGACTTCCTGCTGACCGAAATCCACCGGCAGGCGCGCGACAATCCGATCCTGCGGCTGGCGCTCGACGTGCGCGAGGGCCGCGAATTCATGCGTGGCGACTATGGCACCGCGAAGGTGATCGGCAAGGAAGACGTCAATCAGGAACTGGTGCTGAGGGCGGACCAGGTGCTGGTCGGCATCAACCGCACGCGGCGGCGCTACAACCAGCGCCTGCGCGAGCTCAAGGGCTTCAATGCCGATTATCCGCAAGCCGGCGACAAGCTGGTGTGCCTGCGCAACGATCCCGCCAAGGGTCTGCTCAACGGCTCGCTGTGGAAGGTGATGACCTCGTCGCGCGAGACGGTCAAGCCCGGCATCAATCTTCTGGTTTCACCCGAGGAGGACGATCCGGATCGCGGCGTCGCGAAAATCAAGTTGCTGAAGGCGGCGTTCGAGGATCCGGACGCGGAAATCCCTTGGCAGCAGAAGAAGCGCTTCGACGATTTCGACTATGGCTATGCGCTGACGGTGCACAAGGCGCAGGGCTCGCAGTGGAACGAGATCGTGCTGTTCGACGAGAGCTGGGCCTTCAAGGAAACGCGCCAGCGCTGGCTTTACACAGCCATCACCCGGGCCGCCGAACGCCTGACCATCGTCAGGTAGAAAGCTCGGCGGGTAGCCGGGAGAACCGTTTCATCCTCTTTCTGGAGCGGCGGTCGCCTCCTCACTCGTCGGCCGCGCGCCGAGCCATTCCCAGGCAGCGGCTTCGTCCTCGATCTTGAAATGCCTGAATTCGACGGGCGAGGAAGCCGGCAAGGCGTGTCGTGCGTTCGGCGTCCAGTCAGGGGCGCCGATCGCCGCGCAACGGCCAATATGTTCCAATGCATGGACGGCACCCTTCTTGATGGTCTCGTCCGAGATGTCGGCCCAGTCGACGCCCTCGTGATCGACTATGCGCACGGCCACGTCGATTTTCTGATGGAGCAAATAGGCCGCCTCCAGCAGGCCGAACAGGTTTTCGGCATCGGCGGCCGAGACATGGCCGACCACATCGATGGCAAAGAGGTCGTCGCGGCTGGTCTCGATGCGGCGGATCGCCGGCACGGATTGGAGGAAATTCAAGGTGGTGCCTCCCTTTCGTGGAGTATGTTGGTCTTCTGGAACACCGGAAAGGCCCTATCTGTTCCCGTCAAAGACGCTATAGATGCGCCGTCTCAAATGCGCCGTGCCGGAACGAATGAGCGTGGCGCGCCTCGATCGCCTGTTTCACGGACGCCAAACCATGCCCGCCAAGCTTTCCGTCAACCTCAACGCCATCGCCATGCTGCGCAACCGGCGCGACCTGCCGTGGCCCGATGTGATCGGTGTCGGCCGCCTCGCCCTTGCCGCCGGAGCGCATGGGCTGACGGTGCATCCGCGGCCCGACGAACGTCACACACGGCATTCCGACCTGCCCGAGATCAGGGCGCTGATCGACGACGAGTTCCCGCGGGCGGAATTCAACATCGAGGGATACCCAAGCGAGGATTTCCTGGCGCTGGTGGAGAAGCATCAGCCCGAACAGGTGACGCTTGTGCCCGACGATCCCTCCCAGGCAACCTCCGACCATGGCTGGAACTTCATCGCCGATGCCGTGTTGCTGACGCCGATCGTCAGACGCCTGAAGAAGGGCGGTTTCAGGGTCTCGCTGTTTTCCGATGCCGATCCCGCCGGCATGGCGGCAGCGCGCGATACCGGCGCCGATCGTATCGAACTCTATACCGGTCCTTATGGCAGCTACCATTCCGATTCGGGTAAGGCGGCCAAAGAACTGGAAAGATTGGGCAAAACCGCTGACGCGGCATTTGCCGCCGGTCTCCAGGTCAATGCCGGGCACGATCTGACGGTGGCCAATCTGCCCGCGCTGGCCAGGCGCATTCCGGCATTGGCCGAAGTGTCGATCGGACATGGGTTGACAGCCGACGCGTTGGAGTATGGCATGGCCGGCACAGTGGGCCGGTTCCTCAGGGCCTGCGGTTGGTAGGGGGCAATGCTTCGTATTGGTATGGCAGCCATCGCGTGCATTTGATATCGTATCGCAGCATGCATAAAGCACCGCGCGCTTATCGGAGAGTGGTCGATGGCCCTTGCCAATAGCGGGAGCGAAGCTGAAACCGTCGAGCAATCGAGCCATGCCGGGGTCGAGCAGCACAGCACCAAGGTTCTCATGCTGGGCGCACTCGGCGTTGTCTATGGCGACATAGGCACAAGTCCGATCTACGCCTTTCGCGAGGCGCTTCACGCTTCGCCCGGCATCGATACGCGCGTTCACGTGCTTGGCGTGCTGTCGCTGATCGTCTGGGCGCTGACGATCATCGTGACCGTCAAATATGTTGCCTTCGTGCTTCGTGCCGACAACAAGGGCGAAGGCGGCACGCTGTCGCTGATGTCGTTGGCACGCAGCGCCTATCCCAAAGGCGCTCGACTGATTCTGGTGATCGGTCTTTGCGGCGCGGCGCTGTTTTTCGGCGATTCGATCATAACCCCGGCCATCTCGGTGCTGTCGGCGGTCGAAGGCCTCACCGTGGTGACCCCAACGCTCGACGCCTATGTCGTGCCGATCACGCTGGTCATCCTTGCCATCCTGTTCTCCGTGCAACGCTTCGGCACGGGAAAGGTGGCGGCGGTGTTCGGGCCGGTGACGGCGCTGTGGTTCCTGGCCATCGGCGTTGCCGGCATCTATCACTTGATGGACGATCCATCGATCCTGCTTGCCATCAATCCCTATTACGCGGTCATTTATCTGGCCAGCACACCGACCGCCGCCTTTGTCACCGTCGGCGCCGTGTTCCTGGCGGTAACCGGGGCCGAGGCGCTTTATGTCGATCTCGGCCATTTCGGACGCAAGCCGATCGTGCTGGCATGGTTTTCCGTGGTTTTCCCCTGCCTGCTGCTCAACTATTTCGGGCAGGGCGCCTTTGTGCTCGCCAATGACGGAAAACCGACCAATCCGTTCTTCCAGATGCTGCCTGACTGGGCACTGATGCCGATGGTGGGACTTGCAACGGCCGCGACGGTCATTGCCAGCCAGGCGGTCATTTCAGGGGCTTTTTCGCTGACCCGCCAGGCGGTGCAGCTCAATCTTCTGCCGCGCATCGAGGTGCAGCATACCTCGGAAATGCAGTCCGGGCAGATCTACATGCCGCGCGTCAACCTGCTCATAGCAATGGGTGTGATGCTGCTGGTGGTCGGTTTCGGCAGTTCGAGTTCGCTGGCGTCCGCCTACGGCATCTCGGTGACCGGCGAAATGCTGATGACGACGATCCTGCTGTTCGTGGTGATGCGCAAGATGTGGAAATGGAAGCTGGCGCTCGCCCTGGCGCTGACCTTGCTGTTCGGCGTCATCGACAGCGGCTTCTTCCTGGCCAATGTCGTGAAGATCGTGGAAGGCGGCTGGGTCTCGATCACCGTTGCCTGCCTGATGGGACTGATCATGTGGACGTGGATACGCGGCACCCGCTATCTCTTCGACAAGACCCGCCGCAACGAAATCCCGCTCGATTTCCTCGCCGGCAATCTGCTGAAGAAGAAGCCGCAGCTGGTGTCCGGCACCGCGGTGTTCCTGACCAGCGATCCCTTGAGCGCGCCGACCGCCCTGATGCACAGCCTCAAGCACTACAAGGTGCTGCACGAGCAGAACGTCATCCTTTCGGTGGTGACCGCGCCGCAGCCCGTCGTGCCCGACAGCGAACGCGTCAAGATGGAGACGGTCAACGAGTTGTTCATGCGGGTGACGCTGACCTTCGGCTACATGGAACAGCCCAACATCCCGCGCGCGCTGGCGATCTGCCGCAAGCAGGGCTGGAAATTCGACATCATGACGACGTCGTTCTTCCTGTCGCGGCGGTCGCTGAAAGCCTCGCCCAATTCAGGCATGCCGGTGTGGCAGGACCGGCTGTTCATCGGACTGGCGCGCTCGGCGGCCGACGCGACGGAGTATTTCCAGATCCCGACCGGCCGCGTCGTTGAAATCGGCACGCAGGTCGCCATTTAACAGACGTGCTCGCCGGCCCGCAGGTTTTGCCATGGGTCCGGACATGAGCCCGCGAATGCCGCATTGACCGGCATTCGCTCGAAGTCGCCCACAAGAAGCCGCGCGCTGCCAACATGAGTGCCATAACGTTACGGCACTTGATATTGCAGTGCAGCAAGCGTAGAGCACCGCGCGTTTATCGGAGTGTCGTACATGGCCCTTGCCAGTGCTGGTAATGAGGCAGAACCCGTCGACCAATCGAGCCATCCCGAAATCGAACAGCACAGCACCAAGGTGTTGATGCTGGGCGCGCTCGGCGTGGTCTATGGCGATATCGGCACCAGCCCGATCTATGCGTTTCGCGAGGCGCTGGTCGCGTCGTCGGGCGGGCAAGTTGCCGACCGTGGCGACATTCTTGGCGTTTTGTCGCTGATCATCTGGTCGCTGACGATCATCGTCACCATCAAATACATCATGTTCGTGCTGCGTGCCGACAATCGCGGCGAGGGCGGCGTGCTGTCGCTGATGGCGCTGGCGCGCGGCAGTTTTCCAAAGCGTTCGGCGCTGATGCTCGGCATCGGCATCGTCGGCGCCTCGCTGTTTTTCGGCGACGCCGTCATCACGCCGGCGATTTCGGTGCTGTCGGCGGTCGAGGGCATGAATGTCGTCACCCCCACCTTCCAACCTTACGTCGTGCCACTGACGCTGGTCATCCTCGCCATGGTGTTCGCGGTTCAGCGTTTCGGCACCGGTGGCGTTGGGCTGGTCTTCGGCCCGGTCACCGCGATCTGGTTCCTGGCCATCGGCCTTTCCGGTCTCAAGCACATCATCGCCGATCCGGAGATCCTGTGGGCGGTCAGCCCGCACTATATCGTCGCTTTCCTGATCCATTCGCCCGATGTGGCTTTCGTCACCATCGGCGCCATCTTCCTTGCCGTCACCGGCGCGGAAGCGCTTTACGCCGATCTCGGCCATTTCGGCCGCAAACCCATCGTGCTCGCCTGGCTCTCGATCGTGTTCCCCTGCCTGCTGTTGAATTATGCCGGGCAGGGCGCCTTCGTGCTGGCGAAGAACGGCGTGGTCGGCCATCCGTTCTTCGAAATGAACGAGGGTTGGGCACTGATCCCGATGGTGGTGCTGGCGACGGCGGCGACCGTCATCGCCAGCCAGGCGGTCATTTCAGGGGCTTTTTCGCTGACCCGCCAGGCGGTGCAGCTCAACATGCTGCCCAGGCTCCAAATCCTGCACACGTCGGAAAAGCAGTCCGGCCAGATCTACATGCCGCGCGTCAACCTGCTGCTGGCGCTGGTGGTGATGATGCTGGTGGTCGGCTTCGGCGAGTCCAGCAAGCTGGCCTCCGCCTACGGCATCTCGGTGACCGGCAACATGCTGGTGACGACGGTGCTGCTTTATGTGGTCATGACCCGTATCTGGAAGTGGAAGCTGTCGGTGGCGGTCCCGCTGACCGTGCTGTTCGCTTTCATCGATATCGGCTTCTTCGCCTCCAACATCGTCAAGGTGTTCGAAGGCGGCTGGGCGTCGCTGGTGGTGGCCTTCACCATCGTGCTGGGCATGTGGACCTGGGTGCGTGGCAGCCGCTATCTCTTCGACAAGACCCGCCGCAACGAAATCCCGCTCGATTTCCTGGCTGGCAATCTGTTGAAGAAGAAACCGCAGCTGGTGTCCGGCACCGCGGTGTTCCTGACCAGCGACCCGCTCAGCGCGCCAACCGCGCTGATGCACAGCCTCAAACACTACAAGGTGCTGCACGAGCAGAACGTCATCCTTTCGGTGGTGACCGCGCCGCAGCCCGTCGTGCCCGACAGCGAGCGTGTCAAGATGGAGACGGTCAACGAGTTGTTCATGCGGGTGACGCTGACCTTCGGCTACATGGAACAGCCCAACATTCCGCGCGCGCTGGCGATCTGCCGCAAGCAGGGCTGGAAGTTCGACATCATGACGACGTCGTTCTTCCTGTCGCGGCGGTCGCTGAAAGCCTCGCCCAATTCAGGCATGCCGGTGTGGCAGGACAGGCTGTTCATCGGCCTGGCGCGCACGGCGGCCGACGCGACCGAATATTTCCAGATCCCGACCGGGCGTGTGGTAGAAATCGGCACGCAGGTGGCGATCTGACGAGGTCGATCGCCTCGGCCTGACGGAGAGGTGGCCATGGGCGGCGAATTGGTGCTTGTCACCGGCGGATCGGGTTTCCTCGGCGCGCACTGTATTCTTGCCCTGTTGAAGGCGGGCTATCGCGTGCGCACGACGGTGCGCTCCGCCAGGCGTGAAGCCGACGTTATCGCCATGCTCGAGGCCGGCGGCGGCGAGCCGGGCGACAGGCTTTCCTTTGCCATCGCCGACCTCATGAGCGATGCCGGCTGGCCCGACGCTGTCGCCGGCTGCGACTATGTCCTGCATGTCGCGTCACCATTTCCGCCCGGCGCGCCGAAGCATGAGGACGACCTAATCATCCCGGCTCGCGAAGGCGCGTTGCGCGTGCTCAGGGCGGCGCGAGACGCTGGCGTCAAACGCGTCGTGCTGACCTCGTCCTTCGCCGCCATCGGCTATGGCAAGATGCCGCCCGGCGGCCGGCCCTTCACCGAGGAGAGTTGGACCGATCCGACGGCCAAGGTCAGCGCCTATGTGAAATCGAAGACGCTCGCCGAGCGCGCGGCCTGGGATTTCATCGCCGCCGAGGGTGGCAAGCTGGAGTTGGCCGTGGTCAATCCTGTCGGCATTTTCGGACCAGTGCTCGGGTCCGACCATTCGACCTCCACCGAATTTGTTCAGCGCATGATGAACGGTGCGATGCCTGGGTTGCCGCGCCTGTCGTTCGGCGTGGTCGACGCGCGCGACGTGGCGGACCTGCATGTGCGCGCAATGACCAATCCCGCCGCCAGTGGCGAGCGCTTCCTGGCCGTTGCCGGCGATTTCATGACCGTGCGGGAGATCGCCCAGACGGTGAAAACGCGGCTCGGCGCGGCCGCCTCGCGGGTCACGACCCGGGAGCTTCCCGATTGGTTGGTGCGGGTGGTGGGGCTGTTCAACGCGGAAGCCGCGCAACTCGTGACGGAACTCGGCAAGGTCAAGGATGCCACCAACGCCAAGGCGGTGCGCATGCTCGGCTGGGCGCCGCGCTCGCGCGAGGACGCGCTGGCCGCCACCGCCGAAAGCCTGGTCCGGCTCGGGCTGGTCAAGACCCCGAAATAGCGCGGCGGGAGAAAGAATTTCCCGCCGCGCTGACATCAACCCGCCAGTGCAGCCTTGTTGGCCTCAAGGAACTGCTTCAGCGGTACCGATTTCCGACCCGAAAGTGTCTCAACCGAATCCGTTACCATGCCAAGGTCGCCGGCGCGCGTGGCGGCGTCGAAGGACACCAGGAGCCTGGCGATCGGCTCGGGCAGCCCGGCTGCCTTCATGCCTTCGGTCAGCGCTTCATCGGAGAGCTGGACGACCTGGATCGGCTTGCCTGTGACTTCGGTGACGAGCACCGCGACTTCGGCTGATGTATAGGCCTTGGGGCCAGTCAGCGTGTAAGTCGTGCTTTCGGTGTTATCCGAAGCCAGCCCCGCGGCTATGGCCGCGGCGAGGTCGTCACGCGCGCCATAGGAAATCGCGCCGTCGGCCGCCGACGTATACCATTGGCCCGATGCGAGGATTTGCGGCATCGCCATGAACAGGTTCTCGTCGTACCAGCCGTTGCGGAAGATCGTGTAGGGAATGCCGCTGGCCTTGATCGCCTGCTCGGTGTCGTAATGATCGGGGGCAAAGAGCACGGCGGAACCGGGTTCGGTGTTGGGCAACGAGGTGTAAAGCAGGTGGCCGACGCCAGCCTGCCTGGCCGCCGCGACGGCGGCAAGCTGCTGCTCGCGCCGCTTTCCCTGGATCGCCAGCTCGTTGGTCGAAATGATGAGCGCCCGGTCGGCGCCCGCGAAGGCTTGGGCAAGCGAGGCCCGATCGTCGAAATCAGCCTCGCGAACGGTGACGCCGCGCGCCGACAGGTCGGCAAGATTGGCGGGCGTGCGGGTCGTGGCGATGATCCGGGCCGCCGGCACCTCGAACGTGTCCAGCAGATGGTTGATGACGCTGCGGCCGAGCTGGCCGGACGCGCCGGTGACGAGAAGAGTTGCGGTCATGGGGGATCCTGACATTGCGCCGGAAGGGCGGTTCGGGTGGTGGTCTCAAAAAGAGACCAACACTAAAATAGGAATTGACCCGGTGCCGTAAAGAAGGCAGTTTTTGGGGAGGTAGGCACGCGCAGGGAACCAGCCATGGACAGCCGGACCGTCAATCTGAAATCCAAACTCGAAGTCTACAAAGCGATGACCGACGGCGGAAACATTGCCGATTGCCCGGTCCGCGATGTCATCCAGGGACTCAATGGCAAATGGAGTTCGCTGCTGACGGCGGCGCTGGCCGAGCAGCCTTATCGCTTCGGCGAGCTGCGGCGGCTGGTTCCCGATATCTCGCAGCGCATGTTGACCCAGACGCTCTATGATCTGCAGCGCGACGGCTATGTGCGCCGCGAGGTGTTTCCGACCAAGCCGCCCAGTGTCGAATACAGCCTGACCGACCTTGGGCGATCGATGTTCGACGCTTTGCAGTATCTGCTGCAGTGGGCCGAAAACAACCATGACGCAGTGCGCGGCGCGCGGACTGCCTTCGATTCGACGCAAGCTTGACCAGCAGGCTAGCGCTCGGCGTCGCGACTTGATTTCGTCCGGCGGCTGAAGGATTGTCCCGGCCAGTTCGGCTTGGGGGCAGCGGCATTTCCTACGATATCGCAATCGCCGGCGCTGGTCCGGCCGGGCTCGCCGCGGCGCTTTATCTCAAGCGCGCCGGCCACCGCGTCACCATCTTCGAGCGCTTCGAGGAACCGAGGCCGGTCGGCTCCGGGCTGATCCTGCAGCCGACTGGGCTGACGGTGCTCGCCGATCTCGGCCTGCTCGACGATATAATGGCGCTAGGCAGCAGGATCGATCGACTGCATGGGGTCGATGCGTCGAGCGGCCGCACCGTGCTCGATGTCCGCTACGATGCCCAGCGCGGCAACCGTTTCGGCCTGGCGGTACACAGGGCCGCCCTGTTCGGCGTACTCTTTCGCGCTGCCCGGCGCGAGGCGATCCCCATCGAGACCGGCGTCGAAATCGAGGCCCTGGAGACCGGCGAGCGGGTCACGCTGATCCGAGGTCATGGCCGAAGGGAAGGGCCGTTCGATCTAATTGTCGACGCCAGCGGCGCGCGCTCGAAGCTGCGGCGGTGCGCCGGTAGTGCCGAAGCGCCACGGCCACTCACCTATGGCGCGTTCTGGGCATCGCTCGGCTGGCGCGGCGAGGGCTTTGACGAGCACGCGCTTCTGCAGCGCTACGACAAGGCCAGCGTGATGATCGGCGTGCTGCCGATCGGCCGGCCGGAACCGGGTGCCGAAAGGATGGCGGCCTTCTTCTGGAGCCTGAAACCGGCGGATGCCGATGTAGTCCGCAGCCTCGGCATCGATGCCTGGAAGGAGCGGGTGGTGCGGCTGTGGCCGCAGGCCGAGGCGTTCACCAGCCAGATCGACAGTTTCGACCAGCTCTCGCTGGCCCGCTACGGCCATCACACGATGAAGTTTCCGGTTTGCCGGCGGCTGGCCGTGATCGGCGACGCCGCCCATTCGACCAGCCCGCAGCTTGGCCAGGGCGCCAACATGGCGCTACTCGACGCCGCGGCACTTAGCTATGCGCTGGCGCGAGCGGACGGCGTGGAGACAGCGCTGGAAGTCTATGCGCGAGCGCGGCGCCGGCATGTCAGGGTCTTTCAGGCACTGTCGCTGGCGTTCACGCCCTTCTACCAGTCGGATTCGGTGGCGCTGCCCTTCATCCGCGACAGGCTGGTGGCGACGATCGCCAAGATCCCGCCGGCGCCGCGGTTCCTGGCCTCCATGGTCGCCGGCACGGTGATCGATCCGTTCAGGCGGGCTGGGCTTGCCGAAGCGCTATGGCCGGATCGCCTTGCCGAATGAGGCTCGATAGAAATGATCCCTTCGCCCGCAGGAAGGCATGCAGGCGCTGCGGATAGTCCGGCGCCACGGCCTGCCTGATCGACGGACGGTCACTCAACGCACTGCGCCAAGCCTGGACAAGCGGCTTGCCGTCAAGAATACCGAAATCGCCGATCCGATCGAAGGCGTCGAGGTAGCGGAAGACCGGACCGTAAACGGCATCGACCAGGGAAAAGCGGCTGCCAGCGAACCATGGCCCGCTCCGCCCGGCGCCGCCCGGCAGTTCAGCCTCAACACGGTCGAACATCGCCGATAGCGCGCTGGCTTCGGCGAGGAAGCCGGCCTCGCTCGGCGCTGAATAGAACCGGCCGATGGTGTTGAGGATGGCTGAGCCATACTCGATCCAGGCACGGTGCCGGGCGCGTGCATAGGGGTCGGCGGGATGGAGGGGATTGGCCTGCGTTTCCTCGAGGAATTCGAGGATGACCGCGGATTCGAAGATTATCGTCTCGTCGCCATTTTGCCGTACGCACAGCAATGGCACCTTGCCGAGCGGCGAGATCGCCTTGAACCAGTCCGGTTTGTCGGCAAGGTCGATGTCGATCCGCTCGAACGGCACGCCTTTCTCGGCCAGCGAAATCGCGGCGCGCTGGACATAGGGGCAGAGCGGATGGCTGACGAGAACAAGAGTGTCGGCGGGTTTCATAGGAATGTGCCTTTCGATATCGATGCAATTGCATTTATGTAGATGCATGTGCATTGAACGTCAAGCTTGATGCATCTGCATCTATCGCCTAGGGTGGGCCATGACCGAAAAAGCCAAGCCTTCGCCTGAAGCCATCAAGGCCTGGGCCCGCCTGATGCGGGTTTCGCGCCAACTGATGGAACGGGCCGAAGACGCGCTGAAGGAGGGCGGCCTGCCGCCGCTCGCCTGGTACGATGTGCTGCACGAGCTTGCCGAGGCGGGCGAGGGTGGGTTGCGGCCGTTTCAACTGATCGAACGCACCCTGTTCGCGCAGTACAACATCTCGCGTCTATTGGCTCGGCTCGAGGCCGACGGGCTGGTTGAGAAACTGCCGGTGGCCGATGATGGCCGCGGCCAGACCATCCGCGTCACGCCCAAGGGACGGGAGACGCGCCGCCGCATGTGGGCGATCTATGGCAGGTCGATTGAGGAGTTGGTTGGCGCGAAGCTGTCGTCGGATGAGCTGAGCACGGTCTCGGCGCTGCTGGGCCGCCTGCGTCATCCGCCTACCGCGGACTGAGCACACGGATTGCGCGGCTGCGCGGACATAAGCGGATTTTTTCTCCTTTGCCCTTGCGCCGCTCACCGAATTGCGCAATATGCCGAACCGTAACGTACGGTACGGCAGGTCGAATTCACGCCCTGCCTTGTCCTTCCGAGGGAAGAGCGTGTTGCACAGCGTGCCCGACATCGACAACAGCGAGGCGCTGACGGAGCGGCAGCAGGCCGTCCTGGACGCGGCTTTGCGGCTGCTGGTTGAGGAGGGCGATCATCTGACCATGACCGCCGTGGCGCGTCGCGCGAGCTGCTCGAAGGAAACACTCTACAAATGGTTCGGCGATCGCGACGGACTCTTGACGGCGACCGTGCAGTGGCAGGCCTCGAAAGTGCGGGTGGCTTCGGTCGACGGCAAGGGGCTTGATCTTGCCTCGCTCACGGCGAGCCTGGAGCGCTTTGCCTCCGACTGGTTGAAGGTGATCTCCAGCGATACGTCGATCGCCCTCAATAGGGTGGCGGTCGGCCATGCCGGTTCGGGGAAGGACAATCTCGGCGCCGTCGTGCTGGAGAATGGGCGCTTTGCGCTGGCCAAGCGGCTGAAGCCCGTGCTGGAAGCCGGCCGGCAGGCCGGGCTCCTTGAATTTGCGGATGCCGAGACGGCGTTCCGTACCTTTTTCGGGCTGGTCGGCCGGGACGTGCAGATCCGCCTGCTGCTCGGCGACCGGCTGGAATTGACTGAAGCGACGATCGGCGGCGATGCCGTCCGCGCGACGCAGCAGTTTCTCGCTCTTTTCGGAGCAAAAAACGGGCCTCAGGGCTTTTGATCTTCAAAACGGGAAGGAAGTAAAATGCGTGTCTATTACGATCGTGATGCCGATCTGAACCTGATCAAGGGCAAGAAGGTCGCCATCATTGGCTATGGCAGCCAGGGCAGGGCGCATGCGCTCAACCTCAAGGATTCCGGCGCCAAGGAGATCGCGATCGGTCTCAAGGCCGGCTCGGCGACCGCCAAGAAGGTCGAGGCCGACGGGCTCAAGGTGATGAGCGTCGCCGATGCCGCCAAATGGGCCGACCTGATGATGATGGCGACGCCCGACGAATTGCAGGCCGACATCTACAAGAACGAAATCGCGCCGAACATCCGCGACGGCGCCGCGATCGCTTTCGCGCACGGCCTCAACGTGCATTTCGGCCTCATCGAGCCGAAGTCGACCGTCGACGTCGTCATGATCGCGCCGAAGGGCCCGGGCCACACGGTGCGCGGCGAATACCAGAAGGGCGGCGGCGTGCCGTGCCTGGTCGCCGTCAACCAGGACGCCTCGGGCAACGCGCTCGATCTCGCGCTATCCTACGCCTGCGGCGTCGGCGGCGGCCGTTCGGGCATCATCGAGACCAATTTCCGCGAGGAATGCGAGACCGACCTGTTCGGCGAGCAGGTCGTGCTGTGCGGCGGTCTGGTCGAACTGATCCGCGCCGGCTTCGAGACGCTGGTGGAAGCCGGTTATGCACCGGAAATGGCCTATTTCGAGTGCCTTCACGAGGTCAAGCTGATCGTCGACCTGATCTATGAAGGCGGCATCGCCAACATGAACTACTCGATCTCGAACACCGCCGAGTGGGGCGAATATGTCTCGGGTCCGCGCATCATCACCGCCGAGACCAAGGCCGAGATGAAGCGCGTGCTGAAGGACATCCAGACGGGAAAGTTCACCTCGGAATGGATGCAGGAATACCGCGCCGGCATGTCGCGTTTCAAGGGCATCCGCCGCAACAACGATAGCCACCAGATCGAGGAAGTCGGCGCCAAGCTGCGCGCCATGATGCCATGGATTTCCAAGAACAAGCTGGTCGACAAGGCCAAGAACTGAGCGAACCACGCTCCGCTATCAATAACGAAAAACGGCGCCACGTGGCGCCGTTTTCATTTCTGGTATCAGCCGCAGGCAGCTCAGCTATAGGGCGACCAGCACTGCTGGCGCGGGCCATTATAGGGTTGGAACGTGTTGTCGTAGGCGCGATACGAGCGGTAGCGGTTGTAGCACCATTGCACATGCGCGTTCGACAGCCGGCCGGCGCGATAATAGCGGCGCGGCGCCGGCGCATAGTAATCGTAGTTGTTGTAGTTGTTGTACATGCTGCCGAGGCCGAGCCCCAAGCCGAGACCGAGGACCGCCGCCGCGCCATCATCGTAGTAGCGTCCGCCACGATAATGATGGCGGCCATGGCGCCACCGCCAGTTGTCGCCGCCGTTCCAGTTGCCACCACCATTCCAGTGGCGGCCGCTCCAGTTGCCTCCGCCATTCCAGTGGCGGCCGTTCCAATTGCCTGACCGGCGCCATCTCCAATCGCCGCCGTTGTTTCCGCCAGCCCAGCCCTCGCGGACCGGGATGACCGTCGGCGCGGCGGTGCTGGCCGGGATCGACACATCCGGCTGCAGAATCGGCGCGGCAGCGGATGGCGCCGTGATGCCGGAGACAATACCGAGCGCTATCAGCCCGGATTTGACAGTGGAAGAAAAGAGCGCGTTCATTGCACTTCTCCAAGAGAACAGGCCCCACGCCTACCCTGGAATGGGCTTACCGTGGACCTTTGCGTCTGAACGGCGGATGAACGGAAAGGTTCCGTCAACCATGGCGCGAACGCCACCAGGACCAAGGGATCCCTGCTTGTGGTCCTGCGATCTTGTTTTCCGCCGCTCTTGCAGGCAAAGGTCAGCGCATGTCGCTGCGCCTTGCCACCTTCAATGTCGAGAACCTGATGAACAGGTTCGATTTTTCCGGCTTTCGCAACCAGCTCAATGAGGATCGCACGCTGGCGCTCTTCGATATCCAGAGCGAGGCCGAATACAAGATGCTGGAACAGGCGCGCGCCATCGCGCAATCCGACGACACGCGCCAACTGACGGCGTTGGCGATTGCAGCCGCCCGTGCCGACATCATCTGCATGCAGGAGGTCGACAACATCGAGGCCTTGAAGGCCTTCGAGTACGGCTATCTGTTCAAGATGGTGGGGCAGGGCTACCGCCAGAAATACACCACGTCGGGCAATGATTCGCGCGGCATCGATGTCGCGGTGATGATGCGCAACGAGACCGCGCAGGGACAGCCGATCGAATTCGTGCGCATGACCAGCCACGCCTATGTCACCTACGAGCAGTTCGGGTTGCATACGCCCGAGCTGGCGGCCCTCGGCAACCAGCCCAATGAACGCATCTTCCGGCGCGACTGCCTGGAGGTCGACATCAAGGTGGGCGGCGCGCCGATGACGCTCTATCTCGTGCACTTCAAGTCCATGGGCTCTCCCCGCAACGGGCTCGACGGACGCGAGGCGACAATGCCGGTGCGCATCGCGGAGGCGCAGGCCGTGCGGCGCATCATCGAGGAGCGTTTCGGGGCGGAGCACGCGGCCGACAAGCGCTGGGCGATCTGCGGCGACATGAACGATTACCGCCAGCGGGTGAAGATCGCCGGCGATGAGGTCGACGGCTACCGTTTCGAGGTGGTCGACGAGAACCTGTCCTGCATCAATGTGCTGACGGCGGGCGGCTTCTGTGAAAATGTGGTCGAGCGGCGGCCGGAAATGAACCGCTGGACCTTCTATCACACACGCGGGCCGCAAGAGCGGCATCTGTGCCAGCTCGACTATATCCTGCTGTCGAAGGGGCTGGCGGCGAAGAACGCCACCGCAGTTCCCGACATCATCCGCAATGGCCAGCCCTGGCGCACGATCTTTCCCGCGGGCCAGGAAGTCGAGCGCTTCCCGCGCGCCGGCTGGGACCGGCCCAAGGCTTCGGACCACTGCCCGGTGGCGATCACGCTGGACATGGCCTGAGCCGACATGAGTTTTGATCTTCCGCGCAATGTCATCCTGCCGGTCGATGCCATCGATGTCCGTCTCGATCCCGGCCCGCATCCCTTCGCGGTGGAGAATGCCGCGGTGATTGCCGAGAACTGGCGGGGCGAGATCGAGGCCAATCCGGCGCTGTTCGACGGCATTGTGGTGCTGCTTTCCGAGCTTGCCTATCGCGACCGCAGCCTTATCGGCCGCTGCCATGCGGTCAATTACTCGACCTTCATGCTGTGGCGGAAGCGGCGCGAGAATTCCGGCGCCGAACACGCCTATGCCCATGCCGTGCTGGTGGCCGGGGACAACGCTCTGGTGGCGATCCGCATGGGACCGCGAACCGTCAGTGCCGGCCGGGTCTATTTCGCCGCCGGTTCGTTCGAGCCGATCGATTTCCGCGACGGTCTCGTCGATGTCGATTTCAACATGATGCGCGAGGTGCGCGAGGAGACCGGTATCGACCTGTCGGATGCCAGGCGTGGTGTGCGCTGGCACGCTCTGTCGACGGCAAGCGGCACCGTCATCTTCCGCCGCTATCACGTCGACGCGCCCGCCGATGAGATCGCGCGCCGAATCTCGGCCTTCGTCGCCACCGAAGCCGACCCGGAGATCGAGGGGCCGGTGATCATCCGCCATGCCGGCGACCTGCCGGACGGCCTGTCGCCGCACATGAAGCCGCTGATCGAGTGGCATTTCGCGCGCGCAGACTAATATCGATGCGTACTGGTTGCATCTGATAGCAGATTTGCTATGTTGATAGCAGTGACATCATTGCAGATTGGAATGATATCGATGAGCGCCGTCACGATCCGCAATTTGCCAGAGGAAACGCTCCGCGCCTTGAAGGTGCGGGCTGCGCATCACGGCCGCAGCACTGAAGCCGAGATGCGTGAAATCCTGGAAACGGCCGTGCGGCCGGCCAATCGGGTCAAGCTCGGCTCGCTGCTCGCCGCCATCGGCCGCGAGGCCGGATTGTCGCAAGAGGATGTCGATACCTTGCAGCAGCTCCGCGACAAAACACCGGGCGAGCCGGTGCGGTTCGAATGATCCTCATCGACACCTGCGTCATGTCTGAGCCATGGAGACCTGCACCCGATCCTCGCGTCATCGCGTGGATCGACGCCCAGGCCGTCGAAACCCTATATCTTTCGGCCGTCACCGTGGCTGAGTTGCGTTTCGGGATCGCGGCCATGCCTTCCGGCAAGCGCCGCACGACCCTGCATGATCGTCTTGAGCAGAACGCGTTGCCGTTGTTTGGAGGCCGCATTCTGCCGTTCGACCTCGACGCGTCGCGCGCCTATACCGACCTCATGGTACAGGCGCGTGCCGCAGGCAAGGCGATCGGCAACGCCGACGGTTATATCGCGGCGACGGCCGTAGCACACGGTCTCACTGTCGCCACACGTGACACCGGTCCATTCGCGGCCGCGGGTTTGAACACCGTCAATCCGTGGGAAAGCGCGTCGTAGCCCCGCCTGCCACTGAAACCGTACGTCGGTGCCGCGATCATGTCGTGGAGCGGCCAGGCCCTATGATGTCTTGCTTGTGAGTGCCTTGCGGTCGTTGCGCGCGGCGACGAAGAACAGGATGAAGCCGATACCCAGCAACCCACCCATGGCCATTCCCATCGTCTGGCCAACGACCGCCTGGAAATCGGCGGTGACGCGATCGGGATTGGTCATGCCGTAGCGGGCGAGATACCACCAGATGCCTGCAAGGGCGGCCTCGATGATGATCATCACCAGGATCACGCGCGCCTTCTTGCTCATCAGCCGCTCCTCGACCAGATATGCCTTGGCATAACATCGCCAACACAGTGACGATAGGTTGGGCAAGGCGGAAACGTCGAAGGTTGTGTAAAACCGGCCCGGAGTGCCGGACGCCCTCGCAGCTTGCCCTTTTACTCGTGACGCAAGGCGTCGATCGGATCGAGCCTGGCGCCGCGCAGCGCCGGGAAGAAGCCGAACACCATGCCGATCAGTGCGGAGAAGCCGACGGCAAGCAGAATGACGGCCGGGCTTGGCACGAAAGGTATGGTCAGCGTCACCGAGGCAAGGCCGGCCAGCGCCAGCCCAATCAGGATGCCGATGATGCCGCCAAGCAGCGACAGCACCGTCGCCTCGACCAGGAACTGGATGAGGATGTGCTTTTCATGCGCGCCGATGGCGAGCCTGATGCCGATCTCGCGCGTGCGTTCGGTGACCGACACCAGCATGATGTTCATGATGCCGATGCCGCCGACCAGCAGGCTGACACCGGCGACGGCGCCCAGCATGCCGGTCATCGTCGTGGTGGCGCTGGCCATGGCGTCGGCGATCTGGGTCATGTCGCGGATGCCGAAATCGCTCTCGCGATCGGGCGTGATGCGGCGCGCATCGCGCAAGATGTCCTCGACGCGCGGCTGCAATTCGGTGGTCGGCGTGCGGTCGTCGGCGGCGATGTAGATGTTGTCGATGTCGCGATTGCCGGCGATGCGGCGCTGATAGGCGGCGAGGGGCATCAGCACGACATTGTCCTGGTCCTGGCCGAAGCCGGTGTAGCCTTTCGGCTCGAGCAGCCCAACGATCCTGCAGGAGGTGCGGTTGACGCGGATGATCTCGCCCTCGGGATCGCCGGCGCCGAAGAATTGCTGGCGCACCGTCTCGCCGATCAGGCACACACCGGTGCCGGAGCGGGTTTCGGAATCGCTGAACGGTCGGCCGGACACCAGCTTCCAGTCGCGTGCGTCGAGATAGGCGCTGTCGGTGCCGGTGACGCCAGAGGTCAGGCTCTCGGTGCCGAAGATGACGCGCACCTGCTTCTGCGCCGCCGGCGAGATGGCGCGCGCACCGGTGAGATGCGCAACCAGCGCCGCCAGATCCTTTTCCGCCAGCGGCCGCACCGCCTGGTCGAGCCCGCCCGGACCGCCGGGGCCGGCCGGGCGCCCGGCTCGGACGACCAGCAGATTGCTGCCGAGCTTGGAAATGTCGGACTTGACCTTTTGCGTGGTGCCGGAGCCGATGGTCAGCATGGCAATGACGGCGGCAACGCCGATGACGATGCCGAGCAAGGTCAGGAACGAGCGCAGCACGTTGCGGCGGATCGAGCGCAGCGAGAGGCGGACGGTTTCCCAGATCATGCCACCTCCATATTCATGGTGTCGGAGGCGACATGGCCGTCGAGGAAGCGGATGGTACGCTCGGCATATTCGGCGACATCGGCTTCGTGGGTGACCATGGTGACGGTCAGGCCAAGCTCTTTGTTCAGACGCGTCAGCAGCTCCATGATCTCATGCGTGCGTGCGGTGTCGAGATTGCCGGTCGGCTCGTCGGCGACGAGCAGCGTCGGCCTGGTGACGATGGCGCGTGCGATCGCCACGCGCTGCTGCTGGCCGCCGGAGAGTTCGGCCGGCGTGTGATGCTCGCGGCCGACAAGGCCGACCTCGGCCAGCGCCTGCATGGCAAGGTCGCGGCGCTCGCGGGCGGCGACACCACGATAGATCAGCGGCAGTTCCACATTTTCGGCCGCGGTGGTGCGGGCCAAGAGATTGTAGCCCTGGAAGACGAAGCCGACATAGAGGTTGCGCAGCATGGCGCGGCGGTTGCGGTCGAGCCGGCCGGCATCGACGCCCATGAAGGAATAGGTTCCGGCCGTCGGCGTGTCGAGGCAACCGATGATGTTCATCGCCGTCGACTTGCCGGAGCCCGATGGGCCCATGATGGCGACGAATTCACCGCGCCGGATGGCAAGGTCGACTCCGGCCAGCGCATGCACCTTGGCTTCGCCCTGGCCGTAGCTCTTCCAGACCTTGTCGAAGGTGATGAGGGGGGCGCCCGCGGCCACTGCCTCAGCTCCGCGACTGCGAAGCGGTGATGATCTGCGCGCCTTCCTCCAGGCCGGAGGTGATCTCGGTCAGTTCGCCATCGGTCGAACCGATCTTGACGTTGACCGGATGCGGGCGGCCGTTCTCCAGCACATAGAGCGTGCGGGAACCATCGGTCGGGGCCTTCGCCACCGGGCGCTGGCGATTGCCGCGGCCCATGCGGCCGGTGAACAGGTCGCTCAGGCTCCAGCCGCGCGCCGCTTGCTGCGCCGGGCGATAGCGGAAAGCGGACGAGGGCACGGTGAGCACGCCCTTGGCTTCCCTCGTGACCACAGAAACGGTGGCGGTCATGCCGGGCCGCAGCAGCAACTCGTTGTTGTCGACTTCGAGCCGCGCATTGTAGGTGACGACGCCGTCCGTCGTGACCGAGGCATAGGAGATGTCGCGGATTTTGGCATCGAACGGCCGCTCAGGGAAAGCGTCGACGGTGAAACGGGCATGCTGGCCCGACTTGACCGCGCCGATATCGGCTTCGTCGACCGCCGCCACCAGTTCCATGTTCCTCAAATCGGCGGCGATGATGAACAGCACCGGCGCCTGCAGCGAGGAAGCGACCGTCTGGCCGGGGTCGACTGAACGCGTCAGCACGATGCCGTCGATCGGCGCGTAGATGGTGCTGTTGGCAAGGTCGGTCTGCTGCGACTTGAGATCGGCATTGGCGATGGCGAGATTGGCCTCGGCGCTATCGAGTGCCGCCTTGGAACGGTCGCGCGTCGCCGTCGCCGCCTCGAGCGACTGGTCGGTTGCCATGCCACGCTTGGTCAGGGCCGCGGCGCGGACAAGCGCACTCTCGTTCTCGGCGAGCGTCACCTTGGCGTCCTCCACATTGGCGGCCGCTCCCTTGGCGGACGCTTCGGCGCGTTCGATCTGGACCTGCAGCTTGGCGGTGTCGAGGGCCGCCAGCACGTCACCCTTCTTCACCTGCTGGTTCTCGTTGACCGCGACCGAGCGTATGATGCCTGAGAGCTGGCTTGATATGTCGACCTGGGTGAGCGGCTGCAGCGTGCCTGTCGCCGACACCTGGACGGTGAGGTCGGCCTTGGCGGCCGGCACCGTGGTGTAGTCAATCCTGGTCGGCGTGCCCGCATACCATTGATAGAGGCCAAGGCCGGCGGCAAGCACGATGAGGGTCAGCAACGCATAGAGCCAGCCACGCCGGCGCGTCCTGCGCCGACCGGTCTGGTCGAGCCCAAGCGCCGTCTCGATGGCGGAATCCGATTCCGTCTTTGGCAGATTGACAATCTGGTCCACGTCGGACCCCTATGATGCGTAATGTCCCTGTCTGTGCACAGATCAGGCTTACCGGTTCGAATATCAAATTAAATTTCGCCCATGTTGGGATTGAGGCAGGGATGCAAACCCGGAATTACTTGCTTTACGATGTGTTTACGACCGAGCGACTGGCCGGCAACCCGCTGGCCGTGGTGTTGGATTGCAAAGGTCTGGACACGGCAGCGATGCAGGCCATCGCGCGCGAGTTCAACCTGTCCGAATCGGTTTTCGTGTTGCCGCCGGACAATCCCAAGCACCGCAACCGCATCCGCATCTTCACGCCCGACTATGAAATGCCATTCGCCGGCCATCCGACGGTGGGCTCGGCCATCGCGTTGGCCGAACTGGCGGGCGAGGGCGGCGCCGGCATCTTCGTGCTTGAAGAGAACATCGGCCCGGTGCGTTGCGCGGTCAGCACGCATGATGGCGCCACCTTCGCCGAGTTCGACCTGGCGAAACTGCCGGAGCCGCTGAAGCTGGAGGCCGATCCGGAGGCGATCGGCGCTGCCCTTGGCCTGGCGCCGCACGAGATCGGCTTCGAGAATCACCGCATCGCCTTCTGGTCGGCCGGCGTGCCCTATGTGACCATTCCTGTCGCCAATCTCGAAGCGGCGGGCCGCATCCGGCTGGACAACCAGGCATGGTCGGAACTGGCGCCGCGCAAGAGCGAGTGGGCCTTCGCCAGCCCGTACGTCTATTGCCGCGAGACGGTGAATCACGAAAGCGCTTTCCATGTCCGCATGATCGTTCCCGGCACGCCTTCCTATGAGGACCCGGCGACCGGTTCGGCAGCGGCGGCCTTCGCCGGCGCCATCATGCATTTCGACGGCCCGACGGACGGGGTTTCGCAGCTATGGATCGAACAGGGACTGGAGATGGGCCGGCCGTCGCGCATCCGCCTCGAACTGACCGTGCAAGGCGGAAAACTGGCGTCCGCGCGCATTGGCGGGCATGCGATCAAGGTGGCGGAAGGCAAGCTTTTCGTCTGATTGGAGAGGGCCCCGGTCGATTTGTCGGGAAATGATTCCAGCAGGGCTGGACAGGACCGGTATCGGCGGCTATATGCCCGCCAACGCCGGTTTTTGCCGGCCGAGTGGGTGCGTAGCTCAGTTGGTAGAGCAGCTGACTCTTAATCAGCGGGTCCACAGTTCAATCCTGTGCGCACCCACCAAATTCCTAGAAGACTTGGTGGAAAGACCCTGAAGGCAAGAGGCGTTTGGCGCGTCTCGCACCGCAATGGCCGTTCACTGCGCCGCTTTGCCAATACTGGCCTTGAACTTGACCTTCATGGCGATCTGCCCGGTCACCGTCATCTGCGATCCCGCAGCGCCTCCCATGCTGCGATCCCTGGCGTTGACGTTCGTGGTCACGCTGGTTACTCGCACGTGTCGGCGACGGTATCGAGCACCATGGCGCAACTGGCGGCAGCGACCTTGTAGAACGAACGCAGCGCGGCTTGCTGCTGTGTGGCGACATCCTCTTCGTCCTTGACAGGAAGGGTCATGGTCAGGCTGGACTGGACCTTGGCCAGTCCATCGTCGCCCGCGTGCCGGAAGCGGCCGTTCTCATCGACATACTGCGAAAAAGCTGGCGCAGCAGTGCCGAAAAGCAGTGCAATGGCAGGTATCGCCTTCAAATACATCGCCTGATCCCCACATGGGATCTACTGATCTCATGTAACATCAGAACGACGTTATTATTTGGCTCAATCACGTTAAAAGTTTGACGGATTACTTCTCCGAAACCCCAGCCTCGGCAAAGCTTGCCATCCCTGCATGGCATTCCAGCGCCGAGCGCACGATGTTGACGGCGAGGCATGCGCCGGAGCCTTCGCCGAGCCGCATGCCGAGATCGAGCAGCGGCAGCATTGCGAGCGCTTCGAGCAGGCCGCGGTGACCCGATTCGGCTGAGACGTGGGCGGCGATCGTATGGGCAAGGCCGGTCGGGTGCAGCTTCGCCAGCGGCGCGGCGGCGGCGGTGCAGACGAAGCCGTCGAGCAGCACGGGTATGCCGAGATGACGGGCGGCTACCGTGGCGCCGAAGATGGCGGCGAGTTCGCGCCCCCCGAGCGTGGCTGCGACCCCCAACGGGTCTGCGAGGGCGGCGGCATGGCGCTTCAGGCCGGCTTCGATGGCGACCACCTTGCGCTTCAGGCCGGCATCGTCGATGCCGGTGCCGCGCCCGGTCCATTTTTCGGCGCCGCCGCCGAACAAGGCAGCCGAAATGGCGGCGGCGGGCGTCGTGTTGCCGATGCCCATTTCGCCAAAGCAGACCAAGTCGAGGTCTTTCGTCACGGCGTCATAGCCGGCCGAAACAGCGGCGAGAAAGGCCTTCTCATCCATTGCCGGCACTTGCGTGAAGTCACCGGTGGGATGGTCTAGATCAAGCGGGATGACGTCGAGTTCCGCGCCGGCGATGCGGGCGAGCTGGTTGATGGCGGCACCGCCGCCGGCAAAATTCGCCACCATCTGCACGGTGACTTCGGAAGGATAGGCCGACACGCCCTGCGCCGTGACGCCATGGTTGCCGGCGAAGACGAAGACTTTCACGCGGTCGAGCCTTGGCATGTCGCGGCCTTGCCAGCGCGCCAGCCAGGCGGCGATCGCTTCGAGTTTGCCGAGGCTGCCTTGCGGCTTGGTCAGCGTGTCCTGGCGGCGAGTGACGGCACTGGCGGCCACCTCGCTGCCGGCAGGCAGGTCGAGGCAGGCGGCGCGCAGTTCATCGAGGGATTTGAAGGGCATGGGGGCAATGTCTCCGGAAGGGAATCAGGTCAAGGGGGTCAGGAAAGGGCGACGGAAGCGACGAGAAGCACCGCGATTTCGCTCAACTGCTGCAAGGCGCCAACCGTGTCGCCGGTCTGGCCCTCGATCTGGTTGAGGCAAAGGGCGTGGAAGGCGGCAAAGAACAGGCCGAGCAGGATGAGCGCGGCAATGGCGCCGCCAAGCCCGAGCAGGAGCAGTGGTATCGCGCCGAGCACGGCTCCGGCTATTGCCGTTTCGAGCGAAACGGTGCCGGCGCCAGCCGACAGGCCGTCGGACCGCGCCGGTGGCAAGAGATGCATGAAGGCGCCGAGCACGCCACGCGAGGCTGCGTGCGCCGCCACGAGCGCAAACAGAGCCTGTGTGGGTTCCACCACTTGCGACAGCGCGCTCCAGCGGATCAGCAGCGCCAGCGCCAGCGCCATGGCGCCATAAGCGCCGATGCGGCTGTCGCGCATGATCTCGAGCTTGCGGCCGCGCGACTTGCCGCCACCGAAGCCGTCGGCAACGTCCGACAATCCATCCTCGTGCAGGCAGCCCGTGGTAGCCACGGTTGCAACAAGGGCAAGGGCAGCCGCCGGCCCAATGGCAAGGCCAAAGCGTTCCGCCGTGGCAAAAACGATGGCGCCGATCAGGCCGACGACAAGGCCGGCAATGGGGGCGGCCCAGATCGCGGCGGCGAGGTTGCGGCCGCGAAAATCAAACACGGGCAGCGGCAGGCGGGTGAAGAAGACCAGGCCAAGCGCGATGTCGTCGAGGACTTGCCGGGGCGACAGGGTGATTTTCGGGAGCTTCATGGCCCTAGCTCCTCGCAATCGCATGAAAGAAGGTGCCGCTGACATGGCCGCGCCGGTAGCCTGAGGCGCCGAGCGGATTGCCCTGGCCATCGGCAAGGTCAGCCAGCGGCTCGTCATTGCCGGTGGCCGTCATCTGCGCATAGTGGAATTCGTGACCCCGGATCAGCGCGCCCTGCGAACCCAGCGGGCAATCGGCACGCAGCCGAGCCTCGCGGTAGCCAAGATTCATCTTGCGCCTGGCGAAGCTGGTGGAATGGCCGAGCAGGCCGAGCATGCGATGCGTTTCGCCTGATGCATCCTCCATCGCTTCACCAAGCACCATGAAGCCACCGCATTCGCCATGGATCGGCTTTGTGGTGGCGAAACGTGCCATCCCCGCATGGAAATTCGCGGCGGCCGTGAGTTTGCCGGCATGAAGCTCGGGATAGCCGCCGGGCAGCCAGCAAACATCGCAATCCTCGTCCGGCGCTTCGTCGGCGAGCGGCGAGAACGGGACGATTTCCGCGCCGGCCTTGCGCCAATAAGCGGCGACATGCGGGTAGAGGAAGGTGAAGGCGGCATCCTCGGCAAGCGCGATGCGTTGACCGGGCGGCCGCAGCGCGTCGGCGAAGGAACCTGCTGCCGGGGCGAAGGGCGTTGCCAGGGCCATGACCGCGTCGAGGTCGAGCGACTTCTCCGCCATGTCGGCGAGCCGGTCGAGATGCGCCATCAGGTCGTCATATTCGCCGGCCTGGACGAGGCCGAGATGGCGCTCGGGCAAATTGAGCGAGGGGTCGCGCAAAATAGCGCCGACGACGGGCAGGCCGATCGCCTCGATGGCGTCGCCGGACAGCTTCCGATGGCGCTCGCTGCCCAGCCGGTTGAGCACGACGCCGGCCATGCGCACATCCGGGTCGTACGTGGCAAAACCCTTGGCGACGGCCGCCGCCGTCGTCGACTGGCCTGACACGTCGAGCACCAGCAGCACCGGCAGACCGTAGAGCCGGGCCAGATCGGCAGCCGAACCGGTGCGGCCAGGCGAGGCCGGGATGCCGTCGAACAGGCCCATGGCGCTTTCGAGGATGACGAAATCGGTGTCGTCGGCCGCTTGCGCGGCGAGCGCATTGAGCAGCGACGGTGACATCGCCCAGCTGTCGAGATTGACGCCGGACAGGCCGGTGGCGGCGGTGTGGAAGCCAGGATCGATATAATCGGGGCCGGACTTGGCGCCGCGCACTTTCAGGCCACGCCGGGTGAGTGCGCGCAGGATGCCGATGGTGACGCTGGTCTTGCCCGAACCAGAGCGCGGCGCGCCGATGATGATCGCCCGGGCCGTCATGCCCCGCCCGCCAGTGCCGCGCGCATGGCGACGATGCCGCCGACGACGATCAATGCCGGCGAGGCGAGCCCGGCCGCCGCCGCTGCCTCGGCAATGGTGGCGAGCGTGGCGACGATGGTCCTTTCCCGCGGCGTCGTCGCGGCGACGATCACGGCCGCCGGTGTCGATGGCGCCAGTCCGCCGTCGAGCAGGGCGGCTGCTATGAGAGGCAGATTGGCCATGCCCATGTAGACGACGACCGGCTGGCCGGTGCGGGCGATCGCCGCCCAGTCGAGATCGTCATCGGTGCCGGCGGCGTGGCCAGTCGCCAGAATGACAGCCTTGTTGATGCCGCGCATGGTGGCGGGAATGCCGGTGGCGGCGAGCGCGCTGAGACCCGAGGTGAGGCCTGGCAGGACGCGGAACGGGATGTTCTCACGCGCCAGCGCCAGCGCCTCTTCGCCGCCACGGCCGAAAATATAGGGATCGCCGCCCTTCAGCCTGATGACGCGGCGGCCTTCACGCGCCAGCCGCACCAGCAGAGCGGTGATTTCATCCTGCTTCATCGAGGGCTTGCCGCCGCGTTTTCCCGCAAAGAAAAGCTCGGCATTTCCGGCAACAGCAACCACATCGGGCGAAACCAGCGCGTCGTAGACCAGCGCATCCGCCTCGGCCAGTGCCGCCAGCACCTCCAGCGTCAGGCAGCCGGGATCGCCGGGACCGGCGCCGGCCAGCCAGACATGCCCCGGCTCAAGCGGACGCGGCTTGAAGTTCAGCCGTGCGAGCGCCTGTTCGAGTGTGGCGTTTTCGCCGTTATTTCCAGTGCTGGCGCTCACAATCCGTCCCGTCCGCGAAAACGCCGCTGGTAATGGGCGTCGTACAATGAACTCTCGCCGAAATCTTGTGCCGCCAGCGAGCGGCCGACGAAAATGAGCGCTGTACGCTCCATCGGATCGGCCGCCAGTTGTGCCTCGATGGATTCCAGCGTGCCGGTCAGCACGCGTTCGTCCGGCCACGAGGCGCGGAAGACGATCGCCACCGGGCAATCGCCGCCATAGTGCGGCGTCAGCTCGGCGACGACGCGGTCGATGGCGTGGATGGCAAGGTGGATGGCCAGCGTGGCGCCGGTGCGGCCGAAGCCGGCCAGCGTTTCGCCGGGCGGCATTTTCGACGCACGTCCGGAAACGCGGGTCAGCACCAGGCTTTGCCCGACTTCGGGGATGGTCAGCTCGCGGCGAAGTGCGGCGGCGGCGGCCGCGAAGGAAGGGACGCCCGGCGTCAGCGTGTAGGGGATGCCATGCTTTTCCAGCCGGCGGATCTGCTCGGCGACGGCACTCCACACCGACAGGTCGCCGGAATGCAGGCGGGCAACATCATGGCCGGCCATGTGGGCGGCCACATATTCAGCCTCGATCTCGTCGAGCGACATCGGCGCGGTGTCGACCAGCTTCGTTCCCGGCGCGCAATGCTGCAGCAGTTCCGGCGCGACGATGGAGCCGGCGTGGAGGCAGACCGGGCAACTCGCCAGGAGCCTTGCGCCACGCAGCGTGATGAGGTCGGCCGCACCTGGGCCGGCGCCGATGAAATGGACGGTCATGGCGCGTCTCCGCTGATGGCGATGGCGCAGGTGACCGGACCGAGCACGGTGCGGGGCCCAAGCAGCGTCGCGCCTCTGCCGGCGACGGCAAGGGCGGAGGCTTCCGAGACCGATGACGTGCCCGCCAGCTCCCGCGAGAGGCTGGAGCTGCTGAGCGTCCCCGGCGAGGCGGCCTGAAGGGCTGCGTCGTCGACGATAATGACGGGAAGGTTCAGCTTGCGACCGGCGGCGGCGATGGCGTCTTCATCCTTCTTGAGCGCCGCGGTCGCCAGTGCCGAAAGAGCTGTCATCGCTAGGCCATGCGTTTCGAGTGCGGTTTCTATGGCCGCGAGCACGTCCTCGACGGTGACGCCCCTTCGGCTGCCGATGCCCGCGACCATCATGGCTTCACCCAGCTCCATTGCGTGACGGGCATGGCCGGCCGCCATGCCTGCATGGAGCCGATCGGCGAAGCGCGGGAGATGCCGATGCGGGTGAGGTCGCCGCCGCGCTTTGTGTGCTGGGCGAGGAGCAGGGCTTCCATTTCCAACGTCACCGCGTTGGCGACAAGACGGCCGCCGGCGCGCAAGGCTCTGATGGCGGCATTCATGACGCCGGCGTCGCTGCCGCCGCCGCCGATGAAGATGGCATCAGGTGTCTCCAGTCTGGCCAGGGCCTTGGGCGCGCTGCCTTCCACAATGACGAGGCCGGGAACGCCGCAGGCGACGGCGTTGTGGGCGATGCGGGCGGCGCGGGACGGGTCGACCTCGATGGCGATGGCGCGCAGCGAAGGGTGGGCGAGCATCCATTCGATGCCGATCGAGCCCGAGCCGGCGCCGACATCCCACAGCAATTCGCCCCGCCTCGGCGCCAGCGCCGACAGGGTGATAGCGCGGATTTCGCGCTTGGTGATCTGGCCGTCATGCTCGAACAGATGGTCGGCGAGGCCTGCCGTGAGCGACAGCACGCGCGCCTGCGGGGCCGAATCAATTTCGATGGCCAGGACATTGAGCGGATTGATGTTTTCGAGGTCGAAGGCATCGGCGCGAACCGAGCGCAATGTCTCCTTCGGCCCGCCCAACGCTTCCAGCACCGTCAGCCGCGAAGTGCCGAAGTCGAGTTCGGCGAGCAGGCGGGCAACCGCCGCCGGAGCGAAGCCATCGGATGTCAGCGCCAGGATGCGGGCGTTGGGCTGCAGCAGTGGGCGGATCAGGTCGATCGGGTGGCCGTGCAGTGAGACGGTCTCGATATCCTGTAACGCCCAGCCAAGCCGCGCCGCGGCCAGCGACAACGCCGACGGCGCTGGTATGACGTGCATCTCGCGCGGCTTGACCTTGCGGGCGAGGGTGGCGCCGACCCCATGGAAGAACGGGTCGCCGGAGGCGAGCACGCAGACGTTCCTGCCGGCAAGCGCCAGGACGTCGGCCATCCCGGCATCGAAAGGAACCGGCCAGGGACGCGGCTTGCCCTTGGCGAAGGAAGCGACGAGCGCCAGGTGCCGCTTGCCGCCGAAGATGAACTCCGCCTCGGCGATCCGCCGCTTGGCCTCGTCGCCGAGACCCGCTAAACCGTCCTCACCGATGCCGATGATTGTGAGCCATCTCGGGTTGGGCTTGGCGGCGCGCGGACCCTCAGCAGGCATGATGACCCACCGCATTCTGATCCTTGGCGGCACCACCGAAGCCCGGCAACTGGCCGGAAGACTGGCGGCGCGCGCCCATTGCTCGGTCACGCTGTCGCTGGCCGGCCGTACGGAAAACCCCGTCGCGCAGGGCGTACCCGTGCGAAGTGGAGGGTTCGGCGGTGCCGACGGTTTGGCCGCTTATCTCAGGGAGACAGGCACTGGTCTGCTGATCGACGCCACGCATCCCTACGCGGCGCGTATCTCCGCCAATGCCGCGCAGGCGGCACGCGACGCCGGCGTACCGATCCTTGCCTTGCGGCGTCCGGGCTGGGATGCCGTCCAGGGCGACCGTTGGCTTGAGGTCGACAGCGTTGCCGGGGCGGCACGGGCGCTTGGACCGGCGCCACGCCGTGTATTTCTGGCGCTGGGCCGGCAGGAGGTCACCGCCTTCGAGGCCGCACCCCAACACCACTACCTCATCCGCAGTGTCGATCCGGTCGAGCCGAAGCTGGTTGTGCCCGATGCGGACTATCTGCTGGCGCGCGGGCCGTTTGGCGAGACCGACGAGCGCGTGCTGCTCGAAAAGCATCGTATCGATGTCGTGGTGTCGAAGAACAGCGGCGGCACGGCGACATACGGGAAGATTGCCGCGGCGCGAACGCTCGGCATCGAGGTGATCATGGTGCGCAGGCCCGTCCTGCCGGATGTGCCCTCGGCTGACACAGTCGAAGCGCTGGCCACGATGGTGCGTCATTTCGTCGAGCCCGACGCCGAGCGCGGCGTGTAGACCAGCGCCGGCTTTTCGCCGCGCTTGATGATCCGGGTCTCCGGCGAGCCGATGATGATGCAGGTCGCCATGTCGGCCTTTTCGGCGTCGACATCGGCCAGCAGATAGACCTCGATGCGCTCGTCGGGCCGGCCGGCGGCGCGGCCGAAGATCACCGGCGTCGTGCCGGGCAGGATGGCGGCCAGGCATTCGAAGGCGCGGCCAAGCTGCCAGGGACGCGCCTTGCTGATCGGATTGTAGAGCGCGATGACGAAGCCGGCGCCGGCCGCCGCCAGAAGACGCAGTTCGATCAGATCCCAAGGCTTCAGATTGTCGGACAGCGAGATAGCGCAGAAGTCGTGGCCAAGCGGCGCGCCGATGCGGGCGGCGACCGCGAGCATGGCGGTGACGCCGGGCACGACAGCGACATCGACCGCGCGCCATTCGGCCGGACCGGCCTCGATGGCCTCGCAGACCGCTGCGGCCATGGCGAAGACGCCGGGATCGCCGCCCGACACCACGGCGACGTCGTGACCCTCGGCGGCCTTGGTCAAGGCATCCTTGGAGCGGGCGAGTTCCTCGCGGTTGTCTGAAGCGACACGGGTCTGGTCCGGGCGCAGGTCGAGCCGGTCGAGATATGGCTTGTAGCCGTAGAAGAATTTTGCCTCGACGATAGCGCGGCTGGCTTGCGGCGTGACCTGGTCGGCATTGCCGGGCCCAAGGCCGATGACGGTGAGACGGCCGCTCATATCTGGGCTCCAGCCGCGCCCGGTCGACCGGACCAGCCGGCAACCAGCACGATGGCGAAGTAGGGCGCCTTGTCGTCCGGCTTGTCGGCAAGTTTCATCGAGACGCTCCCGGCCATCGTGCCGCGCTCGACATAGACGGCGCGCGTCAGCCTGCCGGTCGCCTCAAGCGCGCGCCTGATCTTGGGCAGGTTGCGGCCGACCTTCATGATGACGGCGGCGTCGGTGTCGGCGAGGCGGCGCGTCAGCTCGAACTCGCTCATCGTGCCGGGCAGCACGGTCAGCACGTCGTCGCCCTGGACGATCGGCACACCGGTCTGCGACCAGCAGCCGGACATTGCGGTGATGCCGGGAATGACCTCGGTGGGGAAACGATGGGCAAGGCGGACATGCAGATGCATGTAGGACCCGTAGAACAGGGGATCGCCTTCGGACAGCACGGCAACCACCCTGCCGGCGTCGAGGTGCTCGGCGACCTGTTCCGCCGACTCCTCGTAGAAACCCGTGATCTGCGACCGGTAATCGTCGTGGTCCTTGTCGATCTCGGTGGTCACGGGATAGAGCAGCGGCAGTTCCAGCATGTCGGGCCGGAAGCGCGCCTCGACGATGGCGCGCGCATTGCTGTTGTTGCCACGCTTGGCGAAATACGCCACGACATCCGCCTCGGCCAGCACCCGCGCGGCCTTCAGCGTCAACAATTCTGGGTCGCCGGGACCTGTGCCGACACCGACGAGACGGCCTTTGGGGAGCGCGTTCACAGGCCCGGCCTCGCCAGTGAATTGAGCGCGGCGGCGGTCATGGCGCTGCCGCCAAGCCTGCCGCGCACGATGGCATGGGGCACGCCATAGGAATTCTCGGCCAGTGCGTCCTTGGATTCGGCAGCGCCGACGAAGCCGACCGGCATGCCTATGATGGCTGCCGGCTTGGGCGCGCCATCGCGCAACTTCTCCAGGAGATAAAAGAGCGCGGTCGGCGCGTTGCCGATGGCGACCACCGAACCGGCGATGCGCTCGCCCCAGAGGTCGATGGCGGCCGCCGAGCGGGTATTGCCGATCTGCCTCGCGATGTCGTGCGTGCGCGGGTCGCGCAAGGTGCAGATCACCTCATTGCCGGCCGGCAGCCGGGCGCGGGTGACGCCATGCGAGACCATTTCGGCGTCGCAGAAGATCGGCGCGCCGGCGGCAAGGGCTTTGCGCGCGGCGCTGACGAAATCGGGGGAGAAAACGAAATGACTTGCTGCCTCGACCTGGCCGCAGGCATGGATCATGCGGATGGCGACATCGGCCTCGGCCTCGGAAAAGCGCGAGAGATCGGCCTCGGCGCGGATGATGGCGAAGGAGCGCTCGTAGATCGCCGTGCCGTCGTGGATATAGTCGTAGGCGGCCATGCTCATTCCTGTTGGTACATTTCGGCGATTGCTGCCGTGCCAAGCCTTGTCAGGCAAGCGGCGGCGGTTTCGCCCTGATGTCGTGCGCCGCGGATCATCGCCGCGACGCGGCTGAAGCCGCGCGGGGCGTCATAGCCCGGCCTGTAGCCGGCAGGAAGAGCCTTTGCCGTCGCGTTCACGACAAGTCCGGCTCCATTTTCGCCGCCGACTATTGTGAGCGCTGCCGGGCCGGGATTGGCGCAGCCCTTGGCGCAGCCCGACACGTGCAGCGTGAAATCGAGGATGTCGGCGTTTTTGGTGGCGATCGCCTCGGCGATGTCGCGGGTCGCGATCCGGCCGGAAGCGCAGGCCGGGGCGCCGGGGCAGGCCGCGATGCGCGTGCGCGGGTCGGTGGGAGAGGTGACGAAGCCGAGGGTGGCGGCGGTGTGGTGAAGGGATTGATTGGCTTCCGTCGGCTGGCCGAGGAAAAGCAAGGCGCGGCCAGGGGCGAGGCGGATCTCTGACGTGCCGAGGGCAAGAGCTTTTTGCGCGAGGCCGATGATCTTGTCCGCCGGCATGCTGCCGTAGGGAAGGCCGATGCCGAAGGTGAAAATGTCGCCGGCTAAGGAGAAAAGGCCGATAGGCTTGCGCGAGGCGCCCCCCTCAGAGGGGGGCGCCGTAGAGTGCCAACCTGCGAGAGAGGCCAACTGCCGCTCCGACAAATCCCGTGTGTGTGCGTCCCGACCTTTCTCAGCGACCATCCGAAGCGCTGCGACAGCAATGTCGCGCACCGCATCTTCGTCAGCCGTCGCAAGTCGCTTCTCACTTTGGCTGTCACCGGCAACTGATATGGCCCAAAGGGTGCCAGCGCTGACCCGAACCGCCTTCAGCCGCACATCGGCTGTCACCGCATCCAGCGTGAGTTGCCCGCCGCCGTCGACGATCACCGAAACCTTCGGCCCGAGCCTTATTGCCAGCCCGGCTTCTTCAACAGCCACCCGAATGCGCTCAGCCATCGGCCGGGGATCGGCAATCTCGTGTGGGTCGATACCCGCCAGCGGGCCGGTCTCGACCGGTACGCCGGTGCGCACGGCGATGCCCAGTTCATCGACCTCCGCCGCCAGCAACGCGGCACTTTCCGTTGTCAGGCCGCGGATCTGCAGGCTGCCGCGGGCCGTCACTTCCATGATGCCGTTGCCGTGCCGCGAGGCTGACTCAGCCAGGGCGATCAACAGCTTCGGGGACAACCCTCCGGAAGATGGGCCTCCGGCGACCGGGTTGAGCCGCACCAGCAGCCCATCGCCTGTCTGCATCGGCGCCGACAAAGCAGGGCAGGCGCCACGGCGCGAGAAGGCGTTCATGCCGCGACCCCGAGCGCGTTGGCCTCGGCGATCAGCGCGGCGAGATCGTCGTCGATGGAATTGCGCAAGGGATGCCAGAGGCCACGCCGGCGCGCCGACAGGAAGCGCTCGGCAATGACTTTGGCGGCTGCGGGATTTTCGCGCAGGATGAAGGCGCGGACGTCCGCGTCGCCAAGATAGGCATCGTGCACAGCCTCGATCAGCGAGCCTGAAATGGCATGGGTGGTCTCGGCGAAGCCGACCAGCCGGTCGACGGTTTCGGCGAATTCGGAGGCGCCGCGCGGACCGTGGCGCATCTGGCCCGATATGAAACGTGAATTCACGGCACGGGCGCGCACCACGCGTGACACCGCTTCGCCGACCGATCGCGGTTTCGGCTTTTGCGGATCGGTCGTATCGAGCACGATGACATCGGCGTTCCTGCCAAGTGTGGCCAAGGCGGCCGAGAAGCCGCCGACGAAAGCGACGTCGGCGGAGCCTTCGAGAATGTCGCGGCCGGGGTCGTCGCCGGTGTGGACGAGAAGATCGGCCTCGGCGATGCGGCCTTCAAACGCTCCAGGTGCCGAGACGCCTTCGCCGCCGGCACCGCCATAGGCATGCGAGGTCGCGTCGAGATAGGCGCGGCCGATCTCTTCGCGCGCCGTCCAGTCGCCGCTCGACAGCATGTCCTCGACGCCGGCGCCGTACGTGCCGGGCGAAGTGCCGAAGATACGTGGGCTGACCTTGCCGTCGGCGCGGGTTTTGGCGGCGAGCGGGTTTTCCGAATCGTCCTCGTCGCGCGCGGCAACGGCCTTGGCGGCGGCGTCGATCAGCGCGATCTGGGTCGGGAACATGTCGCGGAACAGACCTGATATACGCCAGGTGACGTCGACACGCGGGCGGCCGAGCGCCGCCGGGGGCAGCACCTCGATGCCGGTGACGCGGCCGGTGGCAGTGTCCCATTGCGGTCGGCAGCCCATCAAGGCCAGCCCCTGCGCGATCTCCTCGCCGCCGGTGCGCAGCGAAGCCGAGCCCCAGAGATCGATCACCAGCGAACGCGGCCAGTCGCCATGCGACTGCATGTAGCCGCGCACCACTTCTTCCGCTGCGGCTTTGCCAAGATCATAGGCGGTCGGCGTCGGCATGGTGCGCGGATCCGAGGTGAACAGGTTGCGGCCGGTGGGCAAAACATCGGAACGACCGCGCGCGGGTGCGCCGGCCGGGCCCGCCTTGACGTGACGGCCATCGAGCGCGGCGAGCAGGGAGGCCTTCTCGGTGTCCGCGCTTTGCCGGCGCCTGGAGTCTGGTTCGTCGTTTGGAACGCGGCCGTAGATGTGCAGCCCATCCTTGATGGCGAAATCCTTGAGGTCGCAGAGCCAGGCGTCGATGCGGCGCAGCGCTTCGTCGGGCGCGTCGGTCTTGGCGACGCCGGCTTCCGAGGCAAGGCCGGTCTTTTGCGCGGTTTCGACAATCAGCCTGGCGAGCCGGTCGCGGCGACGGCGGTCGAGCCCGTCGGCCTGGGCGTATTCGTCGACCAGCCGCTCGAGCTTGTGCTGGTCCTCGTCCAGCCCGGCGCCTGCCAGCGGCGGCGGCAAATGGCCAAGCGTGACGGCGGCAATACGCCGTTTGGCCTGCGCTGCTTCGCCGGGATTGGAGACGATGAACGGATAGATGACGGGTAATGCGCCGGTGACGATCTCGGGAAAGCAGGTTTGCGACAGCGCGACGGTTTTGCCGGGCAGCCATTCCAGCGTGCCGTGGGCGCCGACATGGACGAGAGCGTGGACGCCGAGCGATTTGCGCAGCCACAGGCCAAAGGCGATCAGGGCATGGCGCGGGGGGAGGGTCGGGTCGTGATAGTCGGCGCGGCGATCGGCCGAGCGGCCCCGGTCGGGGGCGAGGGCCACGGTGACATTGCCGAAGGTGGCGGCGCGGAAGGGGAAGTGGTGTTTGCCTGATAGCGAAGGTGTGTGCGAGCGCAAACCTGTCTCGCTTTCCGCTCTGCCCCAAGCAGCCTCTACAGCGGCAGTTGCAGACGTCGGTAACTCCGTCGAAAAGGAGTCATAGTCTTCCAGCCTCAGCCCACCGTCGCCCCGCTCCAGCAAATCCAGCAATTCACGCGGCGTTTGCGGAATCCCCTCCACGGCATAGCCCTGTTCGCTCAAGTCGCGCAGCATGGCCAGCACGCTGGACGGCACGTCCAGCCCGACCGCATAGCCTGTGCGGCCAGGGGCACTAGGATAATCGGGAATCAGGATCGCGAGCTTGCGCTCCTCCCGTTTTGTCTTCCGCAGTCGGATGAAAGCCGCGACTCGCCCCGCCACTTGCTCCACCCGATCCGGTTCCGGCCGGTTCGCCAACGCACGATGGCCAAGCGCCGGATCGATATCGCTCTCGGCCTTGAAGGAAATGGCGCCGGCGAGGATGCGGCCGTCGAGTTCGGGCAGCACGACATGCATGGCAAGGTCGGCGGGCGCCAGGCCGCGCTGGTTGTTTTCCCAGATGTCACGGCGCGTGGTGGCGACGATGACCTGGAAGACGGGCGCGCCGGCGCGGTCGAACAGGGTTTCGACGCCGGGCTCGGCGCCGGAAGCGAACGCGGTCGCGGTGACGATCGCGGCGGGTTTCAGCGATGCGATAGCATTTTCGACGAACGCCAGCGACACCGGATCCTTCAGACTGGAAACGAAGATCGGGACCGGTGCCAATCCCCTGGAGCGCAAAGCCTCGGCCAGCGCATCGATCGGGGCGACATCGGCGGCAAGCAGCATCGATCGGTAGAAGAGAATCGGGATAATGGGAGTGCCGCTATTGGAACCGGCCGGCTCCTCCGCGACCCCCAATCCAGCCTGATAGTAACCGGCCTTCGGCACGCTGACCGGGCTGGCGACGGGCGTATCCTGTCCGGCCAATCTCGCCAGCATCCGCACCAGCGCGCTCATATTGGCCGGGCCGCCCTCGCGGAAATAGCCGAGCAGGCCGTCCAGTTCGGCGCGGGGCAGCGTCGAGGCTTCGATCAGCCTGAGATCCTCGTCATGGCTTTCACCGGGAAGCAGCGCCAGTTTGATGCCGCGTTTGCGGGCAATCACCGCCAGTTGGTCGCAGCCATAGCGCCACCAGTCGTAGCCGCCGAGGATGCGCACCAGGATGACTTTGGCGTGGCGGGCGACGCTGTCTATCCAGAGGTCGACGGACATGGGATGGCGCAGGTCGCGCAGTGCGGCCAGCCGCATCGAGGGCAGGCGACCAGCGTCGGCCTTCCACGCCGCAGCCAGTCCGGCGAGATCGCTGTCGGTGAAGGACAGGGCCACGATATCCGCCGGCGCCTGCCTGAGATCGACAGGCTCGGCGAGGTCGTCGAGCGAGGCGGAGGTCGTGGTGAGGATGTGCATCGCGGCCCGGGCCTGAAAATCAGCCGGCGAGGATACGTTCGATCGCCGGGCGGTTCAGCCCCTTGAGGCCAATAACGACGAGCCGCGAGCGGCGGTCGTCCCCAGCGGTCCAGGCGCGGTCATAGTAATGATTGACGCGCGGGCCGACGGCTTGCAGCAGGAGCCGCATAGGTTTGCCGCCGACCTCGACGAAGCCTTTCACGCGCAGCACGTTTTCCTGTTCGGCGGCCGCGGCGACGCGCTTTGCCAGCTCGTCGGGATTGGCGATCGAGGGAATGTCGACGATGAACGTGTCGAAGTCGTCATGCTCGTGATCGAATGCGCCGTCATGGTGGGACTTGCGGTTCTCGATGTCGTCCTCGACGGCGAGACCGAGCCCGAGCAGCACCGAGGGATCGACCTTGCCATGAGACGTCGGCACGATCTTCACGGCGCGGGCGGAGTGTTCGTTGACGATGGCCTTGGCGCGGGCTGAACCGGCGGCGTCCATCTGGTCGCTCTTCGACAGGATGATCAGGTCGGCGCAGGCGATCTGATCCTCGAACACTTCCTCGACCGGATCGTCATGGTCGAGGCTCTCGTCCTGCGCGCGCTGCGCCTGCAGGGCGTCCATGTCATTGGCGACGCGGCCTTCCGCCAGTGCGGGACCGTCGACCACGGCGATGACGCCATCGACGGTCACGCGGCTCTTCACCGTCGGCCACTGGAAAGCCTGGACCAGCGGTTTGGGCAGAGCGAGGCCCGAGGTTTCGATCAGGATATGGTCGACCTTCGGCGTCAGCGACAGGATCTTGTCGAGCGCCGGCACAAAATCGTCGGCCACGGTGCAGCAGATACAGCCATTGGCCAGTTCGACGATGTTTTCCTCTGGGCAGGTGTCGATGCCGCATCCCTTGAGGATCTCGCCGTCGATGCCGATGTCGCCGAACTCGTTGACGATGATGGCAATCCGCTTGCCGCCGGCGTTTTCCAGGAGATGGCGGACCAGCGTCGTCTTGCCGGCGCCGAGGAAGCCGGTGACGACGGTGCAGGGAACGCGGGACAGAGATGTTGTCATGATCAATCTTTCAGCATGTCGAGGGGAGGGATGCGGGCAACGAGGCCGCGCTTGAGACTGTCGGGCCTGCCCCGCCAGGGAATGAGGCCGTCGCTCGAGGTGGCGAAGAGTTTCGCGCCGGTGACCAGATCGGCGCCGCTGCTCGCGGTCAGATCGCCGAACACATAGCTCCAGCAGCCGTCGCGCAGGATCGCGGCGCTCAGGCGGCGCTTGCAATTGCCGAGGCATTCGACCGTGCGGATGCGAATCTTCTCGCCCGAGGCGGCTTGGCGCGTATCTTCGGCCAAAAGTTCGCCGGCCCGGGGATGGGCGTCGGAGCCGGTCTCGTCGCGACAGGAAGCGCAGACGATGACCGTGATGCCGGCCAGGGGATGATCCCCGCCGGACGAAATGTCGGTTGTTTCAGCCGAAAAACTGCTGTCGCGATCCACATCAGGCTCCTTGCCCGGAAAACCCGCCAGGCGATCGGATTCTTGCATTCCAGACGGCAGGTCTCCTGGCTCGCGGGTCATCGCCTTGGGTAGCCGCCTTCCCGGGACAATCCCAGTGGCTTTCGGCCTTGGCTCTTCGCTCACAGTTGCGGGGACAGCCGCGGATTTGGGATCTTCAATCCCGCACCGCATTCCCTCTTGGCTCCTCCCTTTGCCGAGAGGAGACCGTCTGGATGGGATTTAGGCTCTTGCGGGCAGCGGTGTCAACGCGAGCTTACGACACCGCGATGTCGGACAGCGCCGGGCCGAGGTCGCCGGCAGGCGTTATTTCCATGCGCTCGAGGCCAAGCCAGCCCTGCATCTGCTTCAATTCCTCGAAGAGCTGGGCTGCGGTTTCGGGCGGTGTGCCGGGCTCGGCGTAGGCGGCATGGACGCGCAGGACACTGGCCGGCCGGTCAGCCTTGAGGTCGACGCGCGCCACGATCCTGTCGCCGAGCAGGAAAGGCAGGACATAGTAGCCGTATTGGCGCTTGTCGGCCGGCGTGTAGATTTCGATGCGGTAATGGAAGTCGAACAGCCGCTCCGAGCGCGAACGCTCGAAGACGACCGGATCGAACGGCGCCAGCAGAGCGCGGGCCTCGATCTTGCGCGGGATACGGGCGTCCTTGTGAAGGTAAGCCGGCTTGTCCCAGCCCTCGACACGGACCGGCAGCAAGTCGCCGAGCTCGACCAGTTCCTCCAGCCGGCCTTTCATGTCGGCCGGCGAGAGTCGAAAATAATCGCGCAGGTCGCCTGATGTCGCCACGCCATGGGCACGGGCGGAAATGCGCAGCAATTCGCGGTGCGCGTCCTCAGGCGTCGGTACCGGCAGATCGAGGATCGCCTGCGGCAGCACGCGCTCCGGCAGGTCGTAAAAGCGCTCGAAGCCGCGCCGGTGCGCGGTGGTGATGCGCCCGGCCCAGAACAGCCATTCGAAGGCGTGCTTGGCATGGCTCCAACCCCACCAGCCACCGGAGCCTTTCTGGCCTTCGAGCGCCGAAGCGGCGATCGGCCCGCGCGTGACGACCTCGCGGTAGATCTCTTCTATATAGGCGGCGTGCTCGCGGCCCCATTTGGCCAGCCCCAGATACATTTCATCGCCTTGCTCGGCGCGCTGCATGCGCCAGCGCATCAGTGGGTAGGTCTCGACCGGCAGGAACGAGGCTTCATGCGCCCAATATTCGAAGACGGTGCGCTTGCGCGTCACGGCGGCGTTGTCGAGCAAAGCGAGGGGATAGGGGCCGAGACGCGAATAGAGCGGCATGTAATGAGCGCGCACCACCGCACTGACGGAATCGATCTGCAACAGGCCGGTGCGGGACAGAACGCGGGCGAAATGGCGGCGGTCCGGCGTGCCGGCGGGGCGGGGATCGAGAAATCCCTGGGCGGCGAGCGCGATGCGCCGCGCGGCGGCAAGCGAGATCTTTTCCTTCATTCGGATGCGTCCCTGATGGACCTGTCTGGCGTCATTGCTCGGCGTGATTCCCGTCCATGCTAGCAGGGTTTTGGCGGCAACCCTGTCAGGAGAGAAAAGTGGAGTTAAAAGCGAAGGAAATCAAACAGGAGCGGATGGGACCAGTTTCTCCCGGAATGCCGTCCAGCTCGGTGTTTTGAACAAGGTTTGACTTGCTTCGCTGGAAGTGCTGCGCTAACCCTCGCCGCGTTGCAGCATAGGCCCCTTAAAACGGTTCAGCGGTTAATCTGTCACGCTTCCGCATTAAGGTTCGGTGCTGTAGTCAAAGTGGATTGGCGCCAACGGAAAGCCGCTGCATGAACGCACTTCTCAGTTCGTACCTGCCCATCGTCCTGTTTATCGGCGTGGCACTGGTCGTCGGCCTGGCGCTGCTGGCGGCTCCGTTCCTGGTGGCGTATCGCAACCCCGATCCCGAAAAGCTTTCCGCCTACGAGTGCGGTTTCAACTCGTTCGACGATGCCCGCATGAAATTCGACATCCGCTTCTACCTGGTGTCGATCCTGTTCATTATATTCGACCTGGAAGTTGCCTTCCTCTTCCCCTGGGCAGTGTCCTTCTCGAAGATCGGCATGCTCGGTTTCTGGTCAATGATGGTGTTTTTGGCAGTGCTGACCATCGGCTTTGCCTATGAATGGAAAAAAGGAGCGCTGGAATGGGATTGAACGACAGTTCAGGCACCCTCGTCGCGCCGAAGCCCAAAGGTATTATCGATCCCAACACCGGCAGGCCGGTGGGGGAGGACGATCCCTTCTTCCTCGAAATCAACAATGAGCTTGCCGACAAGGGTTTTCTGGTCACCTCGACCGAGGCGCTGATCACCTGGGCGCGCAGCGGCTCGCTGATGTTCATGACCTTCGGTCTGGCTTGCTGCGCGGTCGAGATGATCCACACCTCGATGCCGCGCTACGATTCGGAGCGGTTCGGTGTCGCGCCGCGCGCGTCTCCGCGCCAGTCCGACATCATGATCGTCGCCGGCACGCTGACCAACAAGATGGCGCCGGCGCTGCGCAAGGTCTACGACCAGATGCCGGAGCCGCGCTACGTCATCTCGATGGGTTCGTGCGCCAATGGCGGCGGCTACTATCACTATTCCTATTCGGTGGTGCGTGGCTGCGACCGCGTCGTGCCGGTCGACATCTATGTGCCCGGCTGCCCGCCGAGCGCCGAAGCCCTGCTCTACGGCATTCTTCTGCTGCAGAAGAAGATCCGCCGCACCGGCACGATCGAACGGTAAATCCATGGCCGCCTCCTTAAGCGAACTGTCGACCTATCTCGGCGAGAAGCTGCCTGGCCGCTTCGGCGATGCGGTATTCGCCTATGGCGAGCTCACCGTTCACGTCGAGCCTCAAAACCTGATCGAGGTGATGACCTTCCTGCGCGACGATGCGCGCTGCCAGTTCATCTCGATCATCGATGTCTGCGGTGCCGACTACCCGTCGCGGGCCAAGCGCTTCGACGTCGTCTATCACCTGCTTTCGCCGAAGCAGAATGTGCGCATTCGCATCAAGGTGCAGACCGACGAGGAGACGATGGTGCCTTCGATCACCGGCGTCTATCCCGGCGCCGACTGGTTCGAGCGCGAAACCTACGATCTCTATGGCGTGCTGTTTTCGGGCCATCCGGACCTGCGCCGCCTGCTGACCGACTACGGTTTCGAAGGCCATCCGCTGCGCAAGGATTTCCCGCTGACCGGTTTCGTCGAAGTGCGTTACGACGACGAAGCCAAGCGCGTCATCTACGAGCCGGTGGAACTGAAGCAGGAATTCCGCAATTTCGATTTTCTGTCCCCATGGGAAGGCACGGATTACGTGCTGCCAGGGGATGAGAAGGCAAAGCAGTAATGGCTGAAACCTCCGTCCGCAACTTTAACATCAACTTCGGACCTCAACACCCTGCCGCGCACGGCGTTTTGCGCCTCGTGCTGGAGTTGGACGGCGAAGTCGTCGACCGCGTCGATCCGCATATCGGGCTCTTGCATCGCGGTACGGAGAAGCTGATCGAGGCAAAAACCTATCTGCAGGCGCTGCCTTATCTCGACCGGCTCGATTATTGCGCGCCGATGAACCAGGAGCACGCCTTCGCGCTGGCCGCCGAGCGCCTGCTCGGCATCGAGGTGCCGAGGCGCGGCCAGCTGATCCGCGTGCTCTATTGCGAAATCGGCCGTATCATGTCGCACATCCTCAATGTGACGACGCAAGCCATGGACGTCGGCGCGCTGACGCCGCCGCTGTGGGGCTTCGTCGAGCGCGAAAAGCTGATGGTGTTCTATGAGCGCGCCTCGGGCTCGCGCATGCATGCGGCCTATTTCCGTCCGGGCGGCGTCCACCAGGACCTGCCGCGCCAGCTGGTCGAGGACATCGGCAAGTGGATCGACCCTTTCCTGAAATCGCTCGACGATCTCGACAGGCTGCTCACCGGCAACCGCATTTTCAAGCAGCGCAATGTCGACATCGGCATCGTCTCGCTGGCCGACGCCTGGGCCTGGGGCTTTTCGGGCGTCATGGTCCGTGGTTCGGGCTCGCCGTGGGACCTGCGCAAGTCGCAGCCCTATGAATGCTATTCGGAAATGGATTTCGACATTCCTGTCGGCAAGAATGGTGACTGTTTCGACCGCTACCTCGTGCGCATGGAAGAAATGCGCCAGTCGGCACGGATCATGCGCCAGTGCATCGATCTCCTGCTCGGCAAGGAAAGCACCGGGCCGGTGTCGAACCTCGACGGCAAGGTGGTGCCGCCCAAGCGCCAGGCGATGAAGCGTTCGATGGAAGCGCTCATCCATCACTTCAAGCTCTACACCGAGGGCTACCGCGTCCCGGCCGGCGAGGTCTATGCGGCGGTCGAGGCGCCCAAGGGAGAGTTCGGCGTCTACCTGGTCTCCGACGGCACCAACAAGCCCTACCGCTGCAAGCTGCGCGCACCCGGTTTCGCGCATCTGCAAGCCATGGATTTCCTCTGCCGCGGCCACATGCTGGCCGACGTCACCGCCGTCCTCGGCTCCCTCGACATCGTGTTTGGTGAGGTCGATCGCTAAATGTCAGTCCGCCGTCTCGCAGAAGCCAGCGTCCAGCCAGCCTCCTTCGCCTTCAACCGGGCGAATGCGGCAGCGGCGAAGCAATGGATCAAGAAGTATCCCAAGGGCCGCGAGCAGTCGGCGATCATTCCCCTGCTGATGATAGCGCAGGAGCAGGAAGGCTGGGTCACCAAGGCGGCGATCGAGACGATTTCCGACATGCTCGGCATGCCGCGTATCCGCGGCCTCGAGGTCGCGACCTTCTATACGCAGTACCAGTTGAACCCCGTCGGCACCCGTGCGCACATCCAGGTCTGCGGCACCACGCCCTGCATGCTGCGCGGCTCGGAAGCGCTGATGGATGTGTGCCGCTCGAAGATCCATCACGACCAATTCCACACCAACGACAAGGGCACCTTGTCGTGGGAAGAGGTCGAGTGCCTCGGCGCCTGCGTCAACGCGCCGATGGTCATGGTGTTCAAGGATACGTTCGAGGATCTGACACCGGAACGGCTGGCTGAGATCATCGATCTCTACGATGCGGGCAAGGGCGCCTCGGTGACGCCGGGACCGCAGAACGGCCGCACCGGCTCGGAGCCGGCCTCCGGCCTGACCACGTTGAAGAGCGAAAAGGCGATCCTCAAGTCGACCCGCGACCGTGAAGCCCGGGAAGCGGCCAGGGCCGCGAAGGCATCGCCCGACGCGATCATCGCTGCGCCTGTGCCGGCACCGGCCGCCCCAGCTGCGCCTGGTCCGGTTGCTCCGTCGAAATCCAGCAGGCCGAAGACCGCCGCGCCAGAGACCAACCCGACGTTGAAGACGCCGTCGCCGGCCAAGGTCGCGCCGGTCACCGAGAACGCGGCCAGCGTTGCGCCACCCCTCCACTCGGCCGCCAACGCCAACAAGGCCGCTCCTGAAGTCGAGGCGACTCCAAAACAACGCAATGGGCCGAAGAACCGGGCCGAACCGGGCAGCGCCTTCAAGGCGCCGGAGACCAAGCAGCCTGCCGCCAAGCCGACCAAGAAGCCGGTCTGAGGGACGAAAAATGCTTCAGGACAAAGACCGCATCTTCACCAACATATACGGCCTCTTCGACAAGTCGCTGGCCGGCGCCATGGCGCGCGGCGCCTGGGACAACACGCCCGGCATCGTCGCCAAGGGGCGTGAGTGGATCGTCAACGAGATGAAGGCGTCGGGACTGCGCGGACGCGGCGGCGCCGGCTTCCCGACCGGGCTGAAATGGTCGTTCATGCCCAAGCAGAGCGACGGCCGGCCAAGCTATCTCGTCATCAACGCCGATGAATCCGAGCCCGGCACCTGCAAGGACCGCGACATCCTGCGCAACGATCCGCACACGCTGGTCGAGGGCGCGTTCCTGGCCGGCTTCGCCATGGGCGCGATTGCCGCCTACATCTATGTGCGCGGCGAGTTCATCCGCGAGCGCGAGGCGCTGCAGCGGGCGATCGAGGAGGCCTACGAGGCCAAGCTGATCGGCAAGAACAACACGTCGGGCTACGATTTTGAAATCTACATGCATCACGGCGCCGGCGCTTATATTTGCGGCGAGGAAACGGCGCTGTTGGAAAGCCTCGAAGGCAAGAAGGGCCAGCCCCGGCTGAAGCCCCCATTCCCGGCCAATGTCGGCCTCTATGGCTGCCCGACCACTGTCAACAATGTCGAATCGATCGCGGTGGCGCCGACCATCCTGCGCCGGGGGGCTGCCTGGTTCTCGTCCTTCGGCCGGCCCAACAATGTCGGCACCAAGCTGTTCTGCGTTTCCGGCCACGTCAACAATCCGTGCACTGTCGAAGAGGCGATGTCGATCCCGTTCCGCGAGCTTATCGAAACCCATTGCGGCGGCATCCGCGGCGGCTGGGACAATCTGCTCGCCGTCATTCCGGGCGGCGCCTCGGTGCCACTGGTGCCGGCGGAGCAGATCATCGATACGCCGATGGATTTCGACGCGCTGCGCGATCTCAAGTCCGGCCTCGGCACGGCCGCCGTCATCGTCATGGACAAGTCGACCGATGTCGTGAAGGCGATCGCGCGGCTTTCCTACTTCTACAAGCATGAAAGCTGCGGCCAGTGCACGCCGTGCCGCGAGGGCACCGGCTGGATGTGGCGGGTGATGGAGCGGCTGGTGCGCGGCGAGGCTCAGAAGCGCGAGATCGACATGCTGCTCGACGTCACCAAGCAGGTCGAAGGCCACACGATCTGCGCGCTGGGCGATGCGGCGGCATGGCCGATCCAGGGCCTGATGCGGCATTTCCGCGGCGAGGTGGAGCGGCGCATCGACGAGTTTTCGCGCAACGCGCACCGGGCCGAACCGGTGATGGTGGCGGCGGAATAACAAGAAACTTTTGAACGCGGGAAGAAACGGGGCGGGGCGAACGAAGAAACGACCAGGAGAACTCTATGGCGCCGTATTCGACACCCTACCCATTGATGCCCAATTTGGACCAGATCGAGAAGATGAACCAGGACCTGACCAGGATGATGCCGAAGGAGATGGCCAGCGCCGTCAACCTTTTCGCGCACCCTGTCGCGGGTGCGGCGGCGATGTCGGCGCTTGGCATGGGGCTCGCCAATCATGCGTTCGGCGTCTGGATGGGCGCGCTTTCGGGGGCCGCCGAGGCATCACACCGCCTCATGCAGCCGCTGATCGAGGATTTCGAGGCACGCGTCGAGCAATTCGAGGATGCGAACTCGTCGTCCATCAGGGCGCGGGCGACCGCGAAGACGATGATTGCCGAGGCGCAGTCCTTCGCCCAGGAAGTCACCGATATCGCAGCCAGGGAAGCCGCCACCACCGCGCCGGCCGCCAATGCCGCTCCGGCAACAAGCGAGGCAGCGGATGTGCTGCTGCCGGAAGATTTCAGGCAGCCCAAGGCCATGGAGAAGCCGACGAGGCCGTCCGACCTCAAGGCGATATCGGGCATCGGCCCGAAGCTGGAAAAAGTGCTGAACGGCCTCGGTATCTGGACGTTTGCCCAGATCGCCGCATGGTCGCCGCAAGAGATTGCCTGGGTCGACGATTATCTGTCGTTCAAGGGCCGCATCGGCCGTGACGACTGGACTGCCCAGGCGGCGGCGCTGGCCGCGAAGAAGTGAATGAAATCTCGGGCGCTGCGTCTGTCGCGCCCGGAAAATGAGATTGCGGGAAATCCGCAGGGGTTTGAGGCGAATGGCAAAGCTCAAGGTCGACGGGAAAGAAATCACTGTACCCGACCATTACACGCTGCTGCAGGCGGCCGAGGACGCGGGCGCGGAAGTGCCGCGCTTCTGCTTCCATGAGCGGCTGTCGATCGCCGGCAATTGCCGCATGTGCCTGATCGAGGTGAAGGGCGGGCCGCCCAAGCCGCAGGCCTCCTGCGCCATGGGCGTGCGCGACCTGCGCCCCGGCCCGAACGGCGAGCCGCCGGAAATCTTCACCAACACGCCGATGGTCAAGAAGGCCCGGGAAGGCGTGATGGAATTCCTGCTGATCAACCATCCGCTGGACTGCCCGATCTGCGATCAGGGCGGCGAGTGCGACCTGCAGGACCAGGCGATGGCCTTCGGCGTCGATTCCTCGCGCTACCACGAGAACAAGCGCGCGGTGGAAGACAAGTATATCGGCCCGCTGGTCAAGACAGTGATGAACCGCTGCATCCACTGCACGCGCTGCGTCCGCTTCACCACCGAAGTTGCCGGCATTTCCGAACTCGGCCTGATCGGCCGCGGCGAGGATGCCGAGATCACCACTTATCTCGAACAGGCAATGACCTCGGAGTTGCAGGGCAACGTGATCGATCTCTGCCCGGTCGGCGCGCTGACCTCCAAGCCCTTCGCCTTCCAGGCGCGGCCGTGGGAGCTGACCAAGACCGAATCCATCGACGTGATGGATGCCGTCGGCTCGGCGATCCGCGTCGATAGCCGTGGGCGCGAAGTGATGCGCATCCTGCCGCGCGTCAACGAAGCCGTGAACGAGGAATGGATTTCCGACAAGACCCGCTTCATCTGGGACGGCCTGCGCACGCAGCGCCTCGATCGCCCCTATGTGCGCAAGGACGGCAGGCTGGTTCCGGCGAGCTGGGCCGAAGCGTTCGCGGCGATCAAGGGCGCGGTTTCGGCGGCGGCCCCCGACAAGATCGGCGCCATCGCGGGCGATCTCGCGGCGGTTGAGGAAATCTATGCGCTGAAGCTCCTGATGGCCTCGCTCGGTTCGAAGAACACCGATTGCCGCCAGGACGGCGCGGCGCTCGATCCGGCACTCGGACGTGCCAGCTATATCTTCAACCCGACCATCGAAGGCATCGAGCAGGCCGACGCGGTGCTGATCATCGGGGCCAATCCGCGCTTCGAGGCCTCGGTGCTCAACGCCCGCATCCGCAAGCGCTGGCGCCTCGGCAATCTGCCGGTCGGTGTCATCGGCGATGTCGGCGACACGCGCTATGACTACGAACAGCTGGGCGCCGGGCCGGATTCGCTGAAGGATCTGGCGGACGGCAACGGCAAGTTCTTCCAGACGCTGAAGAAGGCGACGCATCCCCTTATTATCGTCGGTCAGGGCGCTCTGGCGCGCGCCGATGGCGCGGCCGTGCTCGGCCAAGCGGCCAGGCTCGCCGCCGCCGTGAATGCCGCACGCGCCGACTGGAACGGCTTTGCCGTGCTGCACACCGCAGCGGCGCGCGTCGGCGGCCTGGACCTCGGCTTCGTGCCGGGCGAGGGCGGCAAGAACGTCGCCGGCATGCTGGGCGAGACGGATGTCCTGTTCCTGCTCGGCGCCGACGAGATCGACATGAGCAAGACCGGCGGCGCCTTCGTCGTCTATGTCGGCACGCACGGCGACGCCGGCGCGCATCGCGCCAATGTCATCCTGCCGGCGGCTGCCTATACCGAAAAGTCCGGCACCTACGTCAACACCGAAGGGCGCGTCCAGCAGACCAACCGCGCCGGCTTCGCGCCGGGCGACGCGCGCGAGGATTGGGCCATATTGCGGGCGCTGTCCGACGTACTGGGCAAGAAACTGCCGTTCGATTCTCTGCCGCAGCTGCGCGCAAAGCTCTATGGCGAATACCCGCATCTGGCCCGCATCGACCAGGTCGCGGCCGGCAACGCCGAGGATATCGCCGGCGTGGCGAAGCTCGGCGGGCGGTTGAACAAGGGAACCTTCACCTCGCCGGTCAAGGATTTCTACCTGACCAACCCGATCGCGCGCGCATCGGCCGTGATGGCTGAATGCTCGGCACTGGCCAAGAGCGGCTTCAAGCAGGCGGCGGAATAAGCATGGACACCTTCTTCTCCTTCTACGTGCTGCCGGCGCTGCTGATCCTCTTGAAGTCAGTCGTGCTGATCGTGGTGCTGCTGATCTTCGTCGCCTACATCCTTTATGCCGACCGCAAGATCTGGGCGGCGGTGCAGCTTCGCCGTGGCCCGAATGTCGTCGGCCCCTGGGGCACGCTGCAGGCCTTCGCCGACCTGCTGAAATTCGTCTTCAAGGAACCGGTCATCCCGTCGGGCGCCAACAAGGGCGTCTTCCTGCTGGCGCCACTTGTCTCCGCCGTGCTGGCGATCTCGGCCTGGGCCGTCATACCGGTCAGCCAGGGTTGGGCGATCGCCAACGTCAATGTCGGCATCCTCTATGTCTTCGCCATCTCCTCGCTCGAGGTCTATGGCGTGATCATGGGCGGCTGGGCGTCCAACTCGAAATATCCTTTCCTTGGCGCGTTGCGTTCGGCGGCGCAGATGGTGTCATACGAAGTTTCGATCGGCTTCGTCATCGTCACCGTGCTGCTCACCGCCGGCTCGCTCAACCTCAGCGATATCGTGCTGTCGCAGCAGGGTGGGCTTGGTACGCGACTCGGCCTGCCCAACACGTTCCTCGACTGGAACTGGCTGGCGCTGTTCCCGATGTTCGTCATCTTCTTCATCTCGGCGTTGGCGGAGACCAACCGTCCGCCCTTCGATCTGGTCGAAGCCGAATCGGAGCTGGTCGCCGGCCACATGGTCGAATATTCGTCGACGCCGTTCCTTTTGTTCTTCCTGGGCGAGTATGTCGCGATCGTGCTGATGTGCGCGCTGGCCACCATCCTGTTCCTCGGCGGCTGGCTGCCTCCCTTCGACTTCGCGCCCTTCACCTGGGTGCCCGGCGTGATCTGGTTCGTGCTGAAGGTCTGTTTCGTGTTCTTCGGCATCTCGATGGTGAAGGCCTTCGTGCCGCGCTACCGCTACGACCAGCTGATGCGGCTGGGCTGGAAAGTGTTCCTGCCGATCTCGCTGTTCATGGTGGTCGCCACCGCCGCCTTCCTCAAGATCACGGGGTTTGCGTGATGTCCGCTTTGTCCCAGGCCGCAAAATCGCTGCTGCTGCAGGATTTCGTCAGCGCCTTCTTCCTGTCGATGCGCCAGTTCTTCGCGCCGAAGGAGACGATCAACTATCCGCACGAGAAGGGCCCGATCAGCCCGCGCTTTCGCGGCGAGCATGCGTTGCGCCGCTATCCCAATGGCGAGGAACGCTGCATCGCCTGCAAATTGTGCGAGGCGATCTGCCCGGCGCAGGCGATCACCATCGAGGCCGGCCCTCGCCGCAATGACGGCACGCGCCGCACGGTGCGTTACGATATCGATATGGTGAAGTGCATCTATTGCGGCTTCTGCCAGGAAGCCTGCCCGGTCGACGCCATCGTCGAGGGGCCGAATTTCGAATTCGCGACGGAAACGCGCGAGGAACTCTACTACGACAAGGACAGGCTGCTGGCGAATGGCGACCGGTGGGAGCGCGAACTGGCGCGCAACATCTCACTGGACTCGCCCTATCGCTGACATCTGACGCATGGACGGGGCGAGGGGCCTCGTCCAGGGGATGATCCCGAAAGTTGCGGACTTTTCGGACAAGATCATCCTCCGGAAGACAAAAGTGTCGCATGTTTCTTTTGATCGGGTATTTCAACCCGATCGGAACATGCGATAGGACACAACGAAACTTACCGACCGGAGGCGGTCGCAAACATCAAACAGGACGAGCGTCCTGTTTGGACAGGAACCCGGGGGATCCCCAATGCTGAGTGGACTAGAGGCGGCCTTCTTCTACCTCTTCGCCTTTGTCGCCGTGGCGTCGGCGTTCATGGTCATTTCGTCGCGCAACCCCGTGCATTCGGTGCTGTTCCTGATCCTGACCTTCTTCAACGCCGCCGGCCTGTTCATGCTGACCGGCGCCGAGTTCCTGGCGATGATCCTGCTCGTCGTCTATGTCGGCGCGGTCCTGGTGCTGTTCCTGTTCGTCGTCATGATGCTCGACGTCGATTTCGCCGAATTGAAGAGCGGCGCCCTGCAATACGCGCCGATCGGCGCGCTGGTCGGGCTGATCCTGGCGGCGGAGCTGATCGTGGTGCTGGGCGGCTACACCTTCGCGCCGAAGCTCGCCTCGACGGTCGCAAAGCCCATCCCGGATCTCGCCGCGCGATCGAACACGGCGGCGCTCGGCGACATCCTCTATACCGACTACCTCTACTACTTCCAGATTTCGGGCCTCATCCTGCTGGTCGCCATGATCGGCGCCATCGTTTTGACGCTGCGCCACAAGGAAGGGGTCAAGCGGCAGTCGATCGCAGCCCAGGTCGGCCGCACCGCGGTGACCGGCATGGAAGTCCGCAAGGTCAAGTCGGGCGAAGGAGTCTGAGATGGTCGTCGGCATCGCACATTATCTGACCGTATCGGCGATCCTGTTCACGCTCGGCGTGTTCGGCATCTTCCTCAACCGCCGCAACATCATCGTCATCCTGATGTCGATCGAGTTGATCCTGCTGGCGGTCAACATCAATTTCGTCGCCTTTTCGGCGGCGCTCGGCGATCTGGTCGGCCAGGTGTTCGCGCTGTTCGTGCTGACGGTCGCGGCGGCTGAAGCCGCCATCGGGCTTGCCATTCTCGTCGTCTTCTTCCGCAACCGCGGCTCGATCGCGGTCGAAGACGTGAACATGATGAAGGGTTGACGGGGCGACTATGTATCAAGCGATCGTCTTCCTTCCGCTGCTCGGCTTCCTGATCGTAGGCCTGTTCGGCAATGCGCTCGGTGCCAAGGCATCCGAATACATCACCTCCGGCTTCCTGGTGATCGCGGCCGTGCTGTCATGGGTCGCCTTCTTTTCCGTCGGCTTCGGCCACGGCGAGGTGTTCACCGTGCCGGTGCTGCACTGGATCCAGTCCGGCGGGCTGGACGTCTCCTGGGCGCTCAGGATCGACACGCTGACGGTGGTGATGCTGGTAGTGGTCAACACAGTGTCGGCGCTGGTTCACATCTATTCGATCGGCTACATGCACCACGATCCGAACCGGCCGCGCTTCTTCGCCTATCTGTCGCTGTTCACCTTCGCCATGCTGATGCTGGTCACGGCCGACAACCTCGTGCAGATGTTCTTCGGCTGGGAAGGGGTGGGCCTCGCGTCCTACCTGCTGATCGGCTTCTGGTACAAGAAGCCGTCGGCCAATGCCGCGGCAATAAAGGCCTTCGTCGTCAACCGCGTCGGCGATTTCGGCTTCGCGCTCGGCATTTTCGGCGTCTTCGTGCTGTTCGGCTCGGTCAATCTCGGCACGATCTTTGCCAATGCGGCGACGTTCATCCCGGCCGAAGGCGCGCCGCAGGGTGCCGCCGTACTCACCTTCCTCGGCCATGCGCTCGACAAGCAGGCGGCAATGACCGTCGTCTGCCTGCTGCTGTTCATGGGTGCCATGGGCAAGTCGGCGCAGGTGCCGCTGCACACCTGGCTGCCGGACGCCATGGAGGGCCCGACCCCGGTGTCGGCGCTGATCCATGCCGCCACCATGGTGACGGCCGGCGTGTTCATGCTGGCGCGGCTTTCGCCGCTGTTCGAATTGTCGCACTCGGCGCTGACGGTGGTCACCTTCATCGGCGCCTTCACCGCCTTTTTCGCGGCGACCGTCGGCCTGGTCCAGAACGACATCAAGCGCGTCATCGCCTATTCGACCTGCTCGCAGCTCGGCTACATGTTCGTGGCGCTCGGCGTCGGCGCCTATGGCGCGGCGATCTTCCATTTGTTCACGCACGCCTTCTTCAAGGCGCTTCTGTTCCTCGGCTCCGGATCGGTCATCCACGCGGTTTCCGACGAGCAGGACATGCGCAAGATGGGCGGCCTGAGGAAGCTGATCCCGACCACCTACTGGATGATGGTGATCGGCACGCTGGCGCTGACCGGCGTCGGCATTCCGGTGACCGTCATCGGCACCGCCGGCTTCTTCTCCAAGGACGCCATCATCGAGGCCTCCTTCGCAGGCCACAATTCGGTCGCCGGCCTGGCCTTCATCCTGCTGGTCATCGCCGCCTGCTTCACCGCCTTCTATTCCTGGCGGCTGATCTTCATGACCTTCCATGGCAAGCCGCGGGCGAGCCACGAGGTGATGCACCACGTCCATGAATCGCCGCCGGTGATGCTGGTGCCGCTGTTCGTGCTGGCGGCTGGGGCGCTGTTTGCCGGTGTCATCTTCCACAATTCCTTTATCGGCGAAGGCTATGCCGAGTTCTGGAAGGCGTCGCTGTTCACGCTGCCGGACAACCATATCCTGCACGAGATCCACGAATTGCCGCTGTGGGTGGAGCTCTCGCCCTTCATCGCCATGCTGATCGGTTTCGCTCTGGCCTGGAAGTTCTACATCCGCTCGCCGGAGATGCCGGTCAATCTGGCCGCCCAGCATCGCGGGCTGTACGCCTTCCTGCTCAACAAGTGGTATTTCGACGAGCTTTACGACTTCCTGTTCGTTCGCCCGGCCAAGCGTCTCGGTCACTTCCTGTGGAAGACCGGTGATGGGACCATCATCGATGGGCTCGGGCCTGACGGCATTTCGGCGCGCGTCGTCGACGTCACCAACCGCGTCGTCAAGCTGCAGACCGGCTATCTCTACCACTACGCCTTCGCCATGCTGATCGGCGTTGCCGCACTCGTCACCTGGATAATGCTCTGATGACCGCCTGGCCAATCCTCTCGCTGGTCACCTTCCTGCCTCTGGTTGGTGTGCTGCTGATCCTGTTCATCAACGATGACAGCGAAAACGCGCGGCGCAACATCCGCGCCATCGCGTTCATAACCACGGCATTCACCTTCCTGGTGTCGCTGTTGATCTGGACCGGCTTTGACAATTCGCAGGCCGGGTTCCAGTTTGTCGAAAAGGTCGCCTGGCTCGATTCCGGCATTTCCTACCATATGGGCGTCGACGGCATTTCCATGCTGTTCGTCATCCTGACGACCTTCCTGATGCCGCTTTGCATCCTGGCGTCGTGGGAAGCGATCGAGAAGCGCGTCAAGGCCTACATGATCGCCTTCCTGCTTCTGGAAACGCTGATGATCGGCGTGTTCTGCGCGCTGGACATCGTGCTGTTCTACGTCTTCTTCGAAGCCGGCCTGATCCCGATGTTCATCATCATCGGCGTATGGGGCGGCAAGCGGCGCGTCTACGCCTCGTTCAAGTTCTTCCTCTATACGCTGGCCGGCTCGGTGCTGATGCTGCTCGCCATCATGGCGATGTTCTTCCAGTCCGGCACCACCGACATCCCGACGCTTCTGACGCACAGCTTCCCGGCCAACATGCAGACCTGGCTGTGGCTTGCCTTCTTCGCCTCCTTCGCGGTGAAGATGCCGATGTGGCCGGTGCACACCTGGCTGCCCGACGCGCACGTCGAGGCGCCGACGGCGGGCTCGGTCATCCTGGCCGGCATCCTGCTGAAAATGGGCGGATACGGCTTCCTGCGCTTCTCCTTGCCGATGTTCCCGCTGGCCTCCGAAATGTTCGCACCGCTGGTGTTCACGCTGTCGGTCGTCGCCATCATCTACACCTCGCTGGTGGCGCTGATGCAGGAGGACATGAAGAAGCTGATCGCCTATTCGTCGGTCGCCCATATGGGCTTCGTCACCATGGGCATCTTTGCCATGAACCAGGAAGGCGTGCAGGGCGCCATCTTCCAGATGCTCAGCCACGGCCTGGTGTCGGGCGCGCTGTTCCTGTGCGTCGGCGTCATCTATGACCGCATGCACACGCGCGAGATCGCCGCCTATGGCGGTCTCGTCAACAACATGCCGAAATACGCGACCGTGTTCCTGATCTTCACCATGGCCAATGTCGGCCTGCCGGGCACGTCAGGTTTCGTCGGCGAGTTCCTGACCATGCTTGGTGTGTTCCGGGTCAACACCTGGGTAGCGTTCTTCGCCGCCACCGGCGTCATCCTGTCGGCGGCCTATGCGCTTTGGCTCTACCGCCGGGTGATCTTCGGCGCGCTGACCAAGGACAGCCTGAAGGGGCTGCTCGACCTGTCGACCCGTGAGAAGGCGATCATCTATCCGCTGGTCGTACTGGTCATCTTCTTCGGCGTCTATCCCGCACCCGTCTTCGACGCGACGGCCCAGTCGGTCAAGTCGCTCGTCACCAATGTCACCGCATCCATCGGCGCCGCGCAGACCGCGGCGGCGAACTGACCCAGGGGTTTTGCGAACCATGACGCCGGACCTTCTCTCCAGCCTGTCGCTCTCGACGCCCGAGCTGATCCTTGCCATCGGCGCGCTCGCGCTGCTTATGGTCGGGGCCTATTCGCGTTCCAACACCGCCAATACGGTGACCGGCCTTGCCGTCGCCGTGCTGGTGATCGCAGGCGCCTGGCTGATCTTCCACGCAGGGCAGGGCAGCGCCTATGGCAATGCCTTCATCCAGGATTCCTTCGCCCGCTTCATGAAGGTGCTGGCGCTGATCGGCTCGGCGGTGACGCTGATCATGTCGATGCGCTTTGCCAAGGCGGAGCGTTTCGACAAGTTCGAATATCCGGTGCTGATCCTGCTTTGCACGCTCGGCATGATGCTGATGATCTCGGCCAACGGCATGATCGGGCTCTATCTCGGCCTCGAACTGCAGTCGCTTGCGATCTATGTGCTGGCGGCGATCAATCGCGACAATCTGCGTTCGACAGAAGCCGGCCTGAAATATTTCGTCCTCGGCGCGCTGTCCTCGGGCATGCTGCTCTACGGCATCAGCCTGGTCTACGGCTATACCGGCAACACCGGCTTCCAGGAGATCGCCACGGCACTGGGCGGCGGCGAGCGCCAGCTTGGCCTTGTCGTCGGCCTCGTCTTCGTGCTGGCCGGGCTTGCCTTCAAGATCTCGGCGGTGCCGTTCCACATGTGGACGCCAGACGTCTATGAGGGCGCACCGACACCGGTGACGGCCTTCCTGGCGGCAGCGCCGAAAATGGCGGCGATGGCGCTGATCGTGCGCGTCACCATGGGTGCGTTCAAGCCGATCGCCTCCGACTGGCAGCAGATCATCGTCTTCATCTCGATCGCCTCGATGGCGCTTGGCTCCTTCGCCGCGATCGGCCAGACCAACATCAAGCGGCTGATGGCCTATTCCTCGATCGGCCATATGGGCTACGCGCTGGTCGGCCTTGCCGCGAACAGCCAGGCCGGCGTGCGCGGCGTCGCCATCTACATGCTGATCTACCTGGTGATGACGCTCGGCACCTTCGCCTTCATCCTTGCCATGCGGCGCAAGGAAGGCAATGTCGAGCAGATCAGCGATCTCGCCGGCCTCTCGTCGACCAACCCCATCATGGCGACGATCCTGACCATCCTGATGTTCTCGCTGGCCGGCATTCCGCCGCTCGCCGGCTTCTGGGGGAAGTGGTACGTCTTCCTCGCCGCCATCAACGCCAACCTCTATGCGCTGGCAATCATCGGCGTGCTCGCTTCCGTGGTGGGCGCTTACTACTACCTGCGCATCATCAAGATCATGTGGTTCGATGAGCCGGTCGGCGGCTTTGTGCCGATGGCCAGCGAGTTGCGTGTCGTGCTCGGCGTCAGTGGCGCCTTCGTGCTGTTCTACGTGCTGATCGGCGGGCCGATCGGGACCTATGCCGAAGCCGCCGCCAAGACATTTTTCTGACGGGATGGCATTTCGGCTGGCTCCAACCTCGGCGTCGGAAGGGTTCCGGCTCGAGGCGCATGACAGTGTCGGCTCCACCAACGCGCTGGCGCTGGACCATGCCCGGGCGGGCGACCCGGGCAAGCTCTGGGTCGTTTCCAAGAAGCAGGAAAGCGGGCGCGGCCGGCGTGGCCGTGCCTGGGCAACGCCGGAAGGCAATCTGGCGGCGACGCTGCTCCTCATCACCGGCGGCGAATTGCGCCTTGCCGCGACGCTCGGCTTCGTCGCGGGGCTGGCGCTGGCCGACGCGCTCGACGCGGTGGTGCCGAAGGGCCGCATCGCGATAGGCCTCGACGGAGCGAGCCAGGGACAGAACCGTTTCGAGCTGAAATGGCCAAACGATGTGCTCGCCTCCGGCGCCAAGCTGGCCGGCATCCTGCTGGAGTCGGCGATGCTTGACGGTAGCCGCTTCGCGGTGGCGGTGGGCATCGGCGTCAATGTGGTGGCGCATCCGCGGGATTTGCCTTATCCCGCGACATCGCTTCACGCGTTGGGCGCGGCTTGCGATGCCGAAACGCTGTTTCTGGCGCTGTCGGATGCCTGGAGCGAGAATGCCCGCCTGTGGGACGAAGGACGTGGCCTTGCCGCCATCAGGAAGCGTTGGCTGGCCCGCGCGGCGGGCCTTGGCGGCGAGGTTGCTGTCAGAATTGACGGTAATGTGGTGCGTGGCGTGTTCGAGACCATTGACGAGGACTGCCGTTTCGTGATCCGCGACGATGACGGGTCTGTTCTGACGGTCGCCGCCGGCGATGTGCATTTCGGCGCGGTGGCGTCCGCGCGGATATAATTTGTTTTTGAGCAATTCCGGACGGAAAACCGGTAGGCACTTGCTGGAATTGCTTTAACGGCTTGGCCCGAGGGTCAGGAAGGAAAAAATCATGGCGAAAGCGGACAACGCCGAACTCGTCTTCGTGCCGCTCGGCGGCGTCGGCGAGATCGGCATGAACTTCGCCCTCTACGGCTATGGCCCGCCGAGCGCGCGCGAATGGATCGTCATCGATGTCGGCGTCACCTTTCCCGACGCGGCGCATCCAGGCGTCGACCTGATCCTGCCCGACACGCGCTTCATCGAGGAGAACCTCGCCAATCTGCGCGGCATCATCATCACCCACGCGCATGAGGACCACTACGGCGCGCTGCTCGACATCTGGCCGAAGCTGAAGGCGCCGGTCTGGATGACGCCGTTCAGCGCCGGGCTGCTGGAAGCCAAGCGTCAGGGCGAGCAGGGCGCGCCGAAGATCCCGCTGACAATCTACCGGGCGGGCGAAAAGTTCACGGTGGGCCCCTTCGAGATCGAAGCCATTCCGGTGGCTCACTCCATTCCCGAACCCATGTCGCTGGCGATCACCTCGCCGGCCGGCACCGTCATCCACACCGGCGACTGGAAGATCGATCCGGAGCCGACGATCGGTCCCAAGACCGACGAGGCGCGGTTCCGCGCCTGTGGCGACAAGGGCGTGCTGGCGCTGATCTGCGATTCGACCAATGCGCTGCGCGAAGGCGAGTCGCCTTCGGAAGTGGCCGTGGGCGAGGGCCTGAAAGGCGTCATCCAGGCGGCCAAGGGCCGCGTCGCCGTCACCACCTTCTCCTCCAATGTCGGACGCATCGTTTCCATCGCCAGGGCAGCGCGCGATGCCGGCCGCCAGTGCCTTGTGCTCGGCCGCTCGTTGAAGCGCGTCATCGATGTGGCCGGCGAGCTTGGCTACATGGACGGCCTGCCGGAGTTCATCGCCGAGGAGGATTTCGGCTTCATCCCGCGCGAGAACCTGGTCATCATCTGCACCGGCAGCCAGGGCGAGCCGTTGGCGGCACTTGCCAAGCTGTCGCGCGACGAGATGAAATCGGTGTCGCTGACAGCGGGCGACACGGTGGTGTTTTCCTCGCGCACCATTCCCGGCAACGAGAAGGCGATCCTCGAGATCAAGAACCGCCTCATCGATCTCGGCATCAAGATCATCGAAGACGGCGATGCGCTGGTGCATGTCTCCGGCCACCCCCGCCGCAGCGAACTGCGCAAGATGTATGAATGGGTGCGTCCGCAAGTCGGCGTTCCCGTGCATGGCGAGGCGGCGCATCTGGTGGCGCAGGGCTCGCTGATGTCCACCTCCGGCATTGGCCAGGTGGCGCAGGTGCGCGACGGCGACATGCTGCGGCTCGCTCCTGGTCCCGCCACGATCATCGACCAGGTGCCGTTCGGGCGCGTCTACAAGGACGGCAATCTGATCGGCACCGATCAGGCGATGGGTATTCGCGACAGGCGCAAGCTGTCCTTTGCCGGTCATGTCGCGGTCAATGTCGTGCTTGATGACAAGTACGAGCTGGCCGGCGATCCCGACCTGGTCGCCATTGGCGTCGCCGAAACCGATGCCCGTGGCGAGACGCTAGAGGACCTGATGATCGATGCGGCCGTCGGTGCGGTCGATTCGATCCCCCGCCAACGCCGCAAGGACCTCGACCTGGTGCAGGAGGCGGTGCGGCGCGCGGTGCGCGGCGCGGCCAACGAAGCCTGGGGCAAGAAACCGCTGGTGACGGTTTTCGTCACCCGGTGACGGAGGCGTCGGGTGCTCGGATGTTCAGCTGATAGCTGACCGGAATCCAGCGAAAGGAATGGTCTATCCGCCCGACATAGCCCAAGCCCGGAAACGGCATGTGGTGGCCGGCGACGAGCAGGCGCCGCTCGGCGGCCATGCCGAGCAGCCGCTTGCGGGTCTCGATTGCCTTTTCCTTGTCGTCGTCGAAATCGGCATGCCACTGCGGACGCTGGATCGACACGACATAATGCAGGAAAGCGTCCGACCAGATCAGCAATTGCTGTCCGTCGCTTTCGACAAGGAAGGCCAAAAGCCCGGCGGAGTGACCGGCCGCGTCGATGGCAGTGATGCCCGGCACCACTTCGTCTCCAGGCGCTATGAACGTCGCGCGGTCGGCCAGGCCGGTGCAAATGCGCCTAAAGAGATCACGATTGGCCAACCTGGCCGGACGCACCGCATTTCCTTCGGTCCAGAAGGCGAATTCCGCTGCGCCGAATACCAGGCGTGCGCGGCTGAAAACGGATGCGCCATTCCGGACAAGCCCGCCAATGTGGTCCGGGTGCCCGTGCGTGATGACCACCACATCGATGTCATCAGGGCCGAGCCCAAGGGCTTGCAAGCACTCCAGGAGTGAACTGTCTTCATCTCCGCAGCCGGTGTCGAACAGGATCTTTTCGGAACCGGTATCGACCAGCGTCGGGATGAAGCAATGCTCGTAGCGATCCTGGTCGATGAAGTTCGAAACCGCGAGTTCGAGCACGGCCGCCGGCGGCTGTCCGGCCGCGAAGGCCGATGCAAGCCCGTCTCTGACATCGACGGCATCGAGCAGAGCGGCAATTTTGAACGACCCGAGATCGAAGGTGAAAACGCGGGGGCGGGCAGGGCTGATTCCGGACATTGGCCTTTGTACTTTGTGGCTGCCGGTTGCAACAGGTGCGACAGTGCGCTCCTCGCGAAAGGCTGTTGATCTCGGCTGATTTGACGTATGACGCCAGTCGTTGGACCTGGGAGAAAAGCTCGGACATGCTCGGACGGCTGAACCACGTCGCGCTTGCGGTGCCGGATTTGACCGCCGCCGTTGCAGCTTACCGCAACACGCTCGGCGCCGAAGTGACCGAGCCGCAGGCGTTGCCGGAGCATGGCGTCACCGTGGTGTTCGTCGATGTCGGCAACACCAAGGTCGAGTTGCTGGAGCCGCTTGGCGAGGGCTCCCCAATCGCGGCATTCCTCGAGAAGAACCCGTCGGGCGGCATGCATCATCTCTGCTACGAGGTCGACGACATCCTGGCCGCGCGCGACCAGCTCAAGGCCGCCGGTGCCAGGGTGCTTGGCGACGGCAATCCCAAACCAGGCGCGCACGGCAAGCCGGTGCTGTTCCTGCATCCGAAGGATTTCTTCGGCACGCTGATCGAACTGGAGCAATCATGAGCTGGGTCTCGTTCACCGCGCTGTTTTTCGCGACCTGGTGGGTGGTGCTGTTTGCCGTCCTGCCGTTCAGCGTCAGAACGCAGGACGACGATCACGACGTGACGCTGGGCACGGTACCGAGCGCGCCGCGCGGGCCGCATATGCTGCGTGCCGTGATCCGCACCACCATCGCAACGGCGGTCCTGATGGGCATTTTCTACGGCCTGACGCACGGGCTGGGATACAGCCTCAACGACATCCCGCACATCGTGCCGGATTTCAGTCCGACCCCAGGGAAATAGACGTGGCGGCAGGGTGCTCCGATAAGGTCGGAGCGCTGCGGATGGGATTGAGATGCCGCCCTGTACGGCGGCTACTGGCTGCTGACGCAAGGTCATGTAGCCTGCCAATTCGCGGCGCTAACCAGATGATTGCACAAAAAAAATGCAAGGCACAAGGCCTTGCAATTAAACGCGTCCGATCTGTTTCCGGTATCCGGCGGCAGCGAGTAACCGCGCCTAGATCGCATCCTCCCAAGACTTTGACCGCGTAGGAGAGCAGATTTTTTTCTGCCCTCTCGGTTATCGGGGCACATTAGCCCAACGGAAATGAAAATGTCACGAAGAATTTTGCCTTGAAACGGGCATTCTCGTGCTGCACTGCACAATAGTGCGGCAGGGTTTGCTTTTGAAACGTCCAGTCAGGGTCGACAGAGCCTTTGCGGCATGTTCGCAATTGACGCGCGCAAAGAATTGACGGCCAAACCCGAAGAGGTTCGGTGCGTTCCATTGTCGGCGCGGGTCGATCCGGAAGCGAGGGATTCGGGCTCGGAAGGGGCTGACGTGGTGGGATGGCCGGGTTTCCATTCGGTCATGAAATCGCTATGAAGCCGGGGCAAGCAAGCCTGCGCCGCGCCGATTCTGGCGTGGCCATTCTCATTCACGGACCTGTCCATGCGTTTGTCGCGCTATTTCCTGCCTATCCTCAAAGAAAACCCGCGCGAGGCCGAAATCGTCTCGCATCGGCTGATGCTGCGCGCCGGCATGATCCGCCAGCAGGGGCAAGGCAGTTTTTCCTGGCTGCCGCTGGGCAAACGGGTGCTGGACAAGGTCTGCAAGATCATCCGCGAGGAGCAGAACCGCGCCGGTGCGCTGGAGATCCTGATGCCGACCATCCAGTCGGCCGATCTGTGGCGCGAGAGCGGCCGTTACAACGACTACGGCAAGGAGATGCTGCGCATCAAGGACCGGCAGGACCGCGACATGCTCTACGGTCCGACCAACGAGGAAATGGTCACCGAGATTTTTCGCGCTTACGTCAAATCCTACAAGGACCTGCCGCTCAACCTCTACCACATACAGTGGAAGTTCCGTGACGAGGTGCGGCCGCGCTTCGGCGTGATGCGTTCGCGCGAATTCCTGATGAAGGACGCCTATTCCTTCGATCTCGACTTCGAAGGCGCGAGAGCGGCCTATAACCGGATGTTCGTGTCCTATCTCAGAACCTTCACGCGCATGGGCTTGCAGGCCATTCCGATGCGGGCCGACACCGGTCCGATCGGCGGCGATCTCAGCCACGAGTTCATCATCCTGGCCGACACTGGTGAAAGCCAGGTCTTCTGCCATCGCGATTACCTGTCGCTTGCCGTGCCCGGCGCGAACACCGACTTCGCCAATGACGGCGAGATAGCAGATATCGTCAAGACGTGGACGACGCCTTACGCCGCCACCGACGAGATGCATGACGAGGCGGCCTGGGAGAAGGTTCCGACTGGCGACCGGGTCTCGGCGCGCGGCATCGAGGTCGGCCATATCTTCCACTTCGGCGAGAAATATTCCAAGCCGATGGGGGCCAAGGTGACGGGGCCCGACGGCAAGGATCATTTCGCCTCGGGCGGCTCCTACGGTATCGGCCCGTCGCGGCTGGTCGCGGCGATCATCGAGGCCAGCCATGACGAGAACGGCATCATCTGGCCGGAAGCGGTGGCGCCGTTCGATATCGGCCTGATCAACATGAAGGCGGGCGATGCCGACTGCGATCGCGTCTGCGACGAACTCAACGCCGCCTTCACCGCCGCCGGCAAGGACGTCCTCTACGACGATACCGACCAGCGGCCGGGCGGCAAATTCGCCACCGCCGACCTGATCGGCCTGCCCTGGCAAGTGATCGTCGGGCCGCGCGGCGTCGCCGCCGGCGAGGTCGAGATCAAGAATCGCAAGACCGGCGAGCGCGTGACGCTGCCGATCGCCGACGCGGCCAAACACTTCGGTGCCGCCGCATGAGCGAGGCGGCGGCAGCGAGATCGGCGGGCGCCGGCCCTTTTTCCATCTTCGAGCGCACGGTCGCCTGGCGCTATTTGCGTTCGCGGCGCAAGGAGACGGTGATCTCGGTGATCGCCTCGATCTCTTTTCTCGGCATCATGCTGGGCGTCGCCACGCTGATCGTGGTCATGGCGGTGATGAACGGCTTCCGCGCCGAGCTTTTGACGCGCATCCTTGGCGTCAACGGCCATCTGATCGTGCAGCCGCTCGATTCACCGCTTGAGGACTATGCCCAGGTCGCCAGCCGCATCAACGGCGTACCCGGGGTCAAATACGCCATCCCGCTGATCGACGGCCAGGTGCTGGCGCAAGGCAATGTCGGCGGCGGCACCGGCGCGCTGGTGCGCGGCATCCGGGGTGAAGATCTCGGCAAGATCGCCATAGTGGCCAGCAACATCAAGCAAGGCACGCTCGCCGATTTCGATACCGGCGAGGGTGTCGCCATCGGCAAGCGCATGGCCGAGAATCTCGGCCTGACGCTCGGCGATACCATTACCTTGATCTCGCCGGACGGGGATGTGACGCCGCTCGGCACCACGCCGCGCATGAAGGGCTACAAGATCGCGGCGATCTTCGAGGTCGGCATGTCCGAATATGACACGTCGATCGTCTACATGCCGTTCTCCGAAGCGCAGCTCTACTTCAACATGGACGGCCGGGCGCAGACGATCGAGATCTATGTCGACAATCCCGACGATGTCGACGCGCTGAAACCCAAGGTGGAAGCGGCGGCGCAGCGGCCGATCGACATGGTCGACTGGCGCCAGCGCAACGAGACTTTCTTTTCGGCTCTGCAGGTCGAACGCAACGTCATGTTCATGATCCTGACGCTGATCGTGCTGGTGGCGGCGCTCAACATCATTTCAGGACTGATCATGCTGGTGAAGGACAAGGGGCATGACATCGCCATCCTGCGTACCATGGGCGCCTCGCGCGGCGCCATCCTGCGCATCTTCCTGATGACTGGGGCGGCGATCGGCGTGACGGGCACGCTCGCCGGCGTGCTGCTCGGCGTCGTGATCTGCACCAACATCGAATCGATCCGCCAGTTCTTCTCCTGGATGACCGGCAAGGTGCTGTTCAACCCGGAGCTCTATTTCCTCAGCCAGTTGCCGGCCAAGATGGATCCGCGCGAGACGACCTATGTCATCATCATGGCGCTTGCGCTGTCCTTCCTGGCAACGGTGTTTCCGGCATGGCGGGCGGCCCGCCTCGATCCGGTCGAAGCCTTGAGGTACGAGTAGTGGCCGAGGTCCTGATCGAGCTGAAGAGCGTCGAACGGCACTACGTCCAGGGGCCGCGCAAGCTCACCATCCTGAACGGCGCCGATTTCGCGCTGCGGCGCGGTGAAATGGTGGCGCTGGTGGCCCCGTCGGGCACCGGCAAATCGACGCTGCTGCATACGGCCGGGCTGCTGGAGCGGCCAGATGCCGGCGACGTGATCCTGTCCGGACGCGCCTGTGGCCGGTTGTCCGACGACGAGCGCACCTCGATCCGCCGCAACGATGTCGGCTTCGTCTATCAGTTCCATCATTTGCTGCCGGAGTTTTCCGCGCTGGAAAACATCATGATGCCGCAGCTCATCAAGGGTCTGCCGCGCAAGGAGGCATCCGAGCGCGCGGCGCAACTGCTCGACTACATGCAGATCGGCAAACGGGCGTCGCACCGGCCATCCGAGCTGTCCGGCGGCGAGCAGCAGCGCGTCGCCATCGCGCGTGCGGTCGCCAATGCGCCGCTGGTGCTTTTGGCCGACGAGCCGACCGGCAACCTCGACCCGGTCACAGCCTCCTACGTGTTCGAGGCGCTGGAGGCACTGGTGCGGCAATCGGGCCTCGCGGCGCTGATCGCCACCCACAATCACGAGCTTGCATCGCGCATGGACCGGCGCGTCACGTTGGCCGACGGCAAGGTGGTGCCGCTCTAAGGACGATTCTCACCCGACGTGTACCGCGCGGGGGTAGCTTAGAACCGCCAGTGAGCGCTCATTGCGATCAGAGTGGACGATATCGCGCTCGTCGCCAGGATGGCCAACCAAATTACGAGATTGCGAGAGAGGCGCCGCCGGCGACCTTGTCGCATACGCTTTCGCCAGCGTTCACCTTGATTTGCGCCTCCGTATTTCCCCATGTCGATCGCTCAGCAATGCCTCAGGCCCAGGCATTTTCGGCTCAGCCAAAATTTAATACAAGCGCTCGCTAATTTGTTCTTCCCGGGCTGAAGCCTACCCTGGCAAGCTTCCAACTCCCTCTCTTAGCGACCAATTAACGTTTCGCTAACCGTGCACAGTTCCCCGCCCATGGCCATACCTCCCAGCGGTTGACAATGGAACAAAATTAGAACAAATTAGAAACATATCAACAACAGGAGAGAGTTATGACCGATCTGGTTCAGGATGTCATCTCGCTGGTTTGCATGAGCGCGTTTCTTGTCTCCATGGCGATCTGGATCGGAGCCATGTGATTTGGCAGCGTCGGCCGTCGCTGTTTCTCGATGGCCATGCCGCCCCGCCGTTAAGCTTTTCTTGCCGCCGCGACGTTAGGGTGCGGCTCCAAGGCAGGGAGCAACGTCCAGGTGTCGCCCATCGTCACGGCCATTCTCGTGGCCAGCAATCTCGGGCTGATCTTTCTCCTGATGACCGTGCCGCTTGGTTTGCGCACGGTCAGGTCGAGCCGCATCGTGGCGATGGACCGGCAGCGCCTGTGGCAGGCGCTGTGGCCGCTCGGCAGCGATGCCGGCTGGTCCGGCGAGATCCTGTCGGCGCAGCCGCTGGACGAAGAGGGCGTCGCCCGCATCACGCTCTCTTGGGAAGGCCGCGATGGCAAGCCGATAGAGCGCAGGGCGCGGTTTGAAGATGTCGTCGAGGGCAACCGCTTCTCGATGCGGGTGATCGAGGACACCGCGCTCGATAGCTCGTTCTGGAAGGACTATGGCGAGACCGCCGAACTGGTTTCGGAGGGAAGCGGCACGCGCGTGACGCTCAGCCGGACCGACCGGTACCGCGGCGTGGCTTTCCTGGTGTTTCGCTATTTCGCCATGCGCCGCGAGCTCTCCAAGCTGCAGCGTTGGGCAAGGACCGGGCAGTATCGCAAGGGTGGCTGGTTCGAGCATCCGCTGAGCCAGGTCGGCTTTGCCGTGTTGTCGGCATTGATGCTGTGGCCGTTCTTCGGCCTTCACCTCGGCGGGCTGGCGCTGGCCGCGATCCTGACGTCGGTGGTGGCGCTGCACGAACTCGGCCACATGGCGGCGTTCCGGCTGACGGGCCATCGCAGGGCGCGGATGATCTTCATCCCGCTGCTTGGCGGCATCGCCATTGGCGGCCGGCCCTATAACAGCCGTTTCGAAGTGGCCTTCGTGGCGTTGATGGGGGCGGGGTTTTCCGCCTTCCTGGTGCCGATCGTCATCGCCGCCAGCGTTCTTGCCGGCGGCGAGGGTCACAAGGCGGCTGCCGCGCTACTCGCCGCACTCGCAGGCTGCGCTGCCCTGTTCAACATCGCCAATCTGGTGCCGGTGTGGAAGTTCGACGGCGGCCAGGTGCTGCGCCAGATCTGCCCGGGGCCGGTCGTCCTGGCGCTGGCGTCCTTCTCGCTGCTCTCGGCCTTTCTGGCGCTTGGCTGGCGGGCCGGTTTTTCCCTGGGCTTCCTGCTCGCGGCCGGTGCGGTATTTTCGATTCTCAGCCTGCTCACCGTCGGCAGCGGGGTGAAGCCACGCCACGAACTGGAGCCGATCGGCACTGTCGATCGTTTGGTCATCGCCGGGGCCTTGCTGGCGGTGTTCGCCATCCACGGCTGCGGCGTGTTGTGGGCGTCAGGGCAGTTGCTCTGAGCTGGTTGGGTCCGAAAGGATCAACCCGTCTTGCGGGCAGCCTCGACCGGCAAAGCCGCCACGGGACCAAAAACATCCTCGAAGGCTGATTTCAGCGCCAGATCCAGATCGGCCATGCCGACGGGCAGGCCGAGGTCGACGAGGCTAGTGACGCCGTGGTCCTGGACCCCGCACGGCACGATGCCGCCGAAATGCTCGAGCTCCGGTTCGACATTGATGGCGATGCCATGGAAGCTCACCCACCGCCGCAGCCTTATGCCGATTGCCGCGATCTTGTCCTCGGCAGGTGAGCCGTCGGGCAAAGCAGGGCGATCTGGCCGTACCACCCAGACACCAACCCGGTCCTCGCGGCGTTCGCCGCGCACGTTGAAGGCGGCGAGCGTGCCGATGATCCACTGTTCGAGCGCCGCGACGAAGGCGCGCACGTCCTCGCGCCGGCGCTTCAGGTCGAGCATGACATAGGCCACCCGCTGGCCTGGCCCATGATAAGTGTATTCGCCGCCGCGTCCGGCCGCAAAGACCGGAAAGCGATCGGGTTCGATCAGGTCCTCGATGCGGGCGCTGGTGCCGGCGGTGTAGAGCGGCGGATGTTCGACCAGCCAGACCATTTCGCCGGCAGCCCCGCCGCGGATCGCCTCGGCGCGCGCCTCCATGAACGCAAGCGCATCGGGATAGGCGACAAGGCCGGGCTCGACCAGCCATTCCACCGGGGCCGAACCGGGCAAGGGCAGGAACGACGTGGCAATCTGGCTGCGTTCTGGCATGGCGTCTCTCTTGTCGCCTTCCATATGGCGATATCAGGCGGAAACGTCCAGTTCGCCGTGCGCTTGGGCGCCGAGCATCCGACGCGCCGGCAAGACAATGAGTGCTTGCTGGTTCAATTCGCAGCTGTGTCGTCAGGATGATTTGGTGCGGTCGAGAAGACTCGAACTTCCACGGGTTGCCCCACAGCGACCTCAACGCTGCGCGTCTACCAATTCCGCCACGACCGCACGTGGTAGAGCCGGAACCGACCGGCTCGCGGCGTGTAGCAAATCGTTTCCAGCGAAACAAGTGCGCCACGAGTATTTAATCGCTGGGAATGGCTATAACGGATCAATCGCTTTGCGCGCCCGGAAACGAAGGCGGCGGCGCGTCTTGGAGACTGCGTCGCCGCGTCCGTCTTTCGCCCGAACCTGCGGCTACGCCGCCTGCTTCCTCCGCGCCAGCGTATCTGCCACAACCTCGCCAAACGATGACGGCGTCGGCACGATGATGACGCCGGCCTCTTTCAGGATCTCGACCTTTTCCTGCGCGGACTCGCCGAAGGCCGAGATGATGGCGCCGGCATGACCCATGCGGCGGCCTTTGGGGGCGGACAGGCCGGCGATGTAGGCGATCAGCGGCTTCCTCATATTGTCGCGCGCCCAGATCGCGGCTTCGGCTTCCTGCGGTCCGCCGATCTCGCCGATCATGACCACGGCGTCGGTCTCGTCGTCCTGCTCGAACAGCTTCAGAACGTCCTTGAAGGAGGAGCCGTTGATCGGATCGCCGCCAATGCCGACGCTGGTCGACACGCCGATGCCGAGCGCCTTCATCTGCGAGGCGGCTTCATAGCCCAGCGTTCCCGAGCGGCCGACGATGCCGATGCGGCCGGGCAGGTAGATCGAGCCGGGCATGATGCCCATCAGCGCCTGTCCCGGCGTGATGATGCCGGCGCAATTCGGCCCGACCAGCCGCATGCGGTCCTCGAAGCGGTAGCGGCGCATGTAGCGCTTGACCTGCATCATGTCCTGCGAGGGGATGCCGTCGGTGATGCAGACGCAGAGCTTTATCCCCGCATCCGCCGCTTCCATGATCGAATCGGCTGCAAAGGGCGGCGGCACGAAGACGATGCTGGCTTCGGCACGGGTCTCGCGCACCGCGCCCTTGACCGTGTTGAAGACGGGCAGGCCGAGATGCGTCTGGCCGCCCTTGCCGGGCGTGACGCCGCCGACGAGCTTGGTGCCGTAGCGCTTCATGTCCTCGGCATGGAAGCTGCCGATCTTGCCGGTGAAACCTTGCACGATGACGCGTGTGCTGCGGTTGAGCAGGATTGCCATTTTTCCGTCCTCCCTCAGGCTGCTTTTTTGTTGGTGGCCACGCGCCAGGCGGCGACGGCTTTTTCGGCGGCTTCGGCGAGCGTGTCGGCGACGATCACCGCCTCGCCGGAATCGGCCAGGATCTTGCGCCCTTCCTCGGCCCTGGTGCCGGACAGCCGCACCACCAGCGGCACGTTGACGCCGACCTCGCGGATCGCCTTGATGACGCCCTCGGCGACCCAGTCGCAACGGTTGATGCCGGCAAAGATGTTGACCAGGATGGTCTCGACATTCTTGTCGCCGAGCACGGCGCGGAAGGATTTCGCGACCCGCTCGGGCGAAGCGCCGCCGCCGATGTCGAGGAAGTTCGCCGGCTCGCCTCCGGCGATCTTGATCATGTCCATCGTCGCCATGGCGAGCCCGGCGCCATTGATGATGCAGCCGATATTGCCGTCGAGGCCGACATAGGAGAGGCCGCGGTCGCTGGCGAAGGTCTCGCGCGGATCTTCCTGGCTCTTGTCGCGCAATTCGGAGATTTCGGGCCGCCGGAACAGCGCGTTCTCATCGAACGACATCTTGGCGTCGAGCGCTACCAGGCTGCCGTCGCGGGTCACCACCAGCGGATTGATCTCCAGCATCGAGGCGTCGTAGTCGCGGAACACCTGGTAACAGCTGAAGATGGTCTCGGTCGCCTTGCCGATCAGGCTGTCCTCCAGGCCGAGCCCGAAGGCGATCTCGCGCGCCTGGAAGCGCTGCATGCCGACACCGGGATCGACGGTGGCGCGGATGATCGAATCGGGTGCCTTCTCGGCGATCTCCTCGATTTCCATGCCGCCGGCGGCCGAGGCCACGATCATGACGCGCTCTTCCTTGCGGTCGAGCACGAAGCCGAGATAGAGCTCCTGCGCGATGTCGACGGCTTCCTCCAGATAGAGGCGCGAGATCAGCTTGCCACGCGGGCCGGTCTGGTGCGTCACCAGCTTGCGTCCGAGCATGGCTTCGGCGGCGCTGGAAATTTCCTCATCATTGGCGCAGAGCTTGATGCCGCCGGCCTTGCCGCGCGCGCCGGAATGAACCTGCGCCTTCAGCACCCATTTGCCGCCGCCGATCTCGCGCGCCCGGTAGGTCGCCTGTTCGGGGCTGTAGGCCAGGCCGCCACGCGGCACATGGATCCCATGCCGGGCGAGCAGTTCCTTGGCTTGGTATTCGTGGATGTCCATTCTTTTCTCCTCCCCAAATCGTCAAAGTGCCGCGACGTGCTGTTGGCCGGCGCGTTCGATGGCGTCGTTGACCACCAGAACGTTGCGCGCCATGCGTTCCGACGCGGCGTCGATCATCTTGCCGTCGAGCGCGGCGGCACCCTTGCCCTGCGCCTCCGCCTCCTTCAGCACTTCGAGGATGCGGCGGGCGCGCGTGACTTCCTTCTCCGGCGGCGAGAAGACGTCGTTGGCCAAGGCAATCTGCGACGGATGGATCGCCCATTTGCCTTCGATGCCGAGCGCGGCGGCGCGCCTGGCGGCCGCCTTGTAGCCTTCAGGATCTGAGAAATCGCCGAACGGTCCGTCGATGGCGCGCAGGCCGTAGGCGCGGCAGGCGACGGTCATCCGCGACAGGGCGAAATGCCACTGGTCGCCGGGATAGTCGGGGTTGAGGCCGCCGATATTGACGGTGCGCGCCTTGCAGCTTGCAGCATAGTCGGCAACGCCGAAATGCATGGCTTCCAGCCGTCCAGGGGTGGCGGCGATAGCCTCGACATTGGCCATGCCGAGCGCGGTCTCGATCAGGGCTTCCAGGCCGACACGGGTCTTGAAGCCCTTGGCCATCTCGATCTGGTTGACCATGGCCTCGACCATGTAGAGGTCGGCCGGAACGCCGACCTTGGGCACCAGTATGGTGTCCAGCCGGTCGCCGGCCTGCTCCATGACGTCGACAACGTCGCGGTACATGTAGTGCGTGTCCAGCCCGTTGATGCGCACCGAGACGGTCTTGCCCTTGGCGCGCCAGTCGATGTCGTTGAGCGCCTGGATGATGTTCTTGCGTGCGCGTTCCTTGTCGGGCGGCGCGACGGCGTCCTCAATGTCGAGGAAAACGAAGTCGGCGGCGCTGTTGGCCGCCTTGTCGATCATCTCCGGGCTGGAGCCTGGAACCGCCAGTTCGCTGCGCTGCAGCCTGAGTTTCTTGAGGTGGTTAATGGTGTGGCTCATCGTCGACTCCCTCAGGCGGCTTCGGCGACCGGCAGCGCGGCCGAGGCGCGGAAATGCTGGATGGCGGCGCCGACGCCGGAGCCCGGCGCCAGCCGGACGCCACAATCGAGCAGCGCCATTTCCGCCGCCGAAAGCGAGGCCAGAACCATCACCTCGTTCAGCCAGCCGAGATGGCCAATGCGGAAAACCTTGCCGAACACCTTGTTGAGGCCGCCGCCCAGCGACGTCTGGTAGGCCTGGTAGGCGCGCTTGACGACGTCGCCGCTGTCGATGCCATCCGGCACGAGAATGGCGCTGACCGTGTCCGAATGCCATTTTGGCGCCTTGGCGCAGAGCTTCAGCCCCCACGCGTCGACCGCCTTGCGCACACCTTCGGCGAGGCGATGGTGGCGGGAGAAGATGGTCTCCAGCCCTTCCTCGGCGATCAGGTCGAGCGAGGCGCGCAGGCCGCGCAGCAATTGTGTCGCCGGGGTGTAAGGGAAATAGCCGGCATCGTTGGCGCGGATCATGTCCTCGAAGGAGAAGAAACAGCGCCGGTGGGTGGCGGTTCTCGAAGCGACGAGCGCCTTCCTGCTCACCGACAGGAAGCCGAGGCCGGCCGGCAGCATGAAGCCTTTCTGCGAGCCGCTGACGGCGCAGTCGACGCCCCATTCTTCCTGGCGAAAGTCGATCGAGCCGATCGACGAGACGCCGTCGACGAAAAGAAGGGCAGGGTGGTTCGCATCGTCGAGCGCGGCGCGGCAGCCGGCGACGTCGCTGGTGACGCCTGTCGCCGTCTCGTTCTGTGTGCAGAAAATCGCCTTGATGCGGTGCGTCTTGTCCGCCTTCAGCCGCTCCGCATAGAGTTCCAGCGGAACGCCGGTTCCCCATTCGCAGTCGATGACGTCGACCTCGAAACCGAGCCGTTCGGCCATGTCGACCCACAGATGCGAGAACTGGCCGAAACGCGACATCAAAACGCGGTCGCCTGGGCTGAGCACATTGGTCATCGCCGCTTCCCAGGCTCCGGTGCCCGAGGACGGGTAGATGAAGACGCGGCCGGTCTCGTTCTTGAAGACCCGTTTGATGTCCTCGAACAGCGGCAGGGTGAGGTCGGGGAAGGTGGCCGCGCGCATGTCCTCCATCGGCAGGTTCATCGCTTGGCGTACCTGCTCGGGGATATTGGTCGGCCCGGGAATGAAAAGATGGGTGAAACCGGCCATGATGCGAACTCCTCCTGATCCAGCAAAGCGGTGGTGGGAGTTTCGTTTCGACGGCCGATGCCGACAACACCTTGGCGGGTAAGATCTCACCGCATGCGGGTGGGTATGGCCTACCCGGTCGCCCTACCCGAAAGGCTGCCTTTGGCTACGCCTCTCTCGTGAATAGAGCGCGACCGCCATGGCGCGGTTGCGGACGTCCAGCTTGTCGTACAGATTCTTGAGATGGTACTTGACGGTGTTTTCGGAGATGCCGGTCCGGGTGGCGATCTGCAAATTGGTCCAGCCGTCGGACAATACCGCCAGCAGTTCACGCTCGCGCACGGTAAGCCGGGATAGAGGCGTATCGTTGACCTTGTTGATGTCAATATAGGGGATGCAGATGCGGCCGTGCGCGACAGCCAGGATCGTGTCGAAGATGATGGCGGGATCGTCGAACTGGAAGCAGTAGCCCTGGGCCCCCAGGCGCACGCACTGTTTCAGGATGCCGATATCATGGTCGTTTGAAAAGACCGCGATGCGAACGTCGAGCTTGCGGGTCTGGACCTCGGCCAGGACATCAGCGCCATCCATGTCGGAGAGCTTCCAGCCGATCACGGCGACATCGAACTCCTGGACCGCTGCCAGCTCCAGGAAATGCCTGCCGCTTTGTACGGAAGCCAAAAGCTCGAAGCGCCCGTCGCAGTCCAGCATTTCGCGCAGAGCCGATATGACGAGCGGATTGCGTTCGGCCACGACCACGCGAACGCGCCGCTCGTCGATTGCCTTGTTTTCTGTCCGCGACCTGATCTTCAAGGGCTTCCGGCTTTTTTGTTGCGGCTTGGAGGTCCAGCCGATGCCTGGACCTGCATCATGACAATTCTGCCCCAATCGCGCACGGGTGCTCTTTCCCCAGCGACATGCGCTGTCGCGTGGCCGGGCCACAAGCACACCCGCTTTGACGGAATCGACCAGGTTGCGCACGCCGGACAATGTCGCGTCGGTGGAAAACGACGCCTTTGCGCAAGCGGGATTTTTCGGCTGGAATTCCCGTGCGTTGGAGCGACGGGCTGCGAAATCGAATCATGCCGCCGCTCCAAATTTCTTGTTTGTGGTCGGACCCAAAACCGATTTCCACTTTTCGGAATCATGGTCTAGACCTGATTGGCAACCTTTCCGGGATTCTGATGGCTGGAGACGCTGGTGGAAGGCCAGGACAAGCAGACGACCTCCGCCAAGGCGGCTGACGACGCCCACGCCGACATCTATGGCGAGGACGGCGCGGTTCTTTCGTCCTTCCTTGCCCAGATCGGTGCGGCGATCGCCGACCGCGATACGCTGACCCTCAAGCGCGAAGTCGACGACCTGCATCAGTCGGAACTTGGCGACCTCATCGAGGCGCTGCATCCCGAGCAGCGGCGCGCGTTGGTCGAACTGCTGGGCGCCGACTTCGATTTTTCCGCGCTGACCGAAGTCGACGAGGCGATCCGCATGGATATCGTCGACAATCTGCCCAATGCGCAGATCGCGCAGGCCGTGCAGGCACTCGATTCCGACGACGCGGTCTACATTCTCGAAGACCTCGAGCCGGAAGACCAGGACGAGATCCTGTCGCAGCTGCCGTTCACCGAGCGGATCAGGCTGCGGCGCTCGCTCGACTACCCGGAAGAGACCGCCGGGCGGCGCATGCAGACCGAGTTCGTCGCTGTGCCGCCTTTCTGGACCATCGGCCAGACCATCGACTACATGCGCGAGGACAAGAACCTTCCGGACCGCTTCAGCCAGATCTTCGTCATCGATCCGACCTTCAAGTTGTTGGGGGCCATCGATCTCGACCAGATCCTGCGCGCCAAGCGCGCGGTCAAGGTGGGGGAGGTCATGCATGAGACGCGGCACGCCATTCCCGCCACCATGGACCAGGAAGAGGCGGCGCGGGAATTCGAACAATACGACCTTCTGTCGGCCGCGGTCGTCGACGAGAACGAGCGGCTGGTCGGCGTGCTGACCATCGACGACGTCGTCGACGTCATCCAGCAGGAGGCGGAGGAAGACCTGCTGCGCATGGGCGGCGTCGGTGACGAAGAGCTCTCCGACAGCATTCTGGCGACCTCGCGCTCGCGCGTTCCCTGGCTGCTCGTCAATCTGCTGACGGCATTCCTGGCGGCATCGGTGATCGGCCTGTTCGACCACACGATCGAGCGGATCGTGGCACTCGCCGTGCTGATGCCGATCGTGGCCGGCATGGGCGGCAATGCCGGTTCGCAGACCATGACCGTCACCGTGCGGGCGCTGGCGACCAGGGATCTCGACATCTACAACGCCGGCCGCATCATCCGCCGCGAGATGGGCGTCGGGTTCATCAACGGCATCGTCTTCGCCGTGCTGATCGGCATCGTCGCCGCAAGTTGGTTCCACGACCCTAATCTCGGCGGCATCATCGCGGCGGCTATGATCATCAACATGTTCGTGGCGGCCCTTGCCGGCATTCTGATCCCGCTGCTGCTCGACAGGTTCAAGGTGGATCCCGCGGTCGCTTCGGCGGTTTTCGTCACCACGGTCACCGACGTCGTTGGATTCTTTGCCTTCCTCGGCCTCGCGAGCTGGTGGTTCGGCGTCCGGTAACGGTCTCAATTGACTTTTACGTAAATGCCGTGCGAGGCTTGTGCGGGGTGTCGCGTCGATTCCGGCGGACAAGGGTTTGGTTCGGGACAGAAGGGAGACGCCGCATGGCGATCGCCTGGAATCCCGGCAGGGAGTGACAATGCGGGAATATTATTCGATCACCGAGCTGACCCGCGAATTCGACGTGTCGACGCGGACGCTGCGTTTCTATGAAGACGAGGGATTGGTGCAGCCGGTGCGGCGCGGCCGCACCCGCCTGTTTCGCCCTTCCGACCGCCACCTCATCCGGCAGATCATGCGCGGAAAACGCCTCGGCTTCTCGATCAACGAGATCCGCGAAATCATCCAGATGTACAAGGAGCCGCCGGGCGAGGTCGGGCAGCTCAAGCTGATGATCAAGCGCATCGAGGAAAAGCGCGAAGACCTCAGGCAGAAACGTCGCGACCTGGAGGAGACACTGGCCGAACTCGACCAGGCCGAGGAGTCTTGCGTCGAGCGGCTGGTCGAGCTCGGCGTCAACACGTAGCCCTGCTCAAATCCAGCGCCGGACTCTTTTTGCATAGTCGCGGTATTTCTTGCCGAATTTCGCCGCCAATATCTTTTCCTCGCCCTCGATCGCGACCTTCTGGGTGACGAAGGCGGCCACGAAGGCAAGCAGGAAGAACCAGGCGATGCCCGAGACGAAGGCGACGCCGATCAACAGCAGCGTGTTGGCCAGGTACATCGGATTGCGGCTGACGCCGAAGGGGCCGGTCGTGACGAGATGATCGGGCACGGCGTTGGGATTGAGCGTGGTCCTGGCCCGTATCATGGTGCGGATCGCTGTGAACCAGAGTACGGCCACGGCGAACAATGCCACCCAGCCGGCGGCGAACAGGATGTCGCCAAGGAGATCGCCGATCCAGGGCAGCGGGATGTAGAGGCCGAGCACGACACTGATGAGGATGGCGGCGGCGTAGATCACCGGCGGCCACGGTACCAGCCCAGGCTTCGGCCCGGTCCCAGGCTTCGGTTCGATCCCAGGTTTTGGCCCGATCATTGTGTCTCTCCCTCCGTCATCTTGTCCTCGGTCTTGGCGGTGCACGTTGCGGCAAGATCGGACAGATGCGCCCTGAAGTCCGCAGTCTGGTCGTTGTTGAAGAGCCGATCAAGAGAGGCTTCGCCTTCGAGCGTTTCGAGCATGCAGCCGCAATAGCTCGAACAGAAGGTTGCGTTGCGCATCTGCTCGCACGATCGCTGGCAGGTTTTCAGGAAATTGACCTGCGGGGTTTCGACTTGCGCCGGCATCACTTGCGAGAACAGCCAGACGCAGCCGATCAGCAGCGGCTGGTGGATCAGGTAGAAAGTCAGGCTGTGGCGGCCGATGAAGACCAGCGGGTTGGACCAGCGTCCGGGCGCCAGGTTCGCCAGGCGTGCCCTTATGCCGGAAGTGGAAGCGAATTTGGCCACCGCAATGCCCGTAAGCACGGCGCCGAACCAGGGGAACAGCGGAACGTAGTCGTTGGAGCGCGGGTTGATCGCCGACAGGCCGATCCACCAGAGCCAGGGATGATCGAGGGCCTCGAAGCGCAGGTAGACTGGTGCCGCGATGACGAGCGCGGCGACGGCAAGCGTCAGCAGCGCCGGCAGGCGCAGGAACGCGAGGCCGAGCAGGCTGGCGAGCGCGATCTCGTGCAGGATGCCGAAAAAGATGAATCCGTCGGGCGTGGCGATGCGGGTGACGACCGAAATGGCGACCGCCGCGCCGGCGATCATGGCGAACCGTCTCCAGAAGCCGTTCCAGCGGATCTGTCGGCCATGGGCGAGATAGAGGCTGACGCCAACCAGGAACAGGAAGGTCGATGCAATGCAGCGGGCGTAGAACTTCCACCAGCCGAAGGCGGTGAGGCCGGGATCGGTGTAACCGAAGAATTCCAGGTCCCAGGTGAAGTGGTAGCTCGCCATCGCGATCAGCGCGATGCCACGCAAGATATCGATGGCGACGATGCGCTTCGATGGCTGCGGGACGGGTACGGTCGGCGTGTGGATGCTCATGGTCTCGCGATCTGATTCAGCCCCTCCACGACGACTATCACGGTTGCACCGGATAGAAGAAGACCGGGCGCCTTGGCCTGGACCGCGCGGCGGGGTCCGCGCCAGCCGCCGGGTTGGGCCAGCGCGGAAAAGCCTTTGACCGGCTTCGCTTTTGCCGGATATGCGTCGGTTTCCTCTTAATGGGCCTGAAATGTCCACGGCAGATTCGACGCCGCGATTCTGCTTTGGGGAAGCAATGTCCACCCATGTTCGCCATCCGATCTGGCTTCCGGCCCTCAAGGCCGCGGATGCGCGCACCTTCGCCTCGCTTTACGCGGTCGAATCCTTCGCCCGCGCCATGGTGTCGAGCGTCATACCGATCCAGGCCTACGAGATTCTCCACAACGAGCAGATCGTCTCCATACTTTACACCGCCGTGTCCCTGCTCGGCCTGTCGGTGACCTTATTCATGCCGATGCTGATCCGCCGCTTCGCGCGGCGCTGGGTCTACACGGCGGGCGCCTGCCTGCTCGCTATCGGCTCGCTGTTCTTCGTCACCCATACGCTCGCCGGGCAACTGGCCGGGATGCTGTGCCGGGTGATGGGCGCCAGCGCGCTGTCGATCACGCTCAACCTCTACATCATGGATCACATCCGCAAGACCGATTTCATGCAGGCCGAATCGCTGCGCATGGCGTGGTCGATGGTTGCCTGGACCTGCGGGCCGACGCTCGGCATTTTTCTCTATACGCGCTTCGGCATTTGTGCCGCGCATGGCGCGGTGGCGGTGTTCGCCATGGCCTTGCTGGCGCTGTTCTGGACCTATCGGCTGAGCGACAACCAGTCGATCCGCCCGGGCAAGACACGACCGGCCAATCCGCTCGCCAATATCGGCCGCTTCGTCGCCCAGCCGAGGCTGAGATTGGCCTGGCTGATAGCCTTCGGCCGTTCCTGCTTCTGGACGACCTTCTTCGTCTATGGACCGCTGTTCATGGTCATCACCGGCGAGGGTGAATTGGCCGGCGGCCTGCTGGTCTCGGCCGGCAACGCGCTGCTGTTCATGGCGATCTTCTGGGGCAAGGCGGGGAAACGCTTCGGCGGCCGCAGGACCATGACATTTGCCTATTTCGCCATGTCGGCGACGCTGCTGGCGGCTGGTGCCGTGGGCGAAACCGTGCCGTTGCTCACCGGCGCCTTCCTGCTGTGCGGCGCCTTCTTCACCATCGCGCTCGACGCGCTCGGTTCGACCGCCTTCATGCGCTCGGTGCGCTCTTATGAGCGCGCGCAGATGGCGGCGGTCTACCGCACCTATCTCGATTTTTCCGAACTGACGCCGCCGCTGGTCTATTCGGTGGTGCTGGCCTTCTTCGGCCTGGGCTCGGTGTTCGTCACGCTTGGGCTACTGGCAGCCTTTTGCGGCTTCATGACCTGGCGATATCTGCCGAAGTCGCTGTGATCTTCAGGCCTCGGGTGAGCGCGCAGCGTGCCGTTCGCGCACCCAGTTGTGGAAACGGTGCAGGTCGTACTCCTCGGGCATCAGCACGCCAGCTGTATGACGCGTCGAGCGCAGGCCCTTCTGGTTGACCTCGCAGATTGCTGCGTCCTCCTCCAGCACCTGTGTGCCGAAGGCAACGATGTTGTCGATGTCGGTCTCGGCGAGCGCCTCGGGCGCGAACAGCCATTCCGCGGTCAATTCGGTCTGTTCGGGACCGAGCGGCGTAAGCCGCACGGTCCTGACATAGTCGACATGGCCGACGATGAACATCGACGGCAGGCTGGTGGCATAGGTCTGACCGGCGCTGCGTTCCGCCGGCGTCAAGCTCGGGAAGATCGGCCCGTGCGTCTGCCCATCACGCGACCATGTCTCAGCCCCGGCGCGCAGGCCGCCGAAAAATTCCGGCGCGTCATTGTCGGCGTGGCGGAGCCATTCGGGATCGTCATGCCGGCTCATCAGGCCGCGGCCATAGATCGGCACCAGCCGCGACAGGTCCTTGTGGACGCCCGGGCAGTGCAGGCACTCGTTGAAGTTTTCCCAAAAAATCTTCCAGTTGCAGTTCATCACCTTGCGCAGCACGTGCCCTGATACCAGCGTTTCCAGCGGCCAGTTGTCGAAGTCGCCGGAGGCCGGGTCGAAGGAGGATTGCGCCGAGCTGGCGGCATCTTCCGCAAGATTGACGAAGACGAAACCCCGCCACACCGAGAGCGCGACGCGATAAAGCGGGTGATCGGCCTTGTCGAAGCCGTCAGGCAGCGATTTCGACGGCACGCGCACCAGATCGCCACGCAGCGAATAGGACCAGGCATGATACGGGCAGGTGATCAGCCGCGCCTTCAGCCGGCCCTGGCTTTCCTGGCAAAGCTGCGAGCCACGATGCCGGCAGGTGTTGTGGAAGGCATGCAACTCGCCGGTGTCGTCGCGCAGCAGGAGGATTTCCTGCGTACCGACGCGGAAGGTGCGGAACGCCAAAGGCTGGGCAAGGTCGGCCTCGCGGCAGACGAGCAGCCAGTTCCTGTACCAGATGGCGTCGAGATCGCGCTGATAGTTGTCCTGGTCCCAATAGGCCGACGAGGGCAGCGTCGGCTCGGTTCGAGTCAGGCCGTTATAGGGCACGCACTCGCTGGCATTGGGCTGCATGGCTGGTTTCCCGTGAGGGGTGCCAGCCGACACCCGGCCATGAAGTTTGTCAATCGGGACGGGATGAGGGCAGCTTCGCCGATACGGCGCTCCTGCGCTGGCGGCTGTCGGAATTTGGTTTGCCGGGCGCGGCGAATTTCCCTATAGTCCCCGATGTCGTCGGTTCCTTTTTGGAGCCAAGAGGGAATGCGGTGCGGGCAGGAATTCCTGCCCAATGCCGTGGCTGCCCCCGCAACTGTGTGCGGTAGTCCTCTCCATATGCCACTGAAGATTTTTCTTCGGGAAGGTGGGGAAGGGCGCTTATCCGCGAGCCAGGAGACCTGCCGGCGACAGGAAACTGACTTCGATGCCCTCGGGTGGAGGGCGAAAGGACAAGACATGACTACCGCTTCCGTCTCCCTCGGCGCCTCCGTCTCCTCGCAGTCGCGCTTCATGCAGCTCGCGCTTGCGGCGCTGCTCGGCATCTTCGTCGTCGGCTTTGTTGGCTTCTCGCATATCGATGCGGTCCACAATGCTGCCCACGACTATCGCCACTCGATGGCGTTTCCCTGCCACTAACGAGGATCCGACATCATGAATCTGTTTCGCAACGTCGTGTTCGTCGCGGCGATCGCGGGGCTCGTGGCCGGTGTCGTTCTCGCCTGCATGCAGGCCTATGCCACCGTGCCGCTGATCCTCAAGGCGGAAGTCTACGAAAAGGCCGGCGGCGGCCACTACCATGATCACGCGGCCGCACCAGCGGCGACCAATGATGCCATGAGCACGGTGGCGCCCGCTGGGAATGCCATGAGCTCTGCCGCGCCCGCGGGCACCGATGCCGTGACACCGGCGGAGGAAGACGAAGGCTGGGCGCCGGCCGACGGTTTCGAGCGTTTCGCCTTTAGCGTGGTTGCCAATATCGTCACCGGCATCGGCTTCGCACTGGTCCTGGTCGCGGTTTCCGAGTTCTTCGGCGGCGTCGGCAACTGGCGCCAGGGTGTGTTCTGGGGTTTGGCCGGCTTTGCCGTGTTCACACTGGCACCGGGTCTCGGACTGCAGCCGGAACTGCCGGCAATGCCGGCGGCCGATCTTCTGCCGCGCCAGATCTGGTGGACGGCGACGGCGGCCGCGACCGCGATCGGCCTAGGCCTGATCGTGTTTCGCAGATCGCTGCCATTGACCATCCTCGCCGTCTTGCTGATCGTCGCGCCGCATGTCGTCGGCGCGCCGCAGCCCGACAGTTTCGAAACACCGATCCCGGAAGGCCTGCACCATCAGTTCGTGGTGGCGGTGACGGTGACCAATCTGGTGTTCTGGCTGGTGCTCGGCGCGATCGTGGGCGTGGTGCGCAGGCGCTTCACCGGCATGGCGACCAGCCTGCGCGACAGCTTTGCCTGATCGCGGCAGGCTGACCTTCATCATCGGTGGTGCGCGCTCCGGCAAGAGCGCGCACGCCGAAACCCTGATGACGGCATTGCCCTCGCCATGGGCCTATATCGCCACGGCGCAAGCCCATGACGACGAGATGCGCGAGCGCATCGCGCTGCACCGCTCGCGGCGCGGTGAGGGCTGGTCGACCACCGATGCGCCACTCGACCTCGCCGAAGCGCTGGAGGCGTTGCCAGACGGGCAGCCGGTGCTTGTCGACTGCCTGACGCTGTGGCTGACCAATCACATGCTGGCCGATCACGACGTCGAGGCCGCGTGCCGGCGGCTGGCGGACGTGCTGTCTCGGCCGCGCGGACCGTGGTTCGTGGTGACGAACGAGGTCGGGCAAGGCATCGTGCCCGACAACGCGCTGGCGCGTCGGTTTCGTGACGATGCCGGCCGGCTCAACCAGCGGGTCGCGGCAGTAGCCGACACGGTGTTGCTCATGGTGGCGGGGCTACCGCTCAAGGTGAAGTGAAATGACCGATATCGACGACAAGGATGAAGAACGCCATCGCGCCAAGATGGCCAAGCGCAAGGCAGTGCAGGACGCCGAGGTTGCGGGCAAGACGATCGAGAAAGGGTTGCTGATCGTTAACACCGGTCCCGGCAAGGGCAAGACCACGGCCGCCTTCGGTCTCGCGCTGCGCGTGCTCGGCTACGGCAAGCGCGTCGGCGTCGTCCAGTTCATCAAGGGCAAGTGGCACACCGGCGAGAAGGACGCCTTTGCCGTCTTTGGCGACCGTGTCGTCTGGCACGCAATGGGCGAGGGTTTCACCTGGGAGACGCAGGACCTGAAGCGCGACATCGCTGCCGCCGAGGCCGCCTGGGCCAAGGCTCTGGAATTGATCGGCGATCCTTCGATCAGCCTTGTCGTGCTCGACGAGCTCAACATTGCCTTGCGCTACGACTATCTCGCTCTCGACAAGGTGGTTGCGGCGCTTAAGGCCCGCCGCGAAGGCCTGCATGTCGTCGTCACCGGCCGCAACGCCAAGCCGGGGCTGGTCGAGGCGGCGGACCTGGTCACCGAGATGGGGGTGACAAAGCACCATTTCTCGACGGGCGTGAAAGCGCAGCAAGGCATCGAGTTCTAGAAAACCAGAACGGCGATCAGCGCGACCAGGCCGAACAAGCCGATCAGCAGGTAGTCCGCGACCCGGTAAAGCTTGAGCGCCCGCCTGATATCGCCGCTGTCGACATCTCGGCGCCCGCCTTCGCCCATGAAGATGTCGTCGACCATGACACCGCCATAGCTGCGTGGTCCGGCGAGCGCCAGCCCGAGCGCGCCGGCCATGGCCGCTTCCGGCCAGCCGGCATTGGGCGAGCGGTGTTTTTTCGCGTCGCGCCTCACCGCCTGCCAGGCGTCGCGGGGGTCGGCGCCCTCGACCAGGAGGGAAGCGAGCACGATCAGCAGCGCCGTCAGCCGCGATGCAGGCAGGTTGATCCAGTCGTCGAAGCGCGCCGCCGCCCAGCCGAAGGCCTCATGGCGCGGAGTCCGGTGGCCGACCATCGAATCGGCGGTGTTGGCCGCCTTGTAGGCCGCGCCGCCGGCGAGCCCTCCGACCCCGGTCCAGAAGGCGGGGGCGACGATGCCGTCGGAAAAATTTTCCGCCAGGCTCTCGATCGCCGCGCGGCAGACGCCGGCGCGGTCGAGCGTCTCGGGATCACGGCCGACGATCCGCGAAACGGCGGCTCGGCCCATGTCGAGGCCTCCGCTGTCGAGCGCGTCGGCGACGGCTTCGACATGCTCGTAAAGGCTTTTCTGCGACAGAAGCGATGTCGCCAGAAAGACGGCAATGATCCATCCCAGGGGGACGAACCAGAGCAGAACAAGCTGCACGCAAAGGCCTGCTATCGCAGGTACCAGCACAATGACCAGAAGCGCCTGGACACCACGTTGGCGACGCAGCGCGTCGGGATCAGTGGCGCGGTTGAGCCGCAAGTCGAGAAAGGATATCAGCCTGCCGAACCATGTCACCGGATGGCCGATGGCGCGAAACAGCCAGTCGGGATAACCAAGGGCGAATTCGACAATTAATGACAGGAAAGCGATCAGGACTGACATGAAGCTTCTTGAAGGAGCGGTGGACCATGGTGGAAGTCTTGGCCGGGCAAGGGCGCTTTTCCCCAATGCCGTGCTGCCTTTCGTCGACCTCTCGACCGGTATCAATCCGCACTCCTACCCGCTTTTCGACCTGCCCGCCACCTCGCTGTGGCGATTGCCAGAGGCCGCGCGTGGGCGCGAACTGGTAGAGATCGCGGCCAACACCTATGGCGCGCCTTCCCCAGCAAGCGTGGTGGCGGCCCCTGGCACACAGATCCTGTTGCCGCGCGTCGCCTCGCTGGTGAGGCCCGGCAAGGCAATGGTGCTGGGGCCGACCTATGCCGAACACGCCCGGGCGGCGGCGATTGCCGGGCACGACGTGGTCGAGGTCAGCGATTTCGCGGCGCTGGCGGAAGCCGACCTCGCCATCATAGTCAATCCGAACAATCCCGATGGGCGCGTCGTCGAGCGCGACCGGTTGCTGGTGCTGGCCGCTGGACTTCGCGCCAAGGGCGGGCTGCTGGTCATCGACGAGGCGTTCATGGATGTCGGTCCACGCAAGCACAGCCTCGCCGGCGATGTCGGCCAGGGGGGCATCGTCGTGCTGCGTTCCTTCGGCAAGTTCTTTGGTTTGGCCGGCCTGCGGCTCGGGTTCGCGCTTGCCGACGCGCCGACGGCTGAACGGCTGGACATGCAGTTCGGGCCGTGGGCTGTCGCAGGACCGGCCCTGGAATATGGCATCCGCGCGCTCGCCGATCTCGATTGGCAGGATGCGATGCGGGCCTCGCTGGCGGAAGCGACGGTGCGGCTCGATGCGCTGTTTAGCCGTTTCGGCGTTCCCGTCGCGGGGGGCACCACGCTGTTCCGCTATCTCAGCCTGCCCGATGCCGGCGGCCTGTTTTCCGGGCTTGGCCAGGGCGGCATCCTGCTGCGGCATTTCTCCGAACGGCCGCATACCCTGCGCGCCGGCCTGCCGGGGAGCGAGGAGGAATGGCGCAGGCTCGAATCCGCCCTTGCCGATTGGGCGTCGCGGCGCGAGGATCGGTCGAAAGGTTTCAAACAATGATCCATGTCTGCTCGCTGGCGAAAATCGAGGAAGTGGTGGCCAGGACCGGCGCCGACCGCATGCTGTCGCTGCTCGCCGCCGGAACGGACGTAGTCCGACCGGCCTCGATCCCAAGGGAAAACCATCTGCACCTGGTCATGCACGACATCGCCGTGGCGCAGGACGGCATGACCATGCCGGGCGAGGAGCATGTCCGTAACCTGCTCGATTTCGCACGCCGCTGGGACCGGGCGAAACCAATGCTGGTGCACTGCTATGCCGGCATCAGCCGTTCGACCGCCTCGGCCTATATCATCGCCGCGGCTTTGGCGCCGAAACGCAACGAGGTGGAACTGGCGCGGACGCTGCGAGCGCTGTCACCTTCGGCGACGCCCAATCCGCGGCTGATCGCGGTGGCCGACGCGCTGCTCGAGCGCAACGGCCGCATGATCGAGGCGATCGAGTCGATCGGGCGCGGCGCCGACGCCTTTGAAGGCACGCCGTTCGCCCTCCAGATCGACGGTTAGCTATTTCAGCCACTCCGCGAGCTTGGCCTTGCGCACGTCGCGCACCAGGTTGATGAACCCGTCAGCCTGATATTCCGCGGTCAGCCGGCCTTTCTCGGCTGTCGCGATGCTGGCGTCGCCGACCACGCCGTTCGGGTTGAGATCCCCGGCAATCCAGGCGAAGGCGTGGGTGCCTGTGTGGCGCAACAGCGAGAATTCCTGCTCGGCCTTGGCGACGTTGGAAACGAAATTGTCGGCCTTGCCCATGTCGACGAGATCGGGCCGGAAATGCAGCATCAGCGACGTCTCGACATCGCCGCCATGAATGCCGTGACGATCCTCGAGTTCGGTGTACATGCCGGCCGGGCGGCCAAAGCGCTGCCAACTGGTCTTCACCGCCAGCATCTTTTCGCGCACGCGCAATTCGCGCGTGACGATGCCCATGATCTCCTCATTGCCGCCATGCGAATTGACGACGATGAGCTTGCGCACGCCGGCGCGCGCGATCGACAGGCCGAGCTCGGTCCAGGCGTCGACCAGCGTCGTTGCCGGCAAGGTGAGAGTGCCCGGCGCGTGCAGATGCTCGTTCGACTTGCCCACCGCCTGGACCGGCAGGATGCGGATGTCGAGATCGTCGGGCAAGCGTGAAATCACCGTGTCGAGCATGCCGTTCATGATCGAAGTGTCGGTCGACACAGGCAGATGCGGTCCATGCTGCTCGATAGCCGCCAGCGGCAGCACCGCGATCGTGGCTTCGGGATCGATCGAGGCGTATTCGGTGGTCCGGTAGTCGCCCCACCATACGCGTTTCTTGCCAGCAGTCATGTCACGCCTCTTCAAATGATCAGCTCAGACCTAGCGCGGTGCGGCCGGCCTGTCGATCACCCGGCCGCGATGGCCTCGACCTCGACCTTGAATTCGGGCCGGGCAAAGCCGGAAACGATCATCAGCGTCGAGGCTGGCGCCGGGCTCGAAAACAGCCGGTCGCGAACCTCCATATAGGGCCGCAGATGCGCGCGGTCGGTGACATAGGCGTTGATGCGAACGATGTCGCCAAGTCCCAGCCCGGCTTCGCCCAGAACCGCCGCGATGTTCCTGAAGCAGAGTTCGGCCTGTGCGCCGGCATCTTCCGGTATCTGGTCGTCCGCCGTGATGGCGACCTGGCCCGAGCACAGCACCAGCCGCTTGCCGGCCGGCACCTCGACGCCGTGGCTGTAGCGGGCAAAGGGTGGCTTGATCGACTTCGGGGTAAGGAACTTGAACATGGCAATCTCCTGGATATCGCCAGCCTAAGGCCGGATGCATTGCACCATCAAGATGGTGGTGCATGTCGCCGGTGCGATTGTGGACAGGCGTTCAAAAAATAGGCACGATGCCCTTCGGTGCAGCACGACCTTTCCGGCTTTCGCAGATGGCTGTGGTGCAGGCGGGCGGGTCCCGGCGCGCGACGCCGGTGGCATGTGTCTTGCTTCTTGAATCTTTGGTGTCAAGCACGGCGCGCAACGCGCCGGTGCAAATAAAGGGCGGTGTCAATGTACGTGAAACAGAAGATTTCGGCCGCGGTGGTGGCCCTGCTTGCGGCCAGCACGCTGGGCGCGGCGGCGAATGAAAAAGTCACTTTCGGCACCAACTGGCTCGCCGAGCCGGAACATGGCGGCTACTACCAGGCCGTGGCCGATGGCACCTATGCCGCCTGCGGTCTCGACGTCACCATCATGCAGGGCGGCCCGCAGGTCAGCGGCCGGCCGATGTTGCTCGCCGGCAAGATCGATTTCTACATGGGCGGCAATCTGCTGTCGGCCTTCGACGCCGTCCAGCAAGGCATTCCGATGCGTGTGGTGGCAGCCGACTTCCAGAAGGACCCGCAGGTCATCATGTCCCACCCCGGCGAGGGGCTCGACAAATGGGAAGACCTGAAGAACGCCGAGCAGTACATTCTGGGTGACGAAGGCGTGCAGACCTTCTTCCAGTGGATGGTCATCGAGCTCGGTTTCGACGCTTCAAAGCGCGTCCCCTACACCTACAACACCGCCCCTTTCCTCGCCAACAAGAAGTCTATCCAGCAGGGCTACGTCACCTCGGAGCCGTTCGCGGTCAAGAAGGAAGGCGGCTTCGTGCCGAACCAGTTCCTGCTCGCCGACTACGGCTGGGACACCTATTCGACCACGATCGAGGTGATGCAGGAGACGATCGACAAGAAACCTGAGGTTGTCCAGTGCTTCGTCGATGGCTCGGCCAAGGGATGGTACAAGTACCTCTACGGCGACAACAAGGCCGCCAACGACATGATCAAGAAAGACAATCCTGACATGAGCGACGAGCAGATCGCTTTCTCGATCGAGCAGATGAAGAAGTTCGGCCTGGCCGATTCCGGCGACACCGAGAAGCTCGGCATCGGCGCCATGAAGGAAGAACGGATCAAGAGCTTCTACGACAAGATGGTCAAGGCCAAGGTCACGCCTGAAGGCATCGACATCACGAAAGCCTACACGCTGGCCTTCATCAACAAGGGGGTCGGGCTCGAGCTGAAGAAATAGGCCGGCCCGGCATGATGCGGGAACAGGTGGCGCAAACGCCCGCCTCGGACATGGCTCCGACCTTGCTGGCGCTGCGTGGCGTCGGCAAGGTCTTTTCCAACGGCGTGACGGCGCTCAGCGATGTCGACCTGACGATCCGGGAAGGCGATTTCCTCAGCCTGCTCGGACCGTCGGGCTGCGGCAAGTCGACGGCGCTGCGGCTGATTGCCGGCCTGTCCACGCCGACATCCGGCGTGCTCGACTGGCGCGGCGGCGGCTCGCTCGACCGTGCCAATATCGGCTTCGTCTTCCAGGAGCCGACGCTGCTGCCCTGGGCCAGCGTCTTCGACAATGTCTGGCTGCCGCTCAGGCTGAAAGGCATTTCCCGCGCCAAGGCCGCCCCGGCGATATCGGAGATGCTGGCGCGGGTGCACCTCACCGGCTTCGAGGACGCCGTGCCGCGCGAACTCTCCGGCGGCATGAAGATGCGCGTCTCGATCGCGCGCGCCATGGTGACCAAGCCACGCGTGCTGTTGATGGACGAGCCGTTCGCGGCACTCGACGAGATCACCCGCTTCAAGCTCAACAACGACCTGCTGGAACTGTGGCAAGACGAGCGCTTCACCGTCGTCTTCGTTACCCACAGTGTGTTCGAAAGCGTGTTTCTCTCCAACCGCGTCGTCGTCATGGCGGCTCGGCCGGGGCGGGTGTTCGACGAACTCGCGATCGAGGCGTCCTATCCGCGCGATGAGGCGTTTCGCACCTCGCCTGACTATGCGGCCCTTTGCCGGCAAGCCTCGGATGTGCTGGTCAATGCCATCAATTCAACAGCGGGCTCGCATCATGACAGCCATTGACGGCACGTTGAAACTCGACCCCGAGGAAGCGCGCCGCGTGCGCCAGGAGCGGTTTGAGCGGATCGGCCGCTGGGTTCTGCCGCTGGCGATCATGATCCTGGCGATCTGGCTGTGGGACCGCATCTGCGTGTGGAACGAGATCCCGCAATACATCCTGCCGCGCCCCGGCGTCGTGCTGACAACGCTCTACAACGATGCCGGCCTGCTGTTTTCCGCACTGCTGGTCACCTTGCGCATCACCTTCCTCAGCCTGCTGCTGGCGGTTGTCGGCGGCGTCGGCCTGGCGGTCTTGTTCGCGCAGTCGAAATGGGTGGAGATGTCGTTCTTCCCCTTCGCCATCGTGCTGCAGGTGACACCGATCGTGGCGATCTTTCCGCTGATCAACATCTATGTCGACAATCAGACGACCAAGCTCCTGCTCTGCGCCTGGATCGTCGCCTTCTTCCCGATCCTGTCGAACACCACGCTCGGCCTCAACTCGGTCGACCGCAACCTGCGCGACCTGTTCAAGCTCAACGGCGCGACGCGCTGGCAGCAACTGCGCTATCTCAGGCTGCCGGCGGCTATGCCGTATTTCCTCGGCGGGCTGAAGATCGCCGGCGGCCTGTCGCTGATCGGCGCCGTGGTGGCCGAGTTCGTCGCCGGCGCCACCGGCCAGTCGTCCGGGCTTGCCTCGCGCATCATCGAAGCGGGTTACCGGCTCAACGCGCCAAGGCTGTTCGCGGCGCTGTTCCTGATATCGCTGACAGGCATCCTGATCTTTCTCGTGCTGTCGCTGATTTCGCATCTCATTTTGCGGCGCTGGCACGAAAGCGCGCTGAAGCAGGAGCGGTAGACCTTGATACCAGCCTCTGGCTCCTACCGCCTTGCCAACGCGCGTGTTCATCAATCTGTCACGCTTGGTCTGGCTGCGACCTTCGACAGCGACGGTTTCGCCCCTGCCGACATTACCGTCGCGGACGGCAAGATTTCCAGCATCGCCGTGCAGGCCGCATCGAAGGTCCCGGCGGGCGCCATCGACCTTGCCGGCCGTATCGTGCTGCCGTGTTTCGTCGACTGCCACACGCATATCGACAAGGGCCATATCTGGCCACGAAAGCCCAATCCCGACGGTACCTTCACGGGCGCTCTGAACGCCACAGGCGCCGACCGCGTGGCGCGCTGGAGCGCCGAGGATGTGGCGCGCCGCATGGATTTCTCGCTGCGCTCGGCCTACGCGCATGGCACCAGGGCGCTCAGAACTCATATCGACAGCGTCGCGCCGCAGGAGGAAATCTCCTGGCCCGTGTTCGAGACGATGCGCGAGGCATGGCGTGGCCGCGTCGAATTGCAAGGTGCCTGCCTGCTCGGCATCGAGGGCGTGCGCGACAAGAAATGGTTCGACAGGCTGGCCAAACGCGTGGCCGCCGCCAAGGGCGTGCTGGGCGTCGTCACCTATATGGTGCCGGACCTGGAAGAGCTGCTCGACCACGTTTTCGCGCAGGCAATCAAGCACGGGCTCGACCTTGATTTCCATGCCGACGAGACCGACGACATCGCCGCGATCTCGCTGAAGAAGATCGCCGAGGCGGCGCTGTGGAACGGCTTCGAGGGCAACATCCTCGTCGGCCATTGCTGCTCGCTGGCGCGCCAGCCCGATCTCGAGGTGCTGGACACGCTGGACAAGGTGGCGAAGGCCGGGCTGGCAATCGTGTCGCTGCCGATGTGCAATCTCTATTTGCAGGACCGTCGCACTGACCAAACCACACCGCGCTGGCGTGGCGTGACGCTGCTGCATGAGATGAAGGCGAGGGGCATTGCGGTGGCCGTCGCTTCGGACAACACGCGCGATCCCTTCTATGCCTATGGCGATCTCGATATGCTGGAGGTCTACCGCATGGCGACGCGCGTCCTGCATTTCGATCATCCGGTCGGCGACTGGCCGCAGGCGGTCACCGCGACGCCGGCCCATGTGATGCGGCTCGATGGCTTCGGCACGCTCACCGCCGGAGGCGATGCCGACTTCGTGCTGTTCAAAGGTCGAAGCTGGACGGAATTGCTGTCGCGCCCCGAATCGGATCGCATCGTCGTGCGTGCGGGGCGAGCGATAGACCGGCAATTGCCCGACTATGCCGAACTCGACGAGCTGATGGTGGAATGATGGATGTTTCGGCGCTCAAACGCGATCTCGATGGGATAAAACTCGACGACAATCCGGCCATCGTCCAGCAGAAGAGCCGGGACTTCTACTGGTACAGTCCGGTCCTGAAACAACAGCTCGACCATGTCACCGGCGACCTCATCGTGACGCCCAGGAACGAAGCCGAACTGATCCGCGTGCTTGCCGCCTGTCATCGCCATGGCGTGCCGGTGACGCCGCGCGGCAGCGGCACCGGCAATTATGGCCAGGCAATGCCGCTTTCGGGCGGCGTGGTGCTCAATCTCGCCGAGATGAACGAGATCAAGTCGATCGCGCCGGGGCGCGTGGTGACCGGACCGGGCGCGGTCCTGGCCGACATCGACAAGGCGACGCGCGCGCATTCCGGGCAGGAGCTGCGGCTGTCGCCCTCCACCTACAACACCGCCTCGATCGGCGGTTTCATCGCCGGCGGCTCCGGCGGTGTCGGCTCGATCAATTTCGGCGGATTGCGTGATTTCGGCAATGTGCTGCGCCTGCGCGTGGTGACGATGGAGGCCGAGCCGAGGGTGCTCGAACTCACCGGCGAAGACCTGCACAAGGTGACCCACGCCTATGGCACCAATGGCATCATCTCGGAAGTCGAGATGCCGCTGACGGCGGCCTATGACTGGATCGACGTCATCGTCGGCTTCGACCAATTCATGGATGCGGCGCGCTATGGCAATGCGCTGGCCTGCCAGGACGGCATCCTGACCAAGCTGATCACGCCGATCGCGGCACCCGTGCCGCAGCTTTATTTCAAGCGGCACCAGAAATTCTTCAGGGAAGGTCAAAGCATCTGCGTCGTCATGGTGGCGCAACATGGGCTGGATGCTTTTCTGGCCTTTACGCGCCGCGCCGGGGGTGAGGTGATCTACAACGCCACCACGGCGACGCCGGAGGAGAAAAAGGGCCTGCCGCCGGCCTATGAGCTGGCCTGGAACCACACGACGCTCCGGGCGCTGCGCGTCGACCCCGCCGTCACCTACCTGCAGTCGCTCTATCCCTTTCCCAACCAGCTGGCGCTGGTAGAGAAAATGGATGCGATGTTTCCCGGCGAAGTGTTCTCGCATCTCGAATTCGTGCGGCTGGATGGCAACATCACCTGCTTCGGCCTGCCGCTGGTCAAGTTCACCACCGAGGCGCGGCTTAACGAGATCATCCGCCTGCATGAGGAAAATGGCTGCCCGATCTTCAACCCGCACCGCTACACGCTGGAAGAGGGCGGCATGAAGCAGACCGACGCGGTGCAACTCGCCTTCAAGCGCGAGACCGACCCGCAAGGCCTGCTCAATCCCGGCAAGATGATCGCCTGGGAAAACCCGGACTATGACTACCGTTCGGGCCGGACGTTCCTGTTCAAGGGGTTGCAAAAGGCTGGGTAATGAACATCCTCGTCCTCTATGCCCATCCGGTCGAGACCAGCTTCAATGCCGGCCTGCACCGGATGATCGTCGAGCGGCTCACGATGGCTGGCCATTCGATCGATGACTGCGATCTCTACGGCGAGGATTTCGATCCGCGTCTGACGCGCAGGGAGAGGCTGGATTATCACAATTTCCGCGGTCCCGGGGATCCTGCGGCGCCATACGTCGAGCGCCTGTTGCGGGCCGATGCGCTGGTGCTTTCCTATCCGGTCTGGAATTACGGTTTCCCGGCGATCCTGAAAGGGTTTTTCGATCGCGTCTTCCTGCCGGGCGTGTCGTTCAAGCTGGTCGACGGCAAGGTGGAGCCGTCGCTGCACAACATAAGAAAGGTCGCGGCGGTCACCTCCTATGGCGGCAGCCGGTTCCGCGCCTTTCTGATGGGCGACCCGCCGCGAAAACTGATCAAGCGCATGCTGCGCGCCACGGTAAAGCCGGGTGCTCCGGTGACCTACCTCGCGCATTATTCGATGAACCTGTCGACCGATGAAACCCGGAAGTCCTTCACGGCGAAGGTCGCGGCCAGCATGGATGCATTCTGATGCGTGCGCTTGTCGTCTATTGCCATCCGGTGCCGGAGAGCTTCTGCGCCGCCATTCGCGACATCGCCGTGGATGTGCTGACGCGTCGAGGCTGGGACGTGCGGCTGCTCGACCTCTACGCCGAAAAGTTCGATCCGGTGATGAGCTGCGAGGAGCGGCGTACCTACAATAGTCAGGCGCCGCAGGATCCGGCGCTGAAACTGCATTTCGAACTGCTCAACTGGGCCGAGGCGATCCTGTTCGTCTACCCGACCTGGTGGTACGGGCTGCCGGCGATGCTGAAGGGCTGGCTCGACCGGGTGTGGGCGACCGATGTCGCCTTCAAGCTGCCGGCGGGCAGGGGAGGGATCAAGTCGCTGATGACGCATGTCACCAGGGTCGGCGTCATCACCACTTGCGGCGCGCCGACCTGGTGGAGCGTCGTCGTCGGCCAGCCCGGGCGCAAGACCTTGCTGCGCGGCATGCGGGCGCTGTGCGCCAGGCGCTGCAAGACGTTCTTCCTGGCGCATTATTTGATGGACGCCTCGACGCCGAAGACGCGAGCGGCGTTTCTGGTCAAGGTGCGGGCGAAGTTGGAGCGGTTTTGAAAGATTAGCACCTTCTCCCCGTGAACGAGGGAGAAGGAAAAAGCGCCGCTACATCTTCGTCCGTTCCGATTTCGGATCGTACATCGGTTTCAGCGATGCCTCAGCCGCAAACCGTTCGCCGGCGATCTCGATTTCATAAGTCGAGGCGAGCACATCCGCCTCGCTCTGCCCTTGGCACGGCACATAGCCCAGCCCGATCGCTCCGCCGAGATGGTGGCCGTAATTGCCCGAAGTGATCGGACCGATGATCTTGCCATCGCGCAGGATCGCTTCGTTGTGGAAGAGCAGAGGCTGCGGGTCCTTGAGGCGGAACTGGACCAGGCGGCGGTCCAATCCGGCCTCCTTCTTCTTCAGCACGGCATCGCGGCCGATGAAATCGCCCTTGGCCGTCTTCACCGCGAAGCCGAGGCCCGCCTCCAGCACATTGTCCTCATCGGTGATGTCGTGTCCGAAATGGCGGAAAGCCTTTTCTATGCGGCAGGAATCGAGCGTGTGCAGTCCACAGAGCTTTAGCCCGACATCGGCACCGGCCTCATCGATGGCCTCGAAGACATGGGCGGCCTGTTCGGTCGAGATGTAAAGCTCCCAGCCGAGCTCTCCGACATAGGTGACGCGGTGCGCCCGGGCGAGGCCCATGCCGATTTCGATCTCCTGGAACGTGCCGAACGGATTGTTCTCGTTGGAGAAGTCGTTGGGGCTGACCTTCTGGATCAGTTTTCGCGCATCCGGGCCCATCACGCAGAGCACGCTTTCAGCGGCGGTTACGTCCGTGATGATGACGAACTGGTCGCCGACATGCCGGTGCAGCCAGGCGAGGTCGCGCTGCAGCGTGGCGCCCGGCACGACGAGGAAATAGGCCGTATCCGAAAGCCGCGACACGGTGAGGTCGCTCTCTATGCCGCCGCGCTGGTTGAGCATTTGCGTGTAGACGATCTTGCCCGGCGCCACATCCATGTCGTTGGCGCAGAGTCTTTGCAGGAAGGCGCAGGCGTCGCGGCCCTCGACGCGGATCTTGCCGAACGACGTCATGTCGAACAGACTGACCTTGTTGCGGACCGCCAGATGCTCCTCGCGCTGGTTGTCGAACCAGTTCTGCCGCTTCCAGGAATAGCGATATTCGCGCTCTTGGCCCTCACGCGCGAACCAGTTGGCGCGCTCCCAGCCGGCGACTTCGCCGAACACGGCGCCGCGCGCCTTCAGGTGCTCGTGCAGGGGAGAGCGGCGCACACCACGCGAGGTTGCCATCTGGCGATAGGGGAAATGGTCGGCATAAAGCAGGCCGAGCGTTTCGGAGACGCGTTCCTTGAGATAGCGGCGGTTCTTCTGGAAGGGTTGAGTGCGGCGGATGTCGACTTCCCACAGGTCGAACGGGGCTTCGCCATCGTTGATCCACTGCGCCAGCGCCATGCCGGCGCCGCCCGACGAGACGATGCCGATCGAATTGTAGCCGGTCGCCATCCAGTAGCCGCGCAACTCCGGCGCCTCGCCGAGATAATAGCGGTCGTCAGGGGTGAAACTTTCAGGGCCGTTGAAGAAAGTGTGGATGCCGGCGGTCGCCAGCATCGGCATGCGGCTAACGCCCATTTCGAGGATCGGTTCGAAATGGTCCATGTCCTCCGGCAACTGGTCGAAGCAGAAATCCTCGCGGATGCCGTCCATGCCCCATGGCTTGGCCACCGGCTCGAAGGCACCGAGCATCATCTTGCCGGCGTCTTCCTTGTAGTAGGCGCACTCGTCCGGCACGCGCAGCACCGGCAGGCGGCCAAGGCCGGGGATCGGCTCGGTGACCAGATAAAAGTGCTCGCAGGCGTGCAGTGGGATGTTCACGCCGTTCTGGGCGCCGAGGTCGCGCGCCCACATGCCGGCGCAGTTGATGACGATATCGGTCTCGATCGTGCCCTGGCCTTCGCCTTGCGCCCAGGACACGCCGGAGACGCGGCCATTTTTCGTATGGACCTTGGTGACCTTCACATTCTCCGCGATTGTGGCGCCGCGTTGGCGCGCACCCTTGGCCAGCGCCATGGCGATGTTGGCCGGGTCGCACTGGCCGTCGAGCGGCAGATGCACGGCGCCGACCACGTCCGAGACATTGAGATGCGGGTACATCTCCTTGACCTCATTGGGAGAAATCTCGCGCACGTCGACGTCGAAGGCGCGGGCGAGCGACGCCTGCCGGTAGATCTCGTGCTTGCGCTCTTCGGTCAGCGCCACGGTGATCGAGCCGACCTGGCGCATGCCGGTGCCGACCTCGGTCTCTGCTTCCAGCTTGACGTAGAGATCGGCCGAATATTTCGCCAGCCGGGTCATGTTCTGCGAGCCGCGCAACTGTCCGATCAGCCCGGCGGCGTGCCATGTCGTGCCCGAGGTCAGTTGCTTGCGCTCCAGAAGCACGATGTCGGTCCAGCCAAGCTTGGCCAGGTGGTAGGCGACCGAGCAGCCGGAGACGCCGCCGCCGATGATGACGGCCCTTGCCTTGGTGGGGATGGCTTTCGTGGGAAGGCTCCTGGCGGTCATGCGGCCTCACGACGGTAGCTGGAAACGAAACGGCGCAGCCGGGCGGCTGCTTCCCTGAGCACGGGTTCGGGCTGGCACAGGCTAATTCTGATATGGCCGGCCGCGGCTTCGCCGAAACTCGAGCCCGGCATGACGCCGACCTTCTCCTTGTCGAGGAAGGCGAAGGCGAATTTCTCGTCGTCGGGTTCGACATCGGATATGTCGAGCATGACATACATGCCGCCTTCGGAACCGCGCACCGTGACATCGTTCATGCCGCGCACGGCATCGAGCAGAACGGTGCGGCGCGCCGCGTAGCGTTCGGCGATGTCCTTGACGCCATGGTGCTGCTCCAGCGCCTCGGTGCAAGCGATGGAGATGAAGGCCGGCAGGCCGTAGGTCGTCACCAAATTGAGATTGATCAGCAGCGTGATCATTTTTTCCGGACCGGTCAGCCAGCCCATGCGCCAACCAGTCATGCCGTGGCTCTTGGACATCGAATTGATCACCAGCGTGCGCTCGGCCATGCCGGGCAGCGAGCGCGGCGAGACATGCTCGCCGCCGCCCAGCGTCCAGTAGACCTCATCGGACAGCAGCCAGAGATCGTGCTCGCGGCAGATTTCGGCCAGCTGTTCCAGCCGCTCGCGCGAATAGACCGCACCGGTCGGGTTGTTCGGCGTGTTGATCAGTATGGCGCGCGTGTTGGGCTTGAGTGCCGCACGGATCATGTCCGCGCGCGGTTGGAACCCATCCTCGGCCGGTGTCTCGACGACGGTGAAGCTGGCACCGGCGGCACTGAAGGTGTTGGGATAGGTGGCATAGTAGGGGGCAACCACGATGGCGTGGTCGCCCGGGTCGAGAACGGCCTGCACGGCCGCGTAAAGTGCGGCCTGGCCGCCCGGCGTGGCGATGACCTCTTCCGGCGTCGTCTCGACACCGGTGCAGGCGCTGGAGGCCGCCGCCATCGCCTTGCGCAGGCGCGGCAGGCCGGGCAGCGGCGTGTAGTGATGGTTGCTGCCGCGAACCGCCGCAACGCAGGCTTCAATCGTCTCCGACGGCGTGTCGAAATCGTGGTCGCCGACCGACAGCATGATAATGTCCTCGCCGGCTTCCTTGCGGGCCCAGGCGGCGAAATGAACTTCCCAGCCGTCCTTGCCCGATGGAACAATGCCGGTGATGCGCGATGATGGTTTAGGCATGTGAGACTCCCGTGATCGCGTAGCCGTCCTGTTGCAGCCGGTCGCGCAAGGCGGCGATATGGGCAGGACCGACCTCGCAGCAACCGCCGACGATGTCCGCACCCGCTTCCACCCAGCCGATGGCCTGGTCGGCGTAGGCATCCGGACCGAGGTCGTGGCGGGCATGCAGTACATCCACCGTGCCGCCATGCTTGAGCGCTTCGGTGGACGTGAAGCCATTGGCATAGGCACCGACCGGGCCGCCGAGCTCGATCAGTTCAGGCAAGGCCGCCGCGATCGCCTCGGGGCGGCAGCAGTTGAGCAGTCGCGCCGCCACCGGCAGATTTCCGAGCGCATCGGCCGACGACGCAATCGTCTCGCCGCTGCGCAAGCGCGGCGTGCCGTGATCGGCCAGCGTCCATGACACCCAGACAGGCTTGCCGCTTTCCGATGCGGCGGTGACCGCCGCGCGCGCTTCCTCCGACGACGCCATGGTCTCGCAAAGGAACAGGTCGACACCGTCCGCCTGCTCGGCGACGATGCGGCGGTAGATGTCGAGCGTCTCCTGGTAGGAGATCGTCAGCGCCGGCGCGTAGCTGCCGAAGAGCGGCGACAGGCAGCCGGCGATCGCCGCGTCGCCGGCCTCGTCGCGCGCTTGCCTGGCGAGCTCGATGCCACGCTTCTGCAATGGCTTGAACAGGTCTTCCGCACCTTCGCGCGCCAGGCGTTCGGGCGTCGCCGAATAGGTGTTGATGGTGATGACGCGGGCGCCGGCGTTGATGAATTCGGCATGCAGGCCGCGCACAAGGTTCGGTTCGTCGATCAGCACCCTGGCCGACCACAGCGGTGTCGGCTCGGACTGGCTGCGCCGCACCAGCTCCTGGCCCATGCCGCCATCGGTGAGGACAACGTTCTTCATGCGCGCAGTCTTTCGTTCCTGGGATCCCACAATGGCTCGTCCTGTTGCACGACCGCCGTGAAGCGATCGCCGAAGATCTCGACCTCCACCGATGTGCCGGGTTCGGTCAGGTCGGCGCGCAGCATGCCGAGCGCGATCGACTTGTCGACGCGATGGCCCCAGCCCCCCGACGTCGTCTCGCCGACGATCTGGCCGTCGTGCCAGAGCGTCGACATGTAAGGCGCGTCGCAATCGCCGGGATCTTCGACCACCAACGTGACAAAGCGTTTCTTCACGCCTTGCTGTTTTTCGTTCTGGAGGGCCGCCTTGCCGCGGAAATCGGGCTTTTCCCATTTGACGAAGCGCTCCAGACCGCCCTGCAGGATCGAATAGTCGGTCGACAGGTCGCCCTTCCAGGTGCGGTAGCCTTTTTCGAGCCGCAGCGAATCCAGCGCGTACATGCCAAACGGCTTCAGCCCATAATTCTGCCCGGCAGCGCAGATCGCATCGAAGATCGCGGCAGTGTCGTCGACCCTGGTGTGGATCTCCCAGCCGAGCTCGCCGGCGAAGGAGACGCGGACCAGCCTGGCCCAGCGCCCGGCAATCCTGGTTTCCTGATGCGTCAGCCAAGGCAAGGTCAGGTCGGCGTCACAGACGTCGGCAAGGATTTTTCGCGAGTTGGGACCGGCCAGGATCTGCGTGGAGAATTCTTCCGTCCGGTCGATCAGCTTGAACGCCGCATCCCCGGGCATGTGCGATTTCAGCCATTCGAAGTCATGCCACTGTGCCACCGCCGCGGTGATCAGCGTCATGGACTCCTCGCCATGGCGCACCACCGACATTTCGGTGACGATGCGGCCCTTGTCATCGGAGAAATAGACCAGGCCGATGCGGCCGGGCTTCGGCACCAGGCCGGTCACCTGTCGGCTCAGCCATTCGGCGGCACCAGGGCCTTCGAGATTGAAGCGCGAGAAGCCGGGCAGATCGAGGATGCCGGCGGCGTCGCGGACAGCCAGACACTCTTCGCGCACGCGCTGCTGCCAAGGCCCGTCGCGGCGGAAGGTCAGCGTTGCTTCCTCGGAGACGTCGTCGCCGTCTTGCGCGTACCAGGTGGCGCGTTCCCAGCCATTATAGGCGTCGAAACGGGCACCCAGCGCCTTGATTCGATCGTGGATCGGCGACAGTTTCCTGTCACGTCCTTCCGGCCAGGCATGGCGCGGGAACTGGATGGCGTATTCGTTGCCGTAGATCTCCATGCCCTTGGCCACGCAATAGTCCGGCGCGGAAGCAAAGGAGGTGAAGCGGCGCGGATCGCACGACCACATGTCCCATTCGGTCTGGCCTTGCGTCACCCATTCGGCCAGCACCTTGCCGGCACCTCCGCCCTGGGCGATGCCGAAAGTGAAGACGCAAGCCTCGAAGGCGTTGGGAACGCCGGGCATCGGCCCGATCAGCGGATTGCCGTCCGGCGCATAAGGGATTGGGCCGTTGATGACCTTGGAGAGGCCGGCGGTGCCAAGGATCGGCACACGGGCGACGGCGTCGGCCAGGTAATGTTCCAGCCGGTCGAGGTCGTCGGGGAAGAGCTGGAAGGAAAAATCGTCCGGCATGGGATCGTTGTGGGTGGCCCAGTGCGCGCGGCAATTTCGCTCATAGGGGCCGAGATTCATGCCCGCCTTTTCCTGGCGCAGATAATAGGAGGTATCGACGTCGCGCAGCAGCGGCAGCTTCTTGCCCTGTTCCTTCGACCAGGCGGCGAGTTCGGGGATTTCCTCGAACAAAATGTACTGGTGGCTCATCACCATCATCGGCACTTCGCGGCCGAACATCCTGCCGACTTCGGCGGCACGGTAGCCGGCTGCATTGACGACGGTCTCGCAGCGGATATCGCCTTGGGGCGTCTCGACCACCCACTCGTCCTTTTCGCGGCGCACGCCTGTCACGGGGCAGAACCGGATGATTTTCGCACCCATGTCGCGCGCGCCCTTGGCCAGCGCCTGCGTCAGCTGTGCCGGGTCGATGTCGCCGTCGCTCGGATCGTACAGCGCGCCCTTCAATTCATGCGTTTCGAGGAAGGGGTAGCGGTGCTTGATCTCGTCGAGTCCGATCACGTCTATGTCCATGCCTTGGTAACGGCCCATGCCCTTGGCGCGCTGGAATTCCTGGATGCGCTCCTTTGTGTGGGCGAGCCTGAGCGAGCCGGTGACATGGTAGTTCATGGGATAGTCGACGGCGTCGGCCAGGCCACGATAGAGCTCGGTCGAATAGCGCTGCATGTTCATCAGCGACCAGGAGGAGGAGAAGGTCGGCACATTGCCGGCCGCATGCCAGGTCGAGCCGGAGGTCAGCTCGTTCTTTTCCAGGAGCACGCAGTCGGTCCAGCCGGCCTTGGCCAGGTGATAGAGCGACGAGGTGCCGACAACGCCACCTCCGATGATCACCACGCGCGCCGTGCTCGGCAAACCCGCCATGTTCTTCTCCCAATCTTCAAGCGCGCCGCGCTTCTTTTGCTTTATGGATGCATGTCGTCGGCGACATGCATCAATAGACCGGTGGCGAAACCACCCAGATGACAACCGCCGGTTCGCTGCCTGGATTGCGCCAGCGGTAAGGCTTGCCTTCGAAGCGGAAGGAGTCGCCTTCGCCAAGCCGGTGCCAGACGCCCGCAATCTCGATGTCGAACTGCCCGGACGCGATGTATCCGGCCTCCTCGGTCGGCCGGCGGGCCTCGTTCTTCAACTCCGCGCCCGGCGCGAAGACAGACCGCACCATTTCGAAGGTACCACCGAGGTCTGGTGACAGAAGCTCCTCCACGAGGCCGGATTCGCTGGTGCCAAGCGTGCGGCGCTTGCCGGCGCGTACCACCACGCCGCGCTCGCTTTCCACGGGCACGTCATGGCTGAAGAAGAGGCTGATCGGCACGCCGAACAACTCGGCGAAGGCCCTGAGGTCGCTGAGCGACGGCGTCGACAGGCCGCGCTCGACTTGGCTTACCCAGCCGACCGAACGGCCGAGTTTCAGCGCGATCTCGGCCAGCGTAAGCCCGCGCACCCGGCGCAACGCCCTGATGTCGCCGGCCAGCACTCGTTCGTCAGGTCCCTGCAATGTTCGTGCGGTAGGGGAGGCCAAATCGCTCAATTCATGAAAATGTTCAGTCGAATTTCATGAGAAATGAAGCTCATGAAAAAATCAAGTAGATTTTCACCAATGCTCAAGATTTGCTTGCAGGATTTTGACGGTTCATGCAAAGCCTCCGCCGCGAGCGGCGAGTGGGGACGTCCGATCGAGAACATGGCTAAGGGACGGCCCATGCTGGAAAAGAAGGCTCGAATCGCGGTTGACGCCGAAATCGTCGACGATGCGATCATGTCGCGCCGTTCGGTGCGCGCATTTCTGCCCGACATGATCGACGACGAGACGATCCGTGACATACTGACTGTTGCGGCGCGCGCTCCTTCCGGCACCAACATGCAGCCGTGGCGCGTCTACGTTACCAAGGGCGGGAGCAAGCAGCGGATCACGGATGCCATCATGAATTCCGGCATCCGCGCGGAAAAAGCCGACTGGGACGAATATCGCTATTATCCCACCCAGTTCTTCGAGCCTTATCTCACCCGCCGCCGTGCCAACGGTTTCGGCCTGTACGGCGCGCTCGGCATAGGCCGTAGGGAAGTCGACAAGATGCGCGCTCAGCACGACCGCAACTTCGTTTTTTTCGACGCTCCGGTCGGCATGATCTTCACCATCGACCGCCGGCTCAACCAGGGTTCGTGGATCGATTACGGCATGTTCCTGCAAAACATCATGGTCGCGGCGCGGGGCAGGGGTCTGCATACCTGTCCGCAAGCGGCCTTCGCGCCCTATCACCGGCAGATCCGGCCGGTGCTCGGCATTCCCGACGAGGAGATCGTCGTCTGCGGCATGGCGCTCGGCTATGAAGACACTTCCAAGCCCGAGAACGCCTTCCGCACCGAGCGTGAGCCGCTCGAGGAATGGGTGACGTTCAGCGAATAGGCTCCCGTCCGGCGCAAGCCGCTATTCCGTATTCATGTGCGCGCCGTGGCCACTGACATGAGCGCCGTCCTGCGGCGTCAGCTTGAGATAGGCGGATAGTGCGCAGAGCGTGATGACGCCTTCGATCACGAACAGGATCCGGAAGTCGCTGGCGACGGCCGGCCCGCCGCCGGCGAGAAACGACAGCATCGCAGCCGCCAGGCCGACGCTGATGGCGACCGCCAGTTGCCACAGGATATAGTAGAGCGCGCTGAAACGGGCGAGCTGTTCGGGCGCGATGTCGGAATAGGCGAGGTTGCCGGTTGAGGCCCATTGCACCGAGCGGAAGACTCCGAAGACGAAGATGTAGGTGAGCGTGATCCACACCGGGGTCGTTGCCTGCACCAAGGCGAAGCCCGCGACCATGGCGGCAACCACGGGCGTGTTCAAGACCAGCACGCGGCGAAAACCGAAACGGTTGAGGAGGCGTGGCATGAAGATACGCATACCCACCGAACCGACCGCCGCCACGAAGGTCAGCGATCCCGCCTGCACCGCGCTCATGCCGAAGCCGAGCTGGAACATCAGCGGCAGCAGGAAGACGACGGAGCTGAGACCGATCGTGTCAAGGCCGCCGCCAGTAAGAAACGAGATGCGGAAGGTGCGGATGCGCAGGAGCTTGAGATCGAGCAGCGGATTGCGCACGCGCAGGCAGTAGAGGGAGGCGGCCGTCAGGATGATGAGCGCCAGCGCAAGCTCGGCCGCGATGATGCCGCCGGCGGCGTCTTTCGCCGCCAGCGAGTCCATGCCGAAGACCAGCAGCACCATGCCGCTGCCGACCAGCAAAAAGCCTGGAAAATCGAACCGCGTGCGCACCGGCTTGGTCATTGTCGGGAACAGCGAGGCGGCAAGAATTGCGGCCGCGAGCGCGAACGGCACGTTGATGAAGAAGATCCAGCGCCAGGAGATGTAGGTGGTCAGCGCGCCGCCGACGAGCGGACCGACCAGCGGTCCGGACTGGCCGGCCAGCGAGATGTACATGTTGATCTTCAAGGTCCGGCTGCGCGGGAAGGTCGACAGGATGACGACCTGGCCGAGCGTTCCCATCAGCGCGCCGCCGAAGCCCTGCAGCGCGCGGGCGCTAACCAGCATCCAGAGGTCGTTCGAGAGCCCGCACATGGCCGAAGAAGCGGCAAACACCAGCAAGGCAAAGCAATAGACGTTGCGCAGGCCGAAACGGTCGGCCGCCCAGCCGCCGAGTGGCATCGAGATGATCAGGCTGGCGACGTAGACGGTGATCAGCAGGCCGAGCTGGCTTGGCGGACGGCCAAGGCTTTCGCTGATGCCCGGCAGCGCCGTCACCACGACATTCTGGTCGAGGCTGGTCATGAACACGCCGCAGGCGACCGTCAGCGGCAGCAGGAGCACGGCTCTGGCCGGCACATCGGCGCGATCGGTAGCGCCGGTGGATAGTTCAGCGGTCATGGGGATGTTCGAACCAAATATGCCGACTCTAAACCGGGATTTTCACCCCTCGGGCCGGTTGGACGACCACGTTTTCCACCTTGGGCGCCTTCGGCAGGATTCTCTAGCGGCAGAACCAGCCGGCATTGAGGCCAGAGGCCGCGGCTCTAAGACCGCATGCCTACTGCACCTCGTAACCGACTTCCTCGCTGGCGTGGCAGAGCGCCTTCCAGAACGAGCGCGCGAAGGAGCGAAAGACATAGATGTCGAACTGGTCGGTGCCGGTGCGCTGGATCTGGGCGAAGACATCGTGATGCGTTGTCGAGCGGCCGGCGCCGACCGGAAAGGCAGGCAGGGCGAAGTCGATGGCGAAGAATTTCGACAGCACCCATTCGGCTTTCGGCCCGGCAATGCGGATCGCGGTGCGGCCATGCGACAGGTCCGTCACCGTGCCGATCGCCGGCGTTACCGCCTTGGTCAATGCTAGGGCCAGTCCTTCGGCTTCATCGGTCACCGTGAATTTTCCCGGCGCGAAGCCGAATACCGCTTTCACGCCGTCGCTCGAGCCGCCGCCGGCGCCATCGGGCAGAGCAAGCCCGGTGACGGTGCGGATGGCCTCCATCAGTTTCTTCTCCTCGCCTGGCCATGCCGCGAGTTGCACGATCGAGCCCGGCCTGGTTTCGGTGAGCAGGATCTCGACGCCATGTTCGAAATTGCCGTGCGAGCCGACATGGAACTCCGGCTCGAGGGGCGATTGACGCTCAGCCATGCATGCGGGTCCCTTCCGGATCGTAGAAGTGGTTGGAGACGATCTCCACGGGCCCGAAGCGGTTGCGCAAGGGATCGGAGACATGCGCACGCGTGCCGTTCCTGGCCTTGCCGCCCTTGACCAGCGCCAGCGCGATATGCTTGCCGAGCGCCGGCGAATAGCAGCAGGCGGTGATGTGCCCGATCGAGCCGTGCGGATTGGCTTCGTCGACGTCCTCGACAATGTGCGCGCCGCCATTGAGCGGCCGGTTGTCGAGCGCGATCAGGCCGACCAGTTCCAGCCGCTCGGACGCGACGAGACCTTCCCGATCCATCATCGCGGAGCCGATGAATGGCTTCTTCTTCGACAGCATCCAGTCGAGATGCAGGTCTCGCGCGGTGGTGCGGCCATCAATCTCGGCGCCGGTGACATGGCCTTTCTCGATGCGCATCGTGCCCAGCGCCTCGAGGCCGTAGGTAACCAGCCCGAACGGCTTACCGGCCTCGACCAGTGCTTCCCAGACATGGGTGCCATGGCCGGCGCCGGAATAGACTTCGAAGGCCATTTCGCCGGAGAAGGAAAGCCGGCAAATCATCACCGGAACGCCTGCGATCTCGCCGTGCACGATGCCCATGAAGGGCAAGGTGGCGTTGTCCACGGCAGTGCCGGTGACGCAGGCTGCCAAAATCTGCCGCGCTTTCGGGCCGCCGATGGCGGCTCCCGCCCATTCGTCGGTCACCGAGGTGACGTGGACCTTGAGTTCCGGCCAGATCACGTCGAGAAAATATTCCAGATGCTGCATCACCTTGCCGGCATTGGCCGTGGTGGTGGTCATCAGGAAATCCTGTTCGCCCAGGCGCCATGTGGTGCCGTCGTCGAAGGCAAAGCCGTCCTCGCGCAGCATCAGCCCGTAGCGCGCCTTGCCGACGGCGAGCGTCGAAAACATGTTGGTGTAGACACGGTCGAGGAATGCGGCGGCGTCGGGACCCTGCACGGCGATCTTGCCCAGCGTCGAGACATCGACGATGCCCGCGGTTTCGCGCGTCGCCTTGGCTTCGCGCACATAGGCCTGTTCGACGGTTTCGCCCGAAAGCCCGTAGATCATCGGCCGGTACCAGAGGCCGGCGGAGTACATGGTCGCGCCATTGTCGACATGCCAGTCATGCATCGGGGTCAGCCGCTCGGGCTTGAGATCGCCGAAGCGCTCCGCTGCCAGCGAGCCGATCGACACCGGCGCGAAAGGTGGCCGGAAACGGGTGGTGCCGACTTCCGGGATCGGTTTGCTCAGCGCTTCCGCCATGATGGCGAGGCCGGGGACGTTGGAGCTCTTGCCCTGGTCGGTGGCCATGCCGAGTGTGGTGTAGCGCTTCAGGTGCTCGACAGAGACGAAGCCTTCGCGATGCGCCAGGCGGACATCCTCCGCCGTGACGTCGTGCTGGAAGTCGACGAAGCTCTTGCCGCTGCCCTTGACTTCGAACACAGGCGCGGGATCTGGATCTCCGGGAGCTGCCTCGACAGTGGGCAGTGCCGTCGGCGTGGCGGTGCCGCCACTCGCGGCAAGGCCTGCGGCGCGCCCTTCGGCGATTGCCTCTCCCGTCGAAAAGCTGCCGGTGAACGCGCCGGCGCCGATCCAGCTTTGCGTCGGCTTGGGCGGCAGGAAGGCCTGCCGGGCCGCGTTCCATTCAGCCTTGGCGCCGGCCTGGCTGGCCAGATGGATGGTCGGCGACCAGCCGCCGGACATCAACAGGCAATCGGCATGGATGCTGCGCGCGTCGCCGCTCAGCGCGCCCGCGACCATGTCGAAGCGCTGAACCTTGAGGCCGGACAAGGCCTTGCCGCCTTCCGTGGCGACCACCGCATGGCCGGAAAGCAGTTCCGCCTCGGCTTCGCCGGCCAGGACGCCCATCTCGGCGGATGGTTGCGGGCGCACGTCGACGATGGCAACGATCGCCGCACCCGCCTGCTTCAGCGCCAGCGCCGAGCGGTAGGCGCTGTCATTGTTGGTGAACAGCACGACCCGTTGGCCCGGCAGCACGCCGAATTCGTTGGCGTAGCGCTCCGCCGCATGCGCCAACATCACGCCGGGCCGGTCATTGCCGGGAAACACCAGCGGCCTTTCGAAGGCGCCGGTGGCCAGCACGACGGATCCGGCGCGGATCGCCCAGTAGCGATGGCGCGGCTCCCCCTTGGCGGGCTGCGCCTTGTGGTCGCTGACCCGCTCGAGCGCGGCAAGCGTATTGTTGTCGTAGTAGCCCCAGACAGTGGTGCGCGGCAGAAGCCGGACATTGTCTCGCGCCTCAAGCTGGGCCACGGTGCGCCGCACCCAATCAGCGGCGGGTGCGCCATCGATGGTTTCACCGGACCAGTTGGCCGATCCGCCGAAACGCGGCTCGAGATCGGCCAGGATGACGCGGGCGCCCTGGTCGGCGGCTGCCTTGGCGGCCATCAGGCCGGCCGGTCCGGAGCCGACCACAAGCACGTCGCAAAAAGCGTTCATGCGCTCGTAGCGGGCCGGGTCCTTTGCCGATCCGGCGCTGCCGAGGCCGGCGGCGCGGCGGATGAAATGCTCGCAGAACATCCAGAAGCGCGTGCCTTTCAGCGGGCCGACAACCGGTCCCATGAAGGTCTTGTAGTAAAACCCGGCCGACAGCAGTTTTCCGCCGAGCTGGTTGACGGCATGGATGTCGAAGGCAAGCGAGGGCAAACGGTTCTGGCTGACGGCGACCAGCCCGTCATGGATCTCGACCATGGTTGCCGGAATGTTGGGTTCGCGCACTTCGCCCTTCAGCACCGTGACCAGCGCGTTGGGCTCCTCGACGCCCGCGCTCAGCAGGCCGCGCGGCCGATGGTATTTGAAAGAACGCCCGAACAAGGTGACGCCATTGGCCAGCAGCGCGGACGCCAGCGTGTCGCCGCCATGCCCGGTATAGGCAACGCCGTCGAAGGTGAAGCGGATCGTCTTCAGCCGGTCTATGCGGCCGCCCGTGTCGGTGCGTCGCGGGCTCATGGCTTGTCCTCCGCCTTGCGGTGCGCGGCCGAGCTGTGATCGCCACGCGCGAAGGCGACACTGGAAATCTCATGCGTCAGCGTGTTGCGCACCACCCTCAGGTGAGCCCGGCAGCCGCCGGAATGCTGCCAGATCTCGTTGTGGTCGCCGGCCGGGTTCAGCCGGTCGTAGACATAGGCATTCCAGGCCTCGAAATTCTGCGAGGCGGGGTCGGGACGTTCGCGGTTGCCGTCACCCTGATAGGTGAACTCGATGACATCGCGCGGGCCGCAATAGGGGCAAGTGATCAGCACGGAATGTTCCTAATGAAGCCTTGTCTAGTGGAGCCTCGGGTTTGCACCCTGGCCCTTGTCGTCGATCACCAGCCCGCGATGAAAGCGGTCCAGCGTGAACGGGGCGTTGAAATCGTGAGGCTGATCCTTGGCGATGGTCCAGGCAAAGCACCAGCCGGAAGCGGGCGTCGCCTTGAAGCCGCCATAGCACCAGCCGCAATTGAGATACATGCCAGGTAGGGGCCCCATGGTGATGATCGGCGAGCCGTCCATCGACATGTCGCAGACGCCGCCCCAGGAGCGCAGCATGCGCACACGCGCAAGGCCCGGGAAAAGCGCCAGCATCTCGCTCATCACCTCATCGACGATGGGCAGGTTTCCGCGCTGGGCGTAGCTGTTGTAACCGTCGATGTCGCCGCCATAGACAAGGCCGCCCTTGTCGGACTGCGACATGTAGAAATGGCCCATGCCGAAGGTCACGACCGTGTCGATGAAGGGTTTCAGTGATTCGGTGACGAAGGCCTGCAGCACATGGCTTTCGATCGGCATCGTCTCGACGCCGGCCAGTTGCATGACCCGTCCGGTGCTGCCAGCCACCGCGACCGCGACCTTCTTGGCCCTGATATCGCCGCGCGAGGTGGCAACGCCGGTAACCCGGTCGCCGTCGCGCAGGAAGCCGGTGACCTCGCAATTCTCGATGATGTCGACGCCGCGCCGGTCGGCGCCGCGCGCATAGCCCCACGCGACGGCGTCGTGCCGGGCGGTGCCGGCCCGCCGCTGCATCAGGCCGCCGACCACGGGAAAGCGTGCACCGTTGGAGATGTCGAGCGCCGGGATCAAGCGCTTGATCTCGGCTGGTGTCATCAATTCCGCATCGACGCCGAGATGGCGCATCGCGTTGCCGCGTCTTGCGTAGTCGTCGAACTGAGCCGGCGTGTGCGCCAGGTTCAGGCAGCCGCGCTGCGAGAACATGACGTTGTAATTGAGCTCGTGCGACAGGTTTTCCCACAGCTTCATCGAATGTTCGTAGAAGCGGGTGTTGGCGGGCAGCAGGTAATTTGAGCGAACGGCCGTGGTGTTGCGGCCGACATTGCCGGAGCCCAGCCAGCCTTTCTCCAGCACCGCGACATTGGTGATGCCGTGTTCCTTGGCTAGATAGTAGGCGGTCGCCAGCCCATGCCCGCCGCCGCCGATGATGATGACGTCGTAGGATGCCTTCGGATCCGGCTTGCGCCAGGCCGGCTTCCAGTCCTTGTTTCCCTTGAGCGCGTTCGCAAGCAGCGAAAAGGCCGAGTACTCTGCCATCATTGTCATCCGGTTCGGGCGATGCGGCAGACTATAGAGCAGGGGGCTGATACAAAGCCAATATTGCGCCATCGCCTTTCGACTGGCCGACGCTCGATGAGCGCGATCGTCGCGGTGACTTGCCCCATGATATGGCCGTCTTTATCAAGGACAGGCTTTTTGAATGCCTTTGCCGTCCGCGAGTCGCCAATCCATCATGTTTTTTCGATTGCTTCGCCTTATCCTGGTCCTGGCGCTTGTCGTTTCGGCGCCGCTGTCGTTCGAGGCGGCGGCGCAAGGCGTTGGCCAGGCGCCCGCCGGATTGGTCGCCGATCAGCAAAAGATCATTCAAGGCCTGACGACCAAGGCCGACAATTTCGAGAAGCAGATACAGCAGGATGGCGAGGACGACAGCAACCTCGTCGACATCCGCCTGCAACTCGAGGAATTGTCACGGCAATCGCTGACCAGCGCGCTGGCGTTCCGCACACGCCTGGGCGAAATCAACAGCAGGCTCGAACAGCTCGGGCCGCCGCCCGCCGCCGGCCAACCGGCTGAGCCCGACATCGTCAGCGCCGAACGCGAGGGGCTGACGTCCGAAAAGGCCGAGATCAACGCGGTCATCGCGCAAGCTCAATCCTTGTCGATCCGCATCAGCGGGCTGATCGACAAGATCGGCAACATGCGCAGCGCGCTGTTCCGCAATCTTTTGACGAAGCGCTACGTGCTCTCGGACGCGCTGAGCCCGCAGGTGTTTTCCGATGCGCGCGACGAGTTCGGCAATTTCTACAAGGCGGTGTCGTCCTGGCTGAGCTTCGCCATCAAGTTCAAGTTTCAGGCTATCCTGGCCGCCACCTTCATGGCGCTCGGCCTGGCGCTGGTGCTGCTGGTCGGCGGGAGGCGCCTGTTCGGGCGGGTGTTCGAGGCCGATCCGACCAATGAGGACCCATCCTATCTCAGCCGCCTGTCCGTGGCCTTCTGGTCGACCTTGCTGCCGACGCTGGCTGTCGCCGCCTTTCTCGGCTCGACGATCTTCTTTTTCAATTATTACAACGTGCTGCGCGGCGATATTGGCCTCTTCCTCAATGCGTTGGCCACGGTCATCGGCGTGGTGTTCTGTGTCAATCGGCTGACCAACGCTGCACTCGAGCCGCGTTTGCCCAACTGGCGGCTCATCCCCGTCGAAACCGGGCCGGCGCGCTGGCTGGTCCGCCTGACCACCGCCATGGCCGTGGTCATCAGCTTCAACACCTTCCTGTCGGTCGTCAACGACAAGATGGGGTCGCCGCTGTCGCTGACCATCGCGCGCAGTTTCGTGGCCACCATCATCGTCGGCGTCATCCTGATCCTCATGGCGATGCTGAGGCCGTTCAGGGCGCGTGACGGAAGCTGGCGCCCGTGGCCGGCCTGGCTGCGCTACACCTCGCTCGGGCTGGGGCTTTTCACCATCATAGCGGCGCTGCTCGGTTATATCGGCCTTGCCCTGTTCGTCTCGCTGCAGGTCGTGGTCACCGGCACCGCGCTGATAACGGCCTATATCGGCTTCCTGTCGGCGCAGGCGATCGGCGAGGAGGGCGCTTTCGCCAACACCTCGGTCGGGCGTTGGCTGTCGGCCAATTCCAGCTATGAAGATACCGCACTCGACCAGCTCGGCCTTGTCGTCAGCATCGCCATCAACGTGATGATCATGCTGGTGTTTCTGCCGTTGATCCTTTTGATGTGGGGCTTCCAGCTCGGCGACATCGAGGCGTGGGCGTACAAGCTCGCAACCGGAATCAATATCGGTTCGGTGACCATTTCGGTCACTGGCATCCTGTCGGGCATCGTCGTCTTCGTTATCGGCTATTTCCTGACGCGCTGGTTCCAGGGCTGGCTCGACGGCTCGGTCATGGCGCGCGGCAAGGTCGACACCGGAGTGCGCAACTCGATCCGGCTGGCGGTCGGCTATGCCGGCGTTGCGCTCGCCGCACTGGTCGGCATCTCTGCGGCCGGCATCGACCTCTCCAGCCTGGCGCTGGTCGCGGGTGCGCTTTCCCTCGGTATCGGCTTTGGCCTGCAGAATGTGGTGTCGAATTTCGTCTCCGGCCTGATCCTTCTGGCCGAGCGGCCGTTCAAGGTCGGCGACTGGATTGTGGCCGGCGACGTCAGCGGCACGGTCAAGAAGATCAGCGTGCGTGCCACGGAGATCGAGACTTTTCAGCGGCAGTCGGTGATCCTGCCCAATTCGAACCTGATCAACAACGCCGTCGGCAACTGGACGCACCGCAACAAGCTCGGCCGCATCGACATCAAGGTGGGCGTCGCCTATGGCAGCGACGTCAAGCAGGTCCACGCGGTGCTGCTGGATATCGCGCGCAGCCATCCGCTGGTGCTGAAGAACCCCGAGCCTTTCGTCTTGTTTTCCAATTTTGGACCCGCCGCGCTCGAATTCGAGATCCGCGTGTTCCTGGCCGATGTGATGAACGGCAACATCGTGCAGAACGACGTCCGCTTCACCGTGCTGGAAAGATTCGACGACCAGCATATCGAAATCCCGTCCACGCCGCGCGCGGTCGTCGAGGCCAAGAAGCACGTGGCATGGCCGACCGACGACGACAAGATCGAGGTCGATTTCGCCGAACGGGAAGAGGCCAAGGCGCAAGCCGAGGCCGAAGCGAAAAAGCTGCCGAAGCAGCGCAAGTCGAAGAAACCCGATCCGGACTAGGCTCTGGATCCTCCTACCGGGCTGCCATTGCCGAGACGCATTGCCGCGCGGCCAGATTGACAGGGTGGGTATGTGCGAAAGCCAAAGCCAATTGCGGCATGAATGCGGCATTCAGTTGCGGTTCAGCTTCCATCTCATATAAGCTCCCATGCAAAGGCGAGAATGCCTTGTGGAAATGCAACAGAGGCGGTGGGAACACCGATATTGCAAATGTGGAAGTCTCTCGTCGCTGCCGTGGCCTTGCTAGCCGTGAGCGGCTCGGCCCATGCCGCCAGCGCGGTCAACAAGGACGCCGAGACGCGCACGCTGGTCGTGACCGAGGGCGGCAGCAAGACCGAGCTTGCGCTGGCTGGCGGTGAAACCGTCGAGTTCTGCCAGAATGGCTGTTTTGTCACCTTGCCCAATGGCGACCTTGAAGCCCTGACCGGTTCGGAAACCGTCGAGATTTCAGGCGGCGTCGCCCGCATCAAGTAATCTCGGTGTGATGATTGGAAAGGCCGGGCGTTTGCTCGGCCTTTTATTGTTTCCGGTAGCTGTTGTTTAACAATGACGATGGAAATACCGCGGCGGCAGCCCTTTGCAACCGTACGTTTTAATGTTCGCTAGGCGATCCCCCGCTATCAGCATCAAGACGCCGAAACACGGCGCCCAACGGGTTCCGGTTTCCGGATCAGACGCTGGCAGGGCAGGACGGGCATGGACGCGCGGTCGGACAGGAACGCAATACCGCTTGCGGTCGATCTCGACGGCACGCTGATCGCGACGGACCTTTTGTGGGAAGGATTGTTCATCCTCCTCAAGAAGAACCCGCTCTATTTCTTCCTGGTGCCTTTCTGGGCGGCCGGCGGACCGGCGCGGCTGAAGCAGGCGATCGCCCAACGCATCGACATCGACCCCGCCACGCTGCCCTATCGGGCGCCCCTGCTCGACCGGCTCCGCACCGAGCACGCCGAAGGCCGCAAACTCGTGCTGGCCACCGGCACGCCGCGCAAGTTCGCCGACGCCATTGCTGTCCATCTCGGCATTTTCGACCGGGTACTGGCCACCGAGGGTCTCGACAATCTCACTTCGGGAAAGAAGCGAGCCTCCCTCCTTGCGGCCTATGGCGATGCCGGTTTCGACTATGCCGGCAACAGCCGCCATGACCTCCAGGTGTTCGACGCGGCACGCAGCGCGATCGTGGTGGCGCCGGACCGTCATGCCGCGCGCTGGCAGGCGGCGCATGGCGCCGAAACGATGCCGGCGCCCAAGCCGACGTTGCGGACCATCGTCAAGATGCTGCGCGTCCACCAGTGGCTGAAGAATTCGCTGATCGCCGTGCCGATGATGCTGTCGCACGAATATTTCAATTCCAACATGATCTGGGAATGCCTGCTGGCGTTCATCTCGTTCAGTGCGGTGGCGTCGGTGATCTATATCCTCAATGATTTCTTCGACCTTGCGCTCGACCGCAAGCATCTGACCAAGCGCAACAGGCCGTTCGCCAGCGGTGCGCTGTCTATTCCGTTCGGCCTTGGCGCAATCGCGGTGCTGCTGGCGATCGGCGTCGGCACCGGGTTGTTCCTGTCGCTTGAATTCCTGGCTGTGCTCGGCGGCTACATGGTCGTTACCACGGCCTATTCGCTGTCGTTCAAGCGCATGCTTCTGGTCGACGTGCTGACGCTTGCCGGCCTCTACACCATTCGTGTGCTCGCCGGCGCGGCCGCCACGGGCGTCGACGTCTCGTTCTGGCTGCTCGCCTTCTCGATCTTCTTCTTCCTGTCGCTGGCACTGGTGAAGCGCTTTGTCGAATTGCGCACCACAGCCATTCCGCCCGGCGAACGCATTGCCGGCCGCGGCTATCGCACCGAAGACCAGGAGATTGTCGCCCAGGCCGGCATGGCTTCGGCGTTCTCCTCGGCGCTGGTGCTGGCGCTCTACATGGACAGCGTCGCGGTGCGCGAACTCTATCCGCATCCCTGGCTGATCTGGCCGCTGGCGCCGATCGTGCTTTATCTCACCATGCGTGTCTGGATCCTGGCGCGCCGCGACGAAATGCACGATGACCCGGTCGTCTTCATCATTCGCGACTGGCGCAGCCAGATCGTGGTGGCGATCGGCGCGGTGCTGCTGGTCATCGGAGGCTGGTAGGCATGGCGGAACGCTTCCAGAGCTTTGGCCTTGCCACGCCGCCAGCGGCAAGGGCGATCCACGCCGATGACGCCATTGCGCTGCTGAAGGGCGGCCAGGCCAGGCAAGCGTCGCTGCTTGCCTATGGCAACGGCCGATCCTACGGCGATTCCTGCCAGAACCAGCTCGGCACCGTCATCGACATGCGGCCCCTGAACCGCATTCGCGGCTTCAACGCCGAGAGCGGTCTGCTCGAAGCGGATGCCGGGGTGCTGCTCGCGGATGTCATTGCACATGCCGCGCCTCATGGCTTCTTCCCGGCGGTGGTGCCCGGCACACAATTCGTCACGCTCGGCGGCGCCATTGCCAACGATGTCCATGGCAAGAACCATCACCGGCGCGGTACGTTCGGTTGCCATGTGGAGAGTTTCACGCTGCTTCGGTCGGATGGACACAGCTATCGCTGCTCTGCGGCCAACAATCCGCGCCTGTTTCGGGCGACCATCGGTGGCATGGGGCTCACCGGCCTGATCCTGTCGGCTTCGATCCGGCTGATGCGGGTTCCGTCGCTCGATATCGTGGAAAAGACGACGCGGTTTCGCGACCTCCGCGAATATTTCGACCTTGCCGAAGCGGCGGACCAGGCCAATGAATATGCCGTCGCCTGGATCGACCAGCTCGCCGGTGGCCGCAACAGCGGACGGGGGCTGCTGTTTACGGGCAACCACGCCGAGCACGGCTCGCACGCGGCCGCGCGTGCGAGCGCGAAATTCTCCGTTCCGCTCCAGCCGCCTTTCAACGTGCTCAGCCGGCCGTTCCTGACCGCTTTCAACGCCGCCTACAGGTGGAAAAAGGGGCAGGCCAAGGTGCCGCGCCAGGTCGAATACCAGGGCTTCTTCTTCCCTCTCGACGGTGCGCGCGACTGGAACAGGCTCTATGGACCGAAGGGGCTGTTCCAGCATCAGAGCGTGGTCCCGGAAGAGGCCGCGCGCGCAATCGTGCCGGCACTGCTCACGGCGGCCAGGCAGGCCGGGCAGGGGTCGTTCCTCACCGTCTTGAAGCGCTTCGGTTCGATCCGCTCGCCGGCGCTGCTGTCGTTCCCTCGTCCGGGTTACACGCTGACGCTGGACTTCCCCAACAGGGGAGCGGCGACACTTGCCCTGCTCGGCGAACTCGACCGCATGACGATCGCGGCTGGTGGGGCGGTCAACCCTTACAAGGATGCGCGCATGAGTGCTGCAACCTTCGTTGCTTCGTTCCCGGAGTGGCCGAGGCTGGAAGCGCTGCGCGATCCCGCCTTCATGTCCGACTTCTGGGCGCGCACGGCCGGGATTGTCGACCTGCGGCGGCGCGATGCAGAGGCAGCCGAATAGGTAAACTTAGAATGAATCGTGGTTTACGAATGTTTAATGTCCAGATTTACCTAGAAATGTCTTGTGGGTTCACGAAATCTTTTCAGATTTGTATTAGCTGATATCACAGGGTGGCGGGCTGCATGAAATATATCGTCTTCATTTTGTTTACGGTCATGACAAATGCTGCTGCGCAGCTGATGCTGAAGCAAGGCATGATGTCGCTCGGACCGATTTCATTCGAGGGCACCAATCCGCTGATCAAGCTGTTGCAGATCGTCTTCAGCCCCTGGGTCTTCCTTGGCCTGTGCACCTTCGTCATTTCGATGGCCTCGCACCTCTACGTGCTTTCCAAGGTCGAGCTTTCCTTCGCCTATCCGTTTCTGAGCCTGGCTTATGTCGCGGTCGCGATCTTCGCCTATTTCGTCTTCCGAGAAGACCTGAATGGCTGGCGCATCGCCGGCATTGCCTGCATCTGCGTCGGTACGGTGCTGATCGCGCAAAGTGGGCGAGGGCATGAAGACCAGAGCGCTTCCATCACGCCCGACAAGATACAAGCAAACGAGATCGTTCGATGAGACATGTGATTTTCGGGGGTGACGGCTTTGTTGGCCGTCACCTGGCGCCGAAGCTTGTGGCCGACGGTGAAGAGGTTGTCGTCGCCGACATCGTCAGGAGCGACCTTGCGCATTACCGCACTGTCCGCTTCATCAAGTGCGACGTCACCGACCAAGGCTCGGTTGCCGCGGTCGGGCTGAAGGCCGACGACATGGTCTACAATTTGTCGGCCAAGATGCTGTCACCGATCCAGGTGCGGGCGAAGCGGCACGATTTCTTCTTTCCGGTCAATTTCCACGGCACCGAGCACATCCTGCAGGCCATGGACAAGGCTGGTGCCCGCAGGCTCGTCCATTATACGACGGACATGATCTATGGTCACACCGTCACCCAGCCGATGACCGAGGAGCACCCGGTCGCGCCGCTCGGCGAATATGGCTGGTCGAAGCAGAAGACCGAGGAACTGGCCGCCGAATGGCGCAAGCGCGGCATGTCGGTCTCGCTGTTTCGCCCACGCCTGATCATCGGCCCCGGCCGCCTCGGCATCCTCGAAAAGCTGTTCAAGCTGATCGACTGGAACTTTCCCGTGCCGATGATCGGTTCGGGCCGCAACCCTTATCAGTTCATCTCGGTGTTCGACTGCGCGGAGGCGGCGCGCGCCGCGTGGAAGGCCGGTGTGCCCAACGAGGCCTATAATCTCGGGTCGCTCAATCCGCCGCCGGTGAAGAAATTGCTTGGGGACCTGATCCGGCATGCCGGCTCGAAGTCGATCCTGATGCCTACCCCGGGCTGGGCGGTCAAGCGCACGCTCGACCTGCTCGACCTCTTCAACATGCCGATCATGGATCCGGAGCAATATCTGATCGCCGACGAGGACTGTGTGCTCGACGTGTCCAAGGCCGAACGGCAGCTCGGCTGGGTGCCGCAATACCGCGACGAGGACATGCTGATCGCCGCCTACAGCGAATACCGCGCCAAGAAGGCCGGGCCCGCCGTCGCCACCAAACATGTCCCCGCCGAATAGGGGCGCGCCGAACAGTTTATTGCGCACGACGCCAGTCGCGGGCGCGAACAGGAGATTGAAATGACCGTCATGGCCAAGCCGGAACAGACGAATACGCGCACCCTGGTCAGCGCGCCGACACTGTCGCCCGCCACCACCGCCAAGCCCGACCTGATCAGCGTCGAGCAGGCCAAGGCGATGGATGTCGCAGGGATGACCGACCTGTTCAAGGCGCATCTCAACCCCGGCCAGCTGCATTTCATGAAGCTGCTCGGCTTCCACAAGATCAAGATCGAACGTGCAGAGGGCATGTTCTACATCGACCAGAACGGCCGCAAGATCCTCGATTTCTTCGGCGGCTTCGGGTCGCTGGCCTTCGGCCACAACCATCCGCGCATTCTGGAAGTGCGCAAGAAATTCCAGGAGGAAAAGCGGCAGGAAATCGCCATCGCCTTCATGTCGCAATATGCCGCCGCGTTGGCGCACAACATCGCCAAATGTTCGCCTGGCGATCTCGACATGGTGTTTTTGGGCTCGTCGGGCTCGGAAGCGATGGAAGCGGCGGTGAAGCTTGCCGAGCGTGCCGCCGGCCCGAAGCGGCCGAAAATCGTCTATGCCGAGAATTCATTCCACGGCAAGACCAAGGGTGTGCTGGGCATCACCGACGGCCAGCTCTACCGCGCCGAGTTCAGGATGGCCGACAATACCGTCCGCATTCCCTTTGCCGATATCGAGGCCGTCGAGCGCCTGTTCCGCTCCGATCCGGAGATCGGCGTCATCGTGCTGGAAACCATACAGGGCGGCGGTGGCATCATCCAGGCGCCGACTGAATACTGGCGGAAGCTGCGGGCGCTGTGCGACCAGTATGGCGTGCTGTGGGTCGCCGACGAGGTGCAGTGCGGCTATGGCCGCTCGGGGCGCTTCTATGCCTTCGAGCATCATGGCGTCGTGCCCGATGTGACGGCACTGGCCAAATCGCTGGGTGCCGGCAAGGCCGCTGTCGGCGCGATGATTGCGCGCCGCGAAATCTACATGAAGGCCTACGGCACGCCGAAGACGGCGATGATCCATGCAATGGCCACTTTCGGCGGCATGGGCGAGGCGTGTGCCACGGCGATGGAAGGCATTAACGTGCTTTACGACGAGGGGCTGATCGACAACGCCGCCGTCACCGGCGAGTACCTGCTGCAGCGGCTGCAGGCACTCAGGGAAAAATACCCGAAGATCATCAAGGACGTGCGCGGCAAGGGTTTCATGGTCGGGCTGGAGTTTCACGACTTCTCGCAGACCTTGCCGATGGTGCTGCGCCCCATCGTCAGCGTGCTCGACGAGAAGCTGAAGGGTTCGCTGTCCGGTTTCGTCGGCGCGCTGCTGCTGCGCGACTACGACGTGCTCGTCGCCTTCACCGAATACAACCGCAACGTCATCCGGCTCGAGCCGCCGCTGATCTGCCAACGCGAGCATGTTGACCGCTTCGTCGATGCCTTCGACAGTCTCTTGTCGCGTGGCATCGTGGCGATCGTGAAGGATTTCGTCAAAAGCCAAGTCCGTTGAAACGAACGTTCGCCGAGAAGACATGCTGACCAAGTCGCCCGCTCCGCAAAGTCCACTCGACCGGCTCGCCGAGGCCGGTCTGGCGTGGGGCGAGGGGACCTATGCGCGGCTGGCGGCTCCGATCGGTGCGGCTGCCTTCACCCTCTATATGCTTTTGACGGCGTTCACGGCCTGGGTGATGCCCGACGCCAACTGGGACATGCTGCCCTATCTCGCCATATCGGAGGAGGGCACCTACCCCGATGCGCAGGCACTGCATGACTATGCCTACAACACCGTCAAATCGGGTGTCTCGGCGGGCGACTACAAGGCGCTGACCGACGATGGCGGTGGCTTCCGCAGCCACATGACGCAGAACGCCGCCGACTTCCATTCGTTGCTCGGCATGTACCGGATCAAGTTCCTCTATGCCGAAATCCTGTCGACGCTGAGTTCCGTCATGTCGCCGGTCGAGGCGATGCGGCTGGTGCAGGTGTTTTCGGTCCTGCTGTTCGGCGCGATCACGCTGCTCTGGCTGCGTGCGGAAAAGGCACTGGCGTTGGCACCGGTGGTCGGCGCGGTGCTGATCATGGCCGATTTCGGCGACGCCGCGCGCGCTTCGACACCGGACCTGCTTACCTCGGCACTGCTGCTAGGCGGTCTCTTCGCTTATGTCCGAGGCCGCGAGGTGGCGACGGCGATCCTCCTCTTCCTCGCCTTCATGGTGCGGCCGGACAACATAGTTTTCCTTGCCGTTTTCGCTGTGCTGCTGGTCCTGTTCCGGCAGAAGGGCTGGGGCGTGCTGGTCGGTTTTGCTGCTTCGCTCGCCGCGTATTTCGCCATTTCGCACTGGGCCCATCATCCCGGGTGGTGGCCGCATCTGTGGTTTTCCAGCATCGGGCAGCACTACAATATGGACGGGTTTGAGCCGGCTTTTTCCGTCATCGCCTATCTCCGGGCGTTTGCCGCCTCGCTGCTGCGCGCTGTCAACCTGAACAGCTGGGTCGGGGTCTCGGTTCTGGCGCTGGCCGGGTGGTTTGCGGCCAACCGCGCCGGCTTCAGGCTCGGCCGCCGCGCGGGCATTCTGTTTGCTGCGCTGGTGCTCGGTGCGCTCGCCAAATTCAGCGTCTTCCCGATCCACGACACGCGCATTTATTTCCCGCATCTGATCCCGCCATTCCTGCTGCTGGCACCGCCCTTCATGGCGTTGTGGGCGGCGGTCACCGGCCAGCACCGCGCCGCCCTGCACGTCATACCAGGAGACAAATCATGAGTTCAGTTTCCAACCTGGCGCGCATTGCCCTGTCGCTCGGGCTTCCCGCCGGCCTGCTCGATCGCGGGCCGTCGCTGCGCGGCACCAAGTTCCTCGCCAAGGCGGCGCTGAAGGCACGCTTCAGTGATAGCGGCCGGCCATTCCAGATGGTCAATGTCGGCGCCTGCGATGGCGCGCTGTTCGATGACGTGACGCCTTGGCTGCACCGCATTCCGAAGGCCCGCGCCATGCTGGTCGAGCCGATCCCGTACAACCAGAAACGGCTGCGCGCCAATTACCCTGACACGGACCGCTTCGTCATCGAACCCGTCGCGGTAACGAGAACTAAAGGCACGATCACGGTCCACACCTTTGACGCTGCCGCACTCGAAGCCGGCACGCTGCCGATCGAGTTTATCGGCTGCTCGTCGGTGACCGACACCAACCTGATGTCGGGCAAGAATGCCTGGGGCGAGGCTGACGCCAATTTCAACAAGTTCGCGCCGCATCTGAAAGACATCGAGGTGCCGTCGGAGACCTTGCAGACATTGCTCGACCGCAACGGCATCACCCATATCGACGCCTTCCTCGTCGATTGTGAAGGCGCCGACTGGATCGTGTTCGAGCAGCTCGACCTCAAGCGCTATCGTCCCGGCATGATCAAGGTCGAGGTTGGTGCGCTGCCCGCGCCGGAGATCGGACAGGTCGTGGTCAAGCTGAAGACGGCGGGCTATCAGGTCGGCTTCCAGGCCGAGGACGTCTGGGCTTTCGCCTGACGGGTAGATGTTTTTCCTGATTTGGGGAGGGGTCGCGCGGCATCCGAGGCGTGTCGCAAACAGGCGGTAGCGCCGTCCCCGTCGCCTGCATATTGTGCGCCGATCAGACGGGCGCCGACGCCGCCCGCAACAGCATTCTGGAGTCGCGGGCAATGGCAGAGTTTCCGAAAAAGGCGAAGGTCGTCATCATTGGCCTCGGCGGCATTGTCGGCGCATCGATCGCCCATCATCTGATCGAGCGCGGCTGGGACGACATTGTCGGCATCGACAAGTCGGGCATCCCGACCGATATCGGCTCGACCGCGCACGCTTCCGACTTTTGCTACACCACCAGCCACGATTTCCTGTCGTGCTGGACGACGCTCTATTCCATCGATTTCTACGAGAAGATGGGCCATTACGCGCGCGTCGGCGGCCTCGAAGTCGCCCGTGTCGGCGACGACGGCCGCATGGACGAGATCAAACGCAAGATCGCCTCGGCCAAGGCGTTCGGCACGCGCGCTCGCCTGATCGACCCCGTCGAGATCAAGGAAAAATTCCCGCTCATCGAACAGGATCTGGTGCAGGGTGGCCTGTGGGATCCCGATGCCGGCCTCGTTATTCCGCGCTCGCAAACCGTTGCCGGCAAGCTGGTCGACCAGGCGGAAGCGTCCGGCAAGCTCAAATCCTTCGCCAACACGCCGGCGAAGTCGCTCGTGGTCAAGGACGGCCGCATCAGTGCCGTGGTGACCGACCGCGGCACGATCGAGGCCGACTATGTCATCGTCTGCGCCGGCATCTGGGGCCGGCTGATCGCCGAGATGGTCGGCGAGGACCTGCCGGTCATGCCGATCGACCATCCGCTGACCTTCTTCGGCCCCTATACCGAGTTCGCCGGCACCGGCAAGGAGATCGGTTGGCCTCTGCTGCGCGATCAGGGCAACTCGGCCTATATGCGCGACACCGGCGACCCCAAGACCGCCGAGGGCGGCCAGATCGAATGGGGTTACTACGAAGAGACCAATCCGCGCCTCTGCCATCCGCGCGACCTGCTGGAGAAGGACCAGGCACGGCTGTCGCCGTCGCAGCGCGATCTCGACATGGAGCAGATCCTGGCGCCGCTCGAACGCGCCATGGAACTGACGCCGATCCTGGGCGAACTCGGCTATAACGAAAGCCATTCCTTCAACGGCCTGCTGCAGGTGACGGCGGATGGCGGCCCTTCCATGGGCGAGAGCCAGAAGGTGAGAGGCCTGTGGTACGCCGTCGCCATCTGGGTCAAGGACGGCCCCGGCATGGGCAAGCTGATCGCCGACTGGATGACGGATGGCCGCACCGCGATCGACCACCACGCCATCGACTATGCGCGCTTCTATCCGCACCAGACCAAGGAACAATTCATCTGGGATCGCTGCACCGAGACGGCGATGAAGGTTTACAACCCGGCGGTGCATCCGCGCGAACCCTTCTCCAAGGCCCGCAACATCAGGCGCTCGCCGTTCTGGGAGCGTGAAAAGGAACTCGGCGGTTATTTCATGGAGCTGGGCGGCTGGGAGCGTGCGCACGGCTATGCCGCCAACGAGCATCTGCTTGAGCAGTATGGAAACCGCGTGCCGGTGCGCGAGAACGAATGGGACAACCGCCATTTCTGGCGCGTCTCCAACGCCGAGCATCTGGCGATGAGCGAGGATTGCGGTATCGTCAACCTCTCGCATTTCTCGATGTATGACATCGAAGGACCCGACCATGTCGCGCTGCTGGAATGGCTGTGCGCGGCCAAGATCGGCGGCGACAACAACATCGGCAAGGGCATCTACACCCACTTCCTCGATGAGCAAGGCATGGTGCGCGCCGACTTCACGGTGATCCGCATGGCCGACCGCTGTCGGCTGATCGACGGCGCCGACGCCGGGCCGCGCGACTACCAGTACATGCGCCGCACGGCTCAGGACAAAGGGTTCGACGTCACCATCACCGACGTGACCGAGAAGTACGTCACCATCGGCATCTGGGGGCCGAATGCCCGCACGACGTTGCAAAAGGTGGTCGAGAACCCGGATGGGCTTTCGCCGGAGAATTTTCCGTTCGCGGCGATCAAGCCGGTCCGGATCGGCGGCAAGGGCGTTACGGCGTTCCGTATTTCCTATGTCGGCGAGCAGGGCTGGGAACTGCATATGCGCTACGAGGATGGTCTCGCCGTCTGGGACGCGCTGCGCTCGGCCGGTGTCATGCCATTCGGCGTCGAGACCTACGCCAATACGCGCCGCATGGAGAAGAGCCTGCGGCTGCAGAACGCCGACCTCTTGACCGAGTACAATCTGCTGGAAGCCGATCTCGCCCGCCCGAAGGTCAAGGAGAACGATTTCTGCGGCAAGGCCAAGCACTTGGAGTATCGTGAGCGCGCGCACCAGCCGGCGATGCTATGCACGCTGGTGATGACCGAGAACAAGGATTCCAGAGGTGTCGCCCGTTATCCGGTCGGCACCATGCCGGTCATGGACCCGGCAACCGGCGAGACGCTGGTCGACGAACTCGGCCGCCGGTCGTTCACCACCTCGGTGGCCTATGGTCCGACCATCGGCAAGAACATCGCGCTCGCCTATCTGCCCTGGGCCTATGCCCAGGAGGGCCGCAGGCTCAAGGTCGAGTATTTCGGCGAGACCTATCCGGTCGAGGTCGCCAGTGTCGGCTACAAGCCGCTTTACGACCCGGAGAATCTCAAGCCGCGGAGCTGAGCCTTCGCCAAGAATTTCGCGCGTGTTCGGATGAGCCCGGCCCAGGTCGGGCTTTTCTCTTTTTCAGCTGTCGATTCTGGCTTACCCTCGCGGCATGTCTGGTTTTGGCACTGCAAGACATCTGCTTTCGAGCGTCGTCGCGCTGGCGCTGACGCTCTGGCCGACGACAATGTCTCGCGCAGACGAGCCGGTCGATGTCGAACTGGTGCTGGCGGTGGACGTGTCGCTGTCGATGTCGGCCGACGAGCTCGAGATCCAGCGTCATGGCTACGCGGCGGCGCTGACGCACGACAATGTGCTGCAGGCGATTACCGATGGCGCCTATGGCAAGATCGCCGTCACCTATGTCGAATGGGCCGGCACCAACTGGCAACGCGTCATCGTGCCGTGGACAGCGATCGCGACCCGGGCCGATGCGGAGCGGGTGGTGGCGCAATTGTCGGCTCAGCCGCCCAACAGCGCGCGGCGCACCTCGATCTCCGGCGCGCTGGAGTTCGGCAGCGACCTTTTCGCCGAAAGCGGCTACCAGGGAACCAAGCGCGTCATCGACATTTCGGGCGACGGGCCAAACAACCAGGGCGCGCCGGTCAATCTCGCCCGCGACGGGGTGGTCAGGCAAGGCATAGTTATCAACGGCCTGCCGCTGATGACCCGAGGCGGCTTTTCCGGCGTCTATGACGTCAACGATCTCGATCGCTACTACAGCGACTGCGTCATCGGCGGTCCCGGCGCCTTCATGATCCCGGTCAACGACTGGACGCAATTTCCCGAAGCCATCCGCCGCAAGCTGGTGCTGGAGCTTGCCGGCCCGGCGTCACGGCAATGGGCGGCGGAGGAGGCGGATCATCCGCCAGTGGTGCTGGCGCAGGACAAGCCCATCGCCGACTGCCAGGTCGGCGAGAAAATGTGGCGCAACCGCAACTGGATGCCCGACGCCAGATAGCGCTATCCCAAATCGGATTGCCGGCTGCTTTGCGCGCAAACACGGTCCTGTTGATTGACAAGCCCATCGGCCTCTGTGAACAATTTCCCGCAGAAAAACAAAAGGGGAACCGATATGAACAGAATAACCGTCCTTGCCGCGACATTGACACTTGCCGCGGGCTTGTCCGCGCCGGCGATGGCCGCCACATCGCTCACCATCGGCATCAGCGGATGGACCGGATTCGCGCCGCTGACACTCGCCAAGCAGGCAGGGCTGTTCGAGAAGCATGGGCTCGACGTGACCTTGAAGAAGGTGCCGCAGGCCAGCCGTCCGCTCGCCATCGCCAGCGGCGACCTGCAATGCGCCGCCACCACGGTCGAGACCTGGCTGGTCTGGAACGCCAGCGGGGTGACCACCAAGCAGATTTTCCAGCTCGACAAATCCTATGGCGCCGACGGCATCGTGGTACGCAACGACATCAAGACGGTCGCCGATCTCAAGGGCAAGACCGTCGCTTCCTCGGCGCCTGGAACGTCGCCCTACTTCCTGCTGGCCTGGGTGCTGAACAAGAACGGCATGTCGACCAAGGATGTCACGGTCGTCAATCTCGAACCCGACGCGGCGGCGCAAGCCTTCCTCGCCGGCCAGAACGATGCGGCCGTCACCTACGAGCCCTTCATCTCGGCCGTGCGCGACAAGGCCGACCAGGGGCATATCCTGGCGACCACGCTCGACTATCCGATGGTTCTCGACACGGTCGGCTGCACGCCCGAATTCCTCAAGGCCAATCCCGACGCCGCCAAGGCGCTTGCCGACAGCTATTTCGACGCCCTCGACATGATCAAGAAGGAGCCGCAGAAATCCTATGAGATCATGGGCGCCGACGTGAAACAGTCGGCCAATGAATTCGAGGATTCGGCAAAGTACCTGAAATGGGCCGACAAGGCCGAGAACAAGCAGTTCTTCACCAAGGAATTCCAGGACTTTTCCAAGACCGCCGGCGATCTGCTGCTGCAAATGGGGCTGATCAAGGAGGCACCCGACGTCGCCACTCTGGCCGACACCAGCGCCGTGGCGAATTGACGGTTCAACCCTTGGGCACCGTGCGGTGGCGCAGAGCGCCGCCGCCTTGCCGCTGACAAAGGACGAAGATGCGCCCCTTGCATCCTGTCTCTCCGAGCCTGCGAACAGTGCTCGGTATCTCCTTCTTCGTGCTGTTCGTGGCCTTCTGGGCCTGGATCACGCTTGGCGGCCACGTCAACCGCATCTTCCTCGCCGATCCGCTGTCGATGCTGCGGGATGGCTGGCGGCTGCTGGTCGAGGATCGTTTCTGGCTCGACATACTGATCACCATCTGGCGGGTCTTCGGCGGCTTTGTACTGGCCTCGGTCGTCGCGGTGCCGCTCGGCATCGCCATGGGCGCCTGGAAGCCGGTGGAAGCGTTTCTGGAGCCCTTCGTCTCCTTCGCCCGCTACCTGCCGGCGTCGGCCTTCATTCCGCTGCTCATCCTTTGGGCCGGCATTGGCGAGCTGGAAAAACTGCTCGTCATCTTTGTCGGCTCGGTGTTCCAGATCATCCTGATCATTGCCGTCAAGGTTGGGGCCACGCGGCGCGATCTGGTCGAGGCCGCTTATACGCTGGGCTCGACCAACAATGGCATCGTCAGGCGGGTCATCATGCCGGCCAATGCGCCCGAGATCGCCGAGACGCTACGGCTGGTGCTCGGCTGGGCATGGACCTATGTCATCGTGGCCGAATTGATCGGCTCATCGTCGGGCATCGGTTACATGATCATCAACAGCCAGTCGCGGCTGGCGACCGGGCAGATCATCTTCGGCATCATCGTCATCGGCCTGATCGGGCTGTTGTCCGATTTTGCGTTCAAGGCGTTCAACCGCTGGCTCTTTCCATGGAGCCTGGCGTGAGCAAGCTTCTTATCGAGGGTGTCTCGCGAACCTTTGCCGGCGTGCGGGGTGGAGAACCCGTCAAGGCGCTGATGCCAATCGACCTGGCGGTGGCGGCCAACGACTTCATCACCGTTTTGGGACCGTCAGGTTGCGGAAAGTCGACACTGTTGAGGATCGTCGCCGGCTTGGAGGCGCCAAGCGAAGGCCGAGTTCTGCTAGACGGCAAGACGGTGACGCGGCCCGGGCCGGACCGCGGCATGGTCTTCCAGTCCTACACGCTGTTTCCATGGCTGACGGTCACCGAAAACATCGGCTTCGGCCTGCGCGAACGGGGGATGGCCGAAAAGGAGCTGGACGACATCGTCGCTTCCTATGTCGACCTCGTCGGGCTGAAGGGGTTCGAGAACCATTGGCCGAAACAGCTTTCAGGGGGCATGCAGCAGCGCACGGCGATTGCCCGGGCGCTGGCCAACGATCCCGAAATCCTGTTGCTGGACGAGCCGTTCGGGGCGCTGGACAACCAGACACGCGGGCTGATGCAGGAATTGCTGCTCGGCATATGGGAACGGCGCAAGAAAACGGTGCTGTTCGTCACCCACGACATTGAGGAGGCGATCTTCATGGCCTCGCGCGTGATCGTGATGACGGCGCGGCCCGGCCGCATCAAGTCGGATGTCGCCATCGACCTGCCGCATCCCAGGCACTACACGCTGAAGACCAGTCCCGAATTCTCGGCGTTGAAGGCGCGGCTGACCGAGGACATCCGCGTCGAGGCGATGCGGACGGTGCAAGTGCGGTCGGCCGAGACCTGATCGGGATCAGGCTGCCAGCAATTGCTTGCGGTCGACGCGTTCCTGCTGCGGCGAGCGGGCGTAGAGCTCGCGGTAACATTTCGAGAAATGCGAGGCCGAGACGAAGCCGCAGGCGACCGCCACCTCGACCACCGGCAGCGACGATTGGATCAAGAGATGCCGGGCGCGGTCGAGGCGGATTTCGAGGTAGTAACGGGCAGGCGACCGTCCCATCTCGGTGCGGAACAGGCGCTCGATCTGGCGGCGCGACAGGTCGACATGGTCGGCGATCTCGATCAGCGACAGCGGCTCGGACAGATTGGCCTCCATCAGCTCGATGATGGTCAGTACTTTCGAGTTCTGCACGCCGAGGCGGGCGCGCAGCGGCAGGCGCTGGCGGTCGGTCGGACTGCGCACACGATCGGTCAGCACCTGCTCGCACACGCGGTTGACGAGGTTCTCGTCGAAATCGTCGCCGATCAGCTTCAGCATCATGTCGAGCGCGGCGGTGCCGCCGGCGCAGGTGTAGATGTTCTGGTCGATCTCGAACAGGTCGGCAAAGACATTGGCCTTCGGGAACGCTTCGGAAAAACCGGGCAGGTTTTCCCAATGGATGGCACAGCGCTTGTTGGACAGGAGCCCGGCGGCGGCGAGGATATGTGCACCGGTGCACAGGCCGCCGACGGCAACGCCGCGATTGTATTCCTCGCGCAACCAGGCAAAGGCCGACTTGTTCTGGTAGCGCTCGACATTGGTGCCACTGCAGACGATGGCCATGTTGGGGCGATCCGGCCCCGCCATCTTCTTGCGTTCCTCCTCGAGCGAGGTGTTGACCGCACACTCGACGCCGTTCGAGGCGCGCACCGGCTTGCCGTCGATGCTGGCGAGGCGCCAGCGATAGGCCTCGTAGCCGAGCATCCGATTGGCGGAGCGTAGCGGGTCGAGTGCTGTCGCAAAAGCGATCATGGTGAAATCGGGAACAAGGAAGAATACAAACGATCGCTTGACCGGATGCTTTACGGCGTTCACGGGAACCTCACGCAGCCATGACGCGAACAGGATGTCGCGAATAGCATAGCGTCATCAGGAAAAACCATTCCTGTCAATCGTCTAGATGGCTTTGGCAAGATTAAATTTGCGACATGGGTCGCAAATGGGCAATCGCCGCGCGGTGCTGCTCGAACCAGGCCACCGTCAGGTTGTGAAAGGCGATGGAAGCGCAACAAAATAAACGCCGCCTCGGCGGACCGAGGCGGCGGCAGTCAACCCTGAAGCCGCGGCAGGGGCGCGGCTCTGGAGGTGTCTTATATTTTCGATTTCTACGCAGTTCCGGCCGGGAAAATACGGTTTTCCTGGAACCGCGCTCGTTCAGGCGACGAAGCCGAGACGTGCCGCGGCCATGGCGCCGGTCTGGCCGGGCATGGTGTTGGCAAGACGCTGACGCTCGAGAGCGGTGGTCAGGTTCATTTCGCGGCGGGCGAAGAGGCGGGCAAAAAGCTTCATGATCATCTCCAATCGGTTGCTCGCGCATTGGCCCGAAAATCGAATTGATTTTCGGAAAGCACGATGCGCAGACTCAAAGTGTTAGAGCGTACTTTGTGCGTCCAATAGGACGCACGTCGCTCTAAACGGGTCGCCTTCGCTTGATGGAGTGGGGCAGCTCGTTTGCTGACGGTGATATAGGCTTGTGTGAGCAGGAACTAAATCGCAAAAGCGAAGCGCTTGATATGAAAAGCGACACCGGATGCGACATATTTTGGCAAGCTACGAGCAATATGCCTAGGATTTATGAATATTTACAAAGAGTTAATCAAAAAATCGAGCTGCTATGCGGCTTGCTCATATGCGCCATGCAGCGGCGGCATGGCTCATGAATTCGTTTGAATACAAATAAAATAGAGAAGGCCTGCCGGGCGGGCTGCGCGGCAGGCCTTCAGCACGGGGTACACACGATTTACTTTGCTCCAGCCCAGGATCCGACGCCGCTGCGAATGCCGGTCTTGGCGTCGGAAGCTTCCGGCCAGCCGATATCCTTCTGCAGCTCGATCGGCAGTGAACGGATGGCGCGTTCGGTCTGGTAGCGGGTGCGGGCCGCGTTGAATTCGGTCGCGATGCGGCCGAGGGACGATAGGATAGACATTTCGATCTCCTTTGCTACGGCACGGCAAGCGCCGGCAATGCGTTACGTCAGGTCTGTTTCAGCTTCATTTCACGTCGATGCAGGTCTGCGCCGTGGTCGTTTCGTGGCCGCTTTTGGCAGCATGCTGCTTCGATGGAGTTGACTATGCTCCCGGTCTGATGTTCAATCAAACGAAATGGAATGATGTTTTGTATCAGAAAAATTGAAGGTCGATCGTCATGAACGCCCCACTCAATCACCCGCTGCCGCTGCTCGACCTCGACGTTTTGCGCACCTTCGTGGCGATTGCCGAGACCGGCAGCTTCACCACCGCGGCCAATGCGGTGTTCCGGACGCCATCGGCCGTCTCCATGCAGATCAAGAAGCTGGAGGATATTCTCGGCCGCTCGGTGTTCGCGCGCGACGCGCGTTCGGTGACGCTGACCACGGACGGCGAAATGCTGCTCGGCTATGCCCGGCGGCTTTTGTCGATCAACCGCGAGGTGGTGTCGAAGTTCATCATCCCCGATATTGTCGGCGTGGTGCGGCTCGGCTCACCTGACGACTATGGCGAGCGCGTGCTGCCGCATGTGTTGAAGCGTTTCGCGCAGTCGCATCCCTCGATCGCCGTCGACGTCACCATCGACCAGAGCAGCAATCTGCGCCGGCGCATGGATGATCGGGCGCTCGACATCACGCTGTTGACCAATTCGTACAAGACCAGCGCGCTCGGCGCCGAGGTGCTGTTGACCGAGCCAATCGTGTGGGCCGGCGCCAAGGGCGGCTGCGCGCATCTGCGCGAACCGCTGCCGGTTTCGCTTTGGGAAGAGGGCTGTGCCTGGCGGGCCGGCGCGCTCGAGGCATTGGGCCGCGAGGGCCGCAACTATCGCGTCGCTTATATGAGTGCCCATACCGCAGGCCAGCGCGCCGCGATCATGGCCGACCTCGCGGTCGCGCCGCTGCCGAGATCGTTCCTGGGCAACGACATGGTCGAACTCTGCCCTAAGGACGGAATGCCCGATATCGGCACTTACAATCTTGCCATGGTGGTGGCGCCGGACGCCAGCGCGCCGGTCAAGGCCGTCGCCGACCACATCCGCGCGACCTTCGAAGTGTTCAGGGAAACCGGCAAGTTCTAATCGATGTCGTGGGGCCGAGTTTCAGTGCTCGGCGATCTCGTCACGTTCGCCGAGCCGATTGATCGTCTGGCCGAAATGGTTAGTGTGCTGGGATGAAGCTTTGGTCGACGACTTGACCGTTTCCCTTTCAGCCCGGGTGTAGGCGTCGTCGGTGAGAAACGCGACGATGTGCTGACGCGCGCGCCGCGCTTCCGGCATGTCAATCAGCGGCCAGACGTGGAACATGCCTTCCTCGTAGATCAGCTCCACCTCGACACCGGCGGCGCTGGCTTTTTGTGCAAAGATGAGATTGTCGGGCGTGAGAAGATCGCGGGAGCCCGTCAGGAGCAGTGTCTTCGGCAATACCGACAGATCGCCATAGACCGGGCTGATACGCCAGTCTGTCGGATCCAATCCGGCACTATAGAGCCGGATTGCCTCACGCCCGCCGGCGATGCCCAACCATGGATCATTCCGCTCCGCCTCAAACACTTCGGGGTTCGCGAGCGAGACGTCGAGGCCGGGTGAAATCAGCACATGGCGCGACGGCACCGGCAAACCCTCGTCCGCCGCCATCATGGTCAGCACCACGGCCATGTTGCCGCCGGCGGAATCGCCCATGAAGACGATATCTTCCGCCTCTGTCTCATCGAGCATCTGGCGGTAGACAGCGCCGACCATGCCGAACATGGCGTGGAAATCGTGTTCCGGGGCGATAGGGTAGATCGGCACGGTGATGCCGTAGCCCAGCCGGTCGGCCATGTCGGCGATCAGATACCAGTGATAGGGCGTGATCTCAAAGACATAAGCGCCGCCATGCAGGTAGAGTATCCGCTTGTGCTCTCCGGCCTTGGGGGCGATTTCGTAGACCGGAAAACCGTCCACGCTGCGCGTCTGGATTTCGAAACGCTGATGCAGCGCGGCCGGCGGATGATGATCCTCCGTCTTGCGCGCGGCGGCGATCCAGCGCTGCAGGTTTTCCGGGCTGGAAAAGGCTTGCTTGCGGCTGTGCCTGAGCACGAAGGACACAACGTGGCTTTTCAAACTTGGCATGCGAATACACGAACTTCGGCTGCAGCCGACTAAGAGAACTCCCCCTTGTAACGAAGATCGTGCCTTGGCCGAGAATGTCAAGATTTACGGCGTGCCCACACGCTGGTGTGATCCGCGCGTCGTCGGCGCCGCGGCAAAAGTGCCGTGCGCAATCGGTTGCTGGTGGCCATCGGGGATGTGTGGGATCCCCGGTGGACGCCGAGCAATTTGTATTTGTCGGCGAACGTCGTCACCGCGTGGAGCCTAGCAGCAGCGAGGCGAGTGTGGCCTGCGGATCGTTCGGCGGCGATGCCGGCCAGCCGATGTCCTTCTGGACATGCGCCGGCAAGCTGTTCAGCGCGCGGATCGATTTGTTCCTGGCGTGGGCTTGCCTGATGGCCACACCCAAGCGGCCGAAATTTTCGAACATCGTCATTGTCATCTCCCTTGAAGAACGGCGATGGCCAAGGACTGTCCTCAGCCGCCGTTCGATGTGCGGGTAAATGCGCTGTGCATGTATCTGCTGGATTTCGCGAAAACAGTGTTTCGGTTTCCGGATCGGACGATCCGGAAACGTTTGCATACAAATAAATCGAGGGAGTGGCCGGCGCGTCTATTCGCGGCTGCGCCGAGCAGCATGGCCTTCGCGGGAGCGCCGGCGCGGTGCTGCATCTCCGGCGATGCCATCCTCGCTCACCGTCTTGCGCGGCGGCAGCTTCACCGCCGCCGCCAGTTTCGGGAATGGGTCGACCTTGTTGGGCAGCGCCATGGCGTAGACGAAGTGCTCCTGGAATTTCGGCTCGAGCGCCGTCTCGATCTTTTCGATCTGGCTCACCGTCTCCTCGATTTCGCGGCGATAGCCGCGATTGAGCAGCGCCATGCGAGCACCCGCGCCGGCGGCATTGCCCACGGCCGAGACCTTGTCGAGGTCGCAATCGGGGATGAGACCTAGCACCATGGCGTATTTCGGATCGATGAAGGAGCCGAAGGCACCGGCGAAGTGGATGCGGTCGACATGCTCGGTGTTCTGTTTTTCCATCAGCAGCTTGGTGCCGGCATAGAGCGCCGCCTTGGCCAACTGAATGGCACGCACGTCTGTCTGGGTGATGGTGATCTTGGGTTCGCCTTCCTTCAGCACGTAGGAGAAGGTGCGGCCGTTGGCGACGACGCGCGGCGAGCGCGCGGCAAGCGATCCGTCGACGACACCATCCTCGGAGATGATGCCGGCGAGATACATTTCGGCGACGATCTCGATGATGCCAGAGCCGCAAATGCCGGTGACGCCGGTCGCCTGCACGCTGTCGAGGAAGCCGGGCTCGTCGGACCACAGTTCCGAGCCGATGACGCGGTATTTCGGCTCCAGCGTGTCTGGATCGATGCGCACGCGCTCGATGGCGCCGGGCGCAGCCCGCTGGCCACCGGAGATTTCGGCGCCTTCGAAAGCCGGACCGGTAGGCGAGGAAGCAGCGACTACCCGTGTACGGTTTCCGAGTACGATCTCGGCATTGGTGCCGACGTCCACGATCAGCATCATCTCGTCCTGGCGGTGCGGGCCTTCGGACAGGGTCACGGCCGCCGCGTCGGCGCCGACATGACCGGCGATGCAAGGCAACATATAGAGCCGTGCGCCCTGGTTGAGCTTCAGCCCGATGTCGGAGGCCTTGATGCGAACGGCGCCCGAGACGGCAAGCGCGAAGGGCGCGCCACCGAGTTCGGTCGGATCGATGCCGAGGAACAGGTGATGCATGATCGGATTGCCGACGAAGACGGAATCCAGGATGTCGTTGCGCTGGACATTGCCTTCCGCGCAAACCTTATCGACGAGGCCGGAGATTGCCTCGCGGACAGCAACCGTCATGCCTTCGCGGCCATCCGGGTTCATCATCACATAGGAGACGCGGCTCATCAGATCCTCGCCGAAGCGGATCTGCGGGTTCGACGTTCCGGACGAGGCGGCGACGCGGCCCGACAGCAGCGACACCAGATGCATGGCGATGGTGGTCGAGCCGATGTCGCAGGCCAGGCCATAGGCCTCGTTCTTGAGGCCCGGCCACAGCGCGATGACGCGCGCTGTCCCGGTGTCCGTATCCTTGTAGATGGCGGCGGTCGCCGTCCAGTTGCCCTTGCGCAAAATACCTTGCACTTGCGGCAGCAGATAAAAATCGAAGTCCAGGCTTTTGAGGTTCCAGTCCTTCATCAGGGCGATCTTCAGGCGGTCGAGATCGCCAAGCGGCTTGTGCATGTCTGGTTCTTCGATCTCGACGTAGCACATGCGGATCGCGGAATCGCGGGCGATGACCCTGGTGTCGGCATCCTTGCGGATGGTCTGGGCGTTGATGACAGTGTCCTGCGGCACGTCGATGACGAGATCGCCGAGTATCTGGGCGGAGCAGGAGAGGCGGCGCCGTTCGGGCAGGCCGCGCACACGTTCATAGCGCTCTTCCTTGGGGCCTTTGGGCGATATGTGGTCGTTTGAGGAGGTGATCTTGTGCTTGGCGAAATTGCCTTCCTGCACCTCGATCTGGCAGCGCCCGCAAGTGGCGCGTCCGCCGCACACGCTCTCGACATAGACGCCGAGCTGGCGCGCGGCGTCGAGCACGGGCGTGCCGACAGGGAACCGCCCGCGCTTGCCTGACGGCATGAACAGCACGAGCGGATCGGTTATGTTTGCAGGCGAATTCACGATTGCGCGCTTATCCCCGGCCCATGCGGGCTTCACGGCCACCGCGTCGGCGGCCGCCATTGCCGCCGCCTTCGCCCGGCGCATTGACCGCTGTCGGCGCCGCCACCGCCTGGCCGCCTTCGGCCGGCTTGTAATCCTTGTAGGTCTTGATCCATTTGGTGCAGTTCTCGTCGGTGCCGTTCAGCACGTTGGCGCCGCGCACCGCTTCCATTTCCTGCGGGCGCACCGGGTTCATGATCGCCGAGGTCATGCCAGCGCCGATCACCATCGGGATGAAGGCGGCGTTGATGCCGTGGCGGTGCGGCAGGCCGAAGGAGATGTTGGACAGGCCGCAGGTGGTGTTGACCTTGAGCTCTTCGCGGAGCCGACGCAGCAGGGCGAACACCTGGCGGCCGGCATCGCCCAGCGCGCCGATCGGCATCACCAGCGGATCGACGACGACGTCATGCGCCGGGATGCCGAAATCGGCGCAGCGCTGCACGATCTTCTTGGCGACGGCAAAGCGCACGTCCGGATCCATCGAAATGCCGGTCTCGTCGTTGGAGATGGCGACGACCGGCACATTGTATTTCTTGATCAGCGGCAGGATGGCCTCGAGCTTTTCCTCCTCGCCGGTGACGGAATTGACCAACGGGCGGCCCTTGGCGACTTTCAGCGCGGCTTCGATCGCGGCGGTGACGGAACTGTCGATCGACAGCGGCAGATCGACCAGGCCCTGGACGATCTCCAGCGTCTGCACCAGAAGGCCAGGTTCGGTTTCGTTCGGGTTGACCGAGGTGACGCCGGCATTGACGTCGAGCATGGTGGCGCCGCAGGCGGCCTGCTCCAGCGCGTCCTTGATGACGGTCTCGAAATTGCCAACCACCATTTCGGCGGCGAGCTTCTTGCGGCCGGTCGGGTTGATGCGTTCGCCAATCACGCAGAAAGGCTGGTCGAAGCCGATGATGATTTCTCGTGTCGCCGAGGCGACGATGGTCCGGGTCATGAAATCTCTCCGTCGTGATATAAAGAGTTCTTTATATCGTTATCTCTTGTCGATCAAGCGAATGGTCGCTCTCCGCGCAAGTCAATGCGCGGTCTTCACCATGTCCACCTGGGTTTCGGTAATGTCGTCGTGCAGGATGCGGTCCAGCCGGTCGGCGACCATCTGGTCGTCGCGGCGGATCTCGCGCTTCCACGGCTGGCGGCCCTTCAGCACGCCCGATTCATCGACGATCTCGGCGACATATTCCTCCTGGCGATAGGCCATCACATGGATGCCGGAGACACCCGGAATTTCCTTCACCTCGTTGATGATGTCGGTGCAGAGCTGCTTGCCTTCCTTCTTCTGGTCCTGGGCACCCTCCAGCCGCTTGATGATAGCGTCAGGGATATGAATGCCCGGCACGTTGGAGCGGATCCATTTTGCCGTCTTGGCGGAAGCGAGAGGGCCGACGCCACACAGGATGAACACTTTCTCGGTGTGGCCGAGATCACGTGCCTTCTGCATGAAGGTCTTGAACATCGGCACGTCGAAGCAATACTGCGTCTGCACGAACTGCGCGCCGGCGGCGATCTTCTTGCCGAGATGGATCGGGCGAAAGTCGAAAGGCGGCGCGAACGGATTGACGGCAGCGCCCAGGAACAGCTGCGGCGGCGTCGTCAGCTTGCGGCCGGACAGAAACTTGCCGTTGTCTCGCATGATGCGGCAAGTTTCCAACAGCGACATGGAATCGAGGTCGAACACCGGCTTGGCGCCCGGCTGGTCCCCGGCCTGCACGCCGTCGCCGGTCAGGCACAGCATGTTGGCGACGCCCATCGCGGCGCCGCCCAGCACGTCGCCCTGGATGGCGATGCGGTTCTTGTCGCGGCAGGCGATCTGCATGATCGGGGCGTAGCCCATGCGGGTCAGAAGTGCACAGATGCCGACCGACGACATATGGCAATTGGCGCCGGACGCATCGACGGCGTTGATGGCGTCGACCCAGCCGTCGAAGATCTTCGCACGGTTGTAGACATCCTCCGGATCGGCGCTGTCGGGCGGGTTCAGTTCGGTCGTCACCGCGAACTCGCCGCGCCTGAGCACGCGCTCCAGCCGGCCGCGCGAGGTGTGGCCGGGCAGGGGATCGAGCGGCAAATGGATGCCGGCCGGATTTTCGTCGGGCTGGCGGCCGGTCACGCGGAGGCTCCGGTCTTCGCGGCAGCGGCGGCTTCACGGGCTGCCGCAGCCTGCGCGGTCACCCGCAGCCAGGCAGAGGTTTCGCGCAACGACTGATCGACCGGCTTCTGCACGGTGAGGATCCTGTCGGAGTTGACCATGTTCTGCGAACCTTCCCAGGCCTTGACCCAGACGCAGGGCATATCGGGTTCGACCTCGCAATTGCCGTTGGCGCGCACGCCGCCGCAAGGGCCGTTGCGCAACTGCTTGGGGCAGTTCATCGGGCAAGACATGCCGGTCGAGGACAGGATGCACTGACCGCACATGCGGCAGTCGAACATGAAGCCTTTTACGCGCTTTTCGACGAACTTGATTGGAGCCTCGACGCGGCCATAGCCGATACCCTTCCACAACGGGTGCAGCAGCAAGAAGGTGTCGGCGAAGCGGGCGTAAAACCATTCGAGCAAGCGCGAATGCCTGATCGACCACAGCCGTATCGCGAAGGAGCGCTGTACGCGCCGCTGCGGCGAGACATCGGCCGGCTTGTAGTCGGACTTCGGCGCCGCCTTCTTGACCTGAGTGGCCTGCGTTATGGCCACGCCTTCCTTGCTGACGGGAGTGGTTTCAGACATTTTCTTTGCCGCCGGCCTTGACCAGAGCGACCAGCCGCTCGCGGTCGTATTTCGCGTCGATCTCGTTGAAAGCCTTTTCGACCTCGGCTTCGAGATCGTCACCGACCGGAACTGGATCAGCCTTGCGCCATTCGGCCAGATAGTCGTCCGTGCCGCCGGCGCCGGTGCGCATGGCGCACATGTCGATCGCCTCGGTGAAGCGCAACGGCAGTTCGCGCTTGGCGTTCTGCCGGCCCTTCTTGACGATGACCTGGGCAGGAATGTCGCGCCAGTAGACGACGATAAGATCGGCCATGAATTCTCGCTCCTCGATCCCCGAGCATTGCCGCAAGCGCAGTTGGCCCGCTTGTTATGGGACGACGCGCGCGCATTCAAAAGCGACGCATTTGGATGTCGTAAAATGAAAGGTGCGTTTATTCGTTTGCGACCCATGCCACGACGGGGTCACTGCAGCAGTAATGGCGACGGAATTTGCGCTGTTCCGGACACTGGATGCGTTACCAAATGCCGGTTCTCAGCCCTGTCCAGACGTAGAACCAGATCGTCGGGTGGTACCACTGCTTCGATGGCAGCCCTGGATCGAACGTTGCAAGTTTTCCGGCCAGCGCGTCGCTGACCGCCTCGACGCAGATGTCGCGCGAAAACGCCGCCTGGCGCAGCGCATAGCTTGAGATGGTGTCACCTTGTTTCGGCTTGCCGCGCACCTGCTTCAGCACGCCACCAGTGTCGACGCCCGCATCGACCAGATGGACGGTGGTGCCGAAATTCTGCGGATCGCCTGAGGTCAACGCCCAATAGCCGCCATTCATGCCGCGATATTTCGGGGTGATGCCGGCATGATAGTTGAGCACCGGACACGGCATTTTGGCCAGCATCTCCCCGGAAATCAGCCGGCAGCCGTTCAGCAGCACGACGCCGGGCTTGATCGTCTCGATTGCCTGCAGACATTCCGGCCCGTTGGCGGATGCCACATGGATGATGACCTGGCCTTGCCGCGGTTCCGTTTCAAGCTTCTCCTCGGCAATCAACCGGGCGGCGTGTTTGACATTAAGCCGTTTGCCGAGCCTGCTCAGCACCATAGTGCCGAGCTGGCCGATGGCAGAGATCCAGCCCTGGCGTCGGGCGCGGCCGCGCAGCAATTGCTTTTTAGATTCGGGGATTTCGAGGACGACGCTGACAGGGCCGACGCGGTCGGCGAGGTCGTTGATCATGGCCCAGACATGCGCGCCGCCACCGGTGACGACCACAATAGGTCGCGGATTTGGTTGCGACGCTGCCATTGATCTTTCCGTGCTCCAAGGACCGGCTGATGTGGCCGGACCTTAGGGCGGGCGGGTTAATCCTTGGTATGCCGGAAGCCTTACCAACCCATGAAGACCCCCGGTCAGCGCATCAAGACTTGGTCAGCGCTTGAACTCCATGATGTCGAGCTTCGATTCATAATAGGGCGCGGGGAACTCGATTCGCCATTCCTTGGCGCTGTTTCGGAAGGCGTAACCAACCTGGTCGGTCTGCGGGCCGCTGCCATAGGGCTTTGCCCGATCGTCGTTGCCGGAGCCAAGATAGATCGAGCGCTTGTCGCCGTCGTCGAAGAAGCGGCCCTGGGTGCGCTGAGAACCGCTGATCTTTTCCAGCCGCCAGCCGGAGCCATCATCGGTGACCCTGCATTTGAACCAGCCATAGACAACGAGCGGGCTCAGTCCGCCGGCCTTGATCGTGCGGCACCGCCAGTTGCCCGTGAGATCCTTATCGGAGAAGGCGACCAGCGGCTTGGCCAACAGCGTGTCGAGCTGCTTGAGCTCGGCGGGGTTGCCCGCCTTTGCCTCGGCGAGCGCCGCCTTGCGGGTGTCGCCATATTTGTCGAGCCGCGCCTTATCGGCAGGCGTGATCAGTTTTTGCACTTGTCCGTCGGCAAGGGCGGGCAAAATACAGCAGAGGAGACCAAGGGCGGCGATCAATGAGCGAAGGATCATCAAAGAATTCCCTGTTTTGTCTGGAACGGCGCTGCCGCCGCCTGGCGCATAACTTACCGGGTCGCTGGCGCCTGTCATCCGTGCTTAACAGCGTCTCGGTCAAAACTCATGGTGTGACGCATGCGAATCTTGTTTACGGGATCGTCGGGTTGGCTGGGCAGCGCGCTGGCGCCGCTCCTGCGTGAGCTTGGACATGACGTGACCGGCCTCGATCCCGTTCCATCGGCCGAAACGCGGATCGTCGGTTCGATTGCCGACCGTGACCTCGTCATGCGTGCCGTCGGAGAAAACCGGATAGAGGCCATTATTCACAGCGGCGCGCTGCACAAGCCCAACATAGACAGCCACGCCAACAGCGATTTCATCGCGGCCAACGTGCAAGGCACGCTAAACCTGCTCGACGCGGCGGTGGCGGCCAATGTGCAACGCTTCGTCTTCACGTCAACGACCTCGCTGATGATCTCGCAGGCGATACGCGACGGCTTCAAGGGCGGTGCGCGCAAGGCGGCGTGGCTGACGGAAGCGATGTCGCCCGAGCCGCGCAACATCTATGGCGTCACCAAGCTATCCGCCGAGCATCTCTGCCGTCTCTACCACCTCCAGCACGGCCTGCCGGTGGTGGTGCTGCGCACGGCACGTTTCTTCCCCGAGGCCGACGACATGGCGCATGCCATCGAGCAGTCGGACGCCAACACCAAGGCGAACGAACTGCTGTTTCGGCGGCTGATGGTGGAGGACGCGGCGCAGGCGCATGTCGCCGCCTTGGAGAAGGCACCGGAGCTCGGCTTCGACACCTTCATCATCTGTGCGCCGACGCCGTTCCAACCCGAAGATTGCGAGGCGTTGATCAGGGACGCGCCGTCCGTGGTGGCGCGGTATTTTCCTGAATTTCCCGCTCTCTACGCGAGGAAGGGCTGGACGATGTTTTCCTCGATCGACCGGATCTATGACGCGTCGCGGGCGAGGGACAGGCTGGGTTTTGCCTGCAGGACGAGCTTTGCCGACGTGCTGGCGGCGCTGGCAGCCGAAGACCCGGCCTGAAGCCGTCAGGCGTTCGCGGCCGCCCGCGCCAGGCCTGGCGTCAGGTCGCCAAAACCGGTGGACCGGCGCTCATAGGCGAGGCCGAGCAGGGCGGCGGCCTTTTCCGCGACCTTGTCGAGCTCCGGATCATCGGTCTGCGCCAGATAGATCAGCTTCTCGTAATTGCCGAAATAGTCCTTGATCAGCTCCGGGTGCTTATCCAGCCCGAGCGGCTTCATGAAGAAGGCATCGAACTGGCGGCACAGGAAGTCCGTCATGTAGAAGGACATCATGTCGTCGTCGGCGACCTTCGCATAGGCGTCCATGCCTTGATAGAACGCGAAGCAATGCGGGCCGGCCATGCGTTCGACGCCATGCTTCTCCAACACGCGGTCAAGCAGGCCGCCAGTGCCGCAATCGGCATAGCCGACGAAGATATGTTCATAGCCTTCCGCCCTGGCCTTTTCGATCGCCTTGTCCATGGCCGGCGCGATGCGGTCGGGATGGAAATGAAACTCCGCCGGCAAACACGTCAATTCGAGGTGATCCAGCCCGAGCTGTTCCTTGACGGCCAACACCTCGCGCGCAATCATCCCGCAGGCGATGACGAGCAGCCTGTCTGTCTGATTCGGTTTTGTTTTTTTCGTCTTGACCAAGTCGAGCCGGCTTTTCGCTGCGGGGCTAATTTATCTGTCGAGGGAGACACCGTCCATGAAACTGCTACGCATAGCGCCGATGGCTATCCTTGCCTGCGCTCTTGCACTTACGGCCTGCGCCAACACCGTTCGGGGTGTCGGCAAGGATGTCAAATCGACGGCGAGGGCGGTCAAAGACACCGTCGCCAATTGATCGGCGGCCGTCTCTCATCTGGGGACAAAAAAGCCGCGCTGCAAGGCGCGGCTTCTTTTTCGTCGCCCTGATGCCTTGGGTCAGGCCGAAGCACGCACGTTGTGCTTGCGCTTCATGAAATCCTTGGCGGTCTCGACCGCTACCGCCGCGTCGCGGCAATAAGCGTCGGCGCCGACGGCCTTGCCGAATTCCTCGTTGAGCGGCGCGCCGCCAACCAGCACGACATAGTCGTCGCGAATGCCCTTTTCCTTCATCGTGTCGATGACGACCTTCATGTAGGGCATGGTGGTGGTGAGCAGTGCCGACATGCCGATGATGTCGGGCTGGTGCTTTTCAATCGCGTCGAGATACTTCTCGACCGCGTTGTTGATGCCGAGATCGATGACGTCGAAGCCAGCACCCTCCATCATCATGCCGACGAGGTTCTTGCCGATGTCGTGGATGTCGCCCTTGACGGTGCCGATCACCATCTTGCCCTGTTTCGGCGCGCCGGTGGCGGCGAGCAGCGGACGCAGGATGAACATGCCGGCCTTCATGGCGTTGGCGGACAAAAGCACTTCCGGCACGAACAGGATGCCGTCGCGAAAATCCTCGCCGACGATACGCATGCCTTCGACCAGCGCCTCGGTAAGCACCTTGTAGGGCGCCCAGCCGCGCTCAAGGAGGATGTTGGTGCCTTCCTCGATCTCTTCCTTCAGCCCGTCATAGAGATCGTCGTGCATCTGCTGCACCAGCTCGTCGTCGGAAAGCTCGGAAAGGATGATCTCGTCGTCGGACATTTTTATCCAGCTCCTCACGGCATCGCGACTGTGTCGCAAGGCACAAAATAATGGTGTTCATACCTAACCCGCAACGGGCGGGTATCCATAGCTGATTTGCGACTTCCCGCAAAAGGAAAGCGACTGGAAAATCTATCGGTTTTCTTGTCGATTTTGCGACAGGCGTTGGCGCGGACGGGCCGTTTCGAATAGGGTGCATGGCTACGATCCGGGCAAAGCCGCGTCATGCGGCCGCAACGGTTACGGACCAGCCATAGTCAGGCGGGCCATATTCAGGGAAGAGCGATCATGAGTGAACACGCGGCAGTCGACCAGGAAGCGTCAAACGCGCGGCGTGGGCGCGGCGCCAGTGGCGGAGCGGCGGCCAGGCGTGCGGCGCGCTCAGGCGGCGGCCCCGGCACCCAGCTCACCTATATCAAGCGCAAGATCAACGTCTACGAGGTGCTGAACGAGGAAGGCCTGGCGCTGATCGAGAAGAACACCGACACGGTGCTGGAAGAGATCGGCATCATTTTTCGCGATGACGCGGAAGCGCTGCAGCTCTGGAAAGAGGCCGGCGCCGACGTCAAGGGCGAGCGCGTGCATTTTCCCAAGGGGCTCTGCCGTTCGCTCTTGAAGACCGCGCCGCCCATCTACACCCAGCATGCCCGCAATTCGGAGCGCTCGGTGCAGATCGGTGGCAATGCGACCGTGTTCGCGCCGGTCTATGGTCCGCCCTTCGTGCGCGATCTCGACGGCGTCAGGCGCTACGCGACGATCGAGGATTTCCAGAATTTCGTGAAGCTCGCCTATATGGCGCCGTCGATCCACCATTCGGGCGGCACGGTTTGCGAGCCGGTCGACGTGCCGGTCAACAAGCGCCATCTCGACATGGTCTACGCGCACATCAAATATTCCGACAAGCCGTTCATGGGTTCGGTGACCGCGCCGGAGCGCGCCGAGGACACGGTGGCGATGGCCAAGCTCGTCTTCGGCGACGACTTCGTCGAGAACAACACGGTGCTGACCAGCCTGATCAACGCCAACTCGCCGATGGTGTTCGACGAGACCATGCTTGGCGCCCTGAAGGTCTATTCGCGTCACAACCAGGCCTGCATCGTCACGCCGTTCATCCTGGCCGGCGCGATGAGCCCGGTGACGGTCGCCGGCACGCTGACGCAGGTCCTGGCCGAAGTGCTGGCCGGCGCCTCGTTCACGCAGCTGATCCGTCCGGGCGCGCCGGTGCTGTTCGGCACCTTCGCCTCGTCGATCTCGATGCAGTCGGGCGCGCCGACCTTCGGCACGCCGGAGCCGTCGCTGGTCTCCTATGGCGCTGCACAACTGGCCCGCCGGCTCGGCCTGCCGTTCCGTACCGGCGGCTCGCTTTGCGCTTCGAAAGTTCCGGACGCACAGGCAGCCTATGAGAGCGCCAACACGCTGAACTCGACCATTCTCGCCGGCACCAATTTCGTCCTGCATTCGGCAGGCTGGCTCGAAGGCGGGCTGGCCTCCTGCTATGAAAAATTCATGATGGATATCGACCAGCTCGGCATGACCCAGAAATTCTCCGAGGGCGTCGACCTGTCGGAGAACGGCCAGGCGATGGACGCCATCCGCCAGGTCGGCCCGGGCAGCCACTATCTCGGCTGCGACCACACCCAGGCCAATTTCCAGACCGCCTTCTACCGCTCATCGATCGCCGACAACAACTCCTACGAGCAGTGGCTGGCCGAGGGCCAGAAGACCGCACCGCAGCGCGCCAACGATCTGGCGCGGCGCTGGCTGGAGGCTTACGAAGCGCCGCACCTTGATGAAGGCATCGATGAAGCCTTGAAGGATTTCATCGCCAAGAAGAAGGGGTCGATGCCCGACGCCTTCACCTGAAAGGAGCCCGAGTCAGGCGGGGCTAAAGTCGCCAACATCATCCACAAGGAAGTCTGGCGGAGCGCCTTCTCCGATCCGGACAAGAAGGGATGATTGCGTGCGCGGTATGATCGAGGAGATCACGGCCGCGCTTGGCGCCAACGGCCTCATCCTGCGTGGAGGTCTTCTTTTTCCCGATGACGAGGGTGCTCCTGATGGCGCCTCGGGCGCGCCGGCAAAGTCTGTCCTGCTGGTAGGGCAGGCGGGCGCCGCGCCTTGGCCGCATTTCCTGCGCTGGCGGGACCAGCAGCCACAGGCGATCGCCGATCCGCTCGACACCTGGTCGCGGGAGGTCATCGGCGAGGTGGCGCAAGAGTTTGGTGCCCGCGTCGTTTCGCCGTCGGACAAACCTTACCTGCCGTTTCAGCAATGGGCTGTTCGGGCGGAAGGGCTGAGGCCGTCGCCGCTCGGCATCCTCATGCATCCGCAATACGGGCTTTGGCATGCTTATCGCGGCGCGCTGCTGTTCGAGGACGAGATAACGCTTCCGGAATTTCGGGAGACGATCCATCTTTGCGACACCTGCGTCGACAAACCTTGTCTGAAATCCTGTCCGGTCGCCGCTTATTCGACGGATGGTTTCGCCTACCAGGCCTGCCTCGCGCATGTGCGGGGGGCGAATGGCGAGCCGTGCCGGGCCGGTGGTTGTCTTGACCGCAATGCCTGCCCCTATGGCGCGCAGTATCGCTATCCGCCGGAGGTCCAGGCCTTCCACATGGCTGCGTTCGCTGGTCCTTAGCGCATCACGCGATCCCGCACGAAATGTTGACCGCCGGGCTCAGGGAGCGCCTTGCCGTGGCGGCTTGCGCGGATATGTATCGCGCATCTGGCAAACGGAGCACGCAATGATGAAGCAGGACCTTCACATCAAGACCCGTGACGGTGTGGCGAAGGCAGGCCTGTTCCGCTCGGCCAAGGTTTCTTCAGCCAAGGCTGGCGTCATTCTCTACCAGGACGCCTTCGGTCCGCGCCCGGCGCTTGACCTGATGGCGGAACGGCTGGCGGGCGAGGGCTATGCGGTGCTGGTGCCCGATCTCTTCTATCGCAATGCTCCTTATGGGCCGTTCGACCCCAAGACCGCTTTTGTCGAAGAAAGGACCAGGGCGCCGCTGATGGCGCTGGTCACCGGCACGACGCAGGAAATGACCATCAGCGACAGCGCCGCCTTTGTCGACGCGCTCGCCGGCGAAGGCGTCACGGGACCGATCGGCACTGTCGGCTATTGCATGGGCGGGGCGCGGGCGCTCAACGCCGCTGCAACCTACCCCGACAGGGTCAAGGCCGCCGCCAGTTTCCATGGCGGCAACCTCGCCAGCGATGCCGCCGACAGCCCGCACCGCAAGGCGGCCTCCATCAAGGCGCGTGTGTATGTCGGCATGGCGGGCGTCGACCGGAGTTTCCCACCGGAGCAGTCGACCAAGCTGGCCGAGGCGCTGAGAACGGCGGAAGTCGACCATCTGCTGGAGAACTATGTCGGCATGGCGCATGGCTGGTGCGTGCCCGACCACAGTGTCTACGACGAAGCTGGAGCCGAGCGTCACTGGAAACGGCTGACGGCGCTGTTTGCCGAGACACTGACCTGAGTCTCGCGGCTATTCCCGCCTGTTGGCTGCCCGATCCGTTCGCGGTATCAGGGCGGTCTCGCTGAATGAGCGGGAGCCGCGCGGGAACGATCAACCTGATGCAATCCTATGATGTCGTGATCATCGGCGCCGGCGCCGCCGGAATGATGTGCGCCGTGGAGACCGCCAAGCGCGGCCGTTCGGTGCTGATCCTCGATCACGCGGCGGCACCTGGCGAAAAGATCCGCATCTCCGGCGGCGGCCGGTGCAATTTCACCAACATCCATGCGAGCCCGAAGAATTTCATATCGAGGAATCCGCATTTCTGCATCTCGGCGCTCAGCCGCTATACACAGCGCGACTTCACTGCGCTGGTCGAACGCCACGGCATTGCCTACCACGAGAAGACATTGGGGCAGCTGTTTTGCGACGGCTCGGCGCGCCAGATCATCGATATGCTGGTCTCGGAGATGCGGGGCAGGGGCGCCGAGCTGGTATTGTCGACCCGCGTCGAGGCTATCGGCAAAACCGAGGAAGGGTTTGAACTCGCTCTCTCCACGGGCTCGGTTTCCTGCCAGTCCCTGGTCGTGGCCTGTGGCGGCAAGTCGATCCCCAAGATGGGCGCGACGGGCTTCGGCTACGAGCTTGCCGAACGGTATGGCCTTGCCGTCGTCGAAACACGGCCTGCCCTGGTGCCGTTGACCTTCGACGCAAAAACGCTTGAGCGGCTTTCGCCCCTGGCTGGGAACGCGGTCGACGCCGAGATTGCCTGCGGCAAGACGCGGTTTTCCGAGGCGATGCTGTTCACGCATCGCGGCGTCAGCGGGCCATCCATCCTGCAGATCTCCTCATATTGGCGCGAGGGTGATGAAATCCGCATCGCCATGCTGCCGGGCACGGATGTGGCTGAGCTCGTCCGCACCGCCAGGCGTGGCAATGGCCGGCAAGCGGTGCAGACCGTGCTGGCAAATCATTTGCCGAAACGACTGGCTCAGGCGATAGTCGAGCAAACCGGGCTGGACGGCAACCTCGCCGATCTTTCCGAGGCCCAGATCAAAACCGTCGAGGCCGCGGTCAACGACTGGCGCATCAAGCCAGCCGGTTCGGAGGGCTACCGGACGGCCGAAGTGACGCTCGGCGGGGTAGACACCAACGGCCTCGACCAGAAGACGATGCAGGCGAAGCTGATGCCGGGCCTGTTCTTCATCGGCGAGGTCGTCGACGTCACCGGCTGGCTCGGCGGCTATAATTTCCAATGGGCGTGGTCGTCGGGCTGGGCGGCGGGCCAGGCGTGTTGACATTCAGGTGAGGCCGGCCTGACCTCACTCGGTACGCCCTGGACGCAAACGCCCAAATTCGAGAAAAATCTTTCCATCACCCCAAGGATTAGCCATTAGCCTTCGTCCAACAGGCAAATGATGGCGATGATGCTGGATGAGAGCGAAGCCTCCGACGCCGAACTGATCGGGCGGGCGAAGGGCGGAGACAGGGGGGCCTTTGGCAAATTGCTGGAGCGTCACTACGACTTCGTCTATCGCGCCGCCTATCGCTGGTGCGGCAGGAAGGCGGATGCCGAAGACATCGCCCAGGAAGTCTGTGTCAGGCTGGGCAAGGCGATCCGCGATTATCGCGGCGGCGGCGCGTTCACGACATGGCTCTACACCATGACGATGAACGCCGCGCGCGACACGATGCGCAAGACCCAGCGCGAGACGGTCAAGATCGAGGCCTATGGCGTCCATGCGCTGATTTCGGGCGAAGGCCCGGCCGAGGGTGAAGACCCGACCGAGGCGTTGTGGGCGGCGGTGCGGCAATTGCCGGACAAGCAGCGCGATGCCGTGATGCTTGTCCATGGCGAAGGCTTGAGCCACGCGGCCGCCGCCGAAGCGATGGCGATCTCGGAGACGACGGTTTCCTGGCACATCCATGAAGCGAAGAAACGGCTGAAGACGTTGATGCGTTCAGCCGGGGAAGTGTGACCATGGTCGACGACAACGAACTCAGAAAGCTGCGCAATGCAGCGGTACCGGCGCCGGGCGAGAGCGCGAAGGCGCGCGCCTTCGAAGCCGCCCTGCGCGCCTATGATCAGGAAAATATTTCCGCCGTCACCCAAGGATCGGTTGGCGGCCTTCGTCTCATGGAGCGAGCACAAAAGCTCTGGAGCGAGATCATGCAAAAGAAACTCATTGCCACGCCGGCCCTTGCCGGGCTCGTCGCCCTGCCGATCGCCGGATACGCCACCTTCCATATGCTGAGGGAACAGCCGTCGCCGTTCGGCGGCGGCGAGAAGATCACCGAGACGCTGGCCGACAAGCCGGCGACGCAGAAGCCAACCGTCGCCGAGCCGAAACAGGCTCCGACGGCGCTGGAGAAGGACAAGAAAGCAGACTTGGACGTGGAAAGCCGTGATGCCAGCGATGCGCTTGCGCCGGCCGCGCCGCCGAACTCCGAATCGGATGCCGCCGGTGGCGCAGCACAATCGAGCGCGCCGGTGAGCCCCACTGTATCGTCGAGGTTTGACCTAAAGACCTACAGCGGCAAGGAGGTGGAGTATGGGACTTTGCCAACCTCCAGGCCGGCCCCCGCACCCAGCGGTGAGGTTTCACGGGAGAGTGCCGGCCTCATGCCAAACGCGCCTAATGCCGCGCGGGCCAATCGCGTCCAAGCTGCCGAGCCCAAGCTTATGGCCCCGCAGCAGCCGGCGGCCATCCCGGCCGACCAGATCGCGCCGCAGGAGGAAAACCGCGATCGCGTCCAGGATTTCAAGACCAATCCCGTGCATGCGGCACTGCAAGACCCGGTCTCGACCTTCTCGATCGATGTCGACACCGCGTCCTATTCCTTCGTGCGCGGCTCGCTGAAGCAGGGCTACCTGCCGCAAGCCGACGCGGTCCGCGTCGAGGAGATGATCAATTACTTCCCTTATGACTGGAAGGGGCCGGAATCGGCCTCAACGCCGTTCAACTCGACCGTCAGCGTCATGCCGACGCCGTGGAACGCGCACACCAAGCTGATGCACGTCGCCATCAAGGGTTTCGACATCAAGCCGACCGAGCAGCCGAAGGCCAATCTGGTCTTCCTGATCGACGTGTCGGGCTCGATGGACGAACCGGACAAGCTGCCGCTGCTCAAGTCGGCGTTCCGGCTGCTGGTCAGCAAGCTGAAGGCCGACGACACCATCTCGATCGTCACCTATGCGGGCGATGCCGGCACCGTGCTGATGCCGACAAAGGTTGCCGAGAAGGACAAGATCCTCAATGCCATCGACAATCTGCAGCCCGGTGGCTCGACGGCAGGCGAGGCCGGCATCAAGGAAGCCTACAAGCTTGCCCAGCAGTCCTTCATCAAGGATGGCGTCAACCGAGTGATGCTTGCCACTGACGGCGACTTCAATGTCGGCCAGACCGATGATGATGACCTGAAGCGGCTGATCGAGAGCGAACGCAAGACCGGCGTGTTTCTGTCGGTGTTCGGCTTCGGCCGCGGCAATCTGAACGATGAAATGATGCAGACCATTGCCCAGAACGGCAACGGCACCGCCGCCTATATCGACACGCTGGCCGAGGCCGAGAAGGTGCTGGTCGAAGATGCCTCCTCGACGCTGTTCACCATCGCCAAGGACGTCAAGATCCAGGTCGAGTTCAACCCGGACAAGGTGTCGGAATACCGGCTGATCGGCTACGAGACCCGGGCGCTCAACCGCGAGGATTTCAACAATGACCGCGTCGATGCCGGCGATATCGGCTCGGGCCATTCGGTCACCGCGATCTACGAGATCACGCCCAAAGGCGGTGGCGGCGAGCAGATCGATCCGCTGCGCTACGGCCAGGCGACAGTCAACAATGGCGGTGTCGTCAATGCGGACGAATATGCCTTCGTCAAGATCCGCTACAAGCTGCCCAACGAGGACGTCTCAAAGCTGATCACCACGCCGGTGACCTCGGCCAACGAGGTCGCGTCCTTCGATCAGGCCAGTACCGACCAGCGTTTCTCCGTAGCCGTCGCGGCCTTCGGCCAGAAGCTGCGCGACGAGGATGCGACCGCGAAGTTCGGCTACGACAAGATCATGGAGATTGCCACTGCCGCCCGAGGAGCCGACCCGTTTGGGTACAGGTCCGAGTTCCTTTCGCTTGTGCGCCTTGCCTCGGCGCTGGGCGGCAACCGGTAGTGGCGATGACGGCCGGTTTCTTTCAGATGATGGGATCGTTCTGATAACCGGCCCACGGGCGGTGAGGCAGGCCGGCGAGGGATCTTTGCCCTTGCCGGCCTTTTTTTCGTTGCGCCATGGTCGTCCACCACCCATTCTGGCGGGAGGAAGGCAGAGAGCAATGAAGAGACGTATTATCCTGGTGCGGCACGGCGACGAACCTGCCGACGACCGTGTGTTCGCCTACCTCCAGCAAAGCGGCTACCAGCCCGTCTTGCGTCGAGCCTATGCCGGAGAGGCGCTGGAGGCGGATGAGGATGTCGCGGGCGGCGTGGTCTACGGCGGAATGTACAATGTCTACGACACGTCACTGCATCCATTCTTGGTGAACGAGTACCGATTTATCGACTTCTGCATGAGTTCCGATATCCCCTTGCTCGGCATCTGCCAAGGCGCGCAGCAGATCGCCTGGCATCGCGGTGCTCATGTCGGTCCGCCGGTGAGCGGCGTGCATGAATTTGGCTGCTATCCACTCTACCCGACAGCGGGAGCGGAGGATTTTCTGTCCGAGCCGATCCATGTCACGCAATCACACTGGCACGGCTTTGATTTGCCTGAAGGCGCCCAGCACCTTGCTTCGAGCGCCTCGTTTCCCAACCAGGCTTTTCGCATCGGTGATAAGATCTACGGATTGCAGTTCCACGCGGAAGTCACGCGTACAGGTTTTCGACGTGTACAGGACCGCCCGACCGCGAACTATGACAAGCCGGGCGCGCAGACGCGTGAAGAACAGGATCGTCTTATGAGCCTGCATGATGCAGCGCAGGCCGCCTGGTTCAACGGGTTCCTGCGTAAACTTTTTCCGCCTTTGATCTAGCTGGTCGACGACGATACTGCCGCAAGATTGGAGCGACCCGCACGGGATCGTTAAATTGCTCGGCATTTCCGGTACCGGATCGCAATTTCCTCTCGCTACACCGGTCATGTCTAAGGCTTGAGGGAGCCGGAATTGAAAATCACAACCATCGCCAACCCGACTCCGCCGGCACGTGATGCTTCGGCGGGTTTATCAGCCCCGTCAGCCGAATCCAGACGCATCAGCGACGATGTCGCGCAGGCGCGCCACACCGCCATGTCGGCGCTGACCAATGACCGGTTCCGCGCCATGCTGGAGCAGATTTCTGATCCGATCGCTTCCGGTGCGCTGGCAACAATGCGCGGCGACAACGTGGTCGATTTCCAGTCGGCGCAGTCAAGCTACGCCGACAACAGCGAATAACCGCAAAAAGAAATCGCCTCAGGCGCGGCTGCGCCGCCGCTCGCGGCGGGCTTCGCTGGTCTCGGCGGTGTTTGCCGTCGCCACCTTGTTGCGCATCGGGCCAATGCGCTCGACGATTTTTTCGACGGTCGGGCGATCCGCCCTGGTGTGGGCGTCGAGCGCCTTGCGCATCGCGGCCAGATGCTGGAACGAGGTGCCGCAGCAGCCACCGATGATCTTGGCTCCGCCATCCACGGCGAGCCGGACATAATCGGCCATCAGTTCCGGCGTACCGGAATAGTGGATCTCGGTGCCACGGAATTCGGGAATGCCGCAATTGCCCTTGACGATGACAGTCGCCTCCGGCTTGGCCTCGGTCATGTCGAGCAGCGAGGCCAGGATGTCGGAAGCGCCGACGCCGCAATTGGCGCCAACCCCGAGCGGCGCTTGCGACAGGCCGTCGGCGACGCCGTGGATGTCTTTCGGCAGCAGGCCCATCATGGTGCGGCCGGCGGTGTCGAACGAGCCGGTATAGGTGTAGGGCAGGCCGACGCGGATAGCGGCTTCGGCCGCCGCGCGGATCTCGTCGGGCGCCGACATCGTCTCGATCCAGGCGACTTCGGCGCCACCTTCCTTGAGACCTTCGATCTGCTCGGCAAAGGCGTCGACCGCTTCGTCATAGGTCATGGCACCAAGCGGCACCAGCAGTTCCCCTGTCGGACCGACCGAGCCGGCGACGATCACCTTGCGGCCGGCCTTGTCGGCGACAGCGCGGGCGATCTCGGCCGCGCGCTTGTTCAGCGCATGCACGCGGTCCTGCGCATGGTGCAGTTTCAGCCGGTGGCGGGTGCCGCCGAACGAGTTGGTCAGGATGATGTCGGCGCCGGCGTCGACGAAATTCTGGTGCAGGCTGGTGATGGTGTCGGGCGCGGTTTCGTTCAGCAGTTCCGGCGCCTCGCCGGCCTCCAGACCCATGGCGAACAAATTGGTGCCCGTGGCGCCATCGGCCAGCAGCACACCCTTTTCAGCCAGCAGCGCATCGATCGGATTGCTCGTCGTCATCGGATTGGCTTTCGTGTCCTGGAATTCGAACCGTGCCTTGGAATTCGAACATGTCTGGGAATTCGAATAAGGATATAAAGAAGTGTTTATGTCCAGTCAATGAAAATGCGGTGCTGAGCGCTCAGGCAGAGCCTGATGCGAACGACATGTCGGCCAGGTTGCGCGCGAAGGCGGCCGCTTCGTGCGGATTGATGTCGGCGGCGCGGATCAGATTGTCGAAATGTTGGGTCAGGGCCTGGACCGGCTGGGTGGCGTTCAGCACCACATACATGTCGCCGACATAGATCGCCGCGCGATAGGGGCCGAATATGGTCAGCGGGATCGAATAGCGCATGCGGCCATCATAAAGGAACAGGCGGAAGGTCGGGTAGAGGTCGTCGAGCAGCGTCGCCATATGGGCAAGCTGCTGCTGGCGGTCGGCCGCCGGGAAACGGTCCCACACACCGAGGCCGCGGGCGAAGATCTCCAGCGTGTGGCGCGGCATGCAGACTTCCATGTCGGTTTCCGGCCGCCGGTTGTACTCGATGCGGTATTGCGTTTCGCTGGCCTGCGCCAGTCGGCTCCTGTTGGTGATGTTGGCTTCGTAGTCGACGAGCGCGTGGGTGCGCAGGAGATCGGGAATGCCAGCCGGCACATAGCGGATCTTGGTGCCCGCCGCTTCCGCGAACCATTTGGCGAGCAGCGTGCGGTCGAAACCGTCGGGCGCTTCCTCGATCTCCAGGCTCTCGCGGATTTCGCCGGTCACGCCCTCGTCCTGGCTAAGACCAAGCAGCCAGTCTAGCGACACTTTGAATTCGGCGGCGATGTTGAGCAAGGTTTCGGCGCGCGGCAGGCGGGTCGAGGCACCTGACATCAGTTGCGACAGCGCCGACCTGTCGATGCCGACTGCTGACGCGAAAGCCGATTGGTTGAGGTCGGAGCGTGTCAGGAGGAGCTTCAGACGCTCCCGGAAGATTGCCGACAGGTCGCGCTTGTCCATCATCTCACTCCTTGGATCGGGAGGAAAATTTTTCGCCGAAGCGGCCGAAGAAGCGCTTCAGGCGTAAACGAATCCCTAAGACTGTTTACAATGTATAACATATGCAGCCAAGAATGCGCAGACGCAACACTTTGTGCACTTTGTCGCGTTGAGTGGAATCATATCTCCTGACACAATGCTGTCAGGAACCGGTTGGGGTTCCGGCGACTGAGGACAGTGGTCGATAGCATGACTGGCAAGAGCATCCGTCGAAGCAGCAGATCGGCCATCGAATGGCCGACCGTGGTTCTCGCTTTCTTCTGCTACGGCACATGGTTGGCCGCCGGCTTCTTCCTCTGGCCGTCATATCCCATAGCTGCACTGATCGTCATGGCCGTCACGCTGGCTTTGCAATCCTCTATCATGCACGAGGTGCTGCATGGTCACCCGACCCGCAACGGCCTCGTCAATGAAGCTTTCGTCTTCCTGCCGATCGGCCTTGCCTGGCCGTTCCGCCGTTTCAAGACCATTCACCTGCGCCACCACGCGGACGAGCGGCTGACCGATCCGCTCGACGATCCCGAGAGCTATTACCAGGCGCTCTGGATGCACGAAGAAATGCCGCCGCTGATGAAATTCGTGCTGAAGGTCAACAACACCATGGCCGGTCGCCTCGTTCTGGGGCCATGGCTGTCCTGCATCGGCTTCTTCATCGATGACGCCAAGCACGTGATTGCCGGAGACAAGGCGATCCGCAAGGCCTGGCTGCTGCATGCGATAGGCCTTGCCGTGGTGCTGCCGGTCGTGCAGTTCGGCTTCGGCATGCCGGTTTGGCTCTATGTGCTGGTGCCGGTCTGGCTCGGCCAGTCGCTGATCTCGATCCGCACCTATGCCGAGCACCAGTGGTCGGAGCATCCGGAAGGCCGCACGGTGATTGTCGAGCGCTCGCCGCTGTCGTTCCTGTTCCTCAACAACAATCTGCACTTCGTCCATCACAAGAGCCCGACCATCGCCTGGTACCGGCTGCCGAAGCTGTTTCGTGACCGGCGTGAGGAATGGCTGCGGATGAACAATGGCTATGCCTATCCGAACTATTTCGCGCTGCTCAGATCCTATGCCTTCAAGGCCAAGGAGCCGATCGTGCATCCGGTTCTGCGGCGCGCGCCCGAGCCGGGCAGGGCGTTCAAGCCGCGCGTCAGGGCGCGCAGCATCAGTGGGCTTGGCAGCGCGCCGGTTCCCGCCGAACCGCCCAAGGAATAGTATCCGCGTGTAGAGTGGATAACGTGTCGGCCAATTCTGATTGGGCGCCGCGTTTTTGCGATCCTTTGTCCCGGCATGGTGGTTTGATATCGGCATGAGCGAATTGATTGCGGCGTTGCCGATGTATGACTGGCCGGAGGCGCGCGACGAGGTCGACGCCCAATGGGCGTGGTTGCGCGATTCATTCCGGCGAAGGGGTATCGATGCGCCGCAATCCATCGTGCGCCGCAATGGCGACCTGCCGCCGGTGCCGGGCGGCATTCGGGACGGCGAAGGTAAACTCGTCGCGCCCGATCCGGCGACGCTGCCGCCGGACGACCTCGATTTCCACAAGCTCTGGATGCATCCGGCGCTGCTGTTCGCGCAGACCTGCTGGGGGCCGATGGAACTCGGTCTGTCCCGGCATGTGCAGGTGGTCGGTCAGCCAAGCTATGACGCCTATGAAGGCGGGCAGGGCGAACTTTATTCGAGCGCGCTGGTGATGCGGTCGGGCGAGGGGCCGGAGGTTCGGTCGCCCACCGATGGCAAGGCCTTGCTGCCGCTCGATCTCATCCGGGGCAGGCGCTTCACCTTCAACAGCCTCGATTCCATGTCGGGCATCATCGCGCTGACGCGCGACCTGAAAGCGGCCGGCGAAAACCTGGACATATTTTCATCGCACAGCGAAAGCGGCGGCCATCGCGACTCGATCGTGACGGTCGCCGAAGGCAAAGCGGACGTCGCCGCGATCGATTGCGAAAGCTGGGCGCTGGCACGGCGTTTCGAGCCGGCGGCGCGCAAGATCGTGATCGTCGGCTGGACGGCGCGACGCAAAGGCTTGCCCTACATCACCGCCAGGACGACGCCGGAAAAGACCGTGCGCGCGATGCGCGAAGCGCTTGCCGGGCTAGCCGAGCAGCCTCGAATCCAACGGGTAGGTTGAAAGCTTTTCGTTGCCGGTGTCGGTGATCAGGATCTGTTCCTCGATCTTGACACCCTCACGCCCGCCAAGCCTGCCGATATAGCTTTCGACGCACAGCACCATGCCCGGTTCGAGCATGCCGTCGGGCGTGTCCGGCGTCCAGTCGCTGGCATGCGGCAAGGTCGGATATTCGTCGGCCAGTCCGACGCCGTGGTAGAGCACGCCGTAGCGGGTTGGGAAGCAGTCTCCGGGCGGTACAGCCGAGCGTTCGACCAGATCTCGAAACGAGACGCCGGGCTGCATCAAAGCGGTGTTGTACTCGATCTGGTCGGCGGCGATGCGGAACAGGTCGCGCTGTTCGTTGGTCGGCTTTGTATCGCCACAGAGCCAGGTGCGCGAGAGATCGGCGCAGAAGCCGTAGGGGCCGATCAAATCGGTATCGAAGGCGACGAGATCGCCGGCCTCCATGATCCGCGACGAGCATTCCTGGAACCACGGATTGGTGCGCGGTCCCGACGTCAGCAGCCGCGTCTCGATCCATTCGCCGCCGCGCGCGATGTTGCCGCGATGGAGTTGCGCCCACAATTCGTTTTCGGAGATACCGGGCTTGAGCGCCTGTTCCATCTCGCCCATCGCCGCCTCGCAAGCGACGATGGCGCGGCGCATGGCAAGGATTTCATCAGGCGATTTGATCAGCCGCGCGTTTTCCATCACCGCCTCGCCATTGCCGATGGAAATGCCGAGGCGGTGGAGTTCTTCAACGCCTTCCGGGTTGATGTGATCGACGGCGATGCGGTTGTTGCCGCCGCCATGCTCCCTGATCAAATCGGCGATACCGGCGGCCCAACGGCGGACTTTCTGCTCGGTCAGCTCGCCGCCATAAAGATACATCCACGACACGGCCGGCCGAACTTCGTCGACGATGCCGGAATGATCGGACAGGTGCTCGCAGGAAAAGTAGTCGAACAGCACCACCGGACCCTCGGTGGCGACGAAGCAATGCCGCGTCGGATTGTGCGCGACCCAGAGCTGCATGTTGGTCGAGTCGGTCGCATAGCGGATGTTGACAGGATCATAGAGCAAGGCGCCGGCGTAGCCGCGGCGCTTCAGCTCGGCGCGGATGCGCTCGAGCCGGTATTTTCGCATTGTCGGCAGGTCGGGCGCGCTAACACCCGCCGCCGCCCATTCCGCTTCGGCTTGCGCGCCATAGCCCAGCACATGCTGGTTGAGCGAAGCCGCCTTCTCGCGGGAGGCGTCGCGCAGCGCCTCGATCGAGCCTGATACAAACGGCATGATCTTGCGGTGTCGGCCGAAGCTTCCCTTTGGCGCCCCGCTGTCCATCCCGTCCTCAGGTCCGCATCTTCTCGCCGCTTGGGTCGAAGGGTGCCTCGACATTGATGCGGGCCGGACGCCGAGACCCAAGAATCTCGATCTCGAACAGCCCCGCGCTTTCATCCTCGGCAAGGGCGGCCGGCACATAGCCTTGCGCCATCGACTTTTGCACGTAGTGCGCATAGCCGCCCGACGTCACCCAGCCGACCACGCGCCAGTCGCCGTCGACGATGCCGCGCACGGCCGACGCACCTTCGGCGGCCCTCGAGCCACGTATTTCCTTGCCTGACGTGTCGAAGCGCGGCGCGCCGTAGCCATGCGGCTTTTCAACCGTGCCGTAATCCTTGTCGACCTTGGCCCAGATCGGCTCGTCGCCCATCACGTCGGCATCGGCGGCGTCGACGATGAAGGAGACGCGACGCAGCTTCGGCCCTTGCGCCTGTTCCTTGGCGGCGGCTTCACGGCCGATGAAGTCGTTCTTCTCGAGCTTGATGAAGCGGTCCATGGAGCCTTCGAACGGCCCGTAGATCGGCCGCAACTCACGGAACCAGGTCGGGAAATTCTTTTCCAGGCGCATCGACAGCAAGGCGCGCATGCCGAAATCGACGATGCCGAATTCCTCGCCGGCGTCCTTGATCGCCTTGTAGACTAGGCGCTCATAGGCTGGCGCCATCCAGATCTCGTAGCCGAGGTCACCGGTATAGGTGATGCGGTTGACCATACAGGGCGCGCCGCCGACCGCCATCTCGCGGAAATCCATGAAGCGGAAAGCCTTGGTCGAGATGTCGACATCGACCAGCTTCTGCAGGAGGTCGCGCGATTTCGGGCCGGCGATCGATAGGCCGACCAGTGTCTGGTCGAAACGGTGGATGCGGACCGATCCATCCTTGGGCAGGTGCTTTTCGAACCAGCGCATGTGGTATTTCTGCGCTGCCGACGAGCCCCAGATCATGAAGCGGTCTTCACCGGCCTTGGCGATGGTGAAGTCGCCGATCAGCTTGCCGAACTCATTGATCATCGGTGTCAGCACGATGCGGCCGGTCTTCGGCATGCGGTTGGTCATCAGCCGGTTGAGGAACTCTTCCGCGCCCGCCCCCGACACTTCGTACTTGGCGAAGTTGGCGATCTCGGTGACGCCGACACGCTCGCGCGTGGCGCGCACTTCCTCACCGATCGGTCCAAAGTCGTTGGAGCGGTGGAAGGAGACGACGTCTTTCGGCTCGCTGCCCTTAGGCGCGAACCAGAGCGGGGTTTCGAGACCCCAAGAGTCGCCCATCACGGCATTGTTGGCGAGCATGGTGTCGTAGAGCGGCGTCGTCTGCGCCGGCCGGGCAGCCGGCAGTTCCTCGTTGGGGAAGCGGATCGAGAAACGGCGCGAATAGTTTTCGCGCACCTTGGCGTTGGTGTAGCGCAGCCCAGCCCATTCGCCGAAGCGGGCGACATCCATGCCCCAGACGTCGAAGCCCGGATCGCCATGCACCATCCAGTTGGACAACGCCAGGCCGACGCCGCCGCCCTGGCTGAAGCCGGCCATGACGGCGCAGGCGCACCAGAAATTGGTCAGGCCCTGCACCGGGCCGACCAGCGGATTGCCGTCGAGCGCGAAGGTGAATGGGCCGTTGATGATCTGCTTGATGCCGGCCTTTTCGATGCCGGGGAAATGCTTGAAGCCGATTTCCAGCGACGGCGCGATGCGGTCGAGATCGGGCGGCAGCAGTTCATGGCCGAAGTCCCACGGCGTGTTGACCGGCGACCACGGCTTGCAGGCCTTTTCATAGGTGCCGAGCAGGATGCCGTTGCGCTCCTGGCGGGTGTAGATCTCGCCCTTGAAGTCGAGCACACCGATCATTTCGCGGCCGGTCGACTTGTTGAACTCCTCGACCTCCGGCATCGGCTCGGTCAAGAGATACATGTGCTCCATGGCCAGCACCGGCAGCTCGACGCCGACCATGCGGCCAATCTCGCGCGCCCACAGGCCGCCGCAGTTGACGACATGTTCGGCGTGAACCGTGCCTTGTTCGGTGACGACGTTCCAGGTGCCGTCCGGCTGCTGTGTCAGGTCGACGACGCGGTTGCGCAGCACGATTTCGGCGCCGAGTTTTTTGGCCGCCTTGGAATAGGCAATGGTGGTCCCGGAGGGGTCGAGATGGCCTTCGACCGGATCCCACATGGCGCCGACGAAATTGGTCTCGTCCATCAGCGGGAACATCGCCTTGGCCTCGGACGGCGTGATCAGTTCGGTGTCCATGCCGAGATAGCGGCCTTTGGCGTGGGCAAGGCGCAGGAAGTCCATGCGCTCGGGCGTATCGGCCAACATCACGCCGCCGGTCAGGTGCAGCGAGCAGGACTGGCCCGAAATCTCCTCGATCTCCTTGTAAAGCTGGACCGTATAGGCCTGCAGCTTGGCGACGTTCGGATCGCCGTTCAGCGTATGGAAGCCGCCGGCCGCATGCCAGGACGAGCCGGAGGTGAGCTCCGAGCGCTCGATCAGCATGATGTCGGTCCAGCCGGCCTTGGCCAGGTGGTAGAGCACCGAGCAGCCGACGACACCGCCGCCAATGACAACCGCTTTTGCATGGGATTTCATGAGGATACGTCCGTTTTTGAAGAGATTGAATCGGAGGAATGGGACACGAAGACAAAGCGGAGGTCGGATACAGCGATGTTTTCGATCAGCTTGCCGTCAAGCGCGGCAAGGATGGTTTCACAGACGGAAGTGCGATGTTTCACGACTTCATGGCTCCAAAGGCGCAGGATCGAATAGCCCTGAGCGCGCATGAAGTCGTCGCGGCGGCGGTCATAGGGACTGTCCGCATGCTGGTGTCCGTCGACTTCGACAACAAGCCATTTTTCGCGGCAGGCGAAGTCAGCGTAGTAGGGTTCGATAGAGAACTGTCGCGTGAACTTGTAGCCGCCAAGCTTGCGGGCTTTTAGTTCGAGCCAAAGCAGTGCTTCCGCTTGATTGTCGCCTTGCCTGAGTTTTCTGGCTCTTTGGGTTGTGCCTGTTTTTCGGCGACTGCGCGTTTGAGGAGCGCCTTCCCCCACTCCGTCGCTGCTTCGCAGCGCCACCTCTCCCCCCTCCGGAGGGAGAGGAAGGGAGCCAACTGGGCTAGGCTCGCGCTTTTCCTCTCCCCCGTCGATCGGGGGAGAGGTGTCGAGCGAAGCTCGACGGAGTGGGGGTCGACTATTCATCGAATCCATACGAATGATCGGCTCATCAAAACGAACACTGCCGCTCAAAAATCGGTCGGCGCGCCGCCTTCAGCTGTGCGCTTCGCAACAAAGGCGTTGAGCTCCTCGCGGATGGCGGGATCCATGTAGGGCTCATCATAGGAGGCCAGCCGCTCCTTCCACACCTTGTTGGCCTTTTCCATTGCCGTTGGCGAGCCGGCTTCCGCCCAGGTCTCGAAATTGCGCCAGTCCGAAAGGATGGGCGAATAAAACGCGGTCTTGTAGCGGTCCTGCGTGTGCTGGGTGCCGAAGAAGTGGCCGCCGGGGCCGACCGACTGGATGGCGTCGAAGCCGAGCGCTTCATCGGAAAGGTCAAGCGGGGTCAGGAATTCGGCCACCATCTGCAACAGGTCGATATCCAGAATGGTCTTCTCGTAGGAGCAGCGCAGGCCGCCTTCCAGCCAGCCGGCCGCATGCATCATCAGGTTGCCGCCGCCCTGCACCGCGCCCCACAGAGAGAACACGCTTTCATAGGCTGCCTGCGCATCGACGGTGTTGGCGGCGCAGGTGTTGGAGGTGCGGTAGGGGATGTTGTAGCGGCGGGCGAGCTGGCCCCCGACGAGCTGTGCCTTCATGTATTCGGGCGTGCCGAAGGCCGGCGAACCGGACTTCATGTCGACGTTAGAGGTGAAGCCGCCATAGCCGACCGGCGCGCCCTTCCTGACCATCTGGGCGAAGGCAATGCCGGACAGCGCCTCGGCATTCTGCTGCACCAGCGCGCCGGCGACGGTGACGGGCGCCATGGCGCCCGAGAGGGTGAAGGGCGTGACGATGACGACCTGGCCCTTGCTCGACATCTGGAGGATGCCTTCCATCATCGGCACGTCGAGCTTGAGCGGCGAATTGGTGTTGATGATGGTGAAGACGGACGGTTCCGCGAGCAATTGCTCATGGCTGATGCCGCGCGCGATGCGGGTGATCTCGATGCCGTCGACATTGCGCTCCTTGCCGAGCGAATAGATGTGGAACACCTTGTCGGTCAGCGTGGCGAGGTCGCGGATGCATTCGAGATGGCGCACCGACGGGTGGATGTCAGTCGGCTCGACCGGATAGCCGCCCGTGCAATTCAGGATGTTGTGCATCTGCGCCAGCCGCAGGAAATTGCGATAATCCTGCTGGTTGCCGGGCCGGCGGCCACGATCGATGTCGGAGCAATTGGGCGCCGAGGCCATCATCGAGATGATCAGATTGTCACCGCCAAAGCGCACATTGTGCGCGGGGTTGCGGGCATGGATGGTGAATTCGGACGGGCAGTTCGACACCAGCTCCAGGATCATGTCGCTGTCGAAGCGCACGCGCTCCGAGCCCTGGCGTACGTCGGCGCCATGCGCCTTCATGATGCTGCGTGCTTCGTCGTGCAGGACGTCCACGCCAATCTCGCGCAACACCCGCAAGGAGGCGAGGTGGATCGATTCCAGCTCGTCCTCGGACACCAGCTTGGTCGGCGTCAGCGGATTTTTCAGTTGGCGGAAAGCCGGCTGCTCGAACGCGGCCGAGCCACCGGCGCGCTTGCCGGCGCGACCGCCGCGGCGGGCACGGTCGGGCGCCAATGCCGGTTCTGAGGGTTGTAGGGCGGCGGTCATGATGGTCCTCGTAGGATGCGATAACGGGCGGCATAATGGACCGGCGCCCCTCCGGCCATTGCGGAGGCGGCGACCACTAGAGCGAGGGAAGCGACATGCCGGAACGGCAGCCAGGTGGGCGCGACATCCGCCCTGGCCACGTCGGCGCGCCGGCAGACGTCTGAGTAAGGCCGTCCGATGGTGCAGATTTAAAGAGGCGTTACAGTACCGTCTTTTACTTCTGACATACTTGCGCGTTGAACTGCTTTTGGAGGGACGCCATGCCTGACGTCGTCAAAGTGCGTGCCGCGACAAACAACGAAGTCGCGTTCCTTTCCTGGGATCTTCACGGGATGATCCCAGGCTGCCTCGGTTTCGAGATCGTGCGCCTCTATCCCGATACAGGCGAGGAGCGTTGCCTTGCGTCCTGGGTGCCCTTCAAGGGTCAGCGCAATCCCCGATGGATTCCTCAGGATACCGGTGTCTGGCCGGTGCAGAAGACATTCTGGCGCGATCTGACCGTCAGGCGCCGCCGCGACAGCATAGACGTCAGGCCGGACGGCGAGATGATCGCCTACCGCGTGCGTCCCGTTGGCGACATGAAGCCGGGTCTCGATCCCGTGCCGGTGCGCCCCGATCAGGTCGTCGACGGCAAACCCGCCTATACCGGACCGGCGCGACCCCTTGGCTATCTTGGGCAGGGCGCGGTCAGTCCGCCAATCTTCCTGGGCCAAATGTTCGGCAAGGCACGCGTTGCCTTCACCAACGGCGTGCTTTCGACGCAATGGATGTCGCATGCGCTGGCGGAAGCCGGCATCAAGGTCGGCCAGCGCGACAAGATCAGGGCGGTGCTGCAAGACCCGACCAGCAAGATCCGCGCCTATCTGCATGGCGACGTGCCTGACGTACTGACCAGCCTGTTGAAACGGGCCAAGGCCGAAGGCGGCACCGTCAGGCTTGCGCTCTATGAGCTCGGCGACGACGAATTGTGCGATGCCATCATCGCAGCCAGGGATGTAGTCGAAGTTATCCTCTCCAATTCGGGCAGGGATGACCAGACCAAGGCCTGGGATGCCGGCAACGCACCCTACAGGAAACGTTTGCACGATGCCGGCGTCGTGGTGACGGACCGCCTGTTCAACAACAACCATATTGGCCACAACAAGTTCGCCGTCTACCGCGACACCCAGGGCAATCCGCAAGCGGTTATGACCGGCAGTACCAACTGGACGTCGACCGGCATATGCGGCCAGTCCAACAACGCTTTTGTCCGCGACGATCCGGCGATGGCGAAGGTGTTCGACGCCTATTGGGAACGCATGAAAGCCGATGTGTTTCCGCCACCGGCTTCGGAAAGTGCTGCCGGCCACGTCGCGCAGACGCAGGGCGTGCCGTTCCGCAAGGAGAACCACATGCCAAACCCGCTCAACGGCGCCTCGGCGGTGTTGGACGGCATGACGGTGTGGTTTTCGCCCAACGACCCGAACCGCAACAAGAAGGACATTTCGGTACGTCCGGTCGACCTCCAGGACGTCTTTGCCCGCATCAAAGCGGCGAAGCGGGCCGTACTGTTCCTGGTGTTCAACCCTTCGCTGCTCGGCGAAAATTCGATCGTAGACCAAGCGGTTGCGGCGGCGAAAGCCGATCCGAACCTCATCGTGCAGGGCGCGATCAGCGACGAAACGGCCATGCCCAACTATGTCGCTCCCACCAAGGATCCGGTCACCCACAAGTCGAACAAGGACGGCAAGTCGCCCTTTGTTTATCCGGAGAAGGTCTGGGAGGCCCCGAATGTCTCCATTGTACGGGCGGCGAACCTGACCGGGGCCACGATCGCGACGGATTTCCAGGCCGAAGTGCTCACCGTCGGCCACGCGATCGTGCACGACAAGATTGTTATCATCGATCCGATGGAGGACAACGCCACCGTCATTACCGGCAGCCATAACCTCGGTTACAAGGCGTCCTACGAAAACGACGAGAATTTGGTCATCGTGGAAGGCGACAAGACCTTTGCCGCGGCCTATGCCGTGCACATGCTCGACGTCTTCGACCACTACAAGTTCCGGGCCTGGCGCAGGACGATCGGCAAGGGGCCTTCCGACGCTGACGGGATTGCCATCGACGACAAGTGGCTGAAGCCCTATGCGGACGGCAAGAAAGGCGCAATCGCCCGCTACTTCCCGTAGCCGTCGCGTTCTGCTTCCAAGTTCATTCGGGACCGATTGGTGTCGGCCGGTCGGTCGATTTCCTTGGTGCAAGCGGATCTCCGGTTCGGCTCTTCCTTTCCTCTGGTCGAACCAGTAGCTAGTCGTGCTTGCTGGCCGATGGCCGCATTGACATGGATGACGGCATGGTCGCGACCGGCTCGAGCGAAGGCGAAGCGGGAACGCAATGGGCGGCGCTCGCGGGCGTCACCGCCGCATTAGCCATGTTCGGAGCGGCGCAAGGGTTGAGCTCGCCGCTGTTCACGCTCCTGATGCAGAAGCAAGGCATGTCGCCCGCCCTGATCGGCTTGTCGGCGGCGATGATGCCGGTTGGCCTGATTCTTTCGGCCTCTTTCGTGCCGGCTGCCGTGCGGCTGGTCGGGGCGCGAAACCTGGCGGTTGGCTGCTCGCTGATTGGGGCGATGTGCTTCCTGGCCATCTTCTGTCTGCAAGACTGGGTTGCCTGGTACGTCATCCGATTCATCATCGGCATCGTCATCAACCCGCTCTATGTGCTGGGCGAAGTCTGGGCGCTGTCGCTGGCGCCGCCGTCGCGGCGCGGGCGAGTGATGGGCGTGTTCAACACACTGATGGGCGCCGGCTATGCCGCCGGCCCCTTTACGCTCACTCTGGTCGGTATCGAGGGCTGGGCACCTTTCAGTGTCGGCATTGGCGGGTTTGTGCTTTGCGCCGTCATTTTGCGCCTTGTCTCCTCGAAGCTCGCCGGTTTCGAGGATGACGGCCAGCCTGCCGGCAGCTTTGTCGGTTTTGCCCGGTTGGCGCCGGCGCTGCTGCTGGCGGTGCTGGTCTCGGCCGCCGTCCAGCAAAGCACCTATGCCCTGGTTCCTGTGTTTGGGGCCGGCTATGGCTTGCCGGAGGCGGTGCTCGCCGCGCTGGTGATGTCGCTGTCGCTGGGCAACATCCTTCTGCAGATCCCGCTCGGCCTGCTCGCCGAACGCTTCGGTGGCCGACCGATGATCCTGGCCTGCGCGGTGGCGACGACCGTTTGCGCTGTTCTGCTCCCGCTGCTGATTACCACACAGCTGATCTGGGGCGTGCTTCTGGTGATGGGCGCGGTGGGCTACGGTGTCTATACGATGGCGCTGGTCGAACTCGGCAGCCGCTTCAGAGGTTCGCTGCTGGTCACCGGCAATGCGGCGTTCGCCTTGCTATGGGGTGTCGGCGGTATCGTTGGTCCGCCGGGCGCGGGCCTGCTGATGCAGGCGATCGGGCCGGTGGGTTTGCCAACCGTGATCATTGGCCTCGACGCTTTGCTGGTCGCCTTCGCGCTTTATAGATCGGCCAGCCGCGCAGGCTCCTGACAGGGTTTGGCTGGAGCCGGGCATCCGTCCGGGCCGCGGGGCTTACCGCCGCCGGGCCGAACCGCTAAGTCTGCAACCGCGACAGCGTTATGGATCATGGACCTGGTGGACACGAGAAGCGACGAGACGATGCAATGGGCGGCGATCACCGGTGTGATCGCGACCGTGTCCGTTTTCGCCATCGCGCAGGGCCTGTCCTATCCGCTGCTGAGCTTCATCCTGCAGCGCCAGGGTGTCTCGCCCGCGATGATCGGCCTGTCGGCGGCGATGACGCCGATCGGGTTCATCGTCTCGTCGCCAATTATTCCAGCGCTGGCGAGGCGGTTCGGAGCAGGGCGCACGGCCCTCACTTGCGCGGCGCTTTCAGCTGTCGTGCTGGCGCTGATCGGCTGGACGCAGAACGTCTATCTCTGGTTTCCGCTGCGCTTGCTGATCGGCGCCGTGACCAACCCGCTCTATGTGCTCAGCGAAATCTGGGTAATCGCGCTGGCGCCGCCGGCCCGGCGCGGCCGCATCATGGGCCTCTATTCGACGATCATTTCGGCCGGCTTCGCCTCCGGCCCGCTCTGCCTGCTCGCCGTTGGCACAGAAGGCTGGCCGCCGTTCCTTGTTGGCATTGGCGCCTTCGTGCTCTGCGGCATCTGCCTGGCGTCGGTTCTGCCACGGCTGCCCAGAGTAGACGAGGCCGGGCATCAGGTTTCGGTGATGGGTTTCATGCCGCTCGCCTGGCTGCTCCTGTCGGCGGTGGTCGTGGCCGCCGGCTTCGAGCAGGCGGTGCTGGCGCTGCTGCCCGTCTACGGCACGCATCATGGCATCGCGGAGGCTCGCATGTCGGCGCTGCTGTCGGTCATGATCGCCGGCAACATCGCCATGCAGGTTCCGCTTGGCCTGCTGGCCGAGCGGCTGACGGCCCGTCTCGTGCGCTTCATCTGCGTCCTGCTGACGCTGTTTGGCTGTGTGCTTTTGCCGATGCTGATCGACACGCCGCTGATCTGGCCTTGCGTCTTCGTCTGGGGAGCTGTGTCCTACGGCATCTACACGATGTCCATCATCGAACTTGGCGAGCGCTTCACCGGTTCGGCGCTGGTTGCCGGCAATGCGGCATTCTCCCTGATGTGGGGTGTCGGCGGCATTGTCGTTCCGCCGCTAGCGGGCGGCATAATGGATGTGACCGATGCGAGCGGCCTGCCGCTGACGCTCGGCGCGATCTGCGCCATGCTTGCGTTGGCGACGATTATCCGTCGGCGGGTGCGGTGAAGCAACGCCGCGAGGGCCGCAAAAGACCGTATCGCACCTTGAATGTCAGCGCCGCCAACGCAATGTAGGCGAAGCCGTTCAAAATCCCGGAGACCTGCATGACCGCTTCGACGACCAGAGCCCAGCCCTTTCAGAAGACCGGCGATCCGTTCCTCTGGCTGGAGGACAGGACAAGCAAGGAATCGCTCGACTGGGTGCATCGCCAGAACGAGGTCACGGTGGCGGAATTGCAGGGCGATCCATCCTATCAGGCGTCGTTCCAGACGGCGCTCGACCTGATGACGGCCGAGGACAATATCGCGGTTGGCGCGGCGATCGCCGGTCATGTCTACAATTTCTGGCAGGACAAGACCAATGCGCTCGGCCTGTGGCGCCGCACGACGGTCGCTTCCTACAAGACCGACAAGCCCGACTGGGAGACGATCATCGACTTCGACCAGCTGGCTGGGAAGGAGGGGATAAAATGGGTGTTCGGCGGCGCGGTCAGGCTCTACCCCGATTTCAACCGCTGCCTGGTCTCGATGTCGCCCGATGGCGGTGACGCCAGCGCGATGCGCGAGTTCGACATCGCGGCCAAGTCCTTCGTGGAAGGCGGTTTTCAGGCACCGGCCTCGAAATCGGGCTTCGGCTGGCTGGACGAGGATACGGTCATCGTCTCGGCCGCTTTCGAAGAGGCCGACAAGACAGAGTCCGGATATCCGCGTGTGGTCAAGCTCTGGAAGCGGGGCACCAGGCTGGAAGAGGCGACCCCGATCTTCGCGGGAGAGATCGAGGATCTTGCCGTTGGCGCCGGTGTCGAGTTCGACGGCGAGAAGCGTCACCTGTTTCTGGCGCGGACACTCAACTTCTTCGCATCACACAGTTTCCTGCGCCTGCCTTCGGGCGAGAACCGCCGCATCCCGCTGCCCGACGACGTCACTGACACCTCGCTCTTTAGGGATCAACTGGTGTTCGGGGTGCGCACGCCATGGACAGCACCGGACGGCACCGCATGCCAGCCGGACGGGCTTTACTCCTTCGACTTCGCGCATTGGATCGAAACCGGCGGTTTTGGCGCCATCGAAACCTTGTTGGCGCCGGCGCACCGGGTTTCCATTGCCGGGCTCGCCAGAACGCAGGACCGCCTGTTCATCAGCTTGATGGACAATGTGCGCGGCAAGATTCTCGTCTGCGAGCGCGACCGCGGCGCCTGGTCGCTGAAACCCGTCATGCTGCCTGAAAACGGCACTGTCGGGATCAGCCATGCCGAGCATTTCGGCTCCACCGTCTCCTTTTCCTTCACCGATTTCCTGACGCCAAGCTCGATCATCTGGTCCGATGACAATGGCGAGACGCTCGCGACCGTGAAATCGCAGCCGGCCCGCTTCGATGCCTCGCCGCTGATCTCGGAGCAGTTCGAGGCGCGCTCGAAGGACGGCACGATGATTCCTTATTTCGTCGTCAGGCGGCGCGACCAGAATGGTCCGGTACCGACGCTACTCTACGGCTATGGCGGTTTCGAAGTGCCGCTGTTGCCCGGCTATGCCGGCGTGCGCGGCAGGCTGTGGCTGGAGAAAGGCAATGCCTATGTGCAGGCCTGCATTCGCGGCGGCGGCGAGTTCGGACCGGCCTGGCACCAGGCGGCGCTGAAAGGCAAGCGCCAGAACGGCTTCGACGACTTTTCGGCGGTGGCCGAAGATGTCGTCAGGCGCGGTATTGCCACTGCTCAATCGCTCGGCATCCAGGGAGGCTCCAATGGCGGCCTGCTGACCGGCGCTTCCCTGACGCAGCATCCCGAGCTTTTCGGCGCCGTCATCATCGAGGTGCCGCTGCTCGACATGCTGCGCTACACCGAATTGCCGCCGGGCGCTTCGTGGATGGCCGAATATGGCGATCCGTCAAAGCCGGAAGACGCCAAGTGGCTTTCCGCCTATTCACCCTATCAACATGTCAAGGCCGATGCCGCCTATCCGCCGGTGCTCTTGACGACCTCGACCGCCGACGACCGGGTCCATCCCGGCCATGCGCGCAAGATGGCGGCCCGCCTGCAGGAGGCAGGACACGGCAAGACGCTGTTCTTCGAGGAGACCGAAGGCGGACATGGCGGGCGCGGCGACCGCCGGCCGCAGGCGGCGCAGACGGCGATGAAGTATGTCTTCCTGCAGCGCGCACTGAGCGGAAAAGCCTGACCTCATTCCATGGCACCCCTGAGCAAAGGGTGGTTCACCTCGACCGCCCTTTGCTCTAAGGTACCTTCATGGCTCTCGCTACACTATCAGCTCGCGCATTCCGGGTCGCGGTGACACCGTCGTCACGCACGCTGCGCGCCGAGCTTTTGCGGCTGTGCGCCCGCATCGGCTATTCGCCGCCTGCCGTCCTCTGACGAATTCGCCCCGGCACCGCCGGAATGATTTCAGAGGAAAGACCAGATCAATGACCTACCAGAATTATTCGCTGAAGCAGCTTCAGCAGATCGACGCCGCGCATCACCTGCATCCCTTCACCGATCATAAGGAGCTGCGTGAGGCAGGCGCCCGCGTCATCACCCGCGCCAATGGCCCGTTCATCTACGATTCCGAAGGGACGGAACTGCTGGACGGCATGGCCGGCCTGTGGTGCGTCAATATCGGCTACGGCCGCGACGAGCTGGCCGAGGCCGCCTATGCACAGATGAAGGAACTGCCTTACTACAATTCCTTCTTCAAATGCTCCACGCCGACGCCGGTGCTGTTGTCGAAGAAGCTGGCCGAGATCGCACCACGCAACGTGAACCAGGTGTTTTACGGCTCGTCCGGTTCGGAGGCCAACGACACCGCCTTGCGCCTGGTGCGCCATTACTGGGTGCTTGAGGGCAAGCCGGAGAAGAACCGCGTCATCTCGCGCAAGATGGCCTATCACGGCTCGACCATTGCCGGCACTTCGCTCGGTGGCATGGATGCCATGCACAAGCAGCTCAACGGTGCGGTGCCCAACATCGTCCATGTGATGATGCCCTATGCCTACGAGCTGGCTCTGCCGGGCGAAAGCGACCACGATTTCGGCCTGCGCGCGGCAAAGTCCGTCGAGGACGCCATCCTCGAGGCCGGTGCCGACAAGGTCGCGGCCTTCATCGGCGAGCCGGTGATGGGCGCTGGCGGCGTCAAGATACCGCCGACGAGCTACTGGCCCGAAGTGCAGCGCATCTGCCGCAAATACGATGTGCTTTTGATGCTGGACGAGGTCATTACCGGCTATGGCCGCACAGGTGAGTGGTTCGCGGCGCAGACCTTCGGCATCGAGGCGGACACCATCACCACGGCCAAGGCGCTGACCTCGGGCTATCAGCCTCTTTCGGCGCTGCTGGTTGGCGACCGCATTGCCTCGACGCTGGTCGAGAAGGGCGGCGAGTTCAACCATGGCTACACCTATTCGGGGCACCCGGTGGCTTGCGCCGTGGCCTTGAAGAACCTGGAGATCATCGAGAGGGAAGGGCTGGTCGACCGTGTCAGGAACGACACCGGACCTTATTTCGCTAGCGCGTTGCAGGAGCGTATTGCCGGGCATGATCTGGTCGGCGAGGTGCGCTCGATCGGCCTGATGGGCGCGATCGAGATCGTCAAGGACAAGGCGACGAAGGAGCGCTTCCTGCCGTCGGGGAGTGCCGCGGTGACGGTGCGCGACCACGCGATCGCCAACGGCATGATGCTGCGCGCCACCGGCGACACGATGATCCTGTCGCCGCCGCTGATCTGGACCCGTAATACGATCGACATGGCTTGCGAGCGCATCGGCAAGGCGCTCGACCTGGCACAGGCGGACCTGCGCAAGCGATAGGAGCAAACCTCGATTGGGCGTTTTTGCGAAGAAACGCCCAATCCCGGAAATATGCGCTATGAGCGGGAACGAATTTCGCCTTCGGCGCGTAATGTAAGGGGCGGCCGATCCGGCCGCGACAGGGGATTGCCCACATGAGAAAGACCGGCAAAAGCCGACGCGTGCAAGAGGCGGCCAGCCTTGGCGCGGACCTGATGCTGGCGCCGCTGGTGGTGATGATGCGGCTGCCGCTGATGGCCATGGAGGCGCGAAGCGGCGAGCCCTGGAGCGCGGAGACGGCAATGGCTGTCAGCGAGAAGACCGTCGCCATGGCCGAGGGCGCGCTTGCGGCGCAAATGTCTTTCCTGCAATCGGCGTCACGTTTCTGGCCGGAGGTTCTCTCGGGTCGAACGCCGTCGCTGTTCAACGGCGTCGCGGCCGAACGGTCGATCAGCGCAGCGCTGAAGCCGGCCGGCCGCGCGGTGAGGGCAAATTTTCGCCGCCTTTCCACAAAGGGTTGAGGCGGAAGCCCCGGAACTTTTTTGCGCATCGTCGAAGTCTTGCGCTAGAACCAATCGGCATACACGCCGATGGGGAACAACATGGCCGGACAACCGCTCAACCAACCGGCTGAAATTCCAGCCGAACTCGATCGCTGGAACTGGGGCGCCTTCTTCCTCAACTGGATTTGGGGCATCGGCAACAGCACCTTCATCGCGCTGCTGGCGCTGATCCCCGTCGTCAACCTCATCATGATCTTCGTGCTCGGCGCGCGCGGCAGCCGCTGGGCTTGGCAAAACCGGGCTTGGCGCGACGCCGAGCAGTTCCGCAAGACGCAGCGCAATTGGGCGATTGCCGGCCTTGCCGTATGGGTGGTCAGTATCGGCGGTTGTGCGACGATGGTCGGCAGCATCCCTTTCGTGCTCAAAGGCAGCGACGCCTACCGCATGACCATGGACGCCGTCCGCACCGATGTTCGGGTCAAGGCCGCCATCGGCGACGATTTGGCCGACAATTTCTGGGTCGGCGGTCATCTCAACGTCAATGCAAATGGCGCGGGCGACGCCCAGTTCAGCATTCCCGTCCACGGCGCCAAGGGCAAGGGCACCGTATATTCCCATCTGGTTCGCAATGCCGGCACATGGAGCACGCGCCTGCTCGTGGTCCGCGTCGACGGCGTCGATGCACCGATCGTGCTGACCAATGAAGACCATGTGCCGATCCCGGGTGCGGCGATCGGAATATAGACGGATCGTCGGTAATAAAGGGGCCGGAAATGCAAAAACCGCGCCCCATCGGGAACGCGGCTTTGCCAGATACGCATGGCGTTTCGCTACCAAGACACTTGCGAAACTTACGGGCTCCGGTACGCGAGACCTGATCCGGAGCGCCGGGCGGATGCGATATGTCCGCCTCGCAATCTGTTTTATAGGGACATCGTTACCGCGGAGTTATCGAGAGCTTAAGCAAATCTAAATTTGCGGCCCTTGGTCCGAAGAACCCGAAAAAAACTAAACCAAATCCGCTGCTTACGCCGAGTTGCCGCGCAGAAAATTTATTATGCCGGAGAAATCGGCGCCGCCATGGCCCTGGGCGTTGAAAAGGGCATAGAGCTGCGCCGCTTCTGCGCCAAGCGGTGTCACCGCGCCCGCGCCAAGCGCTGCTTCCTGCGACAATTTCAGGTCTTTCAGCATAAGAGCCGCCGCAAATCCGGGCTTGTAATCCCTGTTGGCGGGCGAAGTGGGAACCGGGCCAGGCACGGGGCAATAGGTGGTCAGCGACCAGCACTGGCCCGACGAGGTCGAGGCGACGTCGAACAGCGCCTGATGCGACAGGCCGAGTTTTTCCGCCAGCACGAACGCCTCGGCGACGCCGATCATCGAAATGCCGAGGATCATGTTGTTGCAGATCTTCGCCGCCTGTCCGGCGCCGTCACCGCCGCAATGGACGATGCGGCCGGCCATCGGCTTCAGGATCGGCTCGGCGGCCGAGAAAGCATCGTCGGCTCCCCCAGCCATGAAGGTCAATGTACCGGCCGTGGCACCACCGGTGCCGCCCGAAACCGGCGCGTCGATGGACAGCAGGCCGTGCTTTGCTGCAATCGTATGCGCCTTGCGCGCCGATTCGACGTCGATCGTCGAGGAATCGATGAACAGCGCGCCGTTCCTGGCCTTGGGAGCAATGTCCCCATAGACCGACAGCACGTGCTTGCCGGCCGGCAGCATGGTGATGACCACGTCGGCATCCTTCACCGCCGCGAGCGCATTGGCCATAACGACGACGCCATGTTCGCGCGCGACCGCGAGGTTTTCCGGCATCAGGTCGAAACCGTGCACGGCATGCCCAGCCTTGACCAGGTTTGCGGCCATCGGATTGCCCATATTGCCGAGGCCGATGAAGGCGATCGTCGTCATAGTCTCTCTCCCGGAGTTTGCTGGCGTCAGCGGCCGATCAGGGCGCGCGCGATGATGACGCGCATGATTTCATTGGTGCCTTCGAGGATCTGGTGCACCCTGAGATCGCGCACCAGCTTCTCGATGCCGTAATCATGCAGGTAGCCGTAGCCGCCGAGCAGTTGCAGCGCGTCGTTGGCGACGTTGAAGCCGGTGTCGGTGACGAAGCGCTTGGCCATTGCCGACCATTTACCGGCGTCCGGCGCCTTGCGGTCGAGTTTGGAGGCCGCCGCATAGAGGAAGATGCGCGCCGCCTGCAACTCTGTCTCCATGTCGGCCAGCCTGAACTGCAGGGCCTGGAACTGGTTGATCTTCGAGCCGAATGCCTTGCGCTCGGCGGTATAGGACAGCGCCTTGTCGAGCGCCGACTGGGCGCCGCCCAGCGAACAGGCGGCGATGTTCAGCCGGCCGCCGTCGAGCCCGGCCATGGCGATGCCGAAGCCGGCGCCTTCGCCCGACAAGAGGTTCTCCGCCGGCACCTTGCAATCCTCGAAGATGACCTGGCGGGTCGATTGCATGTGCCAGCCCATCTTGTGCTCATTGGCGCCGAAGGAGAGGCCGGGCGCATCCTTGGGCACGACGATGGTGGAGATGCCTTTCGGGCCGTCGGCGCCGGTGCGCACCATGACGGCATAGACATCGCTGTCGCCGGCGCCGGAGATGAACTGCTTGGAGCCGTTGAGGATGTAATCGCCGCCGCTTTTCGCCGCGCGCGTCTTCAGCGCCGCCGCATCCGAACCCGAGCCAGGCTCGGTCAGGCAATAGCTCGCCAGCCATTCCATGGAGGTGAGCTTCGGCAGGAAGCGCTGGCGCTGCTCATCATTGCCGAACCGGTCGATCATCGAGGCCACCATGTTGTGGATCGAGATGAAGGAGGAAAAGGCCGGGTCGGCGTGCGACAGCGCCTCGAAGATCAGCACGGCGTCGAGCCGGCCGAGCGCGGAACCGCCGACATCGTCCCTGACATAGATGCCGCCGAGGCCGAGCGGCCCCGTCTCGCGAATCACATCGGCGGGGAAATGTCGCCTGCGGTCCCAGTCGAGCGCATTGGGCGCCACGCGATCGGCGGCGAAGGCCCGCGCCATCTCCTGGATGGCACGCTGTTCCTCATTGAGTTCGAACTGGCTGGTGCTCGCATCGACCGCGGCGTCCATGGCGTGCTCCCTGTAGGCTGGCCAGCTAGCCCGCTGGCCTGTCGTTTTTGGCTTTGCGCGCGCATCAATCTAGACCAATGATGCCGCCGCGCAACCCGACCTATCGCGGAGCGGCTGTGCACCAATGCATGCCCGGAGCAAGATGTGACGACAAAATTCGATGAGCTGCTGGAAAAGTTCCACGCCTATCTCGCTTCCGTCCATGACGCTCTGGTGCGCGACGCCGTGGCACGCACAGGTTGGGACATGCCGGCCCGAAAGTTGGAGCCGCATGCGCTTGGCTGCCTGCGCCATCTTGATCGCGGGGCCGGACTGGCACCGCCGGATGCGAGGCCGCTGGTGCGATTGCTGGCCGAGCAGCGCAACGAACTGCATTGGGGACAGACCTACACCGAGGCTGATTTCGGCAGGGCCTTCATCGACAATTACGGCTGGCTGGAAATCTTCGGCACGCGTGGGCACTTCGTCAACGAAGAGGCTGCCGCCGGGCTGCTGATTCTTGGACCCGGGATCGTCTACCCCGACCATCATCACGTCGCCGAGGAAATCTATATTCCGCTGACCGGCGGTACGGAATGGCGCATGGGCGAAAGCGGTTTTCGCAGGCGGGAGGCCGGCGAGGTCGTCCACCATGCCTCCAACGTCAACCATGCCATGCGAACGGGCAAGGAGCCGCTGCTGGCGCTCTATATCTGGCGCGGCGGGCCGTTGGCGCAAAAATCCACGATCACCGGCACCGCGACGCAGGTCAGAGGCTGATGGCCAGGGCAATCATGCTGCAAGGCACAGGGTCGGATGTCGGCAAGACGGTGCTGGTCGCAGGCCTTTGCCGCGCCGCGAAAAAGCGTGGCCTGAAGGTGCGGCCATTCAAGCCGCAGAACATGTCGAACAACGCCGCCGTCGCCGATATCCCCGGCGACAACAACCATGGTGGCGGCGAGATCGGCCGCGCGCAATGGCTGCAGGCGATCGCCTGCGGCGTGCCGCCATCGGTGCATATGAACCCGGTGCTGCTCAAGCCGCAGACCGATGTCGGCGCGCAGGTCATCGTCCAGGGCAAGGTGTTCGGCGAGGCGCGGGCGCGCGACTACCAGGCGCTGAAGGGCCGGCTGATGGATGCAGTGCTGGAGTCCTGGGGCAAGGTCGGCGAGGGCGCCGACCTCGTCATCGTGGAGGGCGCCGGCTCGCCGGCCGAAATCAACCTCCGCAGCCGCGATATCGCCAATATGGGCTTTGCCACGCGCGCCGATGTGCCGGTGGTGCTGGTCGGCGACATCGATCGCGGTGGCGTCATCGCCTCGGTCGCGGGCACGCATCTGATCCTGCCGCAAGAAGACCGGCGCATGATCGTCGGCTATCTCATCAACAAGTTCCGGGGCGATGTCTCGCTGTTCGATGACGGCATCAAGGCGATCGAGAAGTTCACCGACTGGCGCTGTTTCGGCGTCGTGCCGTGGCTGAAGGCTGCGGCACGGCTACCCTCGGAAGATTCCGTGGTGCTGGAGCGGCTGGCATCCGGCGAGGCGCGCGCGCTCAAGGTGGCGGTGCCGATGCTTGGCCGCATTGCGAATTTCGACGATCTCGACCCGCTCAAGGCCGAACCGCAGGTCGAAGTGGTGTTCGTGCCGCCGGGAAAGAAGCTGCCGCCCGATGCCGGGCTGGTGGTCATTCCCGGCTCCAAGTCGACGATCGGCGATCTCCTGAAGTTTCGCGAGAATGGTTGGGATCGGGATCTTGCGGCGCACCGCAAGCGCGGCGGCCATGTCGTCGGCATCTGCGGCGGGTTCCAGATGCTCGGCCGCATGGTACGCGATCCCGACGGCATCGAAGGCTCCGTCATGGAAGCCGAGGGGCTCGGCCTGCTCGATGTCGAGACGGTGATGGAGCCCGAAAAGACGGTGCGCAATGTCAGCGCGCGCTCGATCCAATTCGACCTGCCGCTCGAAGGCTACGAAATCCATCTCGGCAGCACCACGGGCCCCGACACCAGGCGGCCGTCGGCGATCATCAATGGCGCCGAGGATGGCGCGATCTCGGCAGACGGCAAGGTGATCGGCACTTACATGCATGGCCTGTTCGGCGCCGACGGCTTTCGCGGGAAATTCCTCGAAAGCCTAGGCATCAAGGGCGGTGGCCTCGACTATCGTGCCGAAGTCGAGCGGGCGCTGGACGAAGTCGCGGCCGAGCTGGAGACCCATCTCGACTGCGACGCGATTTTTTCGCTGGCGCGTTGAAGGTCAGGCCTTCTCGCTGGCCTTCGGCCAGTACGTGCCGAACGACCAGACATCTCGATTGGCATTGCCCATCCTTCCGCCAAGCGAATCTAGCAGAGCCCGCATTAGAATCAAAAACGCCCGGCTTGGCCGGGCGCTCTCAGTCCCCGCTTGTCGAGGGAAACTTGTCAGGCGCCGCGCATCAGGCAGCCGGCGGCCAGCACGATGTAGGCGATAAGCACAATCCACACCGATGCGATCGGAATGAACGCAAGGACGCCAAGCGCGGCAAGAATGCCGATGATGGCGATGACAACGGAGATGATGAAAACAATCTGGGTAGGCGCGCTGAGATTCATGTCTGGCTCCTCCAACATGATTCGAACATCAGCATTGTAACAGGCGCGTGATTACAGACCAATCATGACGCGCAACGGGTTGGCCGGATCGGCAAGCAGCTTCACCGCCAGAGCCACGCAGACGATGACCAGCAGCGGCTTGATCAGCTTGGCGCCGATGCGCATGGCCAAGCTCGCGCCGACGCGGGCACCGAGGAACTGGGCGACGCCCATCATCAGGCCAATCTTCCAAGATATGACGCCGACGGCGGCGAAGATGATGAAGCCGCCGATGTTGGAGGCGAAATTGAGCAGTTTGGTGTGCGCCGTTGCCTTGAGCACGCCGTAGCCGGCGAGCGTCACGAAGGCCAGCATGTAGAAGGAACCGGCGCCCGGCCCGAATACGCCATCATAGAAGCCGATGGCCGGCACCACGGTCACGCCGAACAGGAAGGGCGACAGGCGCTCGGCCCGGTCGACATCGTTCATGTTGGGCTTGAGCGCGAAGTAGAGCGCAATGGCAATCAGCACCAGCGGCAGGGCCGCGCGTAACAGGTCGCCGGGCACGATCGTGGCCAGCAGTGCGCCGATGGCGCCGCCAGCGAGGGCAAGCAGCGCCGATGGCAACTGCCGGCGCAGGTCGACATGGCCTTTCGAGGCATAGTGGATCGTCGCCGACCCGGAGCCGAACATGCCTTGCAGCTTGTTGGTTCCAAGCGCCTCGACCGGCGAAAAACCGGCGAGCAGCAGCGCCGGAATGGTGATCAGCCCGCCGCCGCCGGCAATCGAATCGACAAAGCCCGCGGCAAAGGCGGCGAAAGCGAGCATGGCGATGGTCTGGGCGGTGAGGTCGATCATCTGATATGTCGAGATGTCCGTCGGCTGCAGCGCGCGTTCGACCACGGCCACCCCGTTTGCGCAAGGCCGATTCCGCGCTAATTCTGTTGACGAGGAATCGGAAAGGGGCCGTTCATGGCATTCGCATTGCTGGACCAGATACGCTCGATCTTCGACGGCGACCCGGGCGTGCGCAAGGTCGCGGACGATCCCGTCCTGTCGGCGGAACTGCTGATGCTGTTCCGGATGATCCTGGCCGATGGCACGGTGAGCGAGAGCGAGATGATCGCCTTCCGGCGCATCTGCAAGGATGCTTTCGGCATTCCGGAAACCAGCATCGACGCGGTCATCGAATATCTCAACGAATTCGGCTACGAGACCAACGGCTCGCAGGCGATCGCGCTGTTTCGCGACCTCGACGTCGGGCGGCGCAAGCAATTGGCGCAGCACATGGCGGAAATCGCCAAGGCGGATTCGCAACTGGCCGAGACCGAGGTGCGCCTGTTGCGCCGCACGCTCGATTTGCTCGACATCAGCCCGGTCGATGTGGTGAAGCCGGAAGAGTAGCGGGCGGATCGGCAACTCACCCTTGTTCCTGCATCCGTTTCGCGATCGCCCGGCGCAGATCCGGCGCCGCAGCGACAAGCGCCTTGGCCGCCTCTGATTGTGGCTGATCGAGCACTTCGCTCGTCCTGCCGCGCTCGACGATCTTGCCGTCATGCATGACAAGCACCTCATCCGTGATGGCGCGGGCGACGGCCAGGTCGTGAGTGATGAAGAGATAGGCGATGCCGAGTTTCTGGTTGAGTCCGGCGAAGAGGTCCAGGATCTGTGCACGAATCGAAACATCGAGCGCCGAGACCGGCTCGTCGGCGACAACGAGCTTGGGGCGTGTGATGATGGCGCGGGCGATCGACAGGCGCTGGCGCTGGCCGCCGGAAAATTCGTGCGGATATTTGTCCATGTCGCGTTGGTCGAGGCCAACCTCGTGCAGCGCATGCGCCACCATCTCGCGGCGCTCGGCGCGCGTCGGTTTTTTCTCCAGGACATGCAGGGGTTCGGCGACCAGTTTTTCGACCTTCTGGCGCGGATCGAAGGAGCCGTAGGGGTCCTGGAAGACAACCTGCATATCGCGCCTGGCCGGCTTCAGCTCGGCCTCGCTCCTGCCGGTGATGGGTTCGCCGCGAAAGCGGATCACGCCCGAACTCGGCCGGTCCAACGCCAGGACCATGCGGGCAAGGGTCGACTTGCCGCAGCCGGAGCGGCCGACCAGCGCCACCGACTGGCCCGGCGCCATCGACAGGGAGACATCGTCGACCGCACGTATGTCGGGCGCGCGCCTGAACAGCGCGATGCGGCGGCCGGGGTAGTCGCGGCTGACGCCCTCAACCTGCAGCAAGGGTTGGTCCATCCCGACACGATGAGGCTTGGCGCGCGCCGGAACATGCATCGAGGCCTGCGCCAGCTGGCGCGTATAGGGATGGAACTGTTCGGAGAGCGTGCGCGCCGTGTCGCCGGCGTCCATCACCTCGCCATGGCGCAGGATGGTGATGCGGTCGGCCATCTCTGTTACGACAGCGAGATCATGCGAGACCAGCAGCAGACCCATGCGGTTCTCCTCCACGAGATCGCGCAGGAGGTCGAGGATCTGTGCCTGCAGCACCACGTCGAGCGCCGTCGTCGGCTCGTCGGCGATCAGCAGCTTCGGCTTCAGCGCGCAGGCGATGGCGATGACGACGCGCTGGCGCTGGCCGCCCGACAATTCGTGCGGATAGCGCGACAGCGGGAATTTCGCTTCGGGCAGGCCGACGCGGTCGAGCATTTTTCGCGCCCGCTCCTCGGCGTCGGCACGGCTTGCCCTGGTGTGCCAGCGTATGCCTTCGGCGACTTGTTCGCCGATCGTCTTGACCGGATTGAGCGCCGTCATCGGCTCCTGGAAAACCATGCCGATGTCGTCGCCGCGCAAGGCACACATCTGGTCCTCGGTCGCGCCGAGAATATCGATGCCGTCGAATGTAATGCGCCCGGTGGCGCGTGCGGCATGGGGCAGGAGCCGCATCACCGTCAGCGCGGTCATCGATTTGCCGGAGCCGGATTCGCCGACCAGCCCCATCACTTCGCCGGGCGCGACGGAGAGCTCCATGTCTTTCAGGATCTGTGTGTCGCCGATGACCAGCGACAGATTATCGACTTCGAGCAGGCTCATCGCTGCCGCCGCGATTTCGGGTCGAGAATGTCGGCGATGCCGTCGCCCAGAAGATTCAGGCCGAGCACGGTGACGACGATCGCCATGCCGGGGAAGATCGCCATCCACGGCGCCACCACCATGCGCGTCTGGGCGTCGAACAGCATGCGGCCCCAGCTCGGCATCGGCGGCTGAGCGCCGAGGCCGAGATAGGAAAGCCCGGCTTCGGCCAGGATGCCCAGCGCGAACTGGATTGTGCCTTGCACTAGGAGCAGCGTGGCGATGTTGGGCAGCACGTGTTCGATCGATATCTGCGTGCTGCTCTTGCCGGCGGCGCGCGCGGCGAGGATGAATTCGCGCGGCCAGACGGCCAGCGCGCCGGCGCGGGCGACGCGGGCGAACACCGGAATGTTGAAGATACCGATGGCTATGATCGCGTTGACGGCGCCCGGCCCGAAGATGGCTGTTATCATGATGGCCGACAGCAGCGCGGGGAACGCGAAGACGAGGTCGTTGATGCGCATCAGCGCCTCGTCGGCGAGGCCGCCGCGCGCGGCGGCGAAGGCGCCAAGCGGCACGCCGACACCCATGCCGATCCCGACGGCGACCAGCGCCACGGCGATCGAGTTGCGGGCGCCAACCATGATCATCGACAGGATATCGCGGCCGAAATGGTCGGTGCCGAACCAGTGCGCCAGCGAGGGACCTTGCGTCTTGTCCGCTATGACGAGCCTCGTTACATCGAAGGGTGTCCAGACATAGGAGACGACAGCCATCGCCAGGATCAGCACGGTGATGACGAAACCGGTAACGAAAGCGGTGTTCCCAAACGCCTTGGCCAGGATGCCGCGGAACGTCTCGTCGGGGATGTCGATGCGCAGCGTCATTGCCGGGTCCTCAGGCGGGGATCGACCACCGCATAGGAAAGGTCGACGACGAGGTTGACGGCAATGACGGCGGCGACCAGCAGCATGACGACGCTCTCGACGACGATCAGGTCGCGCTGGGTGATCGCCTGGAACACCAGCCGGCCGAGTCCGGGCAAATAGAAGACATTTTCGATGATGATGGTGCCGGCGAGCAGGAAGGCGAACTGCAGGCCAAGGATGGTCAGCACCGGGATCATGGCGTTGCGTAGCGCGTGCCGCCACAGCACGGCTCGATAGGGCAGGCCCTTGGCGCGGGCGGTGCGGATGTAATCCTCGTTGAGCACCTCGATCAGCGCCGAGCGGGTGACGCGCGCCAGGATCGCCGCTTGCGGCAAGGCAAGCGCCACCGCCGGCAACAGCAGCGATTTCAGTGCCGGCCAGGCGCCGGCGCCCCAACCAGGAAAACCACCGGCCGGGACCAGACGCAGCCAGACGGCGAAGATATAGATCAGCATCAGCGCGAACCAGAAATTGGGCACGGCAACGCCAAGCTGCGCGACGCCCATTGAAATCGTATCGCCAGCCCGTCCGCGCCGGCTGGCGGAAAACAGGCCGACCGGAATGGCGATCAAGGTGGAGAGCGCGAGCGCGATCAGTGCCAGCGGGAGCGAGACGGCCAGCCGTTCACGCACGAGATCGATGACCGGGACCGAGTAGGTATAGGAGCGGCCGAAATCGAGGGTGAGCAAGCCGCCGGCCCAGTGCAGATAGCGCAGTACGATCGGCGCGTTGAGGCCCATCTGGTTGCGCAAGAGTTCCACTTGGTCGGCACTGGCGTTCATGCCCAGCATCAGCCGCGCCGGATCGCCGGGGAGGATCTCCAGCACGGCGAACACCACCATCGAGGCAAGCACCAGCGTGGCTAAAGCGACGGCGAGGCGCTTGAGGAGGTAGGCGCTCATGGAAGGCGAGGGAGTGGCGCGCGCACCACGAACCTCACTCGCTCCACTTCACCTTGGTCAGGTCATTGGCCTGGATCGGCGCATTTTCCCACAGGCCTTGCAGCTTGGCGTCCCAGACACCGACCTTGGGCAATTCGTAGAGGAAGCCGACCACGGCGTCGTCGGCCAGGATCTTCTGCGCCTCGCCAAGCAGTTCCTTGCGCTTGGCCTCGTCGGAGGTGAGGTTGAGGTCGGCGATCACCTTGTCGAAGGTCGGATTGTCGTAGTTGAAGTAATAGTCCTTGCGCGCATAGATATCGATGTCGTTGGGCTCGGTGTGGGAGACGATGGTCAGGTCGTAATCCTTCTTGGTGAACACCTGGTCCAGCCACTGCGCCCATTCGACCGGGATGATCTCCAGGTTGATCCCGACATCGCGAAGTTGCGAGGCGATGATCTCGCCACCGAGCCGTGCATAGCTGGGCGGCGGCAGTTTCAGCGTTGCCTTGAAGCCGTTCTCCAGCCCGGCCTCCTTCAGCAGTTCCTTGGCCTTGTCGACATTGTGTGGATAGAGGCCGGTGAGGTCGACATAGTCCTTGTTCGCCGGCGACATATGCGAGCCGATCGGCAGGCCAAGGCCGGCTGAGGCGCCGTCGATGATCGCCTTGCGGTCGAGCGCGTAGGAGATCGCCTGCCTGACCTGCAGCTTGTCGAAAGGTGGCTTCTTGTTGTTGATCGAGAGGATGGTCTCGCCTTCGGTCGAACCGATCACCACCTTGAAACGCGGATCGTCCTTGACCTGTGCGAGGCTGTCGGGATCGAAGAAGGGGAAGGCCTGGATGTCGCCGGACAAAAGGGCCGGCACATAGGCCGCGGCATCGGGCACGATGCGGAACTCGACCTTGGCGAGGAAAACCGGAGCGCCCCAGTAATGGTCAGATTTGACCAGCGTGATCGATGATCCCTTGGCCCAGTTCTGGAACTTGAACGGGCCGGTGCCAACCGGGTTTTCCTTGTTGGTGTCGGCGGATTTCGGCGACACCATCACCGCGTCGCCCCAGCCCATATTGTAAAGGAAGGATCCTTGCGGGTTTTTCAGCGTGACGTTCACCGTCGCCGGATCGATGACATCGACCTTGTCGATGGCCGCGAACAGGCCCTTCTGCGCGTTGACCGAATTGTCGGCGCGGGCACGGTCGAGCGAGAATTTCACGTCATTGGCGGTGAAATCGGCGCCGTCGTGGAATTTGACGCCGGTGTGCAGCCTGAAGGTATAGACCTTGCCGTCATCGGAAATGGTCCAGCTTTCCGCCAGATCCGGCAGCACTTCGCCATTGGGTCCGATCCGGGTCAGGCCCTCGAAGACATTGGCGTAGAGCACTTCCTTGATCGCCGCAGCGGCACCAGCGGTTGGGTCGAGATGCGGCGGTTCGAGCGGAATGCCGATGACCAGGTCGGTTCGGGCCGCAAAGGCGGAGGTTCCAGCGGCCAATGCGAGAACCGCGGCGGCCAGAATGGTTTTCCACAATCTCATCGTGCAACTCCCCATGCGTTCAGGACACGTGCTCAAGCCGGGCGATAGAAGCGTGATTTCGCGTGGGAGTAAATTGCGTTTCGTGCTGCCAGGCGGGATGGCGGGGAATGTTTTTGCCGTGCCAGCCCTGTCGGCGGGCCGAAGCTTATCGCGATGCAGGGTTATCCCGTGGCCGTGCCGCGCAGCAGCACGTTCAGCCCGATCGCCATCACCTTGGCCGATTCCACCATGTCCGATATGCCAACCCACTCGTCCGGCCGATGGGCGAGGTCGAGAATGCCCGGGCCATAGGCGATGCAGTCGTAGATATGCCCGATGCGGGCGATGTGCTTCTGGTCGTAGGTGCCGGGCGAAATGACGTAGTCGGGCTGGCGGTCGAAGATCGCATGAATGCCTTGCGCCACCGCCTTGACGACGGGCGCGTCGCGCTCGGTCATCAGCGGCAGTACTTCCATCAGATCGCGGATCTCGTAGTCGAATTTTTTGCGCTCGCGCTTCAGCCGGTCGAGAATGCCGGTCACTTCGGCTTTGACGGTTGCCAGATCCTCCTCGAGAAGGAAGCGGCGGTCGATGGTCAGACGGCAGGAATCGGGCACGTTGGGGGAGGGCAGGCCGGGGCGGAAATCCTCGGTCTGGCCGCCATGAACGGAATTGATGTTCATGGTCGAGCGCCTGGCGCCTTCCGGCACCACCGGCATGCGCGTGATCTTGCGGTCGAGTGCCGGGAACAGTTCGTCCTCGAATGCCTGCAGCACCGCACCCATATGGCGCACCGCATTGTCGCCGAGAAACGGCATCGAGCCGTGCGCGATCTCGCCCTTGGTCTCGATTTCCGCCCACCAGACGCCGCGATGACCGAGGCAGATGCGGTCCTTGTTGAGAGGCTCGGGAATGATGACGTGATCGACCCTGGGCTTCGAGAAATAGCCGAGGCCGGCCAGGTGGGCGACGCCGCCGAAGCCGCCGGATTCCTCATCGACCGTTCCCGAGATCTCGATGGCGCCCGGAAAGTCCGGGAAGACTTCCAAAAAGGCTTCGACAGCGATGATGGAGGCGGCGAGGCCGCCCTTCATGTCGCAGGCGCCGCGTCCATAGACCTTGCCATCCCTGACGATGCCGGCGAACGGATCGACGGTCCAGCCGTCGCCGGCTTCGACAACGTCGATATGCGAATTGAAATGGACGCAGGCACCAGGTGACCGTCCATCAAACCGCGCAACGACGTTGATGCGCGGATAGCGATCGGTGTCGCCGGGCGTGCCGTCGGCGCGGATGAACTCGGTCTCGAAGCCGCTCTTCCTTAGCCGCTCACCGATATAGTGGGCGCATGGTCCGTAGGCTTCGCCGGGTGGATTTATGGTCGGAAAGCGGATCAGGTCGGCGGTCAGCGCCACCAACTCGTCGCGCCTGATGTCGATTGCCTTGAGGAGTCGCCCGTTCATGCCGCGAGTTGAGCAGCGATCCCAGTGGTTTTGCAAGCCCGTCGATCAAACCCGTGCAACGTGTCGTTGTGGCAACTATCGCGGGAAATCGTTCAAATTCACTGCTTTGGATTGGCGAATTGGTCAAAGACTGTGTGTTATCTGTTCACCGCCATTAAAAAGGTGAAAAACAACGTGATGGCGAGCAGGCAAGGGCAATCAAAGGGGTTTGATCGCATGAAAATGTCATTTCTCAAGGCAGCAGTATTGGTCATCGCGCTGTTTGGCGCATCGGCCGCAAGTCAGGCCGCCACATTGGTGGCGAACATTGACGTGTCGTCGCAGACAATGACGGTTCGTTATGGCGATTCTGTCTATCGGTGGGCTGTCTCGACCGCCCGTCCGGGCTATTTCACGCCGCGCGGCACCTACCGGCCGCAGCGCACGGCGCGGATGTGGTATTCGCGCAAGTACGACATGTCGCCGATGCCGTACTCGGTGTTCTTCCGTGGCGGCTATGCCATCCATGGAACGGGCGCCGTCAGGCAGCTCGGCCGTCCGGCTTCGCATGGCTGCGTAAGGCTGCATACGGCCAATGCCGCGGCCTTCTATTCGATGGTCCGCGAAGTGGGCTTCGGCAATACGCGCATTGTCGTCACCAATTAGGCAATTGGCGATTTGTTGATACTGGCTTTGCTTGCTGGCGGAGGAACGCACGTTCCCGCCAGCGGCTTGCTCAGGTGTTTGAGACGGGAGCCGGCTTGGTGCGGTTTTTTCGCCGCCACTTGCTGATCTCCCACCTTTTGTGGAACCACATCCATTGGCCTGGATCCTCTCGGACCCAGCGCTCGACGACGTCATTCAGCATCTGGGTGGTGGCGTGGACATCGACGCTGCCGTCGGCGGTGCGCGGCAGGACCAGCTTGTCCTCGATCTCGAGCCGGAAGCGGTTGCCCGGCAATCTGATACAACGCGCCGGATAGACGTCGCAGTCATAGTGGCGGGCAAGGGTGCCGAGCACGCGGTTGCTCTGGCAGGGACGGCCGAAGAAGGTCGTGTCCAGGCCGTTGGAGAATTTCTGGTCGACGAGAACGCCGATATTGCCGCCATTCTCCAACACCCCCGCCAGCGCGAACGAGGCACCGGCCATCGAAGGCAGCAAGCCTCCCATGGTCGATCGCCTTGTCGAAAGGATGTAGTCGGCGAGGTAGGGGTTGTTGGGCGGCCGAAACAGCGCGGTGATGTTCATGCCGAAGGTCGCGGCCGCCACCGGCAGCAGCTCGAAATTGCCGAGATGGCCGGTGAAGACGATGTGCGGCTGCTTCTCGGCCGCGATCTCCACGAAATGCTCTGTTCCCTTGACCTCGATACGGCCGGACTTTCCGGCCGCTGGATCATAGTCGAACAGGGCATCGAGGAAGATGTATTCAGCGGCAAGGCGGGCCATGTTGCCCCACATGTCGGAGGCGATGGCCCGGATTTCGTCCTCGCTCTTTTCCGGATAGGCCTTGCGCAGATTGTCGAGGGCGACCTGGTGGCGCCCGACCTTTGGACCGATGAGGCGTGCGGTGCGGTCGGCAAAATTCAGCGCGCTGTCGACCGGCAGCAGGCGCAGCAGCGACATGATGACCATCGCGAGACGCGCAACAAACCAGTAATTCACCTGGCGCAATTGTCTGCCATAGCGAAATTTCAGATCGCGGCGAAGCTTCTTGAGCACGGAAATCGGGGCTCTAGAGCATGATGCCGAAAAGTGTGAAAGGGTTTTCGGATGACATCATGCTCTATTCCTTGATTTACAGGGGGATTCAGATTTCAGGTCGATTCGACCTGAAATCATCCGACTCTAGGCGACGCGCAGGACGATCTTGCCGAAGACGTCGCGGCCTTCCATGCGCTTCAGCGCGGCATCGATATCGTCGAAGCCGACCTCGGTGTCGATCACCGGAGCGACCTGTCCAGCGGCCATCTTCTGCATGGCGTTGGCCATGTTCTCCATGCGGCAACCGAAGGATCCGAGCAGTTTCAACTGCTGCTGGAAGAGCTGCATCAGGTTGATCTGCGTCGACACGCCGGAGGTCGAACCGCAGGTCACCAGGCGACCGCCGCGCTTCAGGCACAGCATCGAGCCGGCAAAGGTGTCGGTGCCGACATGCTCGAACACCACGTCGACGCCTTTCTTCTTCGTCAGCTTGCGCACGACGCCCTCGAAACGATCGTCGCGGTAGTTGATGACATGGTCGGCGCCGAGCGCCTTGGCCTTGTCGATCTTGTCGTTGGAGCCGACCGTGGTGATGATCGTGCAGCCCATCCGCTTGGCCAACTGGATAGCCGCCGAGCCGATGCCGGATCCGCCGGCATGGACGAGGATCGTCTCACCGGGCTGCAGCCTGGCATTGTCGAACAGCATGTGCTCGACGGTGCCGAAGGTAACGGGCGCCACGGCGGCCCCGATGTCGGTCACACCGGGCGGGGCGGGGACCAGCAGGCGCGCCGGCAGGTTGATCTTCTCCTGCGCGAAACCGTCGAGATGGAAGCCGTGAACGCCCGAAACATGCTCGCACAGATTGTCGCGGCCTTCGCGGCAGGCACGACAGAGGCCGCAGGTGCGTGCGCCGTAGATCGATACCAATTGTCCGGGCAGCAGGCTGGAAACGCCGGGACCGACCGCCTCTACCTCGCCGGAGGCCTCGGCGCCCACGACCAGCGGCAGCTTGCGCTTGGCGAAGGCCATGCCGCGCCAACCCCAGACGTCGATGTGGTTCAGCGCCACCGCCTTGATGCGCAGCGTCACTTCGCCAAGCGCGGGAGGCGGCGGGGGTGGCAGGTCCACCGTTTCAAGGCGGCGGTCCTCGATAAGTTGCAGTGCGCGCATGGAGCCTGTCGGTTCTGTTAAGCGGAAAGGGCTCGCTTAGACCGGTTCCCGCGCCATGACAAGGCAAGTGTTCTGGCCGCCAAAGCCGAAGGAGTTCGACAGAACGGAGCGAACCTGCGCATCGCGCTTCTTGTTCGGCACGACGTCGAGCACGATCGCCGGGTCAGGATTGTCATAGTTGATGGTCGGAGGAATGACGCTTTCGCGCATCGTCATCAACGAAAACGCCGCTTCGACAGCGCCCGCCGCCGACAGCGTGTGGCCGATCATCGACTTGTTGGACGAGATTGGCATCGAGCCGATGCGCTCGCCAAACACCGTCGACAGCGACAGGTGCTCCATCTTGTCGTTTTCCGGCGTCGAGGTGCCGTGTGCGTTGACATAGTCTATCTCGTCTTCGCCGAGACCCGCATCCGCAAGTGCGGCCCGGACAGCGGCAATCGCCGGCGATCCATCCGGCTTGGAGCGCGTGCGATGGAAATCGTCGGCCTTTTCGCCACAGCCGCTGAGGATGCCGAGAACGGCGGCCCCACGGGCAAGCGCCGCCTCCAGCGATTCCAGCACCAGAGCGCCGGATCCCTCGGCCAACACGAAGCCGTCACGGTCCTTGGAAAACGGCTTGGAAGCCTTTTCCGGATTGTCGTTGTGGGTGGAGAGAGCCGACAGCAGCGAGAAGCGGATCAGCGCCTCGGCGGTCGCCGAGCCGTCGGCGCCGATCGACAGCGCCCGGTCGCATTCGCCACGGCGGATCGCCTCGACGCCGAGCTGGATGGCGGTGGCGCCGGAGGCGCAAGCCGTCGAGAGCGTGATCGGCAGGCCACGCGTGCCGAACCGGTTGGCTAGCCGGTCGGCGATCGAGCCGAACTGGGTGGTTTCGAAGAGATCGAGTTCCTTCAGGCCGCGCGCCACGCGCAGCAGCCTTTCGGCGCCGGAATCCTGCTTGTCGGAATTGTAGAGCGAAAAGCGATCGTGCCAGTCGAGTTCGACCGGCGGCGAGGCGAGGAAGAGAGGGCCTCCGAAATCGCCGGAATTCAGGCCGGCTTCGCCAACAGCCTCCTGAGCCGCGGTTTCCGCCAGTTCATAGGTGAGAAGGCTTGCCCCCCTGGAACTCGACGGCAGAAAATCGACCATGCCGGAGATACGTGTGTTGAGGTGATCGACCGGAAAGCGGGTGATCGGGTGGATGCCCGACTTGCCCGAGGTCAGCGCGCCCCAATTGTCTGATTTGCCGACGCCGAGCGAGGTCACCACCCCGATACCGGTAACGGCAACGACGGGCCTGCCCATGTGATCTCTGAAATTGGCCATCCGGGAGCCCTCTTATCTCTGCAGTGCGTTCGCCAGACGCCGCCTCAAGCGGCGTTGACCAGCGCCACGCCCTCGAATTGGTGATAGCCGATCGCCGTTGCAAGGACGCTCGCGGGAATGCCTTCAAACGGCTTTTCGGCAGTGGCGTCAAAGACAGGGTAGGCGGCCTTGCGGTCGACCGCCAGTGCCGCCAGCGCCACGGCGAAGGGAAACTGCGCTTCCTTCATGTGCCCGGTCAACGTTGCAAAACCGCGCGCCGATATCGCCGGATTGGCGTCGAGCGCCGCCTTTTCGGCTGATGTTGCCGCATGCGCGCCTGATGCTCCCGACATGGCGAGCAGCTTGCCGTTCAGCGGCAGCGCCTGTTTGAGCAGGAGAGCGATCTCGGCGTCGAGTTCTCCGCGCGCGCGCCTGGCGCGGCCGGAGACGACGGGGCCGAGTTCAGCGTAGATCTTGCGTCCGCGGCTTGCCGCGTGTTCGCGCTGCTCAAGCACCAGGAAGGCACCGCCGGAACCTGAGACCACGCCGCCGCCCTCGGCGCCCTGCCTTTGCCAGACGGGCTTCCACGGGCCGCGATGCAGGTAACCGGCCAGCTCGTAGCCGAGCAGCATGTCGGAATGTTCCGTCTGGAAGGCGCCGCCGACCAGGATGTGCGTCGACTGGCCGGAGCGAATGCGCGCGGCTGCCGTCTCGACGGCGGCGACGCCAGCGCCTTCCTCGCCCATGAAGGTCCTGGACGAGCCGGTCACCTTGTGGACGATGGAGATGTTGCCGGCGAGCAGATTGGAAAGCTGCGCCAGGAAAAGCGTCGGTCGCAATTCGGTGGTCAGCTTCTCGTTGAGCAGCACGTCGCGGTCGTTGCGGTTTTCCGAAGCGGCTAGAATGTCGGCGTCGACCGCTTCGTCGCGCTCGCCGCCGCCGGCCGCCACAACCATGTCCATGGTGGTGCAGAGTTCGTCATTGCCCTTGATGCCGGCGTCGTCGAGCGCGAGGCCCGCGGCATAGGTGCCGAGCCTCTGCCATGTCTCCATCTGCCGCTGATCGCCGCGCTTGGCGATCTGCAGGTTCCAGTCGATCTCGGGCAGCGGATGAACCGTGTAGGGCGCGAAGCGCCCGGCCTCGAGCACCGGCTCCCGGCCCGGTTGCGCCAGCTTTTGCCAATGGGCGTCGGGACCTTCCCCCAGCGAGGAAACAAGGCCGATACCTGTGATGACGACGTGGTGGGGGCTGCTCATGAGCGGCTTTGTGGGTCAGGTGACGGAGCGCGTCAAGTCACGCGCCCTGATGACCTCAGGCGGTCTTGGCGGCAACCAGCGCGTCGATCTTGGCGCACAGGTTCTTCATGACGAAGTAATCGTCGGTCGAAGCCTTGCCGTCATTGACTTCCTGGGTCCACTTTTCCAGCGGCACCTTGATGCCGAATTCCTTGTCGATGGCGAACACGATGTCCAGGAAGTCGAGGCTGTCGATGCCGAGATCGTCAATGGTGTGGCTCTCGGGCGTGATGGTGTCGATATCGATCTCGCTGGTGTCGGCAATGATCTTGGCGACTTTGTCGAACGTTGTAGACAAGGGGCTTTTCCTTCTTTGCGGGCGGAATCTGTCCGCATTCGTTTGGGCGCTGTCTAATCGGTTTTTCCCGGCAGGAAAAGGCCTGTTAAGCCGGGCGCAGATGGGTAGGATGCCCAGGAAACGCAAGAAGGGCCGCCGGTCGACCCGGCGGCCCTTCCGTTGACGCTACGTAAGCTCAGCTGTCGCGGAGCTTGACAAGGTCGTTCAGCAGCCCGCCCGTTCCGTTGTGGACGGTCAGTCGCTCGACCTTGCCGGCGATGGTTTCCAGAGCTTCGAGCTCCTTCAGCCGCAGCATCACCGGGTTCTCCGCCATCACCTTGGCCGTGTTGAGCAGGGAACGCGTGGCGTTCGTCTCCTCGCGGCGGCGGATGACGTTGGCCTCGGCCTGCTTTTCGGCCGAAACCACCTGGTTGAGGATCTCGCGCATCTCACCCGGCAGGATGACATCCTTGAGCGTGATATCGCTGACCTCGACCCCGATCTCGGCCATGTCGGCACGGACCTTGGCCGCCGCTTCCTCGTCGACCGTCACCTTCTTTTCGAGGATCTGGTCGAGCGTGAGCGCGCCCAGCGTCTTGCGGAACGCGTACTGCAGGGCGCGGTAGAGGGACTCGGAGAAGTCCTTCACCGCGCTCACCGCCTTGACCGGATCGATGACCCGGTATTCGGCCGCGATGTTGACGCGGATCGTGACGCGATCCCTGGTCAGCACTTCCTGCCCGGCGACATCGAGCGACTGGCGCTTGAGGTCGACGACCTTGATCTGCACCATCCGTCCGACGTTCCAGAAGCCGTGCACGCCAGCGGCAAGCGTCCGCACAAGGACACCGTCGATGAACAGCAGCCCGGCCTGGCCGTCGACAACCGGGTGAACGGACATCAATTCCGCCTTCCGAGCCTGGCCGAGCCGGCGCATGACAGCCGGATCGATGGCAAGATCGGCCGAGGTGTCGATCACCGTCACCTTCCACGGTCCGGCATCGGTCCACAGTACCAGCTTACGGTCGGGGGCCTGCACGGAATGCAGGTTGCCGTCACGCTCGATGACGGCAACTTCCGTGCGCCCGGTGCGCACGACGGTGAAATGACGCGCGGCCACGTCCGGGAGCTTGTCGAACAACGCCTTCTCGTACGCCGAAACGAATTCCGGGCTCTTCAGATCGTGCCGGGACACCTCAAGGCTCTGGTCCCGGTTGGCGAGCCAGTGCTCACCCGGCAGCAGGACAGCCTTGATCTCTCCCTTGTAGAGAGTGAGGGCACGTTCGTTTTCCCTAACGAGGACGCGCTCGCGCCCAAGAACTGTATCGAGAATAGTCATTGTCTTACTCCTGTCGGGCATGGCCCCATGCGAGGCGTCACGTCATGCGTCGATCTTCCCTTCGTTTCTCGTTTCACTTCCAATTCCGGACACGAATGATCCGGGGACTGGTGGCATCGATGCGCGGCGGGCCTGCGGGAGCGGATCGAGGGGCAGCGAAGCGGGCGCCGGAGGCGAGCCTCCCTTGCCGGCGACACTGCGCCTTGACCATCACCGCGAGCCTGGCCGCGAGCCGATGGCATCGGACCTTTCGATACGTCCTGGCCCGAAGGCCTCGGCCGTCCGTCACGTCTTCAGCATTCCAGTCCCCGGACCGTTTCAGATAACACCTGGCAGGGTGCTGGCTTATCGAGCCAATGGAGAAGGAATCGAACCTTCGACAATCAGATTATGAGTCTGATGCTCTACCAACTGAGCTATCCGTGGTGCAGACGACGGGACTCGAACCCACAACCTCCGGATTATGTCCGGCGCTCTCCCAGTTGAGCTACATCCGCGATCCCAATCCCCAAAGCGGCGCCGTATACAGGGCGGCAAAGCCGTCTGCACGGGCGGAGACGAAAGCTCCAACCGTTGTGCTCGCTTCGGTTTTCGTGACCGGGAGCGCGCCTATAGCCCCTGCGACGGGTTGTCGCAAGCGACATTGTCGTACCGAATTCGCGGCTTCTTTCGGCGGTGGCATTTCGGCAACACTCATTGCCGTGCCCGCGTTCGGGAGCAGTGGTTCTCAGAAGGTGACGCGGCCGAGTACGCGCAAGCCGGCGCCTTGCGGCTCGACCACCACTGCTTCGCCTTCGCGCGGCGACACGCCGGTCAGCGCCACGATGTTTTCGAGATGGGTGACCAGGACCAGATTGTCGGAGCCGGAATAGGCGCGGATTTCCTTCATGATGGCGGCGATCTGCGCTGCTTTCTGCGCATCGTCACCCTTCAGGAGATCGAGCGGTGCGAACAGCTCCGGCTCGGCCTCGAAGGCGGTGCGCGCGGTGTCGAGGCAGCGGCAATAGCGGCTGGATAGAATGCGCTCGATGGGAGCCGCGCGGGCGGCAAACAGGGCGCCGATCTTGCTTGCCTGCTGCTTGCCGCGCGCCGACAGATTGACCTGGGTGGCGCAATTGCCGATGTCGAAATTGGCCGGGTCGGTGGTGCCGGTGACCATGGCGTGGCGCAGCAGCACGACATGGCCGCCATCGCGCAGCAGCGCCCAGCCGGCGTCCGTCGCGTGCGCGGCGGCGGGGACGACAAGCAGGAACAATGCCAAGGCTAACCGGATCATCGCCACCCTTCCATGCTCCCGTGTCGGGCTCCAACCATTCGCATATAAGGATTGGAAAGCAGGCACAAAGACAAGCCGGGCGTCAGCCGCGTCTCACGCCTCACTTTTTGGCGCTGCTTCACCAGATCGATCTTCTGATCGGTGAGCGGGATGGGGATCGTGTAGCCGGCTTCGGTAAAGCCCTGTTTGGCATTATCGAAGAAGGCAATCGCCTTGAGGTATTCGGGCTGGTCGCCGCGCACCGGTTCCAGCCCGCCAGCTCCGATCGGCTCGGCCGAGGCGGTTTGGCGCGCGCCGCACCATGGCATCGGCAGGAAACGGATTGGTGCGGCAGGCATCGAGCAGCATGATCGGGTGCGATTGCGCAGCGACCGTGGCTCGCCTATCCCTGAAAAATGTCTCCGCTTACCGAAACCGTCCTGTTCGTCTTCAGTCTTGTCGCGCTCGGCTATCTCGCCGGGCTCTCGGGCTATTTGAGACCGGCGAGCGGCGAGGGGATATCCGACTTCGCGGTCTCGGTGGCAATGCCGCTGCTCCTGTTCCAGACCATGGTCAATGCCGATTTTCATGGCGTGGCGCCATGGCCGCTATGGGGTGCCTATTTCACCGCCGTGGCGATCACCTGGGCCGTCGGCCATGTCGTCACCACGCGGATCTTCGGTCGCGATGCGCGCGCCGGGGTCGTCGGCGGGGTGTCGTCTGCCTACTCCAACGTCGTGCTGCTCGGCGCTCCCTTCATCCTTGGCATATTCGGTCCGAGCGGCTTCGAAGTGCTGTCGCTGCTGGTCTCGGTGCATCTGCCGATCATGATGATGGCTTCGATCGTGCTGTTCGAGATGTTCGGGCGCGGCAGCGGCGAACACGTGCATCCCTTGCGCGTTATCAGAAGTTTCCTCAGGCGGCTGTTCATGAATCCGCTGATCATCGGCATTGTCCTGGGCCTGGCATGGCGGCTCAGCGGCGTGCCGCTGCCTGGTCTCGCCATGCGCCTGGTGGATGCATTGGCCGATACGGCCGGGCCGGTGGCGCTGTTTGCCATGGGGCTCAGCCTGCGCCGCTTCGGGATATCAGGCAATGTCCGGCCGGCGCTGGCGCTTTCGGCGCTCAAACTGTTCCTGATGCCGGCACTGGTTCTTGCCTTCGTCTGGCTGCTCGGCCTGCCGCCCCTGACCGCCAAGGTGGCGGTTGTGGTGGCGGCGCTGCCCTCCGGCATCAATTCCTATCTCATCGCGGTGCAGTTCAACACCGGCCAGGCGCTGGCATCGAACCAGATGACCATCGCCACGGCCTGCGCGGCGATCACCACCGCTTTCTGGCTGACGGTTGTCCTGCATGTTTTCGGATAAGGTTGGCGACGCCGTACGCCAACGCGCTCGTCTTGTGCTGGTCCAACCCCTATATGCCATCTTGCGATTGCTTGCGGGGCTTTCCCTAGGTTAAGAGCAATGGCTCCAGCGCGGGGCCCTGCCTGCGCTTTACCGAAGACATCCAGATAGCGGCCCGTGAGCGCCGAACGGAGGCTAGACCATGCTTCAGAAAACCAGCCATTTCATGCGGCAGGCCAATCTCATCAACGGCGAATGGGTGCAGGCCGACAGCGGCCAGACGGTCGATGTGAACAATCCGGCTACAGGCCTCAAGATCGGCACCGTACCGAAGTCGGGCAAGGCAGAAACTCGCCGCGCCATCGAGGCCGCCGATGAAGCTTTCAAAACCTGGCGCAAGACGACCGCGCTCGAGCGCTCGAAGCTGCTACGCAAGCTGCATGACGCGATGATGGACAATCAGGACGTGCTGGCCGAACTGCTCACCATCGAGCAGGGCAAGTCGCTGTTCGAGTCCAAGGGCGAGATCGGTTCGGCTGCCGCCTACATCCTGTGGTTCGCCGAAGAAGGCCGCCGCACTTATGGGGATGTCGTGCCCTCGCCATGGGCGGACCGCCGCATCCTGGTGACGAAAGAACCGGTCGGTGTCATCGCCGCCATCACGCCGTGGAATTTCCCGTCCTCGATGCTGGCCCGCAAGCTCGGTCCCGCACTTGCCGCGGGCTGCACCGCTGTCGTCAAGCCGGCCTCGCAGACGCCGTATTCCGGCCTTGCCTGGGGGGCGCTTGCCGAGGAAGCCGGCTTTCCCAAGGGCGTCGTCAACATCCTGACCGGCGCCGCCGGTGAGATCGGCGACGAGATTTGCGCCAATCCGCTGGTCAAGAAGATCACCTTCACCGGCTCCACCGAAGTCGGCAAGATCCTGATCCAGAAATCGTCGGTGACCGTCAAGAAGGTATCGATGGAACTCGGCGGCAACGCGCCGTTCATCGTTTTCGACGACGCCGATATCGAACGTGCCGTGGCCGGCGCTATCACCGCCAAATATCGCAATTCCGGCCAGACCTGCGTCTGCACCAACCGCTTCCTGGTCCAGGCCGGCGTCTATGACAAGTTCGTCGAGAAACTCGCCGCGGCCAGCAACGGGCTGAAGGTCGGTTCCGGCCTGGAAGAGGGCGTCCAGCAGGGGCCGCTGATCGACGAGAAGGCGGTCGAGAAGGTCGAGGAGCTGATTGCCGACGCCACGGCAAAGGGCGGCAAGGTCGTCGCCGGGGGCAAGCGCCACGCGCTCGGCGGTTCGTTCTTCCAGCCGACGGTCATCGCCAACGCGACGCCGAAAATGCGCTTCATGAAGGAAGAGATTTTTGGGCCGGTCGCTCCCGTGTTCAAGTTCGAGACCGAGGAAGAGGCCGTGGCACTCGCCAACGACACGGAGTTCGGCCTTGCCTGCTACTTCTACACCGGCGATCTCGGCCGCGCCTTCCGGGTCATGGAAGGCCTGAAATACGGCATGGTCGGCGTCAATGAAGGGCTGATCACCACACCTGAAGCACCGTTCGGCGGCGTCAAGGAATCCGGACTTGGCAAGGAGGGCGGACATCAGGGCATCGAGGATTACCTCGATACCAAATATGTGTGCATCGGCGGCCTCGGCCTCTGATAGGCTAGTCTTGTGGCAGGCTCGTAAACCTGCCTCGAGGCTGAAGAACCAGCCGAAGTCCTTTGGATCCACTGACGTTTGCGGGCATGATGATGAAGGACGGCGAGGTTTTCGGCACGACGCAGGCAGGCGAACCGGTCCGCCGCTTCACGATCAGGGGTGGCGGCCTCACCGCCAACATCATCGGGCTCGGCGCCATCGTCCAGGACCTGCGCCTGGCCGGGCATGATGCGCCGCTGGTTCTCGGCTACAGCACTCTGGAAGCGTATGAGACCGATACTGGCTTCTTCGGGGCGGTTGTTGGGCGCTACGCCAACCGCATCGGCGACGCTCGTTTCACAATTGGCGGCAACCGCTATCAGACCGAGCGCAATTTCCTGGACAAGCATACGCTGCATGGCGGCTCGCAAGGCTATTCCCACCGGCCATGGACGGTTTCGCTGCACGGCAGGGACTTCGTCACGCTGACGCTGCATGATCCCGATGGCGCGATGGGCTTTCCCGGAGCGCTCGACGTTACCTGCACCTACCGGCTGAAAATTCCCGGCACGCTCAGCGTCGAACTGACGGCGACCTGCGAGGAGCCGACGCCGTGCAATCTCACCCAGCATTCCTATTTCAACCTCGACGATGGCGGTGCCGGCGACATTCTCGACCATAGGATGATGCTGAACGCCGGCGCCTATCTGCCTGTCGACGGCGACATGATCCCGACCGGCGTGGTCAAGCCGGTCGACGGCACGCCCTTCGATTTTCGCCAGGCGCGGCCGCTGCGCATGGAGACCGAGGGCGAACAGTTACCCTACGACCAGAATTTCTGCCTGGCCGCGGCGCGCGGTCCGCTCAAGCAGGCAGCTTGGGTGCAAGGGGCGAGTTCCGGCATCGAGATGGAAGTCTGGACCACCGAGCCCGGCGTCCAGCTTTATACCGGGCAATATGTGACGCCACGCACCGGCCTGGAAGGGCGGGGTTACAAGGCCTTCAGCGGCTTCTGTCTGGAGCCGCAGATATGGCCCGACGCGCCGAACCGGCCGTATTTCCCGCAGGCGACGCTATGGCCTGGCGCGATCTACCACCACGTGACGGAATATCGGTTCCGGCAGGGCTGACTTTTTCAGGACTGGCCGAACGCCGCCCGTAGCGTCTCGAACGGCGCCAATGCGCCGCGGACCTGCACGACGGCGGCGGCGACGCGGTGCGCACGCTGGACAGCGTCCGCCGGGGCAATCCCGCCAAGCCGTGCGGCGAGATAGCCGCCGTTGAAGGAATCGCCGGCACCGGTCGTGTCCACGGGCGCAGGCACGTGGATTGCGGCGACCTCCCGCAGCGCTCCACCCTTGCCAATCAACGCCGGTGCCTCGCCGTTCTTGACCACGACCTCCTTGGCCAATTGCCCGAGGCGCTCGGCGGTCGCCTGCGGTGTGTCATCGCCGAACAGCATCTGCTCGTCCGGGAACGTCGGCAGCGCGATGTCGGTAACCGCAAGCGCCCCGGCAATCGCTGCTTGTGCGTCCTCGCGGTTGCGCCAGAGCCGTGGCCGATAGTTCGGATCGAAGGCAATCAGCGAGCCCGCCGCGCGCGCCTTTGCCACTGCGGCCAGCAGCGTCTGGCGCGCGGCCTCATCGAGAATTGCCAAAGTGATTCCGGAAAAGTACACAAGCGCCTGATTTTCCAGGTTTTTCGCCAGTGCCGCCGGGTCCGAGGCGAGCTGCCTGGCGGCGGCGTCGCCGCGCCAGTAGGTGAAGGAGCGCTCGGCGCCGGTCAGCGTGATGGCATAGAGGCCGGGGCGCGCGCCCGGTATGACCGGACTGGAGCCGATGCCGATGCCGTTTTCGGCTAAGAAGTCGATCTGGCCCTGCGAGAAAGGGTCGTCGCCGAAGGCCGAGACATAGGTTGCCGGCCGGTCAGCGCTTAGGGCATGCAGCGCCCACAGCGTGTTGAACGTGTCGCCGGCAAAGCCCATGCGCCAGTTCGGCCCGGTCTGGCCCGACAGTTCCAGCATGCATTCGCCGATCGAGGCGACGCCGTTTCCCACCATCTGCAATCCTCCAGTGCTTTCGGTGCTGTAGCTTTTTGCCGAACGCAGCGCCATGCTTGGCAAGCAGGCTTTTTTCCGCCACAGCGTTTTCCCACAGGCCGGCGGGATGCGATCCGCCCGGCAGGACGTTATCTGCGAGAGAGGAACCGGTTTGGCATCGTTATGGCGTTATCTCCTGGCAGGTCTTGGTCTGGCTGCTTTGCTGGTCGGCGTTCTCGCGGCCGTTTATCTGACCGCGCCGCATTCGGCACAGCCCGCCGGCCCGGATGTCTCGCGGACGAAAAAAACCGACAACGGGTTGTACGTAGCGAGTTTCGTGCCGGAACGGGGCGTCGTGCGGCAGGGCGAACTGGAATCCTGGCTACTGACGCTGAAGACAAAGACGGGGGCTTCGGTGGAACGAGCCGCGATTGCCATCTCCGGCGGCATGCCGCAACACAATCACGGTCTGCCGACCAGCCCGCAGGCGACCGACTATCTAGGCGAGGGGCGCTACCGCATCGAAGGGGTGAAATTCACCATGAGCGGCTGGTGGCAACTGCGTTTCGCCATATCGTCCGGCGCGGGCTCCGACACTGTGCTGTTCAACGTGGTGCTGTGAGCGGTCGATGAGGCGCTTTTTCTGCTTTTTGGCACTGACGGTGGCAGCCATCCTTGCCGGTTGCGGCAAGCCGGATTTTTCCGATGCCGAGAAGAAGACGATTGCATCGCTCGCGCTGAATACGCTGCCGGCGCTGAAGCCTGATACCACCAACCGCTTCGCCGATGAGCCGGCCGCGGCGGCGCTCGGCTCGACGCTGTTCTTCGACGTCGGGATGAGCCGCGACGGTACGGTGTCCTGCTCGACCTGCCACAAGATCGACCGGCAGTTCCAGGACGACCTGCCGCAGGCGGTCGGAGTCGGCCACACCAACCGGCGCACCATGCCGCTGGCCGGCGTGGCGCGCGACCCCTGGTTCTTCTGGGATGGACGGCGCGACAGCCTGTGGGCGCAGGCGCTGACACCGCTCGAAAACCCGTTGGAACAGGCGGGAAACCGTGCTGCCTACGCGCATTACATGAAGGCGCGTTTCGGCGAACGCTATGAGCGCATCTTCGGGCCATTGCCTGATTTGTCCAGCATTCCGCCAAATGCCAGCCCGCTTGGAAGCGATGCCGAAAAAACCGCCTGGAACGCGATGAGCGATGCGCAGCGCGACGCAATCAACGGCGTCTATGCCAATATCGGCAAGGCGATCGCCGCTTTCGAACGCTCGATCGAGCCGGCACCGACACGCTTCGACCGCTTTGCGCTGGACCTTGCGACAGGCGCCGAGCCGAAAGGCGATGCCGTCTTTTCCACGGAGGAAATCCTTGGGTTGAAACTTTTCGTCGGCAAGGCCAATTGCGTGAGCTGCCACAACGGCCCGCGCTTCAGCGACAACGGTTTTCACAACACGGGTGTACCGCCTGCTGCCGGCCTGCCGGCGGATCGTGGGCGCGTCGATGCGGTGGCCCAGGTCGAGGCCGACCCGTTCAACTGCTTCGGAGCCTATCGCGATGGCGAGGCCAGTGCCTGCGGCGAGCTGCGCTTCATGGTCAAGGATGCGCCGGAACTTGTGCGCGCCTACAAGACGCCGTCGCTGCGCGGTGCGGCGACGCGGCCGCCTTACATGCACGCCGGGCAGTTTTCATCGCTCGACGAGGTCGTCGCTCACTATGCCAAGGCTGCGCCAAGCGTCGAGGGCAGTTCTGAAATTCACCCGCTGGAGCTCTCGGACCGCGAGCGCGCCGCACTGGTGGCGTTCCTGAAGACGCTATCGGAATAGGTTACCTGTCCTTGACCGTCTCCATCGCCACGAAGGTCGAGGTCTGGGCGACGTGGGGCAGGGCGGAGATGCGCTCACCGAGCACGCGGCGATAGGCGGCGATGTCCTTCGTGCGGACCTTAAGGAGATAGTCGAAGCTCGACGCCATCATGTGGCACTGCTCGATTTCCGGCACGGCTTGTACGGAGCGGTTGAAGGCATCGAGCGCGGCGGATCGGGTGTCCGATAATTTCACCTGCACGAAGGCGACATGGCCTTCGCCCATGCGTTCGCGGTCGATGATCGCCTGGTATCCCCTGATATAGCCGTCCTTCTCCAGCCGCTTCACCCGCGCCTGCACCGGTGTCTTCGACAGGCCGACCTTGACCGCCAGTTCCGACATGGAAAGCCGGCCATTGCCGGCCAGTGCCGACAGGATGTTCCTGTCGATGCGGTCCAATTGATCTTCTGTCATCGAAACTGCAGCCCGAATGAGCAATTTTTCGGAAACATGATAGATCAATTGAGCTGCCCTGTCGATTTTTTCAGACCGCCTGAAATCTGGCACTTGTGCTAGCTTGCGCCATTCGGTCCGGTGACCGCCGGCCCGTTCCCTTGTGCTTGCTCATAGGACCGCCATGCCGCTCGACGCCATCCGCCAGCAGATCCGCGCTAATTATTTGCCCGACGAAGACGCAGCGGTTAAGCGATTAGCCGAGGCGGCCGGGCTTTCGGCCGGAGACCGTAAGGCGATCTCGGCGCGTGCGGCCGACCTGGTGCGGGCGGTGCGCGGTTCGTCCGATCCCCGGCTGATGGAAGTCTTCCTCTCGGCCTACGGCCTCTCCACCAAGGAAGGCGTGGCGCTGATGTGCCTGGCCGAGGCGCTGCTGCGCGTACCCGACACAGAGACGATGGACGATCTCATCGCCGATAAGATCGCGCCGCACGACTGGTCGGCGCATTCGGGCGGTTCGAGTTCGATCTTCGTCAACGCCTCGACCTGGGCGCTGATGCTAACCGGCCGCGTGCTCGATGAAGGTGAGGGCGGTATCGAAGGCACGCTGCGTTCGATGGTGCGCCGGCTGGGCGAACCGGTCATCCGCAAGGCAGTGGCCGCCGCCATGCGCGAGATGGGCGAGCAGTTCGTGCTTGGCCGCACGATCGCGGAAGCCGTCAAGCGCGGCCGGCCGATGACACAGAAGGGTTATCTCTACTCCTTCGACATGCTGGGCGAGGCGGCCCGCACCGAGGCGGACGCGCTGCGCTATCACAAGGCCTATGCCGACGCCATTTCCTCGCTCGATGCTGGCTCGAACGGGCCAGATATCCGCCAGAACCATGGCATCTCCGTCAAGCTTTCGGCACTGCATCCACGCTACGAAAAAGCGCAAAAGGAAGAGATGCTGCCTGTGATGGCCGAGCGGCTGTTGTCGCTGGCCCTGGCCGCACGGCATTCGCGGATGGGGCTCAACATCGACGCCGAGGAGGCGGATCGTCTCGACCTGTCGCTCGACGTGATCGAGCGGGTGCTGGCCGAGCCGGAACTCGCCGGCTGGAACGGCTTTGGCGTCGTTGTGCAGGCGTATGGTCCGCGCGCGGCTTTCACCATCGATTGGCTCTATGCCCTGGCCAACAAGCATAATCGCAACATCATGGTCCGGCTGGTCAAGGGTGCCTATTGGGACACGGAGATCAAGCGGGCGCAGACACTCGGGCTTGCCGGTTATCCCGTGTTCACGCGCAAGGCCAACACCGACGTCTCCTACATGGCTTGCGCGAAAAAGCTGCTTGGCATGACCGACCGCATCTATCCGCAGTTCGCCACCCATAACGCGCACACCGTCGCCGCCATCCTGTCGATGGCTGACAGTCGCGACACCTTCGAATTCCAGCGCCTGCATGGCATGGGCGAGGCTTTGCACGAAACGGTGCGCAAGGCCGAAGGCACGCGTTGCCGTATCTATGCGCCGGTCGGCGCGCATTCGGACCTGCTGGCCTATCTGGTCCGCAGGCTCCTGGAAAACGGCGCCAACTCCTCCTTCGTGCACCAATTGACCGACGAGGAGGTCGAGCCGGAGGATATCGCACGCGATCCGCTGGAAACGGTTGAAAGCCAGGGTCCCGCCGCCAATCCGGCGATTGCCCGGCCTTCCCAGATCTTTGGGATCGGGCGCCGCAACTCGAAGGGGTTCGACATCACCGACACGGTGACGCTGGCTGATATCGAGCAGGCCAGAGCGGCATTTGCGGGTCCCGATCGCTGGCACGCCAAGCCGATCACGCGCGCCGCCGGCTACGGCAAGCAGCGCCCGATCCTCAATCCGGCAAAGCCTTCCGAGGTGGTCGGCACGGTTCACGAGGCCGCCGCCAAGCAGGTCGCAACCGCCGTGCGCATCGCTGTCGAGGCGCAGCCGGCGTGGGCAAAACGCCCGGTCGCCGAGCGTGCCGCTATCCTCAACCGTGCCGCCGATCTTTACGAGGCCAATGCCGTCGAGTTCTTCGCGCTCGCCACGCGCGAGGCCGGCAAATCGCTGGCCGACGGCGTCGCCGAAGTGCGCGAGGCGGTCGACTTCCTGCGCTATTACGCCACCGAGGCGGCGAACGCCGAAACGGGCACGCAAGCGCGCGGCGCCATCGTCTGCATCTCGCCGTGGAATTTCCCGCTCGCCATCTTCACCGGCCAGATCGCGGCAGCACTTGTCACTGGCAATTCAGTGATCGCCAAGCCAGCCGAGCAGACCCCGCTGATCGCCTTCCGCGCCGTCGAGATGCTGCGCGAGGCCGGCGTGCCGGAAGACGTCATCCAACTCCTGCCCGGGGACGGCCCGTCGGTCGGTGGTCCGCTGACAGCGGACCCGCGTATTGCCGGCGTCTGCTTCACCGGCTCGACCGAGGTCGCCAAGCTGATCGAAAAGCAATTGGCCGAGACCGCGGCGCCGGACGCCATGCTGATCGCCGAGACCGGCGGCCTCAATGCCATGATCGTCGATTCCACGGCACTTCCTGAGCAGGCGGTGCGTGACATCCTCGCGTCGGCCTTCCAGAGTGCCGGCCAGCGCTGCTCGGCGTTGCGCGTGCTCTATGTCCAGAAAGACGTCGAGAAGAAGATGCTGGAGATGCTGAAAGGCGCCATGGAGGCGCTCAATGTCGGCGATCCCTGGCGGATTTCGACCGATGTCGGTCCGGTGATCGACGATGACGCGCAAAGTTCGATCCGCGATTATTGCACGACGATGGGCCTGCAGGGCCGGCTGATCGCTAAACTTGAGGCGCCCAAGGATGGCCGCTTCGTCGCGCCGCATGTCTTCCGGGTCAAGGGCATCGAGGAGATGGAGCGCGAAGTGTTCGGTCCGGTGCTGCACGTCGCGACCTTCGACGCCGACCAGATCGACAGCGTCATCGCCGCCATCAACCGCAAGGGCTACGGCCTGACCTTCGGCCTGCACACCCGCATCGAAGGCCGGGTGCAGCATTTCGTCGACGGCATCCATGCCGGCAACATCTATGTCAACCGCAACCAGATCGGCGCTGTCGTCGGTTCGCAGCCATTTGGGGGCGAGGGCCTGTCCGGCACCGGGCCAAAGGCCGGCGGGCCGCACTATCTCAGGCGTTTCCGCAAAGGGCCTGAAGCGGGCACGGAAGTCGGCGAAGGCCATAAGGTGACGGCGACCGAACTGGCCGACAATCTGCCCGATCCCGCTCTCGGCGGCTGGTCGACGCGGCCGGACCGGGTCGCCATCCTCAGGAAGCATCTTCGCGGCAAGGGCGCGGCCGCGATCGGAGCCGCCGCCAGCATTGATTTCGGCCAGGTCGATCTGCCCGGGCCGACCGGCGAGGCCAACACGCTGTCGCTGTCGCCGCGCGGCCGGGTGCTGTGCTTGGGGCCGGACGGCGACACGCTGCTGGCGCAGACCATCCAGGCGCTCGCCGCCGGCAATGCGGTGCTGGCTGTTGCACCGGGTGCACCGGCGGCGCTCTCGGCATTGACCGGCAAAGGCCTGCCGCTGGCGGCCATCGACGGCCGCCCCGATCCTGTCGAGGCGCGCTCGCTGCGGGTCGATGTGGTTGCTTTTTCAGGCACGCCCGAGGCGGCGCGCATCGTGCGCAAGGTCATCGCCGAGCGCAGCGGGCCGATCGTCCCGCTGGTCAGCGAGGTGCTTTATCCGGCGGCTTATGCGCATGAGCGGGCGGTCTGCGTCGACACGACCGCCGCGGGTGGCAACGCCAGCCTCTTGGCCGCCGCATAGGTCGGCATCTACGCGCCCTCGACGACGGAAAAACCCTCGAATTGCGGGTGGCCGAGATAGTGGACTTTCGTCGTGCCGACATTCCGGTGGGCGGCGCGGAAGTTCTCCGACTTGGTCCAGGCGACGAAATCATCGTGACTTGCCCACGCCGTGTGCGACGCGAACAGCGTGTAGCCCTCGGTCTCGTTGACCGGGCCGCGCAGCAGGTGAAATTCGCGAAAACCCTTCATCTCGGCCAGGCTGGAGTCGCGGTTCTTCCACATGGCTTCGAAGTTGCCCTCCGAGCCGGTCTGGACCTTGAAGCGGTTCATGGCGATGTACATGGGGTCCCTTTCATGCGGATGTTGATGGTTGAGCCGCACCGCTTGTTCCGGGCCTAGTCAAAACGGGCCGATCCCGACCTCGAACTCCAAGCTCGAGTTCGATGCCTGTGACGGAATTGGAGGGAAGGGAGCGGCCTTGCGCACGATGCTAAGCGCGGCCTCGTCGAAAGTCGGCGATCCTGAGCTTTCCAGAATGCGCAACTGGTCTATGTCGCCCTTCCTGCCTATGGCGAACGCCACAACAGCATTGTTACGCGCGGCCAGTTGCAGCGAAGGCGGGAGAGTACGATTGACGCTGCCGAGCTTTCGAAAGACGTTGCCGCGGTAGCTGTCTTCCGCGGCGCTGCCTTGGTCTTTTTGCCTTTTGCCCTTGCTGGCCGCTTCCGCCAGCCGGTCCTGGCCATCGGCCGTGCCGCTCCGTTCAGTCGCTGCTCCAGCAGTGGCAGGGGCAGCCGCCGGAGTTGGCCTTGCAACGGGGATCGGCGGTTGGTCCGGAACGGTGACAGGAATTTCGGTGGTTCCGGCCTGGGCGTTCGGCTGTGCCGGCGTTTTTGTCCTGGCAGCCACGCTCTGGTCGTCCGGGCGCGGGGTTGCCGCCACCAGTATGTCCGGCGTGGCCACGGGCTGTTTGACCGGTTCCGCCGAGGGCTCCGAAGCCTGCTTCGCGGCGTCACGGGCAGGCTCGGGAGCGTGTGTCGCCGGTTCCTGCGCGGGCTGTGAAGGTGCGGTCGGCGCCGGCCTGGCCGCCTTTGCCGGATGAGGCTTGGCCGTCGGCGGGGGCTGCACCAGCGTGACATTCATTGCCGCCGGGTCCTTGTCCAATGCACTGCCGGCGACCTTGTCACCTTTGTGATCGCCGCCTTCCGACTGCTCTGCCTCCCTGGAATCGAACTTGCCGGCGGACGAGATCAGAAAAGCCGCCGCCACGCCGGCATGGAGCAGGCAGGAGATGGCGATCGCAGCCTGCCACTTGCCGTTGCTGGCTTGCGGTCGTGCCTGGGCAAGTCGCTCTGCCGGCGCTATTGCCAACTCGCTGCCAGTGTCGGGGAGTGGACTGATTTCCTGCATGTCGCGGGCGCGAAATTGCAGCGATACGCGCAGACTTGTCAAATCAAGATCGGCTGCCTCAACCGGTAAGCAATCGAAGCCGGCCAGCGGCCCTGCCACGGTCTTTTCTTATGCGGTCCCACTTCAGACGCCGAAAGCGATGCCGGTCCTGGTGTCCGTCTTCAGCTTGCGCATGCAGGCAGTTGGTTCGACGCCCGTGCCAGCGCAATCCGTTCCGCTGTTGACCAGCACGCGGCTGACCTTGGTGCAGTCGGTGCCGGCCAGGTCAAAGCGTGTCACCTTGGTCTTGCCGTGCGGCAGGTCCTTGAAGTCGAGCACGGTCAGCCGGTCGACGATGCCGGCCTTGTTGAACAGAGCGATCTCGAACGCCGCCTTGGTCAGGTCGGCGCCGAGATTGTTGCTGATCAGGAAGGTCAGCCGGCAGCCCTTGTCGAAAGGTTGCGCGGCATTGAGTTCGAGGGTCAGGACCGGCGCGGACTGCTCAGCCCACGCCGGAATTGTCGTCAGCGACATCGCCAGCGTCGAGGTCAGCAGACGAAGGGATGCCGTCAAGGGCGTCATGGTCAGCCTCCAAAGCGCATGGTTGCCGCTAGCTTCAGCGTGATACCGGGTTCGTAGACCGCAACCGTGGTGCTGCCGTTCAGCGGATTGGCGTATTTGACGTCGAACAGATTGTCGGCGCGGAAATCGACTTTCAAATTGTCGGTCGCCTGATAGCTGGCGAAGGCATTGATCAGCGTGTAGTCCGTCGCGACGGCATTGCCCTTTGGCTTGCCGTTATACTGCACCTCACCGCCGACGGTCAGCTTGTCCTCGAGGAAACGCAGGCCAAGCTGAGCGGTGACCTGAGAGGAGGGGATAGTGGCGAGGTCGGCTTCCATACCCTTGTGGGAAACGGTGTGGCCATCCGTGATCGAGGCCGAGAGGCCGGCATAGCCCCATGCCGCGTCATAGACGCCCTCCAGCTCGAAACCGTTGATCTTGGCCTTGGCGAAATTTTGATACTGGAAGCAGATCGGGATTCCGGGGCCGAAGGGGCAGCCACTGCCTGGAGCGAACGGCGACAGCGTTACGCCGTCGATATAGTCGTCGACATCGTTGTTGAAATAGGCTGCTTTCAGGCGCAAGGCGTCGCCCGGCTCGAAGATGTCGTTCTGCTTGTAGTTGACGCCGAACTCGGTCGTCTTGCCGGTTTCAGGCCGCAGATTTGGATTGGGCAGGAACGGGAAGCTGACGCCGGCGGGATGATTGCCGCTGATCAGCGTTTCCGTGATCGAGGGCGAGCGGTAGCCTTCCGCATAGGTGCCGTAGAATTGCAGGCCGGCAAGCCCGGCGCTCTCGAACGGCGAGACACCGACGGTGACGCGCGGGGATAGCCTGTCGCCGGAAATATCATGCATGTCATCCTTCAGGCTGTAGCTGTCGTAGCGCAGGCCAGCGACGACTTCGAGCCAGTCCCAGGTGAGCTTGTCCTGGACGTAGGCGCCGGACACGTTGCGCTTGCCCGACGGCGTGTAGAAACTGTCGCCCCCGGCCGCGCCACCCGTCTTGACGTTGTCGCCGACCCAATCGCCGCCATAGGTCAGTTCATGCGCGATGCCGTTCGTTTCGAACCGCGACGTGTTCCAGATATCGATGCCGGTCGTGCCGACATCGAATGTCGACAGTGATCCTGCCGGCAGCACCACGGGAAGACCGGTCACCGGATCGAAGCGGTTCTGCGGCGCGAGACTGGTCAGGTCGAGATTGGTCTTGTTGTAGGACGTGTTGATGTGGAGATCGAGCCAGCTCTTGTCTTCGTCCGTGATGTTGTAACGGGCCGTGAAGGTGTTCGACTTCAGGTCGACATCGTTGACCGGCACGCCGCCGCTGGTCTCGTCCCAGCCGTCGCTCGAACCAACCCAGCCGAGCTTGAGCTCACTGTTCTCGGTTGGCCGGATGGTCGTCTTGAGCAGGCCGCTCAGCACGTCGAAGCCGGTGCCGTTGACGGTGTCACCGTCGCCGTCCTTGTAGTTGTCGTAGTCGCGGTAAACGATGTTGCCCAACACGTCCCAGTTCTCATTGATGCGATAGGCACCGGTGGCGCTCGTGGTCCAGCCCTTGCCGTTGCTCTCGTAGCGTCCGGTGACGGAACCGGCCCACGTCTCGTCGGGCTTGAGGAAATCGACCGCATCCTTGGTGTCGAAGAAGACGACGCCGCCAATGGCGCCCGAGCCATAGGTGTTGGCGACGGGACCACGGATCACGTCGACGGATTTGACGAGCTCGGGATCGATGTAGAAGGTCGACTGGGTGCCGTGGTCGGAACGCTGGAAATTCTGGCGCGCGCCATCGACGATCACCGCGACGCGGCCGAAATCCTGCAGGCCGCGGATGTTGATGCTGGTGCTGACGCGCCTGGCGTCGGCCTGCGCAGCGACGCCAGGCACACCGAAAAGCATCTCGTTCGGCGTTGTCGCCATGCGGCGATCGAGCTGTTCCTGGTCGACATGGCTGGCCGAGGCCAGCGACTGTATCGCCGTTTCGCCGGTGCGGCTGAGCACCAGGATCCTGTCGAGCAACGTAGCGCCCGCGGGGGCTGCCTTTTGCTGGTCAGTCTTCTTCGATTGATCCGTCTGCTCGCTCGCCGCCTGCGTCGCAGGTTGCGCGTGCGCCGATGGCGCGGATAGAGCGATCGCCGCCACGCTTGCGAGCAAAGCCGCCGCACCGTTCGCCGCCCACCGACGGCGCCGTTCCCAACTTATCAACCCCATGCCCCAACTCCAAATCCCAGGTTCCATGCTGGCTGGCCCGGGGCTTGCTGGCATTTTGATCGTATCCGGCATCTTAAATGTTGACTCATTTAGTCCGGTATTGCACTGACTAGTAAACATGATTATTCAAGTCAAGAATGAATCGGCAATTCGCAACGCCTAGCCAGATGCCCGGCACAGGAAAGGGATCGACCCAGATGAACACGCACAATCCCAACGAGTTTCGCTATCGCGTCCGCCGTTCCGACGATACCTCCACCCGTTTCGATCGGGTCTCGCTGGCGGTGCGGACGCTGTCCAGCAACACGCTGTTCCAGGGCGAGCACGAAATCGGAATCGAGCATCATGGCGCGCTCTACCGGCTGAAGATCACCCGCCAGGGCAAGCTCATTCTCAACAAGTAAGGCAAGGCATCAGGGGTAAAGACATGGACCAGCGCGTAAAACCCGCTCCGCATGAAATCCGGCGGGCCCGGACCGACAATCCGAAAGCGCGCGAGCGTGACCTCGCCGCCCAGCTCGGCATTTCGGAGGCCGAGCTGGTGGCCGCGCATTGCGGCGACGGCGTCGTCCGCGTCGAACCGCGCGTCAACGACCTTCTGACCGGTCTCGAGGCCGTTGGCGAGGTGATGGCGCTGACCCGCAACGAAAGCGCCGTGCACGAGAAGATCGGCGTCTATGACAAGGTCGTCACCGGCAATCACAATGCCATGGTGCTCGGCGAGAACATCGACCTGCGCATTTTTCCGAAAATCTGGGCGCATGGCTTTGCCGTGGAGAAGCGCGACGGCGACGACATCCGCCGCAGCCTGCAGTTCTTCGATGCGGCCGGCGACGCGGTGCACAAGGTGCATCTGCGCCCGACCTCCAGCCTCCATGCCTACCAGAAACTGGTCGCCTCGCTGGAATCACCGAACCAGGAGCCGACGATCGACATCTCAGGGACAGTTCTCGATGAGGAAAGCGAGGCCGGGGCATCGACGGCGAGCCTGGACGACCTGCGTGACCGCTGGAGCCGGCTGACGGACGTGCACCAGTTCTTCGGCATGCTGAAGACGCTGAAGCTCAGCCGCCGCCAGGCGGTGCGCATGGTTGGCCAGGACTACGCCTGGCTGCTCGATAATGACGCGGTGCGCGCCATGTTCCATCACGCCGCTGAAAGCGAGATGCCGATCATGTGCTTCGTGGGCAACCGCGGCTGCATCCAGATCCACTCCGGGCCGATCAAATCGATCAAGCCCATGGGGCCGTGGATCAACGTGCTCGACGAGACCTTCCACCTGCACCTGCGCACCGACCACATCCATGAAGTCTGGGCGGTGCGCAAGCCGACCAAGGACGGCCATGTCACATCGCTCGAGGTCTATGCCGCCAATGGCGACATGATCATCCAGTTCTTCGGCAAGCGACATGAAGGCGAAAGCGAGCGCGAGGACTGGCGTTTTCTGGCCGAGCACCTGCCGCGCATTCCGAACCCGACGGCAGCCTGAGGAGAGTGCGATGCGGTTTGTTTCGAGGCCGTCCGCCCTGCGCGGATCGAGGGTCGGTTATGCAATCGGCCTTTCCATGGCTTTCGCCGCGCTGCAACCAGCCGGCGCCACCGAAGGCGTTTCGGTGTTCGCCGATCCTTCGAAGATCGCCGCTATTGGCGGCTCCATCACCGAGATCGTCTATGCGCTGGGCGAGGAGAGGCATCTGGTGGCGCGCGATTCCACCAGCCTCTATCCAAAGGCCGCGCTCGACCTGCCTGATGTCGGTTACATGCGCCAGCTGTCGCCGGAAGGCGTCTTGTCGGTCAATCCGACGGGCATACTGGCATTGCACGGCAGCGGCCCCAGGGAAGCCGTCGACGTGCTGAAGAAGACGAGCATTCCGTTCATAGAAGTGCCCGAGCAGTACAACCGCGAAGGCATCCTCCAGAAGGTCCGCATTGTCGGCAAGGCGATCGGGGTCGAGGCCAAGGCCGAGGTGCTGGCCAGGGCGCTCGATGCGAAACTCACAGCCGCCGAAAAGCGGACAGCCTCGATCAAGGAGCGCAGGCGCGTGCTGTTCATTCTCTCGACGCAGGGTGGCAAGATCCTGGCGGCCGGCAGCGAAACCGCGGCCGACGGCATGGTCAAGCTGGCGGGCGGGGTCAATGCGGTGGAAGGCTTTTCCGGCTACAAGCAAATGTCGGACGAAGCGATCATCACCGCAAGGCCGGACGTGATCCTGATGATGAGCAATGCCGGGCCGCCGGTCTCGGACGACGAAGTGTTCGGCAATCCATCCATCGCCTCAACGCCGGCCGGAACGGCGCGCAAGCTGATCCGCATCGATGGCGCCTATCTACTCGGCTTCGGGCCGCGCACGGCCGACGCGATCCATGATCTCGCCGTTTCGCTTTATGGCGCACAGGTCACGGACTGAGCATCATGGCCGACCAGTCGATCGCAGGTCCGGCGAAGCCGATTAGGGCATCCGAAGGGGATCGTTCCGGCCGCGCCCGTGCCGTCATCCTTCTGCTGTGCCTGGGCTTGGCGATCGCCATCTTGCTTTCGCTCACATCCGGCGCATCGGATGCATCCGCCGTGACCGTCTTCAGGGATTGGCTCTTTGGCTCCGTCCCCGGCGATGCGGCGCTCAACGCCCGCGACAGCTTGATCGTCCATGACATCCGCATGCCACGCGTCATCCTCGGCATGTTGGTGGGTGCGGCGCTCGCGGTTTGTGGCGCCGTCATGCAAGGACTGTTCCGCAATCCGCTCGCCGAACCCGGTCTGATCGGCGTTTCCGCAGGATCCAGCCTTGGCGCGGTGGTCATCATCGTTCTTGGCGGGACCGTGCTGGCGCCGGTGACCGCCTTGCTCGGAACGCTGGCGCTGCCGCTTGCGGCGTTCGTCGGCGGTCTCGTCACCACATTGGCGCTCTATCAGGTCGCCACGCGACGTGGGCAAACCTCGGTCGCCACCATGCTGCTCGCGGGCATAGCCCTGGCGGCACTTGCCATGGCGCTGACCGGAATCCTCATATTCATGGCCGACGATCGCCAGCTGCGCGATCTGACCTTCTGGTCACTGGGATCGCTCGGCGGTGCGACATGGGCCAAGATAGCTTCCGTAGGACCCATAATCGTCCTGGCACTGGCGGCGATGCCGTTCCTGGCCCGCGGCCTTAACGCGCTGGCGCTGGGCGAAGCGACCGCCGGCCATCTCGGCATTCCGGTGCAGCGGCTGAAATACACCGCCATCATCGGCGTTTCGGCGGCGGTCGGCGCCTCCGTCGCCGTCAGCGGCGGCATCGGCTTCGTCGGCATCGTCGTGCCGCATCTGCTGCGACTGCTGATCGGACCCGACAATCGTTACCTGCTGCCGGCCTCGGCGCTGCTCGGCGCCTCGTTGTTGCTGCTCGCCGATGCGGTCGCCCGCACCATCGTGGCGCCGGCCGAGCTGCCGATCGGCATCGTCACCGCGATATCAGGCGCGCCGTTCTTCCTGTGGATATTGCTGCGCAGGCGCGGCGTGATCGATTTGTGAGGCTGGAATGATCGAGGCGAGGGATGTTTCGGTCGATATTGCCGGCAAGAGAATTGTTGCCGGTGTCGATTTCGATGCGCGGCCGGGCGAGGTGGCCGCAATCGTCGGCCCCAATGGTTCGGGCAAGACGACCTTCCTGAGGGCATTGTCGGGGGACCTCGGCTATACCGGGAGCGTCGTCCTCAACGGCCGCGACCTCGCAGCGATGAAGCCGGTGGAGGTCGCCGTCCAGCGGGCTGTGTTACCGCAGGCGACGACACTGTCGTTTCCTTTCACTGTGCGGGAGGTCGTCAGGCTTGGCCTGGTCGGTGGCCGTTCGGGCGTGCTGCCGGGCGAGGACGGACGCCTGCCGGAACGGGCGCTGGCGTGGGTCGATCTCGACGGCTTTGCCGGCCGCTTCTACCAGGAACTTTCCGGTGGCGAGCAGCAGCGTGTCCAGCTTGCGCGCGTGCTGTGCCAGGTCTGGGCACCGGTGCTCGACGGTAAGCCGCGCTATCTGTTCCTTGACGAGCCGGTGTCCAGCCTCGACATCAAGCACCAGCTGATCATCATGAACATCGCCCGCGACTTCGCCAGAAGGGGCGGGGGCGTGGTAGCGATCCTGCACGACCTCAATCTGACGGCCATGTACGCTGACCGCATCTTCGTGATGCATCGCGGCCGGCTGGCCGCCAGCGGCTCGCCCCGCGACGTGCTGAGTGACGACCTGATCGAGAAGGTGTTCGATTGCCGGCTCAAGGTCGGCGTGCTGCCGGCCGGCAACATGCCGTTCGTGCTCCCGCAATCGTCGGTCAGCTGATATTCAGCCGACACTGCACGATGCGGCAGGGATCAGGCCGCTGGGGCGCGGCGCTCCATCAGCATGTCGATGCCGAGCAGGGCGCGTACATTTGGCCTTGCCGCCACGAGGTCGGCGATCGTGTAGCGGGCAAGCACGGCGAAGAAGGCGTTGAGCGCTTCGCGCAATGCGGAGTTCAGCGCGCAGCTGTCGACCAGCGGACATTCGGCGGCATCGTTCTCGAAGCACTCCGCCATGGCAAAACTTTCCTCGGTCACGCGCACAACGTCGAACAGGCTTATCGATTCGGCGGCACGGCCGAGCCGTACCCCTCCGTTCCGGCCGCGCACAGTCTCGACCATGCCATTCTCGACCAGAGGCTGCAGGATTTTGAACAGGAACAGTTCCGACACCGAATAGGCGGCCGCGATCTCCGGGATGCGGCTCAACCGGTCATTGTTGGCGGCGCAATACATCAGAATGCGCATGGCATAGTTGGTTTGGCGCGTAAGCCGCATCTTGTCCTCACTCGGCGCTGATATGATGCAACCACGCCAGAGTCTAAACTTTGCTGGCGCGGCCCTCGTCCGGAATCCGGATCGCTGCACTGGTCTTGGCGGAATATGGCCTATACCTTGGAATAATTCCAGACTAGCCGGGCATCATAGATGAATAAACTCGTCAACTTTATGTGCGCCGCCGGGCAAAAGCCGGGACAGACAAACCGGCTGCCACGGGCATTCCGGCGGCCGCGGCACTAGATAGGCCTAATAGACGAGGAGCGGCATGGCTCAATCGGACCAATCCCTGGCGCCAGTGCGGTTCGATGCCGACGCGGGCGCCAAGCTTTCCGCGCTGCGGCGGACAAAGTTCGTCGCCACGGCGGCATTGGCACTCTGCGTGGTGGTCTTTGCCTTGGCCAAGTCCTTCCAGAGCAGCTATCCATGGCTCGGCTTCGTCGCCGCCTTCGCCGAGGCGGCAACGATCGGCGGCCTTGCCGACTGGTATGCGGTGGTGGCGCTGTTCAAACGGCCGCTCGGGTTGCCCATCCCGCACACCGCCATCATCCCGGAAAACCAGGACCGTATCGCCGACAATCTCGGCCGTTTCATCGAGGCCAATTTCCTGGCGCCGGAACCGGTGCGTGAAAAACTCGCCGAGGTCGATTTTTCGGCGCTCGTGGCCGACTGGCTGGCCGATGCCGAACGCGCCGCCGGCCTGTCGCGCTTCGTCGTGCGGCTGGTGCCGCAGACGCTTGCCGCCGTCGAACAATCCGGTCTGCGCGGCTTCGTCACCAGCCGCATGCTCGAACAGATCGAAAAGGTGCCGCTGGCGCCACTTGCGGCCGAACTTCTGTCCGCGCTCACCGACGACCGCCGCCACCAGAAGCTGTTCGACGAGTTCATCAAGGTCATCGGCCGGTTCCTCAACGACGAACAGGCGCTGGCGACGATGCGCGACAAGATCCGCGAGGAACTCCCGTCGCTATTCAACCTGTTCCGGGCCGACGCCTATCTCCTGAAGAAGATCGTCGCTTCGGCTGGCTCCTTGCTGGACGAGGTGCGTGCCGATCCAGATCACCCGATGCGCGCCGAATTCGACCGTTTCGCGCAAAGTTTCGTCGAGCGGCTGCGCACGTCCAAGCAATATGCCAGGCGAGCAGAGAAAATGAAGCGCGACTTCCTCGCCAGACCCGAAATCAGGGCGCTGGCCGGCGACATGTGGGAGAGCCTCAGCCTGTTCATCGAGCAGGACGCCAAGGCGCCGAATTCGTTGATCAGGGAGCATCTGGCCAACATGTTTGTCGAAGTCGGCCGCCATCTTGCCGGAGACGCGCAGATCCGGGCCGACATGAACCAAGGATTCGTGGTGGCGCTGGCCTCCTTCGTCGAAAGCCAGAAGAGCGGTGTGTCGAAATTCATCGCCGACCAGGTCAAGCGCTGGGACCTTGCCCAACTGACACGCCTGATCGAGATGAACATTGGCAGGGACCTGCAATATATCCGCTTCAACGGCATGATCATCGGTGGGCTGGCGGGCATCGTGCTTTACACGATCGAGCTGCTGCTCCCGGTCAATTGATCCTAGCGATCGCCTAGGCCCGTGTTCGAAATGGACACGAGGCGTTCGAGTGCTATTCTCCTCGATGAGGGCGTCCGCGATCGCGGCAAAGGGGAGATGACAATCATGGCCAGACAATCGGAATCCGATTCCTTCATGGAAATGTTCGGCAGGTTCGGCCGTGACCTGAAGGTGCCGAATGTGGATGTCGAAGCGATTCTTGCGCATCACCGCAAGAATCTCGAAGCTTTGGAGAAATCCGCGCGTGCCGGAGCGGCTGGGACGTCCTCGCTGTTGTCTAGGCAACGCGAAATGCTGCAGGACACGCTGCGCGAGATCGCCGACATGGCGCAGAGCTACCGTGCACCGGGCAATCCGCAGGAGTTGATGGCCAAGCAGACCGAGTTTGCCAGAAAATCCTTTGAGGCGGCGCTCAAGAACGCCGCTGAAGTGGCTGAGCTAGCCAGGAAATCAGGCACCGAATCGATCGACATCCTGCGCGCGCGCATCAAGGAAGCGATGGAGGAGGTCCGCGCCGGTTACGAGCAGAAGTAGGTTCTCATGGGCTGTCGTTCCGCTCTCGGCCGGGCACACCCCGTTCCCGATTCCGTAACCTTTCGCACAGTTGCATTAGCGCCACGCCATAAGCTCCCGGCAGTCTGAAAGGTCGAAAAAGTCCCAATTCGCCTGCCATCGCATGGCAAGACGTGGCACGAGTGAGCGCGAATCCGCCGGAACGGATTTGCGAGGGACGAATTGACAGAGGCCGCCGGTTCGTGGTCCGGAAGCTTTGGAAGCGATCGGGAAAGCAGGCATGACGGAAGTACGGCCTAAAACGCCGCCAACCTACGAGCAGCTGAGAACGATGTCCGGACAGGAGCTCGGCGTCTCGGAATGGACCACGGTCGACCAGAACCGTATCAACCAGTTCGCCGAATGCACGGGCGACCATCAATGGATCCACGTCGATCCTGAACGGGCGCGGCGGCAAAGCCCGTTCCGCACCACGATCGCGCATGGCTATCTGACACTGTCGATCATCGGCGCGCTGGCCCTTGAAATGGGTATCGTGCCCGAGAATACGCAGGCCGCCTTCAACTATGGTTTCGACAAGGTGCGTTTCCTGGCGCCGGTCAAGGTCGGCGCACGCATTCGCCTGCGCACGACGCTGCTTTCCATGGACGACAAAGGCCCGGGCCAGTATCTGATGAAGGCAGCCAACACGGTCGAGATCGAAGGCGAGGAAAAGCCGGCGCTGATGGCTGAAACACTCGTCATGCTCTACGAGCGCCGCAAACGGGCAGGGGCCTGAACGGCGCCCGCCAGGCTCCTTGCGTCATTTCCTTCAGCTGTTCTTGTGCGGCAAGGAATAGGCCCAGATCTGGGTATGGCATTTCGGAAAAGGCATGATTGAGCATCCGCGCAAATGGTGAGATTTGGCGGCGTTCTGCCGTTTCATGGATGGTCTGATTTGATGGAGTAGAAGGCCGCAACAACGAGGTGTTGTCGCGGCTTATTTGTCTGCTGACTTGGTGGTTCCCATATCAGCGAGTCATCGCCGTTTCGAGCGCCTTGAAAATCCGCTCGTCCGCGCACTGGGCGACGTTGAAGCGCAGGAAGCGGCTGGCGGACTGCGACAGGCTAAACGCATTGCCGGGCGCCAGCACGATGTTGTCGGCGAGCGCACTGCGGGCGATTTCGGCCGCGTCCACGCCTTCCGGCAGGGTGCACCACAGGAACAGCCCAGCCGGCTGCTCGATCCAGGGCGTAATGCCGATCGCCTTCAGCCGGGCGCTGGTCTCGCCCATGGCCCGCGAAAGGCGGGCGCGCAGCAAATCCATGTGCTTTCGGTAGCTGCCGTCCTTCAGCAGCGTCAGCACAAGTTCGGCCGCCAGCCGTCCGCCGCCGAAAGTCGTGGCGATCTTGAGATCGGTCAGGCCCTCGATCCAGTCACGGGGCGCGGCGATGAAACCGCAGCGGACCGACGCCGACAGCGTCTTGGAAAAACTGCCGATCTGGACGACGCGACTAAGGCCGTCGAACGCCGCTAGCCTTGGGGCGGGAATGTGCTCGAAATCGGCGAAGATATCATCCTCGACGATGGTCAGATCCGACTGGTCGGCCAGTTTGAGCAAACGATGGGCCGTCACCGGAGACAGGATCGCGCCGGTCGGGTTGTGGATGGCCGAGTTGGTGATGTAGAGGCGCGGCCGGTGTTCGGCCAGCGCCTGGGCGAACAGCTCGATGTCCGGCCCCGATGGCGTGTAGGGCACGCTGACGACCTTGGCGCGGTGGGCGCGCAGCAGAGCATGGAAATTGAAGTAGCAGGGATCGTCGACCAACACGGTGTCGCCCGGCTCGATCAGGAACCGGCAGAGCAGATCGATGGCCTGGGTGCACGATTCCGTCAGCATGATCTGGTCGGGGGAGGCTTCGATGCCGTGCCCGGCCATGCGCCGCGCCAGCAATTGCCGCAGCGGCGGCAGCCCGAGCGGCGTGCCGTAATCTGCGAGAGCGACATCGTCGGCACGCGCGACCGTGCGCAATGCCCGGCGCAGCCCGGCCTGTGGCATCCATGAAGCCGGCAGCCAGCCGCAGCCGGGTTTCAGGACCTCGTCGCCAGCCTCCAGGGACTGGCGCGAGACCCAGAGCGGATCGACGGCACGGTCGAGCCGGGGACCGATCTCGGCGAGCGACAGCGGTGCCAGCGACCCGGCGGCATAGAAACCGGAACCGGGCCGCGAACGGATCGCGCCTTCGGCGGCAAGCCGTTCGTAGGCCTCGACCACGGTGGATTTCGACACCTGCATGGATTTGGCGAAAGCGCGGATCGAGGGCAACCTTGCTCCAGGCGTCAGGCTGCGCGCGGCAATCCGCTGCCGGATGGCGGCCATGACCCCTTCGACGAGAGTTCCGCCGCTGTCGAGCCTGACTGCTTCGTCCATCTGTACCTTCCAGAAAACCATGACAGTTTTATCGAATTGTACTGCATTGTCTCTGGTGGCGCCATAGCCGCGGGCCCCATAGAGGGGCGAAACAAACGGAGCCTGCGATGGACAAGACGGCGAGCGGCTGGGTGAGCGGATTTATCGGCGTGCTGATTTTCAGCGGTTCGTTGCCGGCGACGCGCGTGGCGGTGATGGATCTCGACCCGATATTCCTGACGTCGGCCCGCGCGGTTATTGCCGGCCTGCTCGGTCTCGCGCTGCTGCTTGTGTTCCGCGAGAAGCGTCCCGGGCGTCATGACTTGCTGTCGCTCGTCATCGTTGCGCTTGGCGTGGTCGTCGGCTTTCCCTTGCTGACGGCATTGGCGCTGAAGCATGTCACCTCGGCCCACTCCATCATCTTCGTCGGCCTGCTGCCGCTGGCGACCGCGATCTTCGGCGTGCTGCGCGGCGGTGAACGGCCTCGGCCGGCCTTCTGGCTATTCTCATGCCTGGGCAGTGCGCTGGTGGCGGGCTTCGCGCTTGCGCAAGGCGTGACGGCTTCGCCGGTCGGCGATGGGCTGATGCTTGCGGCCATCGTCGCCTGCGGCCTTGGCTACGCCGAGGGTGCCGCGCTGTCGCGCAAGCTCGGGGGCTGGCAAGTGATCTGCTGGGCGCTGGTGCTGTCCCTGCCGGTCATGCTGGTGCTGACTTTTGCGACCCTGCCGCCATCCTTCGCCAGCGTAGGCTCCAATGCCTGGATTGGCCTTGGCTATGTCTCGCTGTTCAGCATGCTGATCGGCTTCGTGTTCTGGTATCGAGGCCTGGCGCAAGGCGGCATTGCGGCGGTGGGGCAGTTGCAGCTTCTGCAACCGTTCTTCGGGCTCGCACTGGCGGCGACGCTGCTGCATGAACAGGTCAGCCCGATGATGATCGTCGTCACGCTCGGCGTGGTGCTTTGCGTTTTCGGCGCGAAGAAGTTTGCCAAGCAGGATTTGCCGCGTCGTGCGGCTGCATAGCGGTGCCGACCCTCACGAGAACTTCGTCACCACCCCAATGCCGATACCCTCGAAGCCGCCCATCGCCATCAAGGCCGCTGGCGCTTCGTCGAGGCTGATCTTCTTGCCGACCAGCAGTTCGGGTTTGAGCTTGCCGTGGCGGATCATCTCCATCATCGCGGGGTAGCGATAGGCCTGCATGCCGTGACTGCCGAGGATTTCGAGTTCGAAGGCGATCACCTTGTCCATCGGCACCTGCGGGCGGGCGTGTTCGCCCAGCATCAAGCCGACCTGCACGTGACGGCCGCGCCGGCGCAGGTTGGCGATCGAGTTGAAGGACGTCGTCGGATGGCCGAGCGCGTCCATCGACATGTGAGCGCCACCATTGGTGATCTGCTTGACGGCCTTGACGACGTTCGGCGTCGTCGAAGCGTTGATGGTCGCCACGGCGCCGATCTGTTTGGCGAAGTCCAGCTTTTCCTCAGTGAGGTCGATGGCGATGACGTTGGCGCCCATCGAACTGGCGATCATGATTGCCGACAGGCCGACGCCGCCGCAGCCATGCACCGCCACCCATTCGCCGGGCTTTACCCGGCCCTGATCGACAATGGCGCGGAACGATGTGACGAAGCGGCAGCCGAGGCTGGCGGCGGTGGCGAATTCCATTTCGTCGGGCAGGCGCACGAGATTGGTATCGGCGTGTTCGATAGCGACATATTCGGCGAATGAGCCCCATGTGTTGAAGCCAGGCTGGGACTGGTGTTCGCAGACCTGGTGATTGCCTGATGTGCATTCGAAGCAGTGGCCGCAGCCGACGGCAAACGGCACGGTGACGCGTTCGCCCGCCTTCCAGCGGGTGACGTGCTTGCCGGCGGCAACCACGACGCCGGCCAGTTCGTGGCCCGGCACATGCGGCAGGTGGATATCGGCGTCATGGCCCATCCAGCCGTGCCAGTCGCTGCGGCAAAGCCCGGTCGCCTCGACCTTGATGACGACGCCATCGGCCGCCGGCTTGGGGTCTGGCACGGTCTGGATCGTCGGCGCTTCGCCGAATTTCTCGAAGACGACGGCTTTCATCGTTCACTCCACCCTTGAGACGGCACGCACCGTGGGAAACGATAGCCGATTCCCTGTTCGGTCAAGCGGAAATCGATTCCGCCAGGCTGGCCAGTCCGCGGACCCCGCGGTCAGCTGTTTTCCTGGTTGCGGAAATCGGCAAGCCGGGTGTCACCGGGGGCAAGCAGGCGGCCGTCTTCTGCGTGCACTTCAAGACGCCTTATCGGCCGGCCACTCTCCGTGTCGACCATGAAGGTGTAGGGCTCGCCCGGACCGGAGAAATAGGTCTCGCCCCATTGCCGCAAGGCGATCAGCACGTAGAACAGGCCGCGTCCTTTTTGCGTCAGCACATATTCATGATGCGCGCTGCCGTCGGGGGCCGGGACGGTTTCGAGGATGCCGTGCGTAACCAGATTTCGGAGCCGCGCCGACAGGATGTTCTTGGCAACGCCCAGGCTCTTTTGGAACTCGCCGAAGCGTCGCAACCCGTCGAACGCGTCGCGCACGATGAGCAGCGACCACCAGTCGCCGATCGCATCCAACGGTCGCGCGATCAGGCAATCCGCACTCTGGTGGCTCGTTCGTTTCACCATGGCTTTCGTTGGTCCAGATTGTTCATTTTGGTTGCAAGATAAAACTGTTTTGTTTATCCCGCAAGTGGTTTCAAATTGAAACCTTTTGTGGAGAGCCTCATGAATATACAGGTGGTGAACGGCGCGGCAGCGAAGGCGGCGCAGCCCGAAGAGCCGAGGCAAGTCACACCGGGATTGTCCGCAATGACCGCGCTGGTCTTCGCCATCGCCTGTGGCCTGAGCGTCGCCAATGTCTATTTCGCCCATCCGCTGCTCGACGCCATGGCGCATGATTTTGCCATTGCGCCGGCCTCGATCGGCATCGTGGTGACAATCACGCAGGTCGGCTATGCGCTTGGCCTGTTCTTCATCGTGCCGCTGGGCGACCTGTTCGATCGCCGCAAGCTGATTGCCGGCCAGGCGATCCTTTCGGCCGTGGCGCTGATAGCCGTTGGACTTGCACCGAACGCGGCGATGCTGCTGGCGAGCCTCGCGGCGGTCGGGCTGCTTGCCGTGATGGTGCAGGTACTGGTTGCCTACGCGGCCGACCTCGCCGCGCCGTCGCAACGGGGGCGGGCGGTCGGCACCGTCACCAGCGGCGTCATAACAGGCATCCTGCTTGCCCGCTTCGTCGCCGGCGTCGTCGCCGATCTCGCCGGCTGGCGCTGGGTCTATCTTGTCTCGGCCGGCCTTACACTTGTCATGGCGGTTGTTCTCCACACCATCCTGCCGCGCCATGAGGCAGAGCGGCCGCGCACGTCCTACATCAGGCTGTTGGGCTCGATGGTGCTGCTGTTCGTGCGGGAACCGCTGCTGCGCGTGCGCGCGGTGTTCGCCTTGCTGATCTTCGCCAGCTTCAACGTGCTGTGGGCACCGCTGGTGCTGCCGCTCAGCGCGCCGCCATTTTCACTGCCGCACACCGCGATCGGGCTGTTCGGCCTTGCCGGTGTCGCCGGCGCGCTGGGGGCGCGATGGACCGGTGGTCTGGTGGATCGCGGGCATGGTCAACTGGTCACTGGCCTCAGCCTGCTTATGATGACGACGGCCTGGCTGCCTATCGCCTTCATGGGCATGTCACTATGGTTGCTTGTCGCCGGCATCGTCATGCTGGATCTGGCAATCCAGGCCGTCCACGTCACCAATCAGAGCCTGATTTTCTCCCGTCGGCCGGATGCGCGCAGCCGGCTGGTCGGCGGCTACATGATCTTCTACTCGGTCGGCAGTGCGCTCGGCTCGATCGCCTCGACCATGGCCTATGCCGCGGCCGGCTGGAGCGGGGTCTCGTTGCTGGGGGCGAGCATCGGCTTGATGGCGCTGCTGTTCTGGGCGCTGACACTGCGCGTTGGCCGGTGAGCCTTACTCCGCGTCGATCTGGTTCTGTGGCGCGGCTTTCTGGAAGGCGGGTAGCGCCACGCAGGCGGCGTTGATGCGCGCGATTGTCGGATAGGGCGTCATGTCGACGCCGAAGCGGGCGTTGCTGGTGACTTGCGCGGCAAGGCAGATGTCGGCCAGCCCCGCCGCCTCGCCATGGCAGAATGTGCCGGTTTCGGGCGACGCGGTGAGCAATTTTTCGAGCGGTCCAAATCCTTCACTGACCCAATGCCGGAACCAGTTGGCGACATCCTGGTCGCCGGCGCCGAACAGGGTGCGCAGCGAAGCCAGCACGCGCAGATTGTTCACCGGGTGGATGTCGCAGGCGATCATCTGCGCCAGCATTCTCACTCGTGCCCGGCTCGGCGGATCCTTCGGCAATAGCGGGGGTTCAGGTATGGTCTCGTCGAGAAACTCGATGATCGCCAGCGATTGCGTCAGGAGCATCCCGTCGCTCCAGATCAGTGCCGGCACCAGCCCTTGCGGATTGACCGCGAGATAGGCCGCCTCCAGATGCTCGCCATGGCGCAGGTGATGCGGGATGTAGTCATAGCCCACCCCTTTCATCTCCAGGGCAATCCGCACCCGGTGCGAGGTGGAGGAGCGGAAGTAGTTGTGCAGGACAATGTCGCTCATGCGTCACTTCCGCTGGCCGATGGTCAGTTCGATCGTGCCGATGCCGTCGACACCGCCTGATATCGTTTCACCCGGCTTGATCGCGCCGACACCGGCGGGCGTGCCGGTGAAGATCAGGTCGCCAGCCTGCAATTCCACGCCTTCGCTGCAGATCGAGACGATGTCCGATACCGGCCAGATCAGTTCGGCGAGGTCGGCATCCTGTTTCACCGCGCCGTCGACGGCGAGCCAGATGCGTCCCTTGGCCGGGTGCCCGGATTTCCGTGCGGCAACCAGCGGGCCGCAGGGCGCGGAACGGTCGAAGGCCTTCGACCAGTCCCAGGGCCGCGCCGCCTTCTTGGCGGCATCCTGGAGATCGCGGCGGGTGAGATCGATGCCGACGCCATAGCCCCAGACATGGTCCAGCGCTTTGTCGCGGGAAATGCGAAAGCCTGAGGTGCCGATCGCCACCACCAGTTCGATCTCGAAGTGGAGGTTTTCCGTCAGCGGCGGGTAGGGGATATCAGTGCCGGAATCGACCACCGCGTCGGCCGGCTTGGTGAAGAAGAAGGGCGGATCGCGATCGTCATTGCCGAACTCGCGCGCATGTGCCGCATAGTTGCGGCCGACGCAGAAAATGCGCCGCACGGCAAAGCGTTCGCCGGAACCCGCAATGGCGACGGAAGGCGTTGGCGGGGCGGGAAGGACAAAGGCGGTCATGGCGGTCTCTGCGTTTGGCGGGGAGTCGGCGGCACATTCGGCCGATTTCCAGGGGCGGGCAAGGCGTCGCTTTTGATAAAGCATGGGCTTCGCCTAGGCTGTATAAGGAATTCAGGCTTCCGATCATTTTTTGCAGCGATGAATCCTGTTCGACGGCGATAGACTATTTGCCAATAATCCGGCCATGGTCAGGAGACTATGGTGTGCCCGGTAAACCGGAACGAGCCCTATGACAGCCCCTACCGATCGCGTCCGGTTCCTTATCATCGACGATCATCCGCTGTTTCGCGAGGCGCTGCACAGCGCAGTTCAAATGGCTTATCCCGAGGTCGACACAGTCGAAGCGCGCTCGATCGCCGAGGCGCTGGACTTGCTGGCCGACGCAAAGCCTTTCGACCTTGCGCTTCTGGACCTCAGCATGCCCGACGTGCACGGCTTCGAGGGGTTGTTGCAGCTCAGGACCCGCTATCCGCGCCTGCCAGTGGTGATCGTGTCGGGTTATGAGGAGCCTCGCATCATTTCCGAGGCCTTGTCCTACGGCGCTGCCGGCTTCATTCCGAAATCGGCGCGCAAGAGCGATCTCGCCGCCGCCATTCGCTCGGTGATGGACGGCGCGATCTATGTGCCTGAAACCTATGAGGGCCTGCCGCCGGGCGCGGACAGCACCGATCGCGCCGATATGGTGCAGCGGCTTTCCAAGCTGACGCCGCAGCAATTGCGCGTGCTGCAGATGCTGCGCCAGGGCCTGCTCAACAAGCAGATCGCCTACGAGCTGCAGGTCGGCGAGACCACGGTGAAGGCGCATGTGTCGGAGATCCTGCGCAAGCTCAATGTGTATAGCCGCACGCAAGCGGTGATCGAGGTGTCGAAGCTGGACAGCGCCGAGCTGTTCCGGGATCAGGTAGGGTTTTGAACCAACCCTCCCGCTATGCCAGCAGATGCGCCAGCAGTGCCCTTAGCTGCGCCGGCTTCACCGGCTTGCGCATCAGTTCGATGCCGCCGGCCCGTGCTGCCTTGGCCACGGCTTCGGAGCTGTCGGCGGTGACGATCAGCGCCGGCACGGCGCGGCCGAGATAGTCGCGGACCTCCGATATGGTGGCGGTGCCGAGATCGCCGCCGTCGAGATGCTGGTCGGCAATGACGATGTCGGGCAGCCAGTCGGTGTCGCCAAGCATGTCCAGCGCATCGGCGGTGGAGGTCGCCGCGCGTACCAGGCACTGCCAGCGTTCGAGCAGGAAGGTCATGGCTTCCAGCACTTCGGCGTCGTTTTCGACCAGCAGCACCTTGGTGCCGAACAGGCCGTAGCCGCGCGGCCGCTCCATGCTGGCGGCGCTGGCGATGGCGTCGGCCGGCGCGCCGAGGCCGACGGGGACATCGATGTGGAAGATGGTACCGCGGCCGACCCTGGATGAAAACGTGACGGGATGGCCGAGCGCGCCGGCCATGCGGCGCACGATGGCGAGCCCCAGCCCAAGACCGCCGCCGTCGAGTTCGGCGGTAGCCGGCAAGGTGCCGCGATGGAACTCCTCGAACACCGCTTCGCGCTGATCCTCGGGGATGCCGCAGCCCGTGTCGGCGACATCGATGCGGATGGTGTCGCCGCGATGGCGTGTGCCGACAAGGACGCCGCCCGAGCGCGTATAGCCCAGCGCGTTGGAAAGGATGTTCTGCAGGATGCGGCGCAGCAGCGTCCTGTCCGAGCGGACCACGGCATTGACCGGCCGGAATTTCAGCGACAGCGCCTTCAATTCCGCCACAGGCTGGAAATCCGAGCGCAGCGACGAGAACAGCGCCTCCAGGCTGACGTCGCCAATGTCGGGCTGAACCACGCCGGCGTCGAGCTTGGAGATGTCGAGCAAGGTGCGCAGCAGGTCTTCCATTGTTTCCAGCGAGCGCTCGACCTGCCGCACGAGCTTCTTTCCCTCTTCGCTGGTCTGCACCTCGGCAAGGGCTGAGACGGAGAGATGGGCGGCGTTCAGCGGCTGCAGCACGTCGTGGCTGGCCGCAGCCAGAAACCGTGTCTTGGACAGGTTCGCCTGTTCGGCGTTTTCCTTGGCGGCGCTGAGATCGATGTTCGACTGCTCCAGCCGCCGCAACGTCGAATGCAGTTCCTCGGTGCGCGTACGCACCCGGCTTTCCAACGAGATCGCCGTCTGGAACAGCGAAAAGGCATTGCCTTGCTGGTCCATCGAGCGCTCGACGCGGCTGACCAGGGCGGCGTTGATCTTCTTCAGCCTGTCGAGATCGTTTATGTTCCTGAGCGGCATGCTGTTGCGCCGCCCTATTCAGCCGCCTGGCGGTCGCCGAAAGCGATGCCGGTGAAAGTCTGGTTGAGGTGCATCGACCGGTATTGTTCGCCATAGGTGCCGAAGCCGATGACATTGTTGACCCGGTAGAGTTCCGAAATGTCACGAAAGACCTGGCGGTTGCGCGCATCCAGCCGGCGCAGCACGCAGTCGAAGCCAAGGATCATATCGATGCCGCCCAGCCTTTCCTCGACCTCGCGCAATGCCGCTCGTGTCGCGTCCACCATGTCCTTGGGCTGGGCGATCGACAGCACGACACCGTCATCGATGGCGCAGAAGAACGACAGCGAGCCATCCGCGTACATCTTCTGGATCGAGCGGCAGTAATATTCTCCGCCCACCTTCACCACCACTGGATGCGAGGCGAAGCTCAACGGTGTCAAGGTCTGTGGGAGGATCCCGACCGAAGCGGCATATTCCTCCGCCGCATTGGTGGCGTTGAATTCCCGCACGACGCGGTGATCCGGGTCGGACGCGGTCACCACCAGCTTTTCGTCGGTGGGAACGAAATTGTCGGTCTTGAAGACGTGGAACGGAATTTCCGTGGCGACCAGCACGATGATGGCGCTGTCGGAGGTGACCCTGCCGTTCGAGATCAGACGCGTCGTCTCGAATTTCAAATCGTCGCCAGCCGAGCCGCCGAGGAGCGGTATGTCGTCGAGACCCCAGTGGATGGCCGAACTCACCGCTTCCTCGGCATAGGACAGCCCGTCGATGAAGCAGAGCGCGAAGGTGTTGCTGGTCTGCTCGCCGCCGAGCCGGGCGCGCAGCGTGCGCCGCAGGGCCTCGACCTCTTCGGTGATCCTGTCCATGCCCGATGTCGACAGATTGTCGATCATCGTGCTGACCGCCGTGAAGGACGCCGAGGGCAGCAGCATCGCCAGCATATGGCCTTCCTCGAGCCCCTGCGGCGTGATCTCGCCGGCGGTGGAACAGCCAGCATGGTGGAGACACGGCGCGTGGGCCGAGAGTGCCCGTGACAGGGCGCCGGCCTCGATCAGGCTCTGGGAAAAGAACACGAGGGCAAAGCCGGCATTGATGGCGGCGGCCTCGGCGGCTACCGCTCGTGCGAAGACATCCGGGTCGGGCTGGTCCGTGGTCAGCGCCGACAAGCCGCATGCGTAGCGCGTCCGTGAACTTGTCAGCGGCGGTCCTCCCGCATTTCCTCCGACGCCTTCTTGTGCGCGGCTTTTCAAGTGCTCCTGGCGCGCGGGCGACGAGGGCATTGTTGCCGCCAGAAGGCGTTTTGGCAATGGGGCCGGAGGAATGCACTTTGGTGCCCTGGCCATGACCGAAAGTACAATGATCCGCCTTTTCCGTCGTGCTGTTTTTTGTGCGTTGTGCGGTGTACGACTAGCACGTGGCCGAAGTGCCAGCGGCGCGTCGGCAGCGTGATGACCAAGGTTGACACCCAGGGAGGGGCTATGTCGGACGTTTCGTTGATGGTGAACGGGAAGCGGGTCGGCGGTGCCGTCGAGGATCGAACGCTGCTCGTCCATTTCCTGCGGGAGAACCTCGGCCTGACCGGCACTCATGTCGGTTGCGACACCTCGCAATGCGGCGCCTGCGTCGTGCATGTCGATGGCAAGGCGGTGAAGTCCTGCACCATGCTCGCGGTCCAGGCCTCGGGGTCGAGCGTGATTACCATCGAAGGCCTGGCCAGTGGCGCCGACTTGCATCCCGTCCAGGTAGCCTTCAAGGAACATCATGGTCTGCAATGCGGCTTTTGCACGCCGGGCATGATCATGGCCGCGACCGACATGATCAACCGCCACCCCGAAGGCCTCGACGAGGCCACGGTGCGGGCAGAACTCGAAGGCAATATCTGCCGCTGCACAGGTTACCACAACATCGTGAAAGCCATCCTCGCCGCATCGACGACGATGTCGAAGGGGGCCAAGGGCAAGGCGAAGCAAGCGGCATGAGGGAAAGAGGAGTGGAGTAGTCGGTAGTCAGTAACCGGTCTGAACCGGCGGCTGTCCTCACTACTACTTCCTATTCACACTTCCTATTCACTTTTCGGGAGGAATCTCTGCATGGGTATCGAAGGTGTCGGCGCTCGGGTCGCGCGCAAGGAAGACAAAAGGTTCATCACCGGCGCCGGCCGCTATGTCGACGACATGGTGGTGCCCGGCATGAAGCATGCGGCCTTCGTGCGCAGCCCGCACGCCCATGCGCAGATCAAGAAGATCGACGTGAAAGCGGCTCAAGGCATGCCGGGCGTCATCGGCGTCTTGACTGGCAAGGAACTCAAGGCCGACGGCATCGGAAACCTCATCTGCGGCTGGATGATCCATTCCAAGGACGGCACGCCCATGAAGATGGGCGCATGGTCGCCGCTGGCAGTCGACAAGGTCCGTTATGTCGGCGATGCGGTCGTGGTGGTGGTGGCGGAAACCAAGGGCCAGGCACGCGATGCGGCCGAGGCGGTCGAGATCACCTACAAGGAATTGAAGGCGGTCGTCGATGCGACAAAGGCACTCGAAAAGGGCGCCCCGCAGGTCCATGCCGAAGCCGAGAACAACCTGATCTTCGACTGGGAGATCGGCGATGCCAAAGCCACGGACGCCGCGATCAAGGCGGCAGCGCATGTCACGCGCATGAAGATCGTCAACAACCGGCTGGTGCCGAACGCCATGGAGCCGCGCGCCGCACTTGGCCATTACGACAAGGCCGAGGATCATTATACCTGCTGGACGACATCGCAAAACCCGCATGTCGCGCGGCTGGTGATGAGCGCCTTCTACAATGTCGCGCCCGAAAACAAGCTGCGCGTGATCGCGCCGGATGTCGGCGGCGGCTTTGGTTCCAAGATCTATATCTACCCGGAAGAGATCGTCTGCCTGTGGGCCTCCAAGAAGACCGGCGTGCCGGTGAAATGGGTCGCCGATCGCACCGAGAGCTTCCTCACCGACGCGCATGGCCGCGACCACGTCTCGACGGTGGAAATGGCATTCGACAAGAACAACAGGATTACCGGCTTCAAGGTCGATACGATCGCCAATCTCGGCGCCTACATGTCGCTGTTCTCTTCCTGCGTGCCAACCTATCTCTATGCAACGCTGCTGTCGGGCCAATATGACATCCCGGCCATCCACGCCAATGTGCGCACTGTCTATACCAACACGGCACCCGTCGATGCCTATCGCGGGGCAGGGCGGCCGGAAGCCACCTATCTTCTGGAACGCACCATGGAAGCGGCGGCACGCGAGCTCGGCGTCTCTCCGGCAGACCTTAGGCGCAAGAATTTCATCACCACGTTTCCGCACCAGACACCGGTGATCATGAACTATGACGCCGGGGACTATGGCGCTTCGCTCGATGCGGCGATGAAGACCGCCGACTATACCGGCTTTGCCAGGCGCAAGGCGGATTCGGTCAGGAATGGCAAGCTGCGCGGCATCGGCATGAGCTGCTACATCGAGGCCTGCGGCATCGCGCCGTCGGCGGCTGTCGGCTCGCTCGGCGCCGGCGTCGGCCTGTGGGAATCCGCTGAGGTAAGGGTCAACGCCGTCGGCACGATCGAGGTGCTGACCGGCTCGCACAGCCATGGGCAGGGGCACGAGACGACCTTCGCGCAACTGGTCAACCAGCGTTTCGGGGTGCCAATCGATTCGGTGTCGATCGTCCACGGTGACACCGACAAGGTGCAGATGGGCATGGGCACCTACGGCTCGCGCTCGGGCGCGGTCGGAATGTCGGCGATTGCCAAGGCGCTCGACAAGGTCGAGGCCAAGGCCAAGAAGATCGCCGCCCACCTGCTCGAAGCCGACGAGGGCGACATCGTCATCGAGAACGGCGAGGTCAAGGTCGCCGGCACCGACAAGAGCCTGCCGTGGTTCCAGGTGGCTTTGGCCGCCTATACCGCGCACAATTTGCCGGCCGGCATGGAGCCGGGCCTGAAGGAAACGGCGTTCTACGATCCCGCGAACTTCACCTTCCCGGCCGGCTGCTATATCTGCGAGGTCGAGATCGATCCGGAAACCGGAACGACCGAGATCGTCCAGTTCGTGGCTGCGGACGATTTCGGCAACATCATCAATCCGATGATCGTCGAAGGCCAGGTGCATGGCGGCATCGCCCAGGGCATCGGGCAGGCGCTGCTGGAAGGCGCTCACTACGACGCCAGCGGGCAACTGCTGACGGCAAGCTACATGGACTACACCATGCCACGTGCCGGCGACCTGCCGTCGTTCAAGGTCTCGACGTCGAACACGCCATGTCCGAGCAACCCGCTCGGGATCAAGGGCTGCGGCGAGGCCGGTGCCATCGGCTCACCGCCAGCAGTGATCAATGCCATCACCGACGCCATCGGCATCGTCGATATAGCCATGCCGGCCACACCGTCCACCGTGTGGGCCGCGATCCGCGCCGCGAAATGAGTGAGTAGGGAAGTAGTGAGTTGCGGATAGGGCAGCGTGCCATCTCCGGCGGCGGCCATTCCCTGCTCCCTACTGACTACTCACGGCTGACTAACCACTTAGGGGGAGGATCCCATGTACGCAGTCAACTATCACCGTGCCGCCTCGGTCACTGAAGCCGCCAAGCTCGTGAAGAGCGGCGACGCCAAGCTGCTTTCTGGCGGCATGACCTTGATCCCCGCCATGAAGACGCGGCTGGCGGCGCCGTCCGATCTGGTCGACCTGTCCCGCATCAAGGAACTGCAGGGGGTCAAGGTGTCGGGCAAGACGGTCACGATCGGCGCTGCCACCACGCATTTCGACGTTGCCAATGACGAGAAGCTGCGCAAGGCCTGCCCGGCACTTGCCCATCTGGCGTCGCTGATCGGCGATCCGGCGGTACGCCACAAGGGCACGATCGGCGGTTCGATCGCCAATAACGATCCGGCGGCGGACTATCCGGCCGCACTTCTGGCGCTCGGCGCCACCATCATCACCAACAAGCGCGAGATGTCAGCCGACAAGTTCTTCAAGGGGCTGTTCGAAACCTCCTTGAAGGACGGCGAGATCGTCACGGCGGTCTTCTTTACGGCACCGGCGAAGGCTGCGTACGAAAAATTCCGCAATCCGGCCTCGCGCTACGCGATCGTCGGCGTGTTCGTGGCCAAGGGCAAGGACGGCGTCAGTGTTGCCGTCACCGGCGCCGGCGACGACGGCGTCTTCCGCTCGAAGGAGATCGAGGCAGCACTTGCCAAGAGCTTCGATGCCGCTTCGCTCAATGGTGTGAAAGTTCCGGCGAAGAACCTGATGAGCGACATTCACGCTTCATCAGACTACCGTGCCAATCTGATCACAGTCATGGCCAAGCGCGCGGTGGCGGCAGCCAACGCCTGACGCAAGATCGATTAGGCCAAGGGAACGGGCTGTCACGGCCCCGTTTTTCACTCCCGGCGACTGTCGTTGCCCAGTTCCCGGCGGCCACGTCTCCACTCTTGCTTGAAGCAATTCCGGCCCATGCTGCGGGGGAGACGCATCAGCGACAATCTCGCACTTGCACAAACTTATATTGCACTGCAGTATAGATCAGGGCGGGAATGCGAGCCGGGTTCGGGAATTAGCCGTGCCTTTCGCATTACAATGCGAAGGGATCGGCATGTCCGAAATTTCCGCGACCCATTTGGTTCCGCCCCGAGCGATCGTCGAGCGACCGGCCAGGACAAGACTGGCCTATCTCGATGGCTGGCGCGGTCTGTCGATCGCTCTCGTGCTGATCGGGCATTTTTTTCCCGTTCCCGGGATCAATCTGGGCGTGCTGGGCGTCGAATTCTTCTTCGTGCTCAGCGGCCGGCTGATGGCCGAAATCCTGTTCATCGAACGCTATCCGCTGAAGAAATTTTTCAAACGCCGGTTCTCGCGCATCTATCCGGCGCTTCTGGTCTTTGTCGTCGTCGCCATGGTCGCGCTCTCAGGCACGTTCATCGCCTTCAAATGGAAGGCGGCCCTGACGGCACTCACCTTCACCTACAACTATGCCGGAATTCTCCTGAATCGGGCTGGCGCGCTCGACCACATCTGGTCGCTCTGCATCGAAGAGCATGCCTATATCATCCTGGCGGCGATCAGCGCGGTCGTTGCCAGCCGCAGCCGTGTCATCCCGCTGCTGCTGGTCCTGGCTCTGCTGGCCATGGTCAATGGCGCGGTTTCCTACTGGTTCCTGCACATGGATTATGAGACCACGTACTGGCGCACCGACGTGCACATCGCCTCGATCCTGCTGTCGGCCGCGATCTGCCTGCTCAAAGCGGACGGCAAGCTGCCGACCTTGCTGAAGGGGCCTTATGTCGCCGTTGCGGCGGCCGTCGGCGCGGTTTGCCTGTTCATGGACTCGGTACCGACACCGATCCACTACCTGGCCGCGGTGCCATTGCTGGCGATTGCCGTCAACGCGCTGGATTTCAGCACGCGGTTCTTGTCCGGATGGCTGTCGTCCCTGCCGATGACGACGCTGGGTCTATGGTCATATTCGCTCTATCTGTGGCAGCAGCCCTTCTACAAATTCGTCTACGAGCAGGGCAGCAATCCATGGCCGATGCTGGCCGGGGTTTTTGCCTGCGCGCTCTGCAGCTACTACCTGATCGAGCGCCCAGCACGCGAATGGCTCAACCGCAATTGGTGAGCCGCCCGATTGTTTTGATGGTGGCCAGACGATAGCCGTACGACCGCGAGGTGTCCCTTTTCGTCAGATAGCGCTTAGCTGTTTTTGGGGGTGGCGCAACGTCCAGGTGAGTCGGCGGGTGCCGCCGATCAGGTGGCGATCTGCCTGACGTAATAGCGCACCGCTTTCTTGCCGCCGTGGATCACCGCGTCGCCGACTTCGGCGAAGCCGAGTGCGGCGTGGAAGGCATCCGAGGCGGGGTTGGGCGGGTCGGTGTTGACCTCGCAGGTGACCAGCGCGTGACCGGCGCTCCGCGCATGGTCGAACAGGTCCCGATAGAGCCGGCGAGCATGGCCGCGGCCTCTTGCGTGCGCCGCCACGACGACGCGGTCGACATAGATGAAGCTGATGTAACGCTCGCGAAACCAGACGAAGTTCGGGCTGTCGTAGTTGGCATCCTGGTCGAAGGTCATGATGAAGGCTTCGAGATCGCCGATGCGGCGCGCGTAAAAGGCCTCGGCGAGCAGGAACGACAGCCGTTCGGCTTCAAGCCACGACAATTCGGCGGCGTGCTCGTTGTTGAGCGCCAGTATTGCCGCTTCGTCGGCCTGCGCAATGCGGTCTATGGGCGAGGTCATGCCTTGGCCGCCGCGATTGTCGCCGCCACCAGCGCTGTATCGGTCAGCGTGTTGCGATATTCGCGGTCGAGATCGGAGCCGCCCATGCCGACCTTCGGATTGCGGTAGCGCATGGCGCTCGACACGTCCTTGAGGGCGGCGAAGTGCATTTCGGCCAGGCCAGTCCTTGCGCGCACCTCGGCGATATTGCCGAGATCGAGCCCGCCGCAACCGAGGATGATGATGCGCTCGCCGGCCAGCAGGACCAGCTCTTGCAGCAATGCCAGGCCTTCGATCGCGGTGTCGCGCTGGCCGCTGGTCAGCACGCGGCCAACCCTGCAGCGGATCAGCGCTTCCAGGGCTTCGGCCGGATCGCGAGTCATATCGAAGGCGCGGTGGCAGGTGACGTTCAAGGGGCCCGCCGCCTCTGTCAATTCGCGCATGCGCTGCTCGTCGATGGCGCCGTCGGCGTTCAGGCAGCCGAACACCACGCCGGGCACGCCGAGCTCGCGAAGCGCGGCGACGTCGGCAAGCATCGAACGGTATTCGGTCTCGCTGTAGAGAAAATCCCCGCCGCGCGGCCGCACCATGACATGAAAGGGCACGGTCGCCTGGTCGAGAGCGGCGCGCACGGTGCCGAGGCTCGGCGTGGTGCCGCCTTCGACAAGGCTGGCGCAGAGTTCGACCCGGTCGGCTCCGGCGGCCTGCGCGGCGAGCAGGCCATCAATGCCTTCGACACAGATTTCTATAAGCGGCGGGCGAATTTTTGGGGTCAAGGGGCGATCCAATCCATGGTGTTGCGCAAGCCCTAGCACCCGGGCGCCTGGCGCGGAAGCGTGAACGCTACGCCGCCACTTGGACCAGACGGCAGATTCCATTCTTGACAGTCACATAACTGCAGGGTTATGGGTTATACATAGCTGATGGGTTATGATTTTGCGCGTGGCACCACGACAGCAACGAGAGGAGCAAGGCATGACGGAAACCAAATCGATCGTCGTCGAAAGGCTGATTCCATATTCGGCGGAAAAGATATGGCGAGCACTGACCGTGCCGGCACTCGTCGGCGAATGGCTCATGCAGAATGATTTCGCTGCCCAAGAGGGGCATCGCTTCACATTCCGTGCGACACCAGTTCCCGGGTGGTCCGGGGTGACGAACTGCATGGTGCTGAAAGTCGAGGCGCCGCGGCTGCTGGCTTATAGCTGGGGCGATGGGACGGAATCGGACAGCGGGTTGAAAACCGTGGTGACGTGGTTACTGACACCCGAGGGGATGGCGACCCGGGTGCGAATGGAGCAGTCGGGATTTCGGCCCGCCGACGAGCGTGGCTATATCGGCATGGGAAGCGGCTGGCCGCGCATTCTCGAACGGCTCGAACAGGTTACCTCAAAACAGACCTGACACCCGGCAGGCAGCTAACAGTTCCATCAAGTCGAAACCCTGGATGCGAGGCGTCCGGGCCGGGAAAGCACGCCCGGAGAACAGTTCAAAAGGAGAAGACACATGCAAGCGAGAATCAAGAGCCCGGTGATGCTCATCCCAGGCGCCCTGCAGGCGTTTCTGGCGCTGGACAAGTCGACCGAGGCAGCGGACCTGCCCTATGTGACACGCAAGCTCGTGCATCTGCGCGCCAGTCAGATCAACAGCTGCAGCGTCTGCGTCGACATGCACGCGCGCGAGCTCAAGAAAGCCGGCGAGAAGGAAGAGCGCATCTTTGCCCTCGCTGCCTGGAGGGAAACGCCTTATTTCACCGACGCCGAACGCGCGGCATTGGCGCTGGCAGAAGCCGGCACAAGGCTCGCCGACCGACCGGACGCGGTGCCGGACGATATCTGGGAGGAGGCGGCCCGGCATTATGACGAGAAGGCCCTTGCCGCACTGGTCATCCAGATCGCCCTGATCAACGCCTTCAATAGGCTGAACGCGACGACCCGGCAGCCGGTTGGCGCCTGGGGCTGAGCGCCGGGTTCACATGGGGGGCTGGGTCCACGAGGCGAGGGGGCGGGCGGCGCATTGCCTTCCCGCCCCGCCGGGAGCACCTATGCAACCTGGTGGCTACTGTGGCAATTCGGTATTCTTGGCGCCTTCCTCGACCTGATCGATCACCAGGAGCTTGACCGGCCCGTCGCCAATGTTGGTGGCCTGGTGCCACTGCCCGATCATTTCGATGATGAAATCGCCAGTCTTGTAGGTGTTGCTGTTGCCGGTTTCGACATTCGTGACCTTCAGCGTTCCGGCCTGGACATAGGCGTAGCGCGGGAAGGGATGGCGATGGACCGGCAAGGTCGCGCCGGGCGCGATGTCATAGGTCGAGACCAGCACCTGCACGTTCTTCCGCGGCAGCGTGATCGGCTGCCCGGATGCAGTGGTGGTACGTGATGCGAGTGGCGTCACGACGACTGGGGTTCCGCTGCTGTCCAGCGCATGAGCGCCGGTCGCGAACGATGCTGCCGTGAGCAGCAATACCGATGCCAGGATTTTCCGCATGATGTCCTCCCTTGACCGACGCATCTATCGCGCGGCGGCGGCGGCGTGCAAGCCGCTCGTGACCAGAGGCCGAACCTGGTGTGCATTTGCACGGGCGGTTGATCCACCACCCGGCTATATTCCTCACCCGCTTCCAACCGGAAGGCTGTCGCCGCAAGGCCTGATGCATGCCCGGTCAGGAATGGCCGCAGTGCCGCTTCAAAAAAATTTCGGGCGACCTCTTGAATAAAAAAATCGTGATTCCCAGATCGTTTTCCGTCGAGGCTTCGGCTCGACATCCCGCGTCGCGGCGGCGCTGCGGCGACCCGTAAACCATGTTGCTTCACGGAGGATATGGCTATGAGAAGCTTTGATTATTCGCCTCTTTACCGCACCACGGTCGGCTTCGACCGGCTCTTCGACATGCTCGAAAACAGCGTGCGCTCCGACTGGCCGCCCTACAACATCGAGAAGAATGGCGACAACGACTATCGTATCACGATGGCCGTCGCCGGCTTCGGTCTCGACGAAGTGGAACTTGTGCAGAACGGCCCTGAATTGTCCGTCATCGGACAGAGAAAGCCCGATCAGCAACATCGGGAGATCCTCCACCGGGGCCTGGCGATAGGTAACTTCAAGCAGGTGTTCAAACTTGCAGACCACGTCAAGGTCAAGGCGGCCAATATTCATAATGGCCTGCTGTCGGTGGACCTGGTCCGCGAAGTGCCCGAGGAACTCAAGCCCCGGCGCATCGAGATCGGTTCCAACGCCGCAGCGGTTCCGCTTCAGGATGGCGGCAACAAGCAGTCCATAGATGTGGATGCCGAGCCGCAACGCAAGGTGGCCTGATACAAGAAACCTCAGTCTGTGGTCCGCCTCCCGGCTCGGCCGGGAGGCACAGATCGCGGAGAACGGAGATGAGATCCCAAGCTTACAGTTTTCATGAATCCAAACCGACGGATTACGCAGCGGAATTCGCTGCGCTGCGTACGCCCGAGGACGTCCTGAACGAGAACATGACGATCGGCGAGAAGAGGGCTCTGCTCGCCTTCTGGGCCTCGGACGCCCATGCGGTTCCTGACAATCCAACCCTGCGTCAATTGGACAACGGTGCGATGGCGCAGGTCAGCGAGATTCTTCGTGCGCTCCACACCCTGGACGAGATTGCGCGCAAGCCGACGGCCAGGGCACCGTTTGATCGCAGTCCGTCCTCAGACCAGCGTCGCAACAAAACCAGGCGCAACTGGCTGCGGTACCCCTGGCGAGATGACGACGACGATGATCCGCCGCCGGTTCCGGCATATGCCGGTGTCCCACCCAGGTGTGGGGATGGCGGCATGTTCGCGGAGCCTGAGCATGCCGTCGCGTGAAAAGCTGAAGCAAACGAACACCCTCAACCGAATGGAGGACTATATGGGCGACAGGACGTTCGATCGACCGGTGTTAGTCAAGGATGGCCAGTTCATCCAAGAAATAGGAAGCCTTGAGGATGCATTCGATTTCCTGGACGAGTGGCCGCGGGAGCGTCGAGGGCCGATTTTCGAAACGGCCTTCCGGGCTTGCCAGCGTGCTTACGATGGCCAGATATCACTCTCGGTCGCGCGCGATGCCGTCGCTGGGTTCGCGAGGTCCGTCAAGATGCTGCAGGAGCCGCTTGCTCCGCTGCCCTGGATGAGCGGCACCAAATCTGGCCGCGGTGGGGTGGCCGCCTAGCTGCGACAACGGCAGCGGCACTGCCCAGAGGTGTCGCTGCCCGCAGTCCCATACGGGTTAGCAGGACGGGTCACAGCCACGGCGAACCCCACTATGTCGCGTGGTGCCGACGATGGCAGGCAGAGAGGTCTTTTGAGAAATTGGCTCCCCGGGCCAGAGCCATCAATAAAACAATGTCAATAAAAATCAATAAGTTGCCTTGATTCTGCATTGCGTTTTGTTTAGCACAATGATTAGCGAAACCATCGCTGACTCCATCAGATTTTGAATCCGGTTGCAAAAACTATGAGCCTCTTCGAACCCGCTGGCCTGCCGGAATGGAAGTGGCCACGAATGCCTGACTACAATGGTTTCACTCATGAAGAGCGAGTTCGCGGCTGGCAACTCATACACCACATCATCGACAATGGTTGGTGGGCAAAGCCCCGGCAATGCTCAATCTCGGGTTCGACCGAAATGCTCCAGATGCATTGCGAGGACTATTACTCCCCATGGTCACCCTATCCGATCTGCCGGTCACTTCACATGGCCTTGCATCGCCGGTTCCGGCACCCCGATCCCTGGAACCGGGTCGTAGAAAGGTACGCCGTAACCGGCGAGGAGTGGTTTTGCGCACTCCCTATGAAGCCGATTGACTTGGCCTTAACACTGCGCGCTCAGCACGGGGCTCATATCGTCGATATTTTCCGGAGGGTCCCTTTCCCTCCGAACAAGATTGCTACTGTTCAGCGTGGCTAGCACGGCCCGCCACAACCCTATCGCCAAGGGTGGGACCGGTTGGCAAATAGTTTGCGCCTTCTAAAAGTCACAAGGGTCGAGGATATTAGTCCGTGCACATTTCCTCGCTCGCTGGGAGCGTCAATCTGGGCTGCGTTGGAGGTCGCGCACCAGAGCAACCACGTCCAAATCGATGATCTTCGCGATTTCCAAGAGTTCAACGAGATCGACCCGGCGCTCGCCGCTTTCGATATTCGCAACGAATGGCTGATGTCTGCCGAGAATCTTTGCGACCTCCGCCTGCGACATCCCTTTTGCCCGCCGCTGACTGGCCAGCGCGGCTGCAACCATCTTGTGGCGCGTGGAGTGGACCGACTTCGGCATTGAACGGTTGACCAGTGATCAACCCGCCGGTAATCCGATATCCGGATTATCCAAAAATTAGATATTGCAGGTGGCACTACCGCTGCCGGGCAAAGCAAATTTAGGGGGAGACAATGAGCCGAGCACTCGTCAACATGCTGTCGACCATGAACGTCTTTATAGCGCTGATCATCATCGGGGCCGGCGGTCTATGGGGTAACGCTTACCTGCCCAAGGCCGGTGTCATTTTCGGTGCGATTGTAGGCTTCGCTGCCGCTTCGATCATCTGCGGAGCGCTCGCCGCTCTTTGCCTGATCGAGAGGCACTTGCGGCTACTCGCCGACGACCTGAAGAAGCGCCAGAAGGGGATTGTTCAGACTCGGACAGAGCCATCCATAAAATAGCCGAACGACCTGATCCGGTGGTCAGCAAGTCTCTCGCTTCACGGCTCGCTCTAACGCTTCCGATACTGGCTGCCGGAGGTCTATCGTATAAACAACGGCACATCCGTCGGCATTAGTTAAACGGCAGGCAACAAAATCCCGTCTGTGACCGGTGCCTGCGTGCCGTGGCGCTCTAAACTGCGGATATGCAGGACCTCAACCGCCGCCCATCCCGACGAGGCGCACTCCTTGAGCCGTTGATCGAGAGCAACCGATTTGCGGCATGATTGGCCGACTTGGCAGGAGCATTGTGGAGCGGCGTCTTTTGATAGAAAAGACTGGTGAGATAACAGGAGGACAGTCGGCATTTCGGTGATTCTTCACTGAGCCGATTTGACTTCGGAGGGGCGCTCGTTGAACGCAGTCGAGATCGAAGAAGCCATATCGGCCTTGGCCGATCAGCCGTTCGATGGCGGCGAGTTTCCGTTCGCCTTCCTGCAAGCCTTCGGCAACAAGGAAACGACGATCAAGAAGCTGCGGGCGGGTGTATCGAATAGCTCCGACCTTGGCGGTGTTCTGCAGCGGAACCACATTCACATTGCGGTATGCGCGCCGGGTCAGGTCACGAAAACCCTGGCTGCACTGAAGGCTAGCCCCGCCACGGTAAAGGCGAAAGCGCGTTTCATCCTCGCGACGGACGGGGCGGACTTCGAGGCCGAGGAATTGGACACAGGCGAGACAGTTGCCTGCGCCTACACCGATTTCCCGGATCACTTCGGATTCTTCCTCTCGCTCGCGGGCATCACCACCGTGAAGCAGGTCCGCGAAAGCTCATTCGATATCCGTGCCACGAGCCGCCTCAACCGGCTCTACGTTGAACTTCTGAAGGATAATCCCGATTGGGGGACAGCCGAGCGCCGCCCCGACATGAATCATTTCATGGCGCGGCTGATCTTCTGCTTCTTCGCCGAAGACACCGATATCTTCCACGGTGCCGGCCTATTCACCGCCACCATCGAGCAGATGAGCGCGCGGGATTCGTCCGATACCCACAAGGTGATCGGCGAATTGTTCCGCGCCATGAACACGAAGATCGAGGGCCGCGCCGCCACCAACCTGCCACGTTGGGCCAACGTCTTCCCCTATGTGAATGGCGGGCTGTTCTCCGGCAGCCTGGATGTGCCGCGTTTCAGCCGGATCGCACGCTCTTACCTTCTCCATATTGGCAACCTCGACTGGACCAAGATCAACCCGGACATCTTTGGGTCGATGATACAGGCCGTCGCCGACGACGAGGAGCGCGGCGCGCTTGGCATGCACTACACCAGCGTCCCGAACATCCTGAAAGTGCTAAATCCGCTGTTCCTCGACGATTTACGGGAGCGGCTGACGGAAGCTGGCGATAACCCCCGCATGTTGCTGAACTTGCGCAAGCGCATGAGCAAAATCCGGGTCTTCGACCCAGCGTGCGGATCGGGGAATTTTCTGGTTATAGCCTACAAGGAATGCGCGCCATCGAGGCCGAAATCAACAACCGGCGCGGCGAGCCGGATCGCGCCTCGGAAATCCCCCTCACCAATTTTCGCGGGATTGAACTCCGCGACTTCCCGGCCGAGGTGGCGCGGTTAGCGCTCATCATCGCTGAATACCAGGCGGACGTGCTCTATCGCGGGCAGAAACTTGCCTTGGCTGAGTTCCTGCCGCTCAACGCGCAGAACTGGATTACCTGCGGCAATGCCTTGCGGCTGGACTGGCTGAGCATCTGTTCGCCCACCGGCACGGGCGTGAAGCACTACGCGGAAGACCTGTTTCACACGCCGCTCGACCAGGCACAGATCGACTTTGAGAATGAGGGAGGGGAGACCTATATCTGCGGCAATCCACCTTACAGAGGTAATCAGTGGCAGACCGAGGACCAGAAGTCCGATCTAAAGGCCATATTTGACGGGCGCACGAAGAATTGGAAGCAACTGGATTACGTGGCTGGTTGGTTCATGAAGGCGGCTGACTATGGAAGCAAGACGCCTACCGTCGCTGCTTTCGTGTCAACGAACTCGATTTGCCAAGGAAGACAGGTCGACACCCTTTGGTCGCTGATTTTTTCGACCAAACATGAGATCGCTTTTGCTCATACATCTTTCGAATGGGCGAATCTGGCTAGCCACAATGCGGGCGTGACTGTTGTCATCGTCGGAATCTCCAACCATCCAGCTTCAACGCGGAGACTGTTTTCTGAGGTCGAGAAAGGAGGAGTGTCCGTCAGGTCTGTTCCCAACATAAACGGGTACTTGGTGCCGGGACCAAATGTAGAGGTGATCCCGTCGCCGAGTGCGCCGGATGAGAGGGCAGCAATGCAATTTGGCAACCACACCTATTATGGCGTTGACCTCTTGCTGACGCGCGCCGAGGCTGCGTCAATTGTCGAAAGTTGGCCAGTCTCTGCGCCACTTTTTCGAAATTTCCTTGGCGCGAGGGAAGTAACTTCTGGACTTCCTCGGAAATGTCTTTGGATGACCGACGCTGATCTACCTCTGACAACTCACGTTCCGCCGATACAGAAACGTCTACAGAGCGTCACCGATGCAAGAACAAAAATTGCGCATGACAAGTCCGCACAGGCGTTGGCGTCCAAGCCGCATATGTTTCGGGAACAATTCGAAGCTATCCACCACGCTATTGTGATGCCTGCAATAAGCTCGCAAAGTAGGCCATACCTACCTGCTGATATTATAAGTAGCGACTACATTGTCGGTCACAAGTGCTATGCGCTCTACGATGCCCCGCTTTGGAATATGGCGCTTATCGTGTCCCGCCTCCACTTAGTTTGGATAGGGACTGTTTGCGCGCGGATGCGAACCGACTTTTCCTACTCAAATACTCTCGGCTGGAATACCTTTCCGGTTCCGACGCTCACCGACAAGAACAAGGCCGATTTGACCCGCTGCTCCGAGGGCATCCTGCTAGCGCGCGAGGAGCATTTCCCGGCTACCATCGCCGACCTGTATGACCCTGAGAACATGCCCGCAGACTTGCGCGAGGCACACGAGCACAACGATGAGGTGCTGGAGCGCATCTATATCGGCCGTCGGTTCCGCAACGACACCGAGCGGCTGGAGAAGCTGTTTGAACTTTATACAAAAATGGCCGCTTCGCCGAAGGCGGCAGCGAGGGGAAGGGCAAGGGCAAGCGCGTGATCGACGAAAAGAAAATAGTCCCGTCCGTTTCGGTCTCCTACGCTCGCAACGGTTCTTCGACCAAGGCCAACGCGCTTGGAATGCGCCCGATGCAGGAGCGCGCCTATGAAAAGCGCGGCGAACAATATCTGCTCATCAAGTCGCCGCCCGCGTCAGGTAAGAGTCGAGCGCTTATGTTCATCGCCCTCGACAAGCTGACCAATCAGGGCTTGAAGCAGGCGATTATTGTCGTGCCGGAGAAATCCATCGGGGCGAGCTTCAATGACGAGCCGCTGAGCAAGTTCGGCTTTTGGGCTGACTGGACCGTCGAGCCGAAATGGAATCTTTGCAACGCCCCCGGCTCGGACAATGGCGGCAAGGTCAATTCCCTTGGCGTCTTTCTGGAAGGCGACGACACGGTGTTGGTCTGCACCCATGCGACCTTCCGTTTCGCCGTAGAGAAGTTCGGCATCGAGAAGTTCGACGACCGGCTGATCGCTGTGGATGAATTCCACCATGTTTCCGCCGATCCGGAAAGCAGGCTCGGCCAGCATCTTGGGCAACTCATTGCCCGCGACAAGGTGCATATCGTCGCCATGACCGGTTCCTATTTCCGTGGCGACGCAGTGCCCGTTCTCGCCCCGCAGGACGAGGAGAAGTTCGATACCGTCACCTACACCTATTACGAGCAGCTAAACGGTTACGAATATCTGAAATCGCTCGACATCGGCTATTTCTTTTATTCCGGCCCCTATGCCGACGACATTCTCCGAGTCCTTGACCCCGCCGAAAAGACCATAATTCACATCCCTTCCGTCAATTCGCGCGAAAGCACGAAGGACAAGATCAGGGAGGTGGAGCATATCATTGAGGAATTGGGCGCGTGGCAAGGGACGGACCCCGCCACCGGCTTCCAGTTGGTCAAGGCGAAAGACGCCCGCGTGCTGCGCATCGCCGATCTTGTCGACGATGACCCCGCCAAGCGGGACAAGGTATCTGCCGCGCTGAAAGACCCCGGCCAGAAGAACAACCGCGACCATGTGGACATCATCATCGCCCTTGGCATGGCCAAGGAAGGCTTCGATTGGATTTGGTGCGAACATGCGCTCACCGTCGGCTATCGGTCGAGCCTGACCGAGATCGTGCAGATCATCGGCCGCGCGACCCGCGACGCGCCCGGCAAGACCCGCGCCCGTTTCACCAATCTGATCGCCGAACCGGATGCTTCCGAGGAGGCCGTTACCGAGGCAGTCAACGATACCCTTAAGGCCATCGCTGCCAGCCTGTTGATGGAACAGGTGCTTGCACCACGTTTCGAGTTCAAGCCGAAGAACCCGACGAGCGGGCCAACGCCAGGTTTCAACTACGGCGAGGGCGGTTACGACCCGAACAAGTGCAATGTCGGCTTCAATGAAAACACCGGCGAGTTTCAGATCGAGATTAAGGGCCTTGCCGAGCCGACGAGCAAAGAGGGGCAGCGTATCTGCCGAGAAGATCTGAATGAGGTCATTGCCGCCTTCGTGCAGGACAAAACCGCAATCGAGCGCGGTCTGTTCGATGAGGAGCTTGTTCCGGAGGAATTGACCCAGGTTCGCTTGGGCAAGATCATCAAGGACAAGTACCCGGGGCTCGGCGAGGAGGACCAGGAGGCCGTGCGCCAGCACGCCATCGCTGCCCTCAACCTGACGCAGCAAGCCAAGCAGATCGCACTTGGCGGCGGTGGCGACAACGAGCCGCCATCCAACACCGCTCTGATCGACGGCGTGCGCAAGTTTGCAATGGATGTGCGCGAACTCGACATAGACCTGATCGACCGTATCAATCCGTTCGGCGAGGCGTATGCCATTCTGGCCAAGACCATGAGCGAGGACAGCCTGAAACAGGTTGCGGCGGCCATCGCCGGTAAGCGCACGAGCCTGACGCCGGAGGAGGCCAAGGAACTTGCAGTGCGTGCGGTGAAGTTCAAGAAGGAACGGGGACGGCTCCCGTCCATCAGTTCGACCGACGCCTGGGAGAAGCGCATGGCGGAAGGGGCCGCCGCCTTTGTCAGATACAAGGACGAGGGCCGCTATGAGTGACCTCGACCTCGATGACCTGCGCGCCGAACTCGACGACTTCGCCGTCCCGGAGAAGAAGGGCGGCCGTTCGCCGCGCGAGGAACGCATCATCGCCGGCTTTGAGGAAATCCAGCGCTTCGCCGAACAGCACGACCGCGCGCCGCAGCATGGCGAGGACCGGGATATCTTCGAGCGGGTTTATGCTGTGCGCCTCGACCGCTTGCGCGCGCTAGAGGAGTGCCGTTCGCTTCTCGTGCCGCTCGACCGGCAGGGGCTTCTTGCCGGGGCAGAGTCCGTCGCCGCCGTGCCCGTGGAGACGATGGACGAAGACGAATTGCTGGCCGAATTGGGCGGTGCGGCCGGGTCATCTGACATCACCGAACTTCGGCACGTCCGCGCCACGGCAGAGAAGCGCGCCGCCGAGGAAATCGCCAATCGCACGCCGTGCAAGGACTTCGACAAGTTCAGGCCGCTGTTCGAGCAGGTAAAGGCCGACCTTCAATCAGGCCTGCGCGAAAGCCGCCCCTTCCAGACGATGGCCGAGATCAAGAAAGGGGAGTTCTTCATCGTCGGTGGCCAGGTCGCCTATGTCGCGGAAGTCGGCGAGGAGTTCAGGACCGAGTATGAGCGGCGCGATAGCCGCCTGCGCGTCATCTATGACAATGGCACCGAAAGTGACGTGTTGCTGCGCTCGCTTCAGCGCGCGCTTCATCGCGATGATGCGGGCCGGCGCATCACCGATCCGTCAGCAGGACCACTTTTTGGCAACGTCGCCGATGGAGACGACCTCGAAAGCGGGACGATCTATGTCCTTCGGAGCAAATCGGATCACCCAGGGATCGCGCCGCACAGGGAACTCATTCACAAGATTGGTGTCACCGGCGGAAAGGTCGAGACGCGGATTGCTCACGCCGCGCTGGACGCAACCTATCTGCTCGCGGATGTCGATGTCGTAGCCACCTACAAGCTTTTCAACATCAACCGGACTAGGCTGGAAAACCTGCTGCATCGCATATTCGCGCCAGCCCGCCTCGACCTGACAATCGAAGATCGTTTCGGCAATCCGGTGAAGCCGAGGGAATGGTATTTCGTTCCATTGTCGGCGGTGGACCAGGCAGTTGAGAAGATACGGGACGGTTCTATTACCAAGTTCCGTTACGATCCCCAGACAGCCCGCCTAGTCGAACAAGATGGAAGTAGCTAACTCACTACGAAAAGCCTACCTATGTCAGCTTCGCCGAAGCCTCGTAATAGAAGAAGACATTCTTGGTTCTAAAGGTGATAGTAGCCCCTTTAGCAAGAGAAAAGTCATCAAACTCCAGCCGTGCTGTCCGGAAGCCAACATAATTGACGCTCGTTATGAATGTATTTGCGGGCGTCAGCTCGAACGCAGTCTGACCAGGAAAGAACCAGCCGTCTTTTAATATTTCAAGCGTCGCTGAAGACGCATCAAGCGCGCAGGTGACCTGGGGCTCAGGAAGAGGCATATCCCACGTATCAATCCAGAACTCGGATGACAAAGGCCGTCCATCATTGTCTGCTTCAACGAAGGCATAATCCATACTCACAATGTTGGACGCCGACCCTCTCGTGTAGCATTCCGTTGATCGAAAGCCATAGACCCCTTGCATGTCGTAGTTTAGATGAACGGCATCTGGAAAGCTGTATCCGCCGCTTTGCGAATTCGAGACCAAAAGCCGACCCTGGTGGGCGAGGGAAGCGATAATTCCACTTCCGTCCAAATGCCCGTCGCCGAATCCGGTACGAAACGCTTGGGTTATGGCAGGCATTTTGGGGAACGCATCCACCGCGAAGTTGAACCCAGCGGGGGCCTCAATCGCTGAAACTACGAGGTCGTCATCGAGAATGACGTCCAGAAGTCGGGTAACGCTCCCATTCTTCACAGCGATAGGGACGTGAATTTGCAGCGTATAGTCTAATGTCATAGGTGCGTTGGACGGAATCTCGTTCTCAAATGAGATGCCGCTTAGATCAAAGAGGTGCGGCTGCCCAAAAGTCTTCCCCCCATCAGTCGACTCTAGGTAGGCACTTTTTAGAAGTTGGCCGTCTCGGGTTTGAGACCTGACAATCACTCGATCCTTTGCAATGACCAGATCAGCGCCTCCAACGACATCCGCTATTGGAAGCGTCGTCTCCGCTCCAGTCGCCAGAGCCATTGGGTCTAAGGGGCGGACGACGACATCTCCGCTCGCGCGTGATTTGTATGCTATGAATCCTATTGTCGGCTGAACAACTGCTGGGAAACCAATCGGCGGTTGGTCGATCGTAAGATAGGGAAAATCAACGTCGGATTGAGGGGTGTCGACTTGTTTGTCGTTAAGATACAGCGTCCCGTCGTCTCTTGCATAAAGCACCAGAGGGGTGCCATCGAATTTTCGCAGTGACAAATGGCATCTTCTGACGGACGGGCTAGGATCGATACAAGTCGTGGAATAGATTTTCCCATTCTTCAACGTGTAAAGATACAAACCATCATCCTGGATGGCCGCGACATAGGTGGTTTCGCGAACCTCATCTCTAACGGCCGCGCGCTGAACGCCTACAAATTGATTAGCGTTCTTCAAGCGGTCCGTCAGCTTCAGCGCTTGGTGAACGCTGGTCTCCAGGACCCAATTCAGCGCCCGCGTCGGACGCGAAAGTGGTTCGGTGTCAAAAATTGTGTCATCAAAAATAGTGGCAGTGGCTAAAGCAAAATGGCCGACATTAGAGTTCGGCGCCTTTTGCTGGTCGCGCGAGCGAAACTGCATAGCAAACCCTCCAACCCGTAGGGAACAGTCTTAAAAATTACAAGTCGAGTCAAGTAGGTCATTTGGCGGAATGTTGAGGCTTCCGCCCGCCATTGGTGCCTATAGTGTGAATGCTGCGATCCTGCGTGCATCGGCGTAGGGTTGGCTTGGATTGCTTGCAAGAGCAGTGCAATAGTCGCCTTCTGTGGAAACGTCGTTGCACGAAAATCGGCTGTGTTAATTAAGTATGCCTTTAGGGGACCGCTTTGTAGACCGGTTCGATAATAACGTTTGACCACTCTAATCGTACCGGTCAATGTGATACCAATCATATCGAACCGGGGTCTCATAAATGTTCGTTCGCGCCTACCTTCGAGCCTCAACCAAAGAACAGGATGCAACCCGCGCCAAGGGCGATCTCGTCGCGTTTGCTGAGGAGCGGGGTCTATCCATCGCGGCTACCTACGTGGAGAACGAAAGCGGTGCGTCGCTAGCGCGTCCTGAGTTGTTTCGGCTGCTGTCGGACTGTCAGCCGGGCGACATTCTTCTGATCGAACAAGTTGATCGCTTGAGCCGACTAGATGCGCAGGATTGGGGTCGGCTTAAGCGTGAGATTTATGATCGCGAGGTTCGCGTTGTTGCCCTAGACTTGGCCACCTCACATATGATGATGGCCAAGGATGCTGACGAATTTTCAAACAGGATGTTTTCTGCTGTGAACTCCATGCTCTTGGATATGCTGGCGGCTGTGGCCCGCAAGGACTACGAGGACCGTCGTCGTAGGCAGGCGCAGGGTATCGAAAAGGCCAAGAGCGAGGGCAAATATCGGGGTCGCCCCGAGGACGAGACACGCAACAAGGCGATCCAAAGTATGCTCACTAGCGGGCAAAGTTGGAGCACCATCATCTCGGCAACGGGATGTTCCCGGTCCACGCTGGCGAGGCTGGCAAAGCGAGTGGCGGGTGAGACTGGCGTCATGCCCCGCGCTTAATTCTGGGCCGCAATTTTTTGCAACCAGTTGCAAGATGTCTCGGCGCGAACCTCCGCCATCCAGTCCCGAGGGAGGGACCGAAAGTTGGGAGATACCCCCGGTACCGCTGGCGGTCGCATTCGGTGTCTGGTTAGATTACCGCTCAATTGATCTTTTGGGGGCAACAGCATGGAATTTGCAGAGCGTGGTGATCGATATATCCAGAGGCAGACGATCACCGATGGGGACGGTAGAACGCATGAGTTCTACGACATCGGTACGGTTATCATCATGAAGGACGGTACCAAGCGCTATAAGCCATCGGCAGAAGCGGGTTTCGATACCCGTGAGAAAGCTGTGGAATGGCTCAATGAGGAGCAACCTTGATGTGTGACTTGCATCGCGGGCGAGCGATTGGAGATCTGACTAGATGGATTTGAGTGCGATTACGAGTGTCATCGGACTTGCGACGACGGCGCTGGGTGCCACCGAAAAAGCCGCCACTACCGCAGAGGTGGTGAAGAAGTTGTTCGCGTCTGACAAGAAGCCAGAGAACAGCGAGGTCCAAGCCCTGCTTAACACGCTCGGAACGCAACTGACCGCAGCGAATATGATGAACGTCGATTTGAGCGACGCGATCAAAGCCCTTAGCCGCGAGTTGAAGAGGGAAGACGATTTCGAGAAGGAAAGGGGGCGATACGAACTCTTCGAGACGCCCGAGCACGACGTGGTGTTCAAACTGAAAGAGGATGCCGCCAACGGTCAGCCCATGCACTTCGCCTGTCCGGTTTGCATGAACCGGGACAAGCTCTTCAGCTACGTCACAGGGGATGGTGACTTTAAGCTTTGCCAGACTGATAAGGCGCACCTTTTCAGGTTCCGCAACTCGCCTATCCGTAGCCGTGTAGCCTTCGGGCGTGACCGGTCTGGCATCTGAAGGACAGAAAATCATTGCCGCGCGCCGCGAAACATCTCTCTGACTTGCGCGCCGATGCGGTCTTCCATCTGGCGAAGCGCTTCCTTGAATTGCGCCATCTCGCGGCGCTCCGCTTCCTTCTTTTTGGTTCGGCGCAGCCATGCCGGGTCCGCTCCATGAACCCTGATCGGTTCTGGGGGGGCGGCCGGAACCGGGGGGCTCTTTCTTTCTTCCGAGGAAGAGTTGGGGCGCTGGCGGTGACGCAACCGGATAGGAGGAGAGTTCTCTTTCACCGGAACCGGTCCATCGGTCCCGGCAGGGGCCGATAGCTTTTTCTCTTCTAGCTGTACTTCTTCCAGCTTTCTTCCTTGTAGCTCATTGGCGATCATGGGTGATTGGGCGAGGGCGATCATGGGTGATTGGGGGGGGCGATCACCGGTGATCGGGGGGCAACCATCGGTGATTGGGGTTGATGCAGTATTTTGCACCGGTCGCGCCCAATCCGAGACCGGTTTAACCTTCTTAGCCTCCTTCACGGCGACAGCGTTTTTGTTCCTCTGTGAGACCTTCGCGCGGGCCGTAGACCTATCTCGTAGGATCGAGAGCGGCGCATCTATCAGCGGCTCCCAGTTGAGGTTGAGCGTGATAAGCAGCTTGTCGCCCTTCCCATAATCGACACCGAGAAGGCCTAGTTCTTTGAGCCGGAGGATTGCGCGTCGTAACGTTGACGAACTACAGCCAACCCTTTGAGCCATAGGCTTGTTATAGAACTTCCAAGTCTCGTGACCGCTGCTAGTGGTCTGGTCAATTACATCGTCAACCACTGACTTCTCTACGCCGTCTAGGATGCCAAGCGGCTTCCAGCACCGTGAATTACGGCGTCGGATGTTCTCTTGATAGAGGGGATCGGTCGGCTTTTTGCGCCAAAGCTCTCGTAGCTCAGGGCTAAGCCAAAGCCGGTCCTCATCGTGGACGGCACCATAGATGGATTGCGGGCGTGAAGGGGCGTTCGAAGACATGGCTTTTGATCCTTTTGAGAGGCGGCGACACGGTGGAGGATCAAAACCACCGTGTCGCCGCCTAGAAACCTAAGCGCGCACAGCTCAATGCGCGCCTTGGTCGAGCGCCCTTTACCTAGCATGGCCCGGCCATTTTTGCCATGGTTTTACAGGTTCTCCTTCGGGAAATAGTTTGCACCCCGTTGCAAAATCCAGAATACCTGTTGACGAAGACAGTGTTGGATAACGAAAAGGCTGTTGGTCCAGATTTTTAACTGGCGTTGTATTTCGACCGAACCGTCATACACTCCGGCGTGATCAGAAACGGAAGGGGATTTTTCCGATGAATTTGATTTTACCGGTTGTGGCGCTCTGGGTCGGCGGCGGCCTGCTCTTCATCAACGGCATCGTCACCAATCGCAACGCCGGCCCGCCCGTGGCGGGAAGCTCTCATGCCGTGGTGGAAGACCTTCGCCGGGGCAGGTCGGCCGCATTGGTCGCGGCGGCGCTGTTCTTGGTGGTCTGGCCGGCTGTCTGGACTGGCGCGCATCTCGTGCGCCGCTGAGTTTGCACCCAGTTTCAAAAAACGTTGCCTAGCCATGCTGCATTCTTCGACCATAGCCGACGACAACGGGTCCATGCTGGCCCGGCTTAAAGCCGCCCACGCGTTCGTTGCGGGGCTTGTGGTCGAAGATGCGGTCTACGCGCCGATCTTCACGCGGCTAGAAGCCGAGATTGCGGCCGAAGAGGCGAGGGGCGATCCTATCGCCCGCGCCCGTGCAATCGTCGCCGCTCAAAGGGCGAAGCTTTGAAGGATGTCGCGCTTGTGCGCCAGCGTCGCGCCTTCGCCGTAGCGTTCCCTGCCCAGCGAATGACCGAACAGGTCGCGCCGGATACGGTCATCGACCTTGGCGGCAATCATCCGGTCTTCAAATGAGTGCCGGAGGCTGTAGAGCACATGTTCCGGTGTCTCTAAGAGGCCATGTTCCCGAAGGTACTTGTTCACCGTGTCGCTGATCTTGTCCTTGAAACGATAGGTCGGAAAGCCTTGCGGGCATTGCTTGAACGCTTCGAGTGACACGCCTACCAGCGGAATAAAACGTTGGCTGACCTTGTTCTTTAGCTGCCGGCCTTCCGGCTCAATCGAGATGTGCGGCACGTCCACGTCAAGTCGGATGTGGTGCGGCATGAGCCCGGCCGCTTCGCCGGGGCGATAGCCGGTATTGATCATGCCAAGCAGGATGCACCGCGCTTCGTTGTTCAAGCTATCCAGTGCGCCGGGGGCAAGCAGCTTGGTCTTGATCCAGTCAACCGAGAAAGGCGGGCGGCTCCGTTCCTTGTCGGCCTTGAAGGTTAGACCGTCCAGCGGCAGGACCAGCCCTAGCCGCTTCATCTTGACCACGGTGCGGAGGATATTGCCGATGTGCTGGAAATCCTTGTTCGCGGTGTCGGGCTGGGCATCACCGGCCGCAATCCGTTCCATCCATGTTTCGCGGAAATCGAGCATGTCGTCGCCCGTAATCTCGGAAAGCTCCTTGTCGCCGATCTCTTCAATCAAGTTGGCGATGGCCCGTTTGCGGGGGTGCTCCCATCGCCTAAGCTGATCCTCGCTCTTGCCTATCGTGTCCTGCTTGGCAAAGCCCCAATAGAGTTCCAGCGCTTTGCTGATCTTGATCCCGGGTGCGAGAGCGCCGCCCAGCACCGCGCGGGCCTCGATATTGGCAGCGTCGCCATTGAGCTTCAGGGCCGACTCGACACGTTCAAGCAGTTTTTCGCGGGGGAGTTGGGCGACACGATCAGCGGGCAGGTAGCTATAGCCACGCACGGCGGCCAATTCCTTTGCCGCTGCAAACCGTCTCTCGGCATCGTCAGTTGCACCGGCAAGGCTGGCCTCCCAACCCTCGACCATATGCGCCCATGCGGTCGGCGCTTTCTGCTCTGCGACGGTTTTCGAGTCGGTATGCAGGCTAATCCATACCTGCTTGCGGGGTTCGATTGGGGCGTAGCGCTTCGGCACGCGGCGGACGATATGGTATGTACGATGCCGTAGGGTTAGGTTCATGAGATGCCCACCAATTCCAGCTAGATACGCTCTATTCGTCAACATACCGATGCCGGCCATGATTGGCAAATTGTTTAGCGGAATGATTAGCAAATTTTGGCGTGAAAGCCGCAGCCCCGGCCCTGCTCGCCGGAATTATGCAGATATTTCAAGGTGTTGTGAGAAAGTCGAGCAAGCTAAAAGAATAGCAATTGGCTCCCCGGGCCGGATTCGAACCAGCGACCAACCGGTTAACAGCCGGTTGCTCTACCACTGAGCTACCGGGGAACGGAGGCTCTTTGAGCAAGTGGCGCAGCCTATAGCAAACCCGTTTCGGCTTTGCAAAGAAGCATTTCGCATTTTTCCGAGACTTTTTCGCTCAGGCGTTTCTCGCAATCGGCCTTGCCCACCCTCATATTAGCCGTCTTGGCGACGAGCGCGGAACCGAAAGGGCGGTCGCGGCTTTCGTAAAAGAGATTGTCGAGCCCTAACACAGGCAGTTCTTCACGATGACGGCAGCGGACGAAAACCCGATACCCGCAAGAAAGATCTCGGTGTTCGGGCGTGAATTCACCATGCCGCAGTCGCGCGGCCTCAGAATCACGATCGGCGTGCTATTGACCCTTGGCGGCATCCTCGGGTTCTTGCCGATCCTCGGCTTCTGGATGGTGCCGCTCGGATTGCTGGTGCTCTCCTACGAAATTGCCATGGTGCGCCGCCACCGGCGCCGCCTGGTCGTCTGGTGGGAGCGGCGACGCCGGCCGAATTGAGCGGCCGATACCGATGCATGTCGCATGGCGGTCGCCTTCGACGAGAATCAATCGTCGCGCTGTTTCTCCGTGTCGGTGCCGGATTCCTCCGAATCCGGTTGCTGGCCTGCTTTCAGATCTTCGCTGATCTCCTTCAGGACGGCTGAAGCCGAGGCCAGGCGCGCCCGGTCGCGGGGTGAAAGCCTGCCGGTGCCTTCTATTCTCAGGCAGTCGATGGCATAGCGCACCAATTCCTCGCATCCCAGTAGCGGCACGCTTTCGGTTTCGTGCGTTTCGTCCTTCGGTTTGGCCAGGGCCATGATGCAGTCCTCCCTGTTTCTCAACGCAAGCCGGTGCGCGGAGTTTCGCTCGATCATTTGCCATGCTTAACGGATTGCCAATGTGAGTGGGCGGCTCCGACGGCGATCTAACAGGGCGCGGAGCCGGCGCAAGGAAACCGTTTTGGAATGCGCGTGGCCGCTTGACGGCATTTTCGCCGCAACCTATTGGAACCGGGTGGAACGCCGGGAGCAATGAGGCCTCGTGGCGGAGTGGTTACGCAGAGGACTGCAAATCCTTGCACCCCGGTTCGATTCCGGGCGAGGCCTCCAATACCCGGGCTCCAGCGCGTCAGCGCCGGAGCCTGAAGTTCCGGTCGAAATGAACCGCGATTCTGGCGCGGCAAGCAGATTGGTTGGAACATGAGCGCTGATTTTTCCGAACTTCGCGTCAAGATGGTCGATGGTCAGGTTCGCACCACCGACGTGACCAGCGCGCCGCTGCTCGACGCGATGCTTTCCGTGCCGCGCGAGGTTTTCGTCGGCGATCGCCAGCGCGATCTGGCCTATATCGACGAGGACATCCGCATCGCCGACAGCGCCGATGGCCCGCGTTACCTGATGGAAGCTTCGCCACTGGCCAAGCTGATGCAACTGGCCGAGATCAACCCGACCGACTCGGCGCTCGATGTCGGTTGCGGCACCGGTTATGCCTCGGCCATCCTGTCGCGCCTGGCGAGATCCGTCGTGGCGCTCGAAAGCGATTCGGCACTGGCGCAAACCGCCGCGTCGACCCTGTCCGGGCTTGGCTGCGGCAATGTGACCGTGGTTCAGGGCGCCCTGGCGCAAGGCCATGCCGCGAAGGCGCCTTACGAGGTCATCTTCATCGGCGGCAGTGTCAGCAAAGTGCCGTCGGCGCTGCTCGACCAGCTCGCCGAAGGCGGCCGCCTGGTGGCGGTCGAGGGCCAGGGCAATTCAGGCGTGGCGCGACTTTTTGTCAAAGCCGGGGGGGTTGTAACCGGGAGAAGGGCGTTTAATGCGGCAATTAAGCCACTACCCGGGTTCGAACGTGAGCATGCTTTCGAATTCTGAATGATTTGCCTTGCAGCAAAGACCTTGTCATGGTCGCTTGCATTTGAACGATCGTTGCTGATCCCAGACTGGGGGCACTTTGGGCTGAGCGACAGGGAACATAAACACGCCACGCCGCCTGCTCTGGAAGGAGAAGCCGGCGCGGCGCGGTTCCCATGGAAAACGAATGAGGGATACACCGTGCCGTCAGTACGCAAGTCACTTTTCACCGCCGTCCTTGTTTCGGCGACCGCGCTATCCCCACTGGCTGCTTCGGCTGAAACCATCACCGGCGCGCTTTCAAAAGCCTATCAGTACAATTCCACGCTGAATGCATCGCGCGCCGGCGTGCGTGTAACCGACGAGAGTGTGGCCATCGCCAAGTCGGGCTGGCGCCCGACGGTTACAGGTTCAGCCAACATCGATTATACGAACACGCGCCGGGCAAATGGCGGCGGCAGTTCGAAGCTGACAAGCGGCAGCTACGGCATTCAGATCAATCAATCGCTGTTCGACGGGTTTCAGACGAGGAACAATGTCGCGGCCGCCGAATCCCAGGTCAAGGCGTCGGTGGAAAGCCTGCGCAATACCGAGGAAAACACGCTGTTCAACGCGGCCATGGCCTATATGGACGTGATTCGCGACCGGCAGATCGCGGTGCTGACCGAGCAGAACCTGCAGTTCCTGAGCGAGCAGGCGCGCGCCGCGCGCTCGCGCTTCGAAGTCGGCGAAGGTACGCGCACCGATGTCGCGCAGGCCGATGCCTCACGAGCGTCCGCGGTGGCATCGCTGAGCGCGGCCCGCGCACAGGCGCTGGCCAGCGCTGCGACCTATCACCAGGTCGTCGGTGACGAGCCTGGCAAGCTCAGGCCCGCTTCGCCATTGGGCCGGTTGCTGCCGTCGAGCCTCGACGCGGCGATCGCCGTCGGCTCGGCCGAACACCCGGCCATCCTTGCCACTCAGCATCTGGTCGACGCCGCAGCGTTTTCAGTCAAATCGGCTGAAGGCGCGCTGTTGCCGCAGCTGTCGGCTTCGGCCGGCGTTTCGGAAGATTACCGCAAGTCCATTCCCGACATCACCGGTTCCAACGGCAATTCGACCTCGGCCAATATCGGCGCGACGCTGACCATTCCAATCTATTCCGGCGGCCGGACGTCGGCGGTCGTGCGGCAGAACAAGGAATCGCTGGGGCAAGCACGCATCCAGGTCGACGTTACCCGCGACCAGGTGCGCCAGGCCATCGCCACGGCATGGTCGCAATACACCGCCGCGCAGCAAAGCGTATCCGCCAACAGGCAGGTTATCGACGCCGCACAATTGGCGCTGAACGGCGTCATCGAGGAACGCAATGTCGGCCAGCGCACGACGCTTGACGTGCTCAATGCGCAGGCCACCGTGATTACCGCCAAGATCAACCAGGCCAATTCCGAACACGACGTTGTCGTGGCGAGCTATGCCATCCTTCAGGCGATTGGCCGCTTGTCTGTCGACCGGCTTGCGCTGCAGGTGACGAAGTATAGGCCCGAAGAGCACTACAATGCCGTCAAGGACAAGTGGATCGGCCTGCGCACGCCGGACGGCCGCTAGGCCGTTCGCTCGATCGGCGTTTTCTGGCTAGGATTCGATCGACACCGTTGGACCATCGTTGTCCTTTGGCCGGTGGCTGACGGGACCGTCACACGGCTTTGGCGGATTTGCTCTAATCTGTTGAAATCCCACATGTCCCCAGATTGGGGATTCTCGTGCGGCGATCCGTCGGTTACGCTGTCGCCATGATTCGAATCCGGCTTTTGCCGGAGCGGAAATCTGCAACGGGTCACAAGGGCGGCGGATGTGACGATGGCAACGGCAAGCAGCGCACAGCGCGAACCTTCCATGGAAGAGATACTGGCTTCCATCAGGAGGATCATCGAAGACAGCGACAATGGCCGCAAGCAGCCCGGCGAGGCCGACGAATTGCAGCAGGACCTGGAGCCGGCAGCGAGCACTGTCGCGGCCGCCGACATCGATGCGTTCCGCGCCGAACTGCATGCCGCTCCCGAGGTCAGGAAGCCGGTCGCTGTGACCGAAACAATCCAGGCGCAGCCGGCGATTGCGCGCATGGACGCGCCGCCGCGTGCCGGTCCGGTTCCGGGCAGGACGCCGATGACACTGGCCGAGGTCAGCGCCCGGGTTGCCGCCGAGCCTGCCGACGACGCGCCAGCGGCTCCCGCGGAGGTTGCGACAAGTCAAGCCATCGTCGCCGATTGGCGGCGCGAGATCGCGGCGGTTGGCGAGCAAGCCAAGGCGATGCCGGACCGGGGCGTCCGCAGGCCAGCGGCACAGCCGGAGGTTTCGGCAAGCAAACCAGTGGCGGCGGAACCTACGATCGACCCGGCTCCTTCAATTGATGCTCCAACGGGTACGGGTGAGGCGCGCGCGGCGGCGAACGAAACGCCCGCGGTGCGTCCCGCGATTCTATCCGAACATACCGGCCGCCAGGTCGCGGCCGCCTTCGGCGAACTGTCCGACGCTTTTGCCAGCCGCAGCAAGAAGACATTCGACGAGATGGCCGAAGAAATGCTGCGTCCGATGCTGCAGGATTGGCTGGACAACAATCTGCCGACGCTGGTCGAAAGGCTGGTGCGCGAAGAGATCGAGCGCGTGGCACGCGGAGCGCAATAACGTCCAGGCTAGCATCCCGAGAAACGCCGCCGCCGAGGCGGCGTTTCTCGTTGTGGCTGGATCAGTCACTGGTTGCCGAACTGGCGAAGGCGAGCAGGTTGCCGTCGGAGTCGCTGACAATGAAGGTGCGCGAGCCCCGGGGTCTGGGTCCAGCGATCCATTGGCGTCAAGACGCCCACGGCCCGTCCGTTGAAATGAATAGGCCGACGCCTATCTGCTTGTGATGAGCCCAGCCGTCCCTCGCGGTTGACTTGGCCAAGACCTTCCGATTTACACCGAACCAGCAAAATTCCCGACAGCGCGGACCGTTTTCCCATGCTTGAAAAGACCTACGACGCAAAAACCGTCGAGCCGAAGATCGCCAAGGTGTGGGAGGAAGCCGACGCGTTTCGCGCCGGCGCTGGGGCAGAGGAGGGGGCCGAGGCCTTCACCATCGTTATTCCGCCGCCCAACGTCACCGGCTCGCTGCATATGGGCCATGCGCTCAACAACACGCTGCAGGACATTCTGGTCCGCTTCGAGCGCATGCGCGGCAAGAACGTCTTGTGGCAGCCCGGCATGGATCATGCCGGCATCGCCACGCAGATGGTGGTCGAGCGGCAATTGATGGAGAAGCAGATCCACCGCCGCGATCTCAGCCGCGAGGAATTCATCGAGAAAGTGTGGGAGTGGAAGGCCGAATCGGGCGGCGCGATCTTCAACCAGCTGAAACGTCTCGGCGCTTCCGCCGACTGGTCGCGCGAACGCTTCACCATGGATGAAGGCCTGTCCAAGGCCGTGCTCGAAGTCTTCGTCACGCTGTACAAGGAAGGGCTGATCTACAAGGACAAGCGCCTTGTGAACTGGGACCCGAAACTGTTGACCGCGATCTCCGATCTCGAGGTCGAGCAGCAGGAGGTCAACGGCAACCTCTGGCATTTCCGCTATCCGGTCGAAGGCGTGACGTTCGATCCCGAGAATCCAAAAACCTTCGTTATCGTGGCGACGACTCGTCCCGAGACAATGCTGGGCGACACGGCTGTCGCGGTGAATCCAGAGGACGACCGGTTCCGGCATCTCGTCGGCAAGAATGTCGTCCTGCCGATCGTCGGGCGCAAGATCCCTGTCGTGGCCGACGAGTATTCCGATCCGGAAAAGGGGTCCGGAGCGGTCAAGATCACGCCGGCGCATGATTTCAACGACTTCGAGGTCGGCAAGCGCCACAAGCTGGCGGCGATCAACATCCTGACCGTCGAAGCGGCCATCAAGCTCAGGGACAATGAGGACTTCCTCGCCGGCGTCGAGGTGACGCCGGAGCGCCAGGCCGTCTGGGACGAGCTCGACGGCCTCGACCGTTTCGTTGCGCGCAAGAAGATCGTCGAGCTGATGGAGGCCGGCGGCTTCCTCGACAAGGTCGAGCCGCACCGCCATGCGGTGCCGCATGGCGACCGCGGCGGCGTGCCGATCGAACCGTTCCTGACCGAGCAGTGGTACGCCAATGCGGCGGAACTCGCCAAGCCGGCGATCGCCTCGGTGCGCGAGGGGCGCACCAAAATCATCCCCAACAGCTGGGACAAGACCTACTTCCAGTGGATGGAGAATATCGAACCCTGGTGTATTTCGCGCCAGCTCTGGTGGGGTCACCAGATTCCGGCCTGGTACGGGCCAGATGGGCGTGTCTTCGTCGAGAAGACCGAGGAAGAGGCGCTGAGCGCCGCCATCGAATATTATCTGGCGCTGGAAGGGCCGTGGAAGGCCTGGGTCGAGGACAAGCTCGAGAACTTCAAGCCGGGCGAGATCCTGACCCGCGACGAGGATGTGCTCGACACCTGGTTCTCGTCGGCGCTGTGGCCTTTCTCGACGCTGGGCTGGCCGGAGCAGACGCCGGAGCTGAAGACCTATTATCAGACCGATGTGCTGGTGACCGGCTTCGATCTTATCTTCTTCTGGGTCGCCCGCATGATGATGATGGGCCTCCACTTCATGGGCGAGGAGCCGTTCCACACCGTTTATATGCATGCGCTGGTGCGCGACAAGAACGGCGCCAAGATGTCGAAGTCGAAAGGCAACGTCATCGATCCGCTCGACCTTATCGACGAATATGGCGCCGATGCGCTGCGTTTCACCCTGACGGTGATGGCGGCACAGGGGCGCGACGTGAAGCTCGATCCGGCGCGTATCGCCGGCTACCGCAATTTCGGTACCAAGCTGTGGAACGCGACGCGCTTCGCCGAGATGAATGAGGTCGCCCGCAACGACGATTTTTGGCTGAACGACGCCAAGCTGGCGGTCAACCGCTGGATCCTGACCGAACTGACACGCGCCGCGCGCGAGGTCACCGACGGCATCACCTCGTATCGCTTCAACGAGGCGGCTGGAGCCGCCTACCGCTTCGTCTGGAACCTGTTCTGCGACTGGTATCTGGAACTGTTGAAGCCGGTGTTCATGGGCTCGGACGAGGCCGCCAAGGCCGAAAGCCGCGCCTGCGTCGCCTTCGTGCTCGACGAGATCTACAAGCTCCTGCATCCGATGATGCCGTTCATGACCGAGGAGCTCTGGGCGCAGACGGCGGGCGAGGGCAGGGAGCGGGGCTCGCTGCTGTGCCATGCCGCATGGCCGTCGCCGGATTTCGAGGACCATGAAGCGGCTGGCGACATCAACTGGCTGGTCGATCTCGTCTCCGGCATCCGCTCGGTGCGCTCGGAGATGAACGTGCCGCCGGCAGCCATTGCACCACTGGTGGTCGTCGGCGCCAACGATGTGACGCGCGAGCGGCTGGTTCGCGAGGAGTCAGCGATCAAACGGCTGGCGCGTGTCGGCGACATCTCGCTCGCCGATGCGGCACCCAAGGGGTCGGCACAGATCGTGCTCAACGAGGCGACGATCTGCCTGCCGCTGGGCAGCCTGATCGACCTCGCCGCGGAGGCCGCGCGGCTGCAGAAGGAACTGGCCAAGGTCACCGAGGAAATCGCGCGCCTGCACAAGAAACTGTCGAACGAGAAGTTCGTCGCCAGCGCGCCGGCCGAGATCGTCGAAGGCGAGCGGGAAAAGCTCGTCGAATATCGCGCCGCGCAGGACAAGCTTTCGGTGGCGTTGACCAGGGTTCGTGACGCCGGCTGAAAGGCAGATTCGCGAGACTTTAGCACCCTCTAAAATGGGTAGTCTTTTGCCTCGAAAATCGGCATTCCGTTGCGTTAATGTTGACGTAAACGGAAGTTTTTGCCCCATTGTTGCCATAATGTAACAATGGGGCCGAAGACCCCTTAAATCGGCTTTTTTTGGGCCTTTCTGGCCGTTTTTTTCCTATTTTGGGAAAGGCAACCTCGCCAAAGGCCCTTTTTTGGCGCCGCGGCATCCGCTCGCATTTTGTCCAAAATACGTTGCGGGAACATGTACATGTACGCCCATCAATTCGTTGTTGCACCGTTAACCTGAATTGGTTCTAGCTTGATGCACTGGTTATTCGGGGAGGACATCCATGAACAATTTGCGTCTGAAAGCACTGCTGGGAGCAGGATGCTTTTCGCTGGCTTTGGCGGGCTCGGTTATCCATCCGGCGCATGCGGGCGGCCTGGAGCGCGGCGGCTACGACATCGACCTGTTGTTCGATCCGGCGCCGTTCGCGACTGAAGCCGAAGCGACCTATGTGATGCCGGATCGCAAGTACAAGAATGCGACGGGTCCGGGTGGCTTCAATTTTCTCGGTTCGACGGCGGATGGCGCCGAGGGCTATTGGGTACCCCGTATCGGGGCGAAGGTGCACGTCGTGCAGGGAGTCGACTGCATGGTCGACTATTCACAGCCGTGGGGTGCCCACACAGCGCCTGGTACGTCTTGGAATGGCGCGTTTTCCAACGTCGAAACGGATATCAAGAGCAATAACTACGCTGGTACCTGCTCCTACAAGTTCGATGTCGGCAAGGGCCAACTCCGTTTTATCGGCGGCGTGTTCTACCAGGATATTTCAGGCTTCAAGGAGAGCCTGGTTGGTTTCAATCCAATTGGGCCGTCACCGATTGGCCGCGTCGACCTGGAGGCCAATGGATGGGGCTGGCGAGCCGGCGTTGCATACGAAATCCCCGATATCGCTCTTCGCGCGAGCTTGGTCTACAATTCCCAGGTCAAACTTGACAACATCACCGGCACACTCACGACGCCACTTGGGTCTGAGCCGATTTATGGCTCGACGCAATACATGCCAGACTCGTTGGAGTTGAAACTTCAGTCTGGCATCGCACCCGGCTGGCTTGCCTTCGGCTCGATCAAGTGGGTCAATTGGAGTGTGCTGCAAAGCGTTCCGATCTGCCCGACTCGTTTTGTTCCATCCGCGTCTTGCTTTACCGGTTCCCCGGGTGCAGTCACCTCACTCGACCTGATGTATCGCGACGGCTGGACCGTCACCGGCGGTGTCGGTCACAAGTTTAACGATCAGTGGAGCGCTGCCGGTCAGCTTTCCTGGGATCGTGGCACCTCGCATGGTTACGGCGCGCAGACCGATACTTGGACGCTGGGCGGCGGCGTTGCTTATACGCCTCGGCCTAATATCGAAGTACGTCTGGCGGGTGCGGTTGGCGTCCTGACCAGCGGCCATTCCGGCACGTTGGCTGGAGAGAACGGCTACGTTGCTGGCGAAGACGCCAGCTACGACTTCGGCAACGATCTGGTCACGGCGCTATCGGGTGGAATCAAGATCAAGTTCTAAATCTCTGAAAACTATAATAAAAGGCCGGGCATTGCCCGGCCTTTTCGTTTGAGCCGGGTTTATCGGCGGCGCCGTCATCCAAGCTGCGTTGTATATAAGCCGCACTGTGGCCGCCTCGTGCGATTGTGATGTTTTGGCAACACTCCCTGAACAACCCCTGCGCTGGAAGTCAGGTCGAGGAAATTGCCCATTTCCCGCCATAAACCCGGCGCACCTCGATCTTGTCTCGGGACACGCGCCAAAAGGCTCGGCGATGGGACAGGCCGCACTGCCCGCGGCAAGGAAGAGAATGGACGCCAAGGTCATCTCAAAAGCTAAGCTCCCTAGCCGCCATGTGACTGTCGGTCCGGCGCGTGCGCCGCACCGGTCCTATCTCTATGCCATGGGCCTCTCGGCGGCCGAGATCGCGCAGCCGCTGGTCGGCGTCGCCTCCTGCTGGAACGAAGCGGCACCCTGCAACATTTCGCTGATGCGGCAGGCGCAGGTGGTCAAGAAGGGCGTGGCCGCCGCCAACGGCACGCCGCGCGAATTCTGCACCATCACCGTCACCGACGGCATCGCCATGGGCCACCAGGGCATGAAGTCGTCGCTGGTGTCGCGCGAGGTCATCGCCGATTCGGTCGAGCTCACCATGCGCGGCCATTGCTACGATGCGCTGGTCGGGCTCGCCGGCTGCGACAAGTCGCTGCCCGGCATGATGATGGCCATGGTGCGGCTCAACGTGCCGTCGATCTTCATTTATGGCGGTTCGATCCTGCCCGGCAGCTATCGCGGTCGTCAGATCACCGTGCAGGATGTGTTTGAAGCGGTCGGCCAGCATTCGGTCGGCACGATCGGCGATGCCGAGTTGCTTGAAATAGAACAGGTGGCCTGTCCATCGGCCGGTTCCTGCGGCGCCCAGTTCACCGCCAACACCATGGCCACGGTCGCCGAGGCGATCGGCCTCGCGCTGCCTTATTCCTGCGGCGCGCCGGCGCCTTACGAAATGCGCGACCGCTTCAATTTCGCTTCCGGCGAAAAAATCATGGAGCTGATCGCCAAAAACATCCGTCCGCGCGACATCGTCACGTTGAAGGCGCTGGAAAACGCCGCGACCGTGGTTTCGGCCACCGGTGGCTCGACCAATGCGGCACTGCACCTGCCGGCGATCGCGCATGAGGCGGGGATCAAGTTCGACCTGTTCGACGTGGCGCGCATCTTCGAGAAGACGCCTTATATCGCCGACCTCAAGCCGGGCGGCAAATATGTCGCCAAGGACATGTTCGAGGCCGGCGGCATTCCGCTGCTGATGAAGACGCTGCTCGACCATGGCTATCTGCATGGCGATTGCCTGACGGTCACTGGCCGCACTTTGGCCGAAAATATGGAGCACGTTGCCTGGAATGAACACCAGGATGTGGTCCGCCCGGCCGACAGACCAATTACCCAAACCGGTGGTGTCGTGGGCTTGAAGGGAAACTTAGCCCCCGAAGGCGCGATCGTGAAGGTCGCGGGCATGGCGGAGTTGAAGTTCTCCGGTCCGGCGCGCTGCTTCGATTCGGAAGAGGAATGTTTCGAAGCGGTGACGCATCGCAACTACCGGGAAGGCGAGGTTCTGGTCATCCGCTATGAGGGACCGCGCGGCGGCCCTGGCATGCGCGAGATGCTGTCGACGACGGCGGCACTCTACGGCCAGGGCATGGGCGGCAAGGTGGCACTGATCACCGACGGTCGCTTCTCGGGCGCGACACGCGGCTTCTGCATCGGCCATGTCGGGCCGGAAGCTGCGGTCGGTGGTCCGATCGGTCTCGTCAAGGATGGCGACGTGATCACGATCGACGCGGTGAAGGGCGCGATCGAGGTGGCGCTGTCCGATAGCGAGCTGGCAGCTCGGGCGAAGACATGGAAGGCGCGTACGACCGACTATCAGTCGGGCGCGATATGGAAATACGCACAGACGGTAGGGTCCGCCAGGGATGGCGCGGTCACCCATCCGGGCGGTGCGAAAGAAACACACTGCTATGCGGATATCTGAGTTGTTGAAGTCAACACCAGAGTTGCTGAGGTCATCTGTCCTTCCGGCACTGGTCGCGGTTGCGATCTTTGGCGCCGTGGGCCAGGCCATGGCTTTCGACGACAAGGTGTTCGACGACAAGACCGGGGTGAAGCCGCAGTCGAGTCCCTGGGCGGTGTTCCAGTTCGGCTTCTCCGCCTACAAGAACGGCCACAAGGAACAGGCGGCCGAGGCCTATAAATACGCCGCCGAAAACGGCCAGATCGGCGCCACCTGGAAACTTGCGCGCATGTATGCCGAAGGCGACGGCGTGGCCCGCGACGATTATGAGGCATTCAAGTTCTTCTCGGAGATCGTCGACCAGGACGTCGAGCCCGGCTCTCCGGAAGAAAGCTACGTCTCCGACGCGCTGGTGGCGCTGGGCGACTATCTGCGCAAGGGCATTCCCGGCAGCCCGGTCAGCGAGAACGAGGTGGCGGCGCAGGAATACTACATGCGCGCCGCCGCCAATTACCGCAATCCGAACGCCCAGTTCGAGATGGGGCAGATGTTCCTGAAGGGTGAAGGCGGCGTGAAGGCCAGCGTCAAGCAGGCCGGGCGCTGGTTCCAGCTCGCCGCCGAGAAGGGCCATGCCGGCGCGCAGGCGACGCTTGGCCACCTGTTGTTCCAGAGCGGCAAGGTCGTGCGCGGCCTGGCGATGATGACAGCGGCCCTCGAGCGTGCTTCCCCGGCCGATCAGCCCTGGATTCGCGGCATGCAGGAAGAGGCCTTCGCCGCTGCCGGCGAAGCCGACCGTCGCACCGCGATCTCACTGGCCGACGATATCCTGACCAAGGGCAGCAACGTCGATCAGTAAGGTTCTTTCGAGGAACCAGAAAATCAGTTTTCGGTTGGTTCGGTCGGCACCATGCTTGGCGCGGGTGTGGAGATCGGCGTGACGTGCAGGTGCGGCGCCATCGTGTTTGCGGGGCAGCTATCGCCGACCTTTGTCCACGATGTGTTGTTGAGCACCATGTCGCAGCGAGCCAAATGACTCTGATCGGCGACCGTCAGGCAGGCGACCTGGCCGACCGGATAGGATTTTCCATTGGCAAGACATTCCTGCGCGGCGAAGGCCGGCACGATCGCGGCCGTGGCGAGTGCCAAGCCGATCGGACAAAGAGCAAATCGAATGGTCATGGGAACCCCGGCCGCCATGATGATCTCCCATCATGCGTCGGAATGTGGCGATATGAGGGTTTCTCTGGTTATCCGGCCGGCTGCAGCGCGAGGTTGATCGCTACCGGGACGTGATCGGACGGTTTTTCCCAGGCGCGCACATGTTTTTCGATCGAAGCCGATGAGAACCGGTTTGCGGCTTCCGGCGACAACAGCAGATGGTCGATGCGGATGCCGTTGTTCTTCTGCCACGCGCCGGCCTGATAATCCCAGAATGTGTAGGTATCAGGCGCATCGGTGACCGCGCGCACCGCTTCGGTGAAGCCGAGGTTCAGCAGCCGGCGGAAAGCCTGCCGCGTCCGCGGCTGGAACAGCGCGTCGCCCAGCCAGTTCTCCGGAAACCGCGCGTCGATGGGCTCGGGGATGACATTGTAGTCGCCGGCCAGCACCAACGCCTCTTCCAGCCTCAGGCGCTCCTGCGCCCACCGCTCCAGCCGCGCCATCCACGACAGCTTGTAGGGGAACTTCTTCTCGTCATCGATCGGGTTGCCGTTGGGCAGATAGAGCGAGGCGACACGAAGTGCGCCCTTGTCGGTGGAAAAAACACCCTCGATGAAACGGGCCTGCTCGTCGATGTCGTCGCCCGGCAGGCCCCTGATGACCTCGTCGAAAGGAAGCTTCGACAGCAGGGCGACACCGTTGAAGCCCTTCTGGCCATGGGTTTCGACATTATAGCCAAGCGCCTCGATCTCGGCACGCGGGAACTGCTCGTCGACCGTCTTGATCTCCTGCAGGCAGACGATGTCGGGCGCGCTCTCGGTCAGCCAATGGGTAAGGTTGCCGATGCGGGCGCGCACGCCGTTGATGTTCCAGGTGACGATTTTCATGACGGTCTCATTGTTCCTGCGGCGGGCGGCGTTCAACGAGTCCGATCGTATTGCCTGCCGGGTCCTTTATAAAGGCCATCCATTCGCTTTCCCCCGCCGGGCCGAACCGGCCCTCGGTGTCGCGATGGACGAGCGCCGGCGGCGCGGTGAAGGGAATGCCGGCTGCCTTGGCCTCGGCATAAAAGGCTTCGAGGCCTGACATGTCGAGATAGAGGGTGCCGGCCGGGATGCCGTCGGTAAACAACAGCCTGACATCGCCGGCCATGATGAAGGCGATGCCGGGCGGATCGTAGCGGGCATGAATGCTCATGCCGAGGACGTCGCGCCAAAAGGCCAGCGTCGCGTCGAGGTCGCGACCGGCTGAGAGCGCAACCTGACGAACCGCGCCAGTTGCGGGCATCTCGGTCCTAGATGGAGAAGCTGGTGCCGCAGCCGCAGGAGGCGACCGCATTCGGGTTCCTGATCTGGAACGACTGTCCCATCAGATCGTCGACGAAATCGATCACCGAGCCACCCATATAGACCAGCGACATGTCGTCGATCAGCACCGTGGCGCCATCCTTCTCGATGGCGACGTCGTCGTCATTGCGTGTGTCGACCAGATCGAATTTGTAGGAAAAGCCGGAGCAGCCGCCACCTTCGACGGACACACGCAGCGCCGTCTTGCCGGCTTCGGCCGAAACAATCCTGGCGATCCGCTTGGCCGCGGCCTCGGTCATATCGACTTTCATGGCAGTCTTGGCATCCGCGCCCATGGGCGTCACCTTGCTTTCGGTTTCACATGATAGGTATGAAGCGCGACGGGGCAAGTCAACTGCGGCAGCATCAGCCATGACAAATGAGCTTGGCGACATCGGTTTTGGCTATCGGCCGCGCGCGGCCTACGCCACGGATCCCGCACGTTCGCGGGGCCGTCTGTTCGACGAGGTGGAAAGTCCGACCCGCACACCGTTCCAGCGTGACCGCGACCGGATCATCCATTCGACGGCGTTTCGGCGGCTCAAGCACAAGACGCAGGTCTTCATCGCGCACGAAGGCGACCACTACCGCACAAGGCTGACCCATTCGATCGAGGTGGCGCAGATCGCACGTGCCCTGGCGCGGGCGCTACGCGGCGACGAGGATCTCGCCGAAGCGGTGGCGCTGGTGCATGATTTCGGCCACACGCCTTTTGGCCACACAGGCGAGGACGCGCTGAACGAAAAGATGGCGGCGTGGGGCGGCTTCGACCACAACGCACAATCGCTGCGCATCGTGACCAGGCTGGAGGCGCGCTACGCTGAATTCGACGGGCTCAATCTGAGCTGGGAAACGCTGGAAGGCCTGGTCAAGCACAATGGTCCGCTCACCGACAGTAGCGGCCAAGGCCTGAAAGGGCCGGTACCGCAGGCGATCCGCGACTACTCGCAACTACAGGATCTCGAGCTAGACCGGTTCGCCGGCATCGAAGCGCAGTGCGCGGCGATTGCCGACGACATTGCCTACAACACGCATGATATCGATGATGGGCTGAGGTCAGGGCTGCTGACGCTTGACATGCTGAAGGCCGTTTCGCTGCCTGGAACGATCCTGAAAGCTGTGCGCGAGCGCTATCCCAGGCTTGATGACGTGCGCACCGGCCACGAATTGATGCGGCGCCAGATCACGGCCATGGTCGAGGATGTGATCAAGTCGACCACCGCCAATCTGGAGCGGATCAGGCCGCTGAGCGCTGACGCGGTCAGGGCGGCGGGCGAAACGATGGTAACATTTTCGATCGAGATGGCGGAAGCCGAGAAGGAACTGAAGGCCTTCCTCTACAAGCACCTCTACCGGCACGAGGAGGTCATGCGGGTGCGTGCGGACGCCGAGCAGATCGTCCGGGACCTGTTCGACGTCTATTTTGCCGACCCGCGCGCCATGCCGGACGGCTGGCGCGAAGGGCTGGACCGCGCCGAGGATCGCATCAAAGCGCGCAGCGTCGCCGATTTCCTGGCCGGCATGACCGACACCTATGCGCTCAAGGAACACAGGCGTTTGTTTGACCGCACCCCGGATTTGAGCTAGGGCGGGCTCGATTTGCCGGCCAAAGGGCCGGATTCGTCATAAAGCCACCGAGCATACACCATGAACATCTTCGCCGATTTCACCGCGCGAGTCACAAAGGCTGTCGAAGCGCTAGACCTGAAGGACCAGGACGGCGTTTCGCCTGATCTGTCGCGCATCGCCGTCGAGCCGCCGCGCGACGCCAGCCATGGCGATCTCGCGACCAATGCGGCGATGGTGCTGGCCAAGCCAACCGGACAGAACCCGCGCGCGCTGGCCGAGAGATTGGCGGACGCCCTGCGGGCCGACCAGGATGTCGCCGCCGCCGAGGTCGCCGGTCCCGGCTTCGTCAATCTCAGGCTCCGGGACGGTTTCTGGCAGGCGCATCTGTCGGCGCTTTTGGGCGAGGGTCCCAACTACGGCCGCTCGACGATCGGCGCCGGCCGCAAAACCAATGTCGAATATGTCTCGGCCAATCCGACCGGGCCGATGCATGTCGGCCATTGCCGGGGCGCCGTCGTCGGGGATGCGCTCGCCAACCTGATGGCGTTCGCCGGTTACGACGTGACCAAGGAATATGTCATCAACGACGCCGGGTCGCAGATCGACGTGCTCGGGCGCTCGGCGATGTTGCGCTATGGCGAGGCGCTTGGCGACGATATTGGCGAGATTCCGGCAGGACTTTATCCCGGCGACTATCTGGTCTCCGTCGGCGAGGCTCTGGTCAGGGAGTTTGGCCGTTCCTTGCTGCAGATGCCTGATGACGAGGCATTGGCCATCGTCAAGGATCGCACCATAGATGCGATGATGGTGATGATCCGCGAGGACCTTGCACTGCTCAACGTGCATCACGACGTGTTCTTCTCCGAACGCACGCTGCATGCCGACAATGCCAGGAAGATCCGCTCGGCGATCAACGACCTGACGCTGAAGGGCCATATCTACAAGGGCAAGCTGCCGCCGCCCAAGGGCGAGAAGCCGGACGACTGGGAAGACCGCGAACAGACGCTGTTCCGTTCGACCGCCGTCGGCGACGACATGGATCGGGCGCTGGTCAAGTCCGACGGCTCGTTCACCTATTTCGCGGCCGACGTGGCTTATCTCAAGGACAAGGTCGACCGCGGCTTCGTCGACCTGATCTATGTTCTCGGGGCCGACCATGGCGGCTACGTCAAGCGCCTGGAAGCCCTGGCGCGGGCCATTGCCGGCGACGACGTCAAGCTCACCGTTCTCCTGTGCAATCTCGTCAAGCTGTTTCGCGATGGCGAGCCGGTGCGGATGTCGAAGCGGTCCGGTGACTTCGTGACGCTGCGCGAGGTGGTGGAAGAAGTCGGACGCGATCCGATCCGCTTCATGATGCTTTATCGCAAGAACGATGCGCCGCTCGATTTCGACTTCGCCAAGGTGACCGAACAGTCCAAGGACAATCCGGTGTTTTACGTGCAGTACGCCTCGGCGCGCTGCCATTCGGTGTTCCGGCAGGCGAGCGAACAATTGGGCGAGGCGAATTTCGACCGCAACAGCCTGGCGGCAGCGTCAACGTCGTTGACCGACGAAGGGGAAATCGGCTTGATCAGGAAGCTTGCGGAATATCCGCGCCTGATCGAGTCCGCCGCTCTTGCGCTCGAGCCGCATCGGCTGGCATTTTATCTTTATGATCTGGCTTCCAGTTTCCATGGACACTGGAACCGGGGTACGGATAATCCGGACTTACGTTTTGTTAAGGTTAACGACCGACAATTGACGCATGCCAGACTAGGGCTGGTGCAGGCTGTTTCGGATGTTCTGACGTCCGGCCTGACGTTGATCGGGGCCGCCGCGCCCACCGAAATGCGTTAGGTTTGACTAAAAAACCTGTCACCTTTTGCCCACATTGCGCTGGTAAGGGCCAACCCTGCGCGACGTCCATGGCGTCCGAATGAGTGCGAGTTCGGGAACAATAATGGCAGACAGAACCCAGCTGAGAGTAGCCGACAACAACGACATCGCCGCCGATGATCCGTTCGCGGAACTGACCAGGATCATGGGATTCGACCCCCGCCAGCCGGTCAAGCCGCAGGCGCCGGCCGAGCCGAAAGCCATGGTCGCCGATCAGGCTGCGGGAGAGGGCGATTTCGACATCGATCTCGAGAAGGAACTGATGGGCGAATTCGACGCTGCCGACAGCGTCGTCGCTCCGCTTGTCGAGGCTCATGAGCCGGCAGTCGAGCCGGTGGCAATCGATGTGTCGGATGACGATCTCGCGCTGTCGCTTGACGACGATTTTCACCTGGACATGGCTGAGGTCGATGACCGGACGGTGGCCGCCAGCCATGCCGGCGCCGCGGAAGCTGTGCCCTCCGTCGAGCCTGCCGTCGACATCGATTTCGACAATACCCTGGCCAGCTCGGCCGTGGCCAGCTCGCTCGAAGACGTTTCGGCCCTTGACGACGATCTGCCGATGGAAGACGAGCTTGCCGCTTCCCTCGACCGGGATTTCCATATCGAGGACGACGCCGCCGAGCCCCGGTATGCCGTTGAATCGCCGGTTGCAGAAGTGGCGGCAGCGGCCGAGCCGGCTTCCGATCAAGAATTCGACGATGCCGTTGCGATCTCGCTCGAGGACGAGTTGATGCTCGACGACCATTCGGCGGATCAGCGCCAAGTGGCTGCTGCCGAATATCCAGAGCCGGCGCCGGCCGCCGCGGATGAGACCCAGTCGATCTCCGGCGAGGATTTCGTTGGTCAGTTCGACGATGCCATGGCCGATGTCGACGTGGATTTTGACGTTCAGGCCGATGAGCCAGAGGCTTTTGAGGAGCCGCGAGCGCGTGAGTTGCTTGCCGATGTCATCGGCATGAAGGACGAGGTTCCAGGCGCTGAAGCCATTTCGGATGATGCTTTCGACCTGGATTTGGACGAGGCGTTTGCCGAGCCCGCCGAAGAGCCCGTCGCCGAAATCGCAGCGGCTCCCGCGCAGCCGATGGCGCCCGCGGCAGCCATCGCGTCGCCAGTGCAGGCGCCCATCACGGACGAACGAAGCCTCGAAGACGAGTTGAACGCGCTTCTTGGCGCCATGACCGCGCGCACCCTGCCGTCGGCCAGGGAACCGGCCATGGCTCAGCTGGTCGTGCCCCAGCCGGCCGCCGCGCCTGTTCAGCCGCCACTCGTCTCGACTGCAAAGGCCGCGGAGGAACCTGTCGATCTTGTTGGTGATCTCGACTGGGATCTCGATGAAGCAGCGTCCGAGGATGTGCATCAGTCCGGTTCCGCCCATGCCGCTGACGTTGACCTCGACGACCTGCTGCTCGACGAGCTTCGGGACCATGATTTCGGCTCGGAGACCGCTGAACAGGGCGAGGTCGATTTCGACAATGACACCATCGACGCCACCCGGGCCAAGGGCGTCGACCCGCGTGACGAAACAGCTTCCCCGCAGGATCAAGCTGATTCGCTCGATTGGCTGGCGGAACGCTCCGCGCCGTCGGAGCCGGCCCGTTCGTGGAGCCGCGTGACACCGGTTCCCCAGCAGCCGGCATTTGCCGCGCAGCCTGCCGCCTCGATGGCGGCCTGGACGGCAGCACCGGAAACGGCCGCGGTGCCGTCCTACCGGCCGGCCGAGCCGGTTGCAGCCGCCGCTCCCTACGTGGCTCCATCGGCGCCGCAGGCCTCGCGTTATGAAGAGATGCCCGATGTCGAGACGGTCGATGTGCCGGAGCGCGTCGTGGCGCTGGCCGACGATCTCGACATTCCAGAGTTGCATTTCGAGGACGATGAGCCGGTAGCATCCGGTTATGACGATCTCGACGCCGAATTCGCCAGCCTTCTGACTGAAATGAATTCGGTGGAGGTCGCGCCTGCTTCTGCCACTAGCGCCGCCTATGCGGACGAATCCTACAATGCCGGGTTCAATCCGGGATACGCGGCCAATCCGGGATATGGCAACGCCAATCCGGGATATGGCAACGCCAATACGGGATATGACGCGGTCAATCCGGGATATGACGCGGTCAATCCGGGATATGAAGAATCCAGGCCGGCCTATCAGCCGGAAGCGCGGACCTATGCGGCACGGCCGGCGGAAATGCCTGCCCGCGCGGCGGCGGCCTCGACCTATGCCGATGCTGCTGAAGGCTTCGATGATCTGCCCGGCAGCCAGCCGATCTCGCAGGCGGACGATTTCACCGTCGATGAACTCGACTACGATCCCGAACTGGACGAAGCGATGTCGGTTCCGGGTCTCGGCGAGCGGGAAGCCGCCCGGTCGTCGGGCCGGCGCGGCCTCTTCATCGCGGCGATTGTCGGTGCCGTGGCGGTCGCGGGCGGCCTTGGCGCCTTTGCGCTGTCTTTCGGTGGCAAGGGCGGCAGTGAGGCTCCGGTGATCGTCAAGGCCGATAATTCACCGATCAAGATCAAGCCGGAAAATCCGGGTGGCACCGTGGTGCCGAACCAGGACAACAAGGTCTATGACGCGGTGGTCAAGGGCGCGAAGCCGGCCGAGCCGGTCCAGCAGAAGCTCGTCACCAACGCCGAGGAGCCGGTGGACGTGCAGGCGAAGGACCCGGCCCGCGCCGTCGATCTTTCTCCCGACCAGAACGCCGCCGCCGGCACGGATGGCGCAGGCGACGTCTCGACCGCTGGTGCGGCCCCCGCCAACATTGCGGCGCCCACGCCGAAGTCGGAGGATCGCATCGCGCAGGTCCTGCAGGAAGCCGACAAGGGCACCAGCAACGATGTCGTTGCCGTTGCGCCGCGCAAGGTCAGGACCATGGTGGTCAAGTCCGACGGCTCGCTGGTGGCGCGTGAGGATCCGGCACCGGCGACACCCCAGGTCGCCGCGGCGGAGCCGACCGATCCGGCACCACAGCATGTGGCGCCTGCCGCGCTGGCCAATGCCGACCAGACTGGGGCCGCCCAGACTGGCGCCGCCCAGACTGGCGCCGCCCAGACCGGTACCGCCCAGACTGGCACCGACCAGACTGGAACCGTGGCGCCCGCCGCCGCGCAGGCCGACGATGAGCCGGCTCTGAAGCCCGCGGCCAAGCCTGCCAAGGCGCAGTCGGCCAACACGCCGGCCAAGGTTGCGATCGCGCCGCAGCGTCCGTCCGACCAGCCGGTCGACGTGGTCGGCGAGGTCAAGCCAGATCAGGTCGCTTCCATCGATTCCGCCTCGACCGCGACCGGCAGCGGTTCGTGGTCGATGCAGATCGCTTCTCAGCCGACGGTAGAGAGTGCCCAGTCGACCTACCAGGACCTGCAGCGCCGCTACGGCAGCGTGCTCTCCGGCCGCACGGCCAACATCGTCAAGGCCGAGATCGCCGGCAAGGGCACGTTCTACCGCGTGCGCGTTCCGGCTCAGTCGCGCAACGATGCGATCAATTTGTGCACCAGCTACAAGACCGCGGGCGGCAACTGCTTCGTATCGCGCTAGAGCCGGATGATTTCAGGTCGAGTCGACCTGAAATCTGAATCCGTCTCTAAGTCAAAGAGATAGAGCATGATGTCGTCCGAAAACAGCTTCACACTTTTCGGCATCATGCTCTAGACGTCGATCCAATCTCTCAAAGTCGGCGCGGCCCAAGGCCGCGCCGACTTTTTCATGTGGAAGCCTGTTTTGCAGCCCGTCCTATGCGGTCAGGGATGATTCCCTTTGACCGCGCGAAGCCCTAGACTCCTGAAATGACCGAATCAAAATCCATGATCCTCGGCTGTGCCGGGAAAACGCTCACCCGCGAAGAGATCCGTTTCTATCGCAATGAGTGCCCGTGGGCCTTCATCCTGTTTGCCCGCAACATCGGCGAGGCCGAGCAGATCCGCGATCTCGTCGCCGAGATGCGCGACTGCATCGGGCGCCCGGACGCGCTGGTGTTCATCGACCAGGAAGGCGGCAGGGTGCAGCGCCTGCGACCGCCGCTGGCGCCGAACTATCCGGCCGGTGGCGCGCTGGGGGCGCTTTGGCGCGACGATCACGACGCAGGCGCGCGCGCCGCCTGGCTGATGGCGCGGCTGCATGCCTTCGACCTCCTGCGCTACGGCATATCGGCGGATTGCCTGCCGGTGCTCGACGTCCCGATCGAAGGGGCCAGCGATGTCATCGGCGCGCGCGCCTATGGCAAGGATCCGCGTCCGGTCATCGAACTCGGCCGCGCCGCGGCCGAAGGCCTGATGTCGGGCGGCGTGCTGCCCGTGATGAAGCATGTTCCGGGGCACGGCCGGGCGTTTGCCGACACGCATTTCGAGCTGCCTGTCGTCGACGCCTCGCTCAGCGATCTGCAACGGCACGACTTTGCCCCGTTCCGCGAACTCAACCATCTGCCGATGGCGATGACCGCGCATGTCGTCTACAGCGCGATCGATCCCAAGAACCCGGCGACCACCTCCGGCAAGGTCATCGACGAGATCATCCGCCGCGAGATCGGTTTCGACGGGCTCTTGATGAGCGACGACACCTCGATGAAGGCGCTTTCTGGGGATTTCCCGACAAAGGCCGCCTCGATCCTTGCGGCCGGCTGTGATCTGGTCCTTCACTGCAACGGCGTTTTCGAGGAGATGGCGGGGATCGCATTGCGCACCAAAGGGCTTGAAGGCAAGTCGCTGGAGCGCGCCAAGCGGGCAATGACCTATATAAAGAAAAGCGACACGGTAGAAGAAACCGAGATACGCGCTGAATTCGCCACCTATTTCGACGCGGTGGCATAACCAAGGGAAGTGACAGGGCAGTGGCGGAAGCATTGGAAAGCAAGGCTCCGAAGGCCGCACCGATGGACCGCCTGTGGGCCGAGAATGACGATTCACGCGTCACCGGCGATCCGTCGCTGGTCGTCGACGTGGCCGGCTTCGAGGGCCCGCTCGACCTTCTCCTGCATCTTGCCCGTACCCAGAAGGTCGATCTGGCGCGCATTTCGATCCTGGCACTGGTCGAGCAATATCTGACCTTTGTCGAGACGGCGAGGGCGCTGCGGCTCGAACTTGCCGCCGACTATCTGGTGATGGCGGCTTGGCTGGCCTTCCTCAAGTCGAAGCTGCTGATCCCCAAGCAGCCGGGCGAGGAGGGCGAGAGCGGTGAGGAACTGGCGGCGGTGCTGCAGTTCCGGCTGAAGCGGCTCGAAGCCATGCGCGACGCGTCTGCGCGTCTGGTCAACCGCAACCGGCTCGGTCGCGACGTATTCGCGCGCGGCATGCCGGAAATGGTGATCATCGAGAAGCGCAACGCCTATTCAGCGTCGCTCTACGACTTGCTGACGGCCTATGCCCAGCAGCGGCAGAAGCAGGCGATCAACAACGTGACGATCGCCAGGCGCGGTGTCTGGTCGCTCAAGGACGCGCGCGACATCCTGACCCGCCTTGTCGGGGCTGTAAGCGACTGGACGACACTGGAAAGTTTCCTGATCGTGTACATGACCAGCCCCGAGGAAAGGCGCACGGCGATCGCCAGTTCCTTCGCGGCAACATTGGAACTGGTGCGCGACGGCACGATGGACGTGCGGCAGGATCAGACATTTGCCCCGATCTATTTGCGCGGCCGCACGCAAGCAATCAAGGCAGTCGAGGTGGCATCATGAGCGAACGCGCCAACGCTTCGGTTATCCCGTTCAAGGTCGAGGACGAGCCTGGGCAGGAGTTGTTCTCCGAGGATGTGGCCGAGCAGGTGCAGAACCCGGCCGAGCGTCTGCATATGGCGGAAGCCGTGCGCATGGCGGAGGCGATCGTGTTCGCCAGCGCCGAACCCGTCAGCGAAAAGCAGCTTGCCGCACGCCTTCCCGATGGCATCAATGTCGCGCTAGCCATGAGGGAGCTGCAGCAGATCTACGCCCGGCGCGGCGTCAATCTGGTGCGGGTTGGCGATGCCTGGGCCTTCCGAACCGCTGGCGACCTGGCTTTCCTGATGAGCCGCGATACGGTGCAGCAGCGCAAGCTGTCACGGGCGGCGCTCGAGGTGCTGGCGATCATAGCCTACCACCAGCCGGTGACGCGCGCCGAGATCGAGGACATCAGAGGTGTCGAAACCTCGAAGGGCACGCTCGACACGCTGCTCGAAACGGAATGGGTGCGCATGCGCGGCCGCCGCAAAACGCCCGGCCGCCCCGTTACCTATGGCACCACCGAAACCTTCCTTGACCATTTCGCACTCGAGGAAATCCGTGATCTTCCAGGCATGGAGGAACTGAAGGGCGCCGGCCTGCTATCGGGCCGCATGCCGTCGAATTTCTCCATCCCGCAACCGCCGGCCGATCCCGACGCGCTGACCGAGGACGAGGATCCGCTGACCGACATCGACTTCGAGGAGCTCGGTCTGCTGACGCCGCGCGTCACGGAAGATTGACCACGAGCGCCTTTCAAAAGCTGCTTTGCGGCTTTACATGCGCCGTTTGGTAGCGGGCCGCATCGCCGAAAATGCGTGACATCCGTCGGCCTTTCATAAACTCTGTCGCGGTTGTGTTTGAATCCCAAAGCGAAAACGCATAGATCATCGCCAGGGAAAACATTCGAGAGAGATTTGGTTATGGGTTCATTTTCGATTTGGCACTGGATGATCGTGCTGGTGATCGTGCTGCTGGTGTTCGGCCGCGGCAAGATTCCCGAGCTGATGGGTGACATGGCCAAGGGCATCAAGAGCTTCAAGAAGGGCATGGCCGACGACGACGTTGCCGACGACAAGCGCACCGTCGAACACCGTGCCGATGAGACCGTTTCGGCCGCGAAGGAAAAGGCCAGCAAGAGCTGAGCCAAAAGTTCTAGTCGGAACAGATTGCCATGTTTGAAGTCGGCTGGACCGAAATGCTGGTGATCGCGATCGTCATGATCGTGGTCGTCGGGCCCAAGGATTTGCCCAACATGCTGCGCACATTCGGCCGCACGACGGCGAAGCTGCGCGCCATGGCCGCCGATTTCCAGAAGCAATTCAACGAGGCCTTGAAGGAAGCCGAGCTCGACGACGTCAAGAAGTCGGTCGACGAACTTCGGGGTCTCAGCCCAGTCGCCGAGATCAAGAAGCAGCTCAATCCGTTCGAGCAGGCGGCAGCCGATGTGCGCGCCGGCGTCGACGCGGCGATGAAGCCGAAGCCGGCCGCCGATCCATCGGCCCCTGCAGCGGCGACGCCCCAGGCGGCCGAGCCGTTGAAAAACGGTGCAACGACCATGCCTGGCGTCAATGGCCCGGAAGTCACGCCCCCAGCATCGATGTTCCCGGCGATGACCGATGAATCGGTGGTGGCGGCTTCCACGGAACCGAAGGCATCCAGGAAAACCGCCAAGGCGGTGCCGGCTTCAAAAGCGCCATCCATTAAGGTGGTGGCGGCAAAAGCCTCACCCGCGGGGGCGGCAAAAACCGCACCCACGCCCAAAGCGTCGACAAAGGCCACGACAGCGGCAGTTCCTGAAACCGCGGCTGTGACGAAGCCTGCCGTCGCCAAGGCGCCTGCAGCCAAGGCGCCTTCTGCCAAGGCGTCCGCGAAAACCGAACCGAAACCTGCTGGGGCCAAGAAGCCGGCAGCCAAAAAGACGGCTGGAGCCGCCAAGTGAGCGTTTCGGACAAGGAAAAGGACGAGATCGAAAAATCGTCGGCGCCTCTGATGGAGCATCTGATCGAGCTGCGCAGGCGCTTGATCTGGTCTCTCGGTGGCTTCTTCGTAGCCTTCCTGGTTTGCTTCTTCTTCGCCAAGAGGCTGTTCAACCTTCTGGTTGTCCCCTTCAAATGGGCGACGAAATGGGCAGGGCTGGACCCGCACAAGGTCGAGCTGATCTATACCGCGCCGCAGGAATTCTTCTTCACGCAGGTCAAGCTCGCCATGTTCGGCGGCATGGTCATCGCCTTTCCGCTGATCGCCACGCAGATCTACAAATTCATTGCGCCCGGGCTCTACAAGAACGAGCGCAATGCCTTCCTGCCGTTCCTGATCGCATCGCCCATCCTGTTCCTGATGGGCGCCTCGCTGGTCTATTTCTTCTTCACGCCGATGGTGATGTGGTTCTTCCTCGCCATGCAGCAGGTCGGCACCGATGACCAGGTACAGATTTCGCTGCTGCCGAAAGTGTCGGAATATCTCAGCCTGATCATGACGTTGATCTTCTCCTTCGGCCTGGTGTTCCAGCTGCCGGTGGTAACCAGCCTGATGACGCGCGTCGGCATGCTGTCGTCCAAGGCGCTGGCCGAAAAACGCAAATGGGCGATCGTCATCGCCTTCATCGTTGCCGCGGTGCTGACACCTCCGGATCCGATGAGCCAGATCGGCTTGGCCATTCCGACCATCCTTCTCTACGAGGTTTCCATCTGGGCCGCGCGGTGGATCGAGCGCGACCAGGAGAAACAGCGGCTTGCGCGCGAGAAGCAGGAAGCCGGCGAGACCGTGGCCGACAAGGCGCCGGACGAGCCGCCAGCGCCGGCGGCCTCGTAGGGCATCGGCGGCGGCGGAAAACGACAACCGCCGCCCGGCCCATCTTGCATCGATCAAGGATGCGGTTTACGCCCCTCAAACCCAGCTTGAGGACGGACACCATGCTTGACATCAAATGGATTCGCGACAACCCGAAGGCCCTTGTCGAGGCGCTCATCAAGCGCTCGTGGTCGGCGGATGAGGCGCAGTCCACGGTTGACGGGCTGATCGCCAAGGATGAGGCGCGGCGCGAACATGTCACCGAGCTGCAGACCAGGCAGGAGCGCCGCAACGCCGCCTCGAAGGAGATCGGCAACGCCATGCGTTCGGGCGATGCCCCGCTTGCCGAGAAACTCAAGGCCGAGGTCGGCGAGATCAAGACTTTCATCCAGAACGGCGAGGCGCGCGAGCGCGAGCTCGACAAGGCGCTGAGCGATGCGCTGGCGGTGCTGCCGAATGTGCCGTTCGACGACGTGCCGGTCGGCAAGGACGAGCACGACAATGTCGTCAAGCATGTCGTCGGCAAGGTGCCGACACGGCCGAACTGGGTGAAGGAGCATTTCGAGATCGGCGAAGCGCTCGGCATGATGGATTTCGAGCGCGCGGCGAAACTGTCGGGATCGCGCTTCACCGTGCTCAGGAGTGGCCTGGCGCGGATGGAACGCGCCATCGGCCAGTTCATGCTCGACCTGCACACGACGGAGCACGGCTATGAGGAAGTGATCCCGCCGCTGATGGTGAAGGACGACGTTCTGTTCGGCACCAACCAGTTGCCGAAGTTCGAGGAGGATCTGTTCTTCACGCCACATGGGGAGGGCAGGCTTGGCCTGATCCCGACCGCCGAGGTGCCGCTCACCAACCTCGTGCGCGAAGAAATCACGGCGCATGAAAAGCTGCCGCTGCGCTTCACGGCGCTGACGCCCTGCTTTCGTTCGGAGGCAGGCTCGGCGGGACGCGATACGCGCGGCATGCTGCGCCAGCATCAATTCTACAAGGTCGAGCTGGTCTCGATCACCGACCAGGAATCCTCACTCGCCGAGCATGAGCGGATGACACAATGCGCCGAGGAAGTCTTGAAGCGGCTTGAGCTGCCGTTCCGGACCATGGTGCTCTGCACCGGCGACATGGGTTTTGGCGCGCGCAAGACCTATGACATCGAGGTCTGGTTGCCCGGCCAGAACGCCTATCGCGAAATCTCGTCCTGCTCTGTCTGCGGCGATTTCCAGGCGCGCCGCATGGATGCCCGTTACAAGGACAAGGATGGCAAGGGCAACCACTTCGTCCATACGCTGAACGGTTCGGGCACCGCTGTCGGCCGCGCGCTCATAGCTGTCATCGAAAACTACCAGAATGAGGATGGCAGCGTAACCATTCCTGAAGTGCTGCGGCCTTACATGGGCGGGCTGGAAAAGATCGAATCGAAATAATGCGCATTCTTCTGACCAATGACGACGGCATTCATGCCGAGGGCCTGGCCTCGCTCGAGCGCGTCGCCCGCACCCTGTCCGACGATGTCTGGGTGGTAGCGCCGGAACAGGACCAGTCGGGCTATGCGCATTCGCTGTCGATTTCGGAGCCGCTGCGGTTGCGGAAAATCGGCGAAAGGCATTTTGCCGTGCGCGGCACGCCAACCGATTGCGTCATCATGGGCGTCAAGAAGATCCTGCCCGGTGCGCCCGACCTGATCCTGTCCGGTATCAATTCGGGCGCCAACATCGCCGACGACGTCACCTATTCCGGTACCGTCGCCGGCGCCATGGAAGGCGCGCTGCTCGGCATCCGGTCGATAGCGCTCAGCCAGGGCTACAGCACTGTCGGCGAGGATCGCGTCGTCCCCTATGAGACCACCGAAGCGCTGGCGCCGGCACTGCTGAAGAAGCTCGTCGCGACGCCGCTGCCGGACGGCGTCCTGCTCAACGTCAATTTTCCCAACTGCCTTCCCGAGGAAGTGGCCGGCACGGTGGTCACCACGCAGGGCAAGCTGGTGCACAGCCTGTGGGTCGACGAGCGCCGCGACGGGCGCGGCCTGCCTTATTACTGGCTGCGCTTCGGCCGCGAGCCGGTCGAGGGCAAGCAGGGCACCGATCTCTTTGCCCTGCGCAACAGGCTGGTGTCTGTGACGCCGCTGCAGCTTGACCTTACCGCGCATGAGATCCGTGACCAGCTGAGCAAGGCGCTTGCATGAATCAGGGCTTTCCAATCGATGATCGCGAAGGATTTGCCGCTTTCCTGCTGCGCCTGCGCGGCAGGGGAACGGTGCCGAAGGCGCTGATCGCGGCTTTCGAGGCGACGCCGCGACGCGGCTTCCTGGCAGCGCAATACCACCAGATCGCCTGGTCGGACCGCATGCTGCCGATCGAATGCGGCGAAGCGATCGAAGGGGCGGATCTGCAGGCGGCGGTGATCGCCGCATTGGCCATTGAAACGGGAAACCGCGTGCTCGAGATCGGCACCGGTTCCGGCTACACATCGGCTGTCATGTCGCGGCTGGCGGCGCGGATCGTGACCGTGGATCGGTACAAGACGCTGGTCGAGCAAGCCAGGCAGCGTTTCGAGGCACTCGGCATAGGCAATGCCATCGTGCGGCAGGCCGATGGTTCCAACGGATTGCCCAATGAAGGGCCGTTTGACCGCATCGTCGCCTGGGCTGCATTCGACAGTTTGCCGCGCTTCCTGCTCGACCAATTGTCGAGCGGCGGCATCGTCATCGCGCCGATCGGGCCGGAGGAGGGCGAGCAGGTGCTGGCCAAGCTCACCAAGGTCGGCAGCCGTTTCGAGCGCGAGGATATCGGCCTCGTGCGGCTGCAGCCGATCCTGCGAAGCATTGCAGCGGTTATCTAGTTTCCGGCCGGCCGCCGGATCTCTTTCGGGCTCGCCATCGTGCCGCTGATCATCCCCAAATGTTTTAAGAAAATTTTCGTCGGATTCTAATGGGTTAACCGGCCAGTAACATTAACGCGCTTTAATCCTGTCCAGTTGGTGCAGCGTTTGTGCGGGTTAGTGCGATGCAACTCAGTGTTTTGAAGACAAATAGTCGCAATCTGGCGCGGGGCTGCGCTGTTCTGATGATTGCAGGCGCGGCGGCCGGGTGCAGTTCCCAGGCTTCGCGGTTCAACAGTGTCGACGACGTCTTCACGTCCTCGACCAACAATCAACGTGCCATCATCAACAAGCAGGATGCGGTGCAGCCTTATCCGGGCGACGTCTCGGCTGCTCCGCTTGACGGCAGCCACACGCAGTCGGTGAGCCGTTCCAGCCTCGATCCGGTTTCGAGCCGGCCTTTGCCGCCGCCGGCTTCCGCGCAGGCGCAGCCGGCTCCAGCGCTCGCGCCTGCCGCCAATCCGGTGCGTGTCGCATCGGCGCCGGCCTTGGTTCGGCCCGCTCCTCATGTCGACAGGACGACGACCGGCACTGTCGCGCCGGCCGCCAAGCCTTTCAAGAATGCCCAGCCCGACGAGCCGAGGATGGCCCAGGCAGGCACGCCGCACGCGACCGAAATCACCGTCAGGGACGGCGAGACCATTTCCGGCCTGGCGGCGCATTACAAGGTGCCGGCCGATGTCATCATGAAGGTGAATGGCCTGAGCCCGACCAAGGGGCTGAAGACCGGCCAGAAGATCGTCATCCCGGCCTATGCCTATTCGAGCAAGGCCGAGCCGAAGGTCGCCGACGCAAAGCCGGCAAAGGACGGCAAGCATGACCTGCCGGCCAGCGCGCCGGACAAGGTGGCGGTGCTGCCGCAGCAGCCTAAGCTGAAGGAGGGCAAGTCCGCCGCCCAGGTCGATGCGTCGGCCACGGCGAACCAGCCCAAGGAACCCAAGCCGGCGCAGATGGCCAAGGCAACCGGCGCCGCCGGTACGTATACGGTCCAGTCGGGTGACACGATGTCCTCGATTGCCAGAAAGACCGGCGTCGGCGTGGTCGCGCTGAAGCAGGCCAACGGCATGAAGGACGGCATATTGAAAATCGGCCAGACCTTGAAGGTGCCGGGCGGCGGAACGGCGACAGTCGCCAGCGCCAAGCCGGCCAAGGTCGATCCGGTGACCACCGCGACAACGCAAGTCCCGGCAAAGGCCACGCCTTCGGAAACGCTGGCCTCCTACACGCCGCCGAAGAAGGACGCCAAGGTCATCCAGCAGGCCGAGGACGACGACGCGGTGGCACCCGATGCCACCGGCATCGGCAAGATGCGCTGGCCGGTGCGCGGCCGGGTGATCTCCGGTTTCGGATCCGGCAAGGACGGCGTCGATATCGCCGTGCCCACGGGCACGCCGGTCAAGGCGGCCGAGAACGGTGTTGTCATCTATGCCGGCGACGGCCTCAAGGAATTCGGCAACACGGTGCTGGTGCGCCACGAGAACGGCCTGGTCACCGTCTATGGCCATGCCAGCTCGATCGAGGTCCAGCGCGGCCAGAAGGTCAAGCGCGGCCAGGAAATCGCGCTCTCGGGCATGAGCGGCACGACGGATTCGCCGAAGCTGCACTTCGAAGTGCGCAAGAACTCCGCCCCGGTCGATCCGTCAGGCTATCTCGAATAGAAGAAAAAAAGCGATATGCGGGCCGCCTGACCTCCAGTCCAGCCCGCCGGCTCAGCCCGTTCCGCAAGGAGCGGGCTTTTTCAGTTCTGTCGAAGGCCGGCCCTCAAGCGCGGAGATGATCACGCAGCGTGTCGGCGATCATGACCTCAAGGCTGCTGGCCTTAATACCGAGAAGCACCTCGGCGTCGGAAGAATCCACCAGCAAGGGGTTCTCGAAAAGATAGCTCATCTCGATGAGCTCATGCATACCCAATGCTTCCATCTCGGCAATCGAATAAGAACGGATTTCTGAAACCTCCTGTCGAAGCATCGCAGCGGTTTTCTGGATGAGCTCCCGGGGTGAGGCGTATTGCGAGGGGACGTGAAACGCCCGTCCCCATTCGCCCGTGAAGCGGGAAGCCGCGACCAGCGTCCTGGCGACGTCCTTGGTGAAGGCCCAGGCATGCGTCGCATCGAGGTTTCCAATGAAAGCGGTGGGCTTCCCTTCGATGATGGAGGGCAGGGCGACCAGCGAGAAGTAGCTGATCGCGCCGTGGCCGAGATAGTCGCTGGACCGCACTTCGATTGCCGGCACGTCGGCACGGGCGGCTCGCTGCCACATGATCGTCCTGGCCGTTCCCTTCTTCGAAGTAGGATCCAGGGACAGGTCGGAACGAAGCGGGCTATCGGCATTTTCCCCATAGCCATAGAGGTTGCCCAACACGATGAGTTTCGCGCCGACCGCTTCGGCCGCGCGAACGGTGCCGTCGATGATGGGGAAAAAATCGGTTGGCCACCTGTGATAGGTGGCCATGGCGCACATGAAGATGGCATCGGCGCCTTGGCAGACACGCGCGAGTTCCGACGCATCGGTAGCATCGGCCTGCATGGGCCGCACGTTCCGCAATGCGTTCGAGCCGACGCTTCGGCTGGTGAGAACGACATCATGTCCTTCCTCGCCAAGAAGGCGAGCGGTTTCGCGACCGACCGGGCCCGCTCCGACAACAACATAGAAACTCATGGTGTAACCTCTCGTCCAAGTTTGATGGAGAGGCGTGAGTACAGGTCGACGGCATTGAAAATCGCGCGGGAATTGCCAAATCTCGGACAGGTTTTGCCATGAATCGAGAGAGAGCATGCAGTCGCAATACGCTCCGGCTCAAGCCGTGTCCGATGTAACAATGGCCTCCCGGCATATCGAAGCCGGAGTCCACCGCCTGTCCCGGGCTCCACACCATCGCATCATGGTGCATGCCAGCGCGGCGACACGCTCCTACTGCGATCAGGTTGGGCGATATTTCGTCAGGCGCGCCGGGGATATCGACCTGGTGCCAGCCGGCCAGGAGGGCGGCTTCGAGGCCGAAACCCCGTTCGACACGATCGAGATTGCGTTGCAGCCAGCGCTGATGGAAAGGGTGGTGGCGGAGCTTGGCGGCAAGGGGCAAGCATTGCGGCTCGACACGCGCCACCTGCTTCGCGACCAGCGCATCGCACATCTCGCCTGGGCGCTCGAGAGCGAACTGAATGCAGATTCGCCAAGCGGCCCTTTGTTTGCCGACAGCATTGGCGCCGCACTGGCGGTGAGGCTGCTCGGCCTTGGTGAACCTGATATCGGTCGAACGAACCGTTTGTCGGATACCCAGCTCAAACGCGTGCTGGAGCACATCGAGGCGTCTCTTCACGAGCCGCTTTCGATTCATCGACTAAGCCGCGTTGCCGGCGCGAGCAGCTCGCATTTGCGGACATGGTTCAAAGTGGCGACGGGCGTCACCTTGCACCGCTATGTGTTACGGCGTCGCGTTGAACGCGCACGCGTTCTGCTGCAGCGAGGCGACCTCAGCACAAGCGAAGTAGCTGAAATGACGGGCTTCGCGCACCAGTCACACCTGGCGCATTGGATGCGCCGCGAGATCGGTCAAACGCCGCGCGATTTGCGACGGACGCAGCCGCCCAAATGACCTGGTCGGTCGATCGGGTTGGCGGCGCGATCCATCGCCTCAATCCTTCAATGGCTTGCCGAGCCTGCCGGCCAGATCCTGGGTGAATTGCCAGGCGACGCGGCCTGAGCGGCTGCCGCGTGTGGTGGCCCATTCCAGCGCTTCGGCGCGCAACTGCTCGGGGTCGATGTCGAGGCCATGATGGCTGGCATAGCCGTTGACCATGTCGAGATATTCGTCCTGCGAGCATTTATGGAAGCCGAGCCACAGCCCGAAACGGTCGGATAGCGAGACCTTTTCCTCGACCGCTTCCGATGGGTTGATGGCGGTCGAGCGCTCATTGTCGATCATGTCGCGCGGCAACAGGTGGCGGCGGTTCGAGGTCGCGTAGAAGATGACGTTGGCCGGACGGCCCTCGACGCCGCCTTCGAGTGCTGCCTTCAGCGACTTGTAGGACGTATCGTCATGGTCAAAGGACAGATCGTCGCAAAACAGGATGACGCGGAAGGGGGCCGCCTTCAGCAGGCCCATCAGCTTCGGCAGCGTGTCGATGTCCTCGCGGTGGATTTCTATCAGCTTGAGCGGCAGGCCGTGCTTCGCCTTGGCATTGATCTGCGCGTGTACGGCTTTGACCAGCGACGATTTGCCCATGCCGCGGGCACCCCACAACAGGACGTTGTTGGCGGCGAAACCGGCGGCGAAGCGCTCAGTGTTGTCGACGAGGATGTCGCGGACGCGGTCGACACCGCGGATCAGGCCGATATCGACGCGGTTGACCTTGCGCACCGGCTCCAGATATCCGGGATCGGCCTGCCAGACGAAGCAGTCGGCCACGTTGAGGTCGGTTTCAGGCGCCGGCGGCGGCGCGAGGCGGCTGACCGCCTCGATCAGGCGGTCAAGTTTCTGGTTCAGGGCGTCGATGCTGGTATCGGTCATGTCGGGTCTTTTTTGCTTCGGTTTTTGCGGTGGCAGGTAGGTCCGGTTCGATTCCGGCGGTTTCGAAACCGGTTGCAACCATTTGTTCGAGCGTGATCTTTTCCGAAAACCGGCTCGCGGTTTTCGCGATCCTGCTCTAACACGGCTAAACAGGCCGGAAAAGCAGCCGATTTGCCCGGCCGCGCAGTTGCATTGACAACTTTACCGACTATATTCCGGCCAAATTTCTAGGGGCCGCCAAATCCTGCTTGATCGTTTGGTGGCTGTTTTTCAAAATTCAGGAGTACCTCGATGTTCGTGACACCGGCATACGCCCAAGGCATCGGCGGCGCCTCTCCCGATATGTTCATCAGCATTTTGCCGTTTGTCCTGATTTTCGTGATCATGTATTTTCTGATCATCCGCCCGCAGCGCACGCAGCTGAAGAAGCGCGGCGAGATGCTGGCGGCGGTTCGTCGCGGCGACACTGTCGTCACCGGCGGCGGCTTTGTCGGCAAGGTGACGAAGGTGATCGACGACAACGAGCTGGAGATCGATCTTGGCGGCGGCACCAAGGTGACGGCGCTGCGCTCGACGATCGCCGATGTGCGAGTCAAGGGCGAACCGGTCGCCAACCAGAACGCCAAGAAATAACCAGATTCAAGGCGGAGCGATCCGCGGACACGCTCTGACGGACGACGCCCTATGCTTTATTTCTCGCGCTTCAAGATGATCCTGATCTGGCTGGCCGTGGCCGCCACAGTGATCCTCGCCGCGCCCAACCTGTTCCCCGCCAGCACGCTGGCTCAGCTGCCCAGTTGGGTGCCGAAGCGGCAGATGACGCTCGGCCTCGATCTGCAGGGCGGTTCGCACATCCTGCTGGAGATGAACCAGAATGATCTGATCAAGGATCGGTTGGAGACGACGCGCGACGAAATCCGCACACTGCTGCGCGATGCCAAGATCGGCTATACCGGTCTTGCCGGCACCGGCAAGACCCTGCAGGTCCGCATCACCGATCCCGCCCAGCTCGATGCCGCCAAGAAGGCATTGAAGACTTTGACCGATCCTGTCGCCGCCGGCTTGTTCACCGGCGGTTCCATCCAGGAAATGGCGCTGGATGATTCCGAGCCGGGCCTGCTTAAGTTCACCGTCACCGACGCCGGCATCAAATACCGCACGTCGACCGCGTTGGCGCAGTCGATCGAGGTGGTCGAGCGCCGCGTCAACGAACTCGGCACGACCGAGCCTATCGTGCAGCGGCAAGGCGAGGACCGCATCCTCGTCCAGGTGCCTGGCCTGCAGGATCCGCAGCGGCTGAAAGAGATTCTCGGCCAGACCGCGAAGCTGACCTTCCAGATGGTCGACCAGTCGATGCCGGTGCAGGACGCGCTCAAGGGGCGCCCGCCAGCCGGTTCGTCGGTGCTCTATTCCCAGGACGATCCGCCGGTTCCATACCTGATCGAGAACCGCGTTATCGTGTCGGGTGAAAACCTCGTCGACGCACAGGCGACGTACAATTCGCAGAACAACGAGCCGGTGGTTTCGTTCCGCTTCGATTCCAAGGGTGCCGCCCGCTTCGGCCAGGCCACCGCGCAGAACGTCGGCAAGCTGTTCGCCATCATCCTCGACAACCAGGTGATTTCGGCGCCGCAGATCCGTGAACCGATCCTTGGCGGCACCGGCCAGATCTCCGGCAATTTCACAGCGCAAAGCGCCAACGACCTCGCCGTGCTGCTGCGCGCCGGCGCGCTGCCCGCGACATTGACGGTCATCGAGGAGCGTACCGTGGGTCCGGGCCTGGGCCAGGATTCGATCCATGCGGGCAAGGTCGCGGGCATCATCGGTTCGATCCTCGTCGTGGCATTCATGTTCGTCGCCTACGGTTTCCTCGGCTTCCTCGCCAATATCGCGCTGGCGGTGCACGTGGCGATGATCGTCGGGCTGCTGTCGCTGCTCGGCGCGACGCTGACCTTGCCCGGTATTGCCGGTATCGTGCTGACCATCGGCATGGCGGTCGATTCCAACGTGCTGATCTACGAGCGTATCCGCGAGGAGCGACGCGCCGGTCGCTCGGTGATCCAGGCGATCGACACCGGCTTCTCGAAGGCGCTGGCGACCATCGTCGATTCCAACGTCACCTCGCTGATTGCGACAGTGGTGCTGTTCTATCTCGGTACCGGACCCGTGAAGGGCTTTGCCATCACCTATGCCATCGGCATCCTGACCACGGTCTTCACCGCTTTCACCTTCACCCGCCTGCTGGTGTCGATCTGGCTGCGCCGCGCACGTCCGAAGGAACTGCCGCGCGCACCGGTGACTTTCGTTCCGCCCGGCACGAAAATTCCGTTCATGGGTATCCGCCGGTGGACGTTCGCGCTGTCCAGCACATTGTCGATATTGTCCGTCGTGTTGTTCATGAGCGTCGGCATCAATTACGGCATCGACTTCAAGGGCGGTTCCCTGATCGAGGTGCAGTCGAAGAGCGGCGATGCCAATATTGGTGACATCCGCAGCCGATTGACGGAACTGAACATCGGCGAAGTGCAGGTGCAGCAGTTCGGTGCACCCAACGACGTGTTGATCCGCGTCGGCACGCAGGATGCCGGTGAAAATGCCGAGCAGACCGTGATCGACAAGGTGCGCGGCGAGCTGCAGGATCAGTATAATTTCCGTCGCGTCGAAGTGGTGGGCCCGACGGTTTCCGGCGAACTGGCCAAGCAAGGCACGATCGCCATGATCGTCGCGCTGGCCGGCATCCTGATCTATGTCTGGTTCCGCTTCGAATGGCAGTTCGCGGTCGGCGCCATTGTCGCGACGGTGCACGATGTGGTCATGACGCTCGGTTTCTTCGTCATCACCGGGCTCGAGTTCAACCAGTCGTCACTGGCGGCGATCCTGACCATTATCGGTTATTCGCTGAACGACACGATCGTGGTCTATGACCGCGTCCGCGAGGATCTGCGAAAATACAAGCGAATGCCGTTGCCACAGCTGTTGAACAACGCCATCAACGAGACGTTGTCGAGAACGACGCTGACGTCCGTCACGACCAGCTTGGCGCTGCTGGCGCTGGTGCTGTTCGGCGGCGAAGTGATCCGCTCCTTCACGCTGGCGATGCTGTTCGGCGTCGTGTTCGGCACGTATTCGTCGATCTTCATCGCGGCGCCGTTGCTCATCCTGTTCAAGCTGCGGCCGCAGGCTTCGGCCGACGAGGAAAAGCCGGTCAGCGGCGGCAAGGCCGTCGCGACCTGACGCGCGGCCCCGAGGGGTGATAGAGTGATGGCCGGCAAAGGCATCATTATCCGCGAGGCGCATTTCCCCGGCCGTGCGCCAATCGAGGCCTATGGCAATGGCGGCTTCCGCTTTGCCGACATGTCGCATCGCGGCTCTCTCATGTGCCTGCCCACAGGCATCCATGGTTGGGAGCCGGCAAATCCCCAAGCGCTGACCGTGGCGGATTTCGACAGGCTGCTCGCCGAGGCCGACAAGGTCGAGATCCTGCTGGTTGGCATGGGTCGGGATCTCAGGCCGTTGCCGGCGGCGCTGCGGGCCGCGCTGAAGGATGCCGGCATAGCGTCCGACCCGATGTCGACTGGGGCAGCAGTGCGGACCTACAATGTCCTTCTGGCTGAAAACCGCGCCGTGGCGGCCGCGCTCATCGCCGTCGATTGATATGTCGCAGAATACTGAAATCGTCATGGATGCGGTGCGCGTCGCCGACCATGATCGGTATCTCACCGCGCTCTACGCGCCGGCCGACAAGCGCAAGGCGCTGTTTTCGCTGTACGCATTCAATGCCGAGATATCAGGCATTCGTGACCGCATCCATGAGCCTTTGCCCGGGGAGGTCCGGCTGCAATGGTGGCGCGATGTCATCGCCGCCGGCGGCGAGGCGGGCGCGGGCCATCCTGTTGCCGAAGCCTTGAACGCCACCATTGCGGCGTTCAAGCTGCCGAAACTGGCCTTTGAGAACATGCTCGAAGCACGCATCTTCGATCTCTACGACGATCCGATGCCGTCGCGCACCGATCTGGAAGGCTATTGCGGCGAGACGGCAGCCGCGCTGATCCAGCTTGCGGCAATGGTGCTCGATCCTGTCGAGGCGCCAAGGTTCGCCGAACTGGCCGGCAGGGCGGGCTGCGCGCAGGCAATGACGGGCCTTTTGCTTCTGTTGCCGCTGCACCGCGGGCGCGGGCAGTGTTTTGTCCCGGCTGACATCCTGGCGGCGGCGGGCTCGTCGCCGGAAGAGTTTATTGCCGGCAATGGCGGTCCTGGTGCCCAGCGCGCCGTGGCCGCGATGATCTCGCTGGCGCGCGAACATCTTTCCGCCTTCGAACGGGGTGCTGCCGCGCTGCCGGGGTCGTTGCGTCCGGCATTCCTGCCGCTGGCGCTGTCGCGCGCTTATCTCGACAAGATGGAAGGCTCGCGCCAGGCCCCGCTCGGGGGCGTGGCACGGCTGTCGGCGTTGCGCCGACACTGGCTGCTGCTGCGCCATGCGGGCAAGGGCTGGCCGACACATTGACGTAAACGTCAATCGTGTTAAGAAGTCCGCCTGCCGAGAACTGTCGCCTAAGACGACAGGCTGGCCCGGAGGAGATTCCCGTTCATGAGCTTGCCCGTGCTGGTCGTGATCGTCGTTCTGGGCATCGCGCTGTCGGTAGCCGCCGTGCATTTCACCGGCGGCAGCAATATGGTCACTCTGACCGGCGCGGATCAAGCCACGGGCCGTTTCGCAGAGGACTTTCCCGACGAGATTGTGACCGCGGTTCGACTAACCGCGGACAGCCGATCCGCTTTTCTCGATCTTGCCCATGGCCGCACGGGCATCGTCCACGGTATCGGCGACTGCTTTCTGACCCGCGTCGTGACGCCTCGGGACGTCGTTGTGTCCAAAACTGACGAGACGGACACGATCCAGCTGCGGCTGACGGACTTCACCTGGAAGGGCGGCCGCTTCCGCTTCGCCAATGCCGCCGACGTGCAGGCCTTGCGGAACGCTCTTGGGCCGCGAGACACGAGTTCCGGGAAGGAGGCAGCGTGATGGACAGCTACGAGTTTCCGCAGGTCACCCAACTGGCCATTCCGTTTTTTGTCGCCGCGATCCTGATCGAGCTCTGGCTGGTGCGGACCGGTCGCGCCAAGGGCTCGTTCGAGACCCGCGACACGCTGACCAGCCTGATGATGGGCACCGGCAACGTCGTCGCCGGGCTGCTGCTCGGCGTCGTGTCCTACTGGGCGCTGTTGTGGCTATGGCAGTTCCGGGTCTTCAATCTCGGCCTGTCGGTTTGGGTGTTCCTGGCGGCCTTCCTTCTCGATGATCTGCGCTACTACGTCTACCACCGCATCGCGCACCGGGTGCGCTGGGTGTGGGCGGAGCACGTCAACCACCATTCCAGCCAGCACTACAATTTGTCGACGGCGCTCAGGCAAAGCTGGACCGGCCTGTTCACCTTCATGTTCGTGCTGCAGGCGCCGCTGGTGCTGCTCGGCTTCCATCCGGCGGTGATTGCCTTCACCTTCGGTTTCAACCTGGTCTGGCAGTTCTGGATCCACACCGAGACGATCGGCAAGATGTGGAACTGGTTCGAGTTCATCTTCAACACGCCCTCGCACCACCGCGTCCACCACGCCACCAACCCGCGCTATCTCGACGCCAACTATGCGGGCACGCTGATCATATGGGACCGCATGTTCGGCACCTTCGTCGAGGAGTTGGAAGAGGACCGGCCGCGCTACGGCATCGTGAAAAATCTCGGCACTTTCAATCCGCTGAAAGTGGCGTTCCACGAATGGATCGGCATGTTCAGGGATGCCTTCGCGCCGGGGCTGACAGTGAGCGAGCGACTGAACTACCTGATCAAGCCCCCAGGCTGGAGCCATGACGGCTCACGCGAAACTTCGGAGACGCTGAAGGCTGCTTATGTCAGGCGAAATCCTGCGGAGGCGGGCAAGCCAGGCTTGCCGTTAGCGACCGCCGAGCCGGCCGAGTAGCTGTCCGGTCAAGAGGGTTTGTCGCTATCGCCTATCAGCGCTTCGTAGTCGCGGCCGCCGTAGAAGATGTTGACGATGTGAACGACATCGCTTTCGACCACGTAGGCTATAACAGCGGAGTGTTCGAAAGGAACCGTCCTCAGTCCCGGCGCGATGTCATCACGCGGGCGACCGCCACGAGGGACGTTTCCAACGCCCAGGCAGCGTTCCTTGATCCGGTCGACGAAACCGTTGGTGATGCTTTCGCTTCCGCTGCTCTCAAGCACATAGGCGGCGATAGCCTCGAGGTCGGATATAGCTCCTTCACTAAGAACGACGGCGAGACGCTGAATCATCATTGTCTCGCGCCAGTTGCGAAATGCGGTTCTTTACTCTGTCGATTGCCTCATTGAGCGGAACGGCGGGTCTCGTATCCTCGATCGACGCCTTCACACGCGCCCTGATCGAGGCCATGCGCTCGGCGTGTTCCTCTTCTTCGCGTTGGAAAGCGCGAAGAGCTGCGCGGATAACCTCGCTGGCCGAGCCGAACGAACCGTCCTCGACTCTTTCGCGGATCATGCGTGCCATCGCGGGTGTGACGGTGACGGATAGTTTCTCGGCTGCTTCCATGGAACGGCTCCGCTCGGCGTAAAGTAGGATAGTATCCTACTTTACGCCGAGCGTCCATCAGGCCGCGAGCTTATTCGGCAGCCTCAGCCGTCTGCGCCGGCACACCCAGCCATTCACGGCAGTCTTGCAGGGCACGCGAGGTGATGGCGTGGCGCTTGGCGACGGTCTTGTCCTTGCCGCGCATGCGCTTGCCCTCGCTCTTCGGCGCCTCGACCGGCGGGAACAGGCCGAAATTGACGTTCATCGGCTGGAAAGAGCGTTTGCCCGGCTCGTCGTCGGAAACGATGTGGCCACCGGTGATGTGGTTGAGCAGCGCGCCGAAGGCGGTGGTGAGCGGCGGTAGCGATGGTGCATGGCCGAGCCGCTCGGCCGCGGCGAAGCGCCCGGCGAGCAGGCCGATGGCGGCGCTCTCGACATAGCCTTCGCAGCCGGTGATCTGGCCGGCAAAGCGCAGGCCGGGTTGCGACTTCAGCTGCAGCGAGGCGTCCAGCAAGGTCGGCGAGTTGATGTAGGTGTTGCGGTGCAGGCCGCCAAGGCGGGCGAAGTCGGCGTTTTCGAGGCCCGGAATGGTGCGGAACACGCGCACCTGTTCGGCGTGCTTCAGCTTGGTCTGGAAGCCGACCATGTTGTAGAGCGTGCCCAGCGCATTGTCCTGCCGCAACTGGACGACCGCATAGGCCTTCACCGTCGGATTGTGCGCATTGGTGAGGCCCATCGGCTTCATCGGTCCGTAGCGCAGCGTCTCGACGCCGCGTTCGGCCATGATCTCGATCGGCAGGCACCCGTCGAAATAGGGCGTGCCTTCCCATTGCTTGAACTCGGTCTTCTGGCCGTCGACCAGCGCCTGCACGAAGGCGAGGTACTGATCCTTGTCCATGGGACAGTTGATATAATCCTTGCCGGTGCCGCCAGGCCCGACCTTGTCGTAGCGCGACTGGAACCAGCAGGTATCCATGTCGATCGTGTCGAAATGGATGATCGGCGCGATGGCATCGAAGAAAGCGAGCGCATCGGCGCCGGTCGCTTCGGCGATCGACTGGGCAAGCGATGGCGCGGTCAGCGGCCCGGTGGCGATGATCGCCTGGTCCCACTCCGCCGGCGGCAGGCCGGGAACTTCCTCGCGCTCGATGGTGATCAGCGGATGTGCCTCGAGCTTTTTCGTCACCGCGTCGGAAAAACCATCGCGGTCGACGGCCAGCGCGCCGCCTGCCGGCACCTGGTTGGCGTCGCCGGCGCTCATGATCAGCGAGCCGGCCAGCCGCATTTCGGCATGCAGCAGGCCGACGGCGTTGTTTTCGGCGTCGTCGGAGCGGAAGGAATTGGAACAGACGAGTTCGGCCAGGCCATCGGTCTTGTGGGCATCGGTGCCGCGAACCGGGCGCATTTCATGCAGGATGACGGGAACACCGGCCTCGGCCGCCTGCCATGCCGCCTCGGAACCGGCGAGGCCGCCGCCGATGATATGGATTGGATTTTTGCTCATGGCCGCCGGAATAATAGCTTGCCGCGGCGATTGCAATTGTCGCGTGGCGGTAACGCGAAACGCCGGGGTCGGGAACACCTGCCCCTGAATACAACAACACCCGCCGGGGGAGGAGGTCCGGCGGGTGTCGTTTTGGGGGTCGACCCTCGGGAGGAGGTGAAGGCCGACCGTATTCGTCATCGCCGGGGAGGAGGTCGGCTCAGACGAAATTCTCTTCGCATTTTTAGAGAGGGCGAAACCTCTGGGGCAAAATTCGTTTGTCCCGGGGAAACAGCGCCCGCCGCGGGAGGAGGTGCGGCGGGCGCCGTTTGGGTGGCCAACCTTCGGGAGGAGGTGAAGGTTGGGCCTATTCGTCATCGCCGGGGAGGAGGTCGGCTCAGACGAAATTCTCTTCGCATTTTTACAGAGGGCGAAACCTCTGGGGCAAAATCCTTTTGCCCCGGGGAAACAACGCCCGCCGCGGGAGGAGGTGCGGCGGGCGCCGTTTTGATGGTCAACCCTTGGGAGGAGGTAAGGGCGGACCGAATTCGCTTGGGTCGGGGAGGAGGTCGACCCCAGCGAAATTCCTTGGTTACATCGCCTGGCGGGCGATGATCTTGATTTCGTCGCGGACGATGCCGAGATCATGCAGCTGGCGGTTCGAAAGGCGACCCAGCTCGGTAACCGTCTCGCGATAAACGCGCCAGTTACGATAGTTGCGGATCAAGTTCATTGTCGTTCTCTTTTTCAAAACTGGTTCGGACCATTCGCGGCCCGAAGGATTAGACCGCCTTGCGAGCGACGTAAGGGATGTCGCTGCGGCTGATGCCGAGGTCGGTCAGTTCACGGTTGCTCAGGCGGCTCAGCTCGGAGACGGTGTCCCGGTAGCGGCGCCAGTTGCGGTAGTTGCGGATCAGGTTCATGGTAGTTCTCGTTTCGTCTTTCTTGCGGATCATTCCGTTTGTGTACGAACCATAAGTAGGGGGACCCATATCGATTTAAAAGCGCTATGGCTGCATGGCAGCAATGCAAATTGTGCAATGCAACATTAACGCGGTTTCACCGACCCGACACAAAGAAGCCAGAATCAGAAAGTGCCGTGACGTCAACGGTTTGGGCTGATCGGCTGAAAAAAGACCAACTGGGGGAGAAGGGGAATGGCGGGCTATTCATCACGACTAAGGTCCGATATCGCGCGGTGGCGGCAGGCAGGCCTGATCGACGCCGCCACAGCCGATTCCCTGGTCCGTGACGTCGACGCCAACGCCCGCCAGTCGCTCAGCTTCGGCTCGATCCTCGCGATGATGGCGGCCCTGCTCTTTGGAGCGGCCATCCTGATCTTCGTCGCCGCCAATTGGGAAGCGATCCCGCGGCTGGCGCGGGTGGCCGCGCTGTTCGCCGTTATCCTTGGCGGCTATGTCGGCGGGGCGGTGCTGAAGACGCGCGACCATGCGGCGATCGGCGAAGCCCTGTGGATCGTGGCGGCGGCCGCGTTCGGCGCTTCGATCGCGCTGATCGGGCAGATGTACCATTTGTCCGGCGACGAGGCTTCCGCCCTGGTCACCTGGGGCGCCGGCACGGCATTGGCGGCGGTTGCGCTGCGCTCCAACGCGCTGACCGTGGCAGCGGTCGGCATCGCCGACGCCTGGCTGTTCCTGAAAGGGTTCGACTATTACAGCCGTAGCGAGTTTCCACACGCCTTCGTCGCCATGGCGGTGGTGCTGTTTGCTGTTTCGTTCTGGACCCGCAGCCAGCCGGCGCGGCATCTGATCATCCTGTCGCTGCTTTTCTATCTGGTGCTCCTGGCCATGGATCACGCGACGCTGCCGGTAGCGATCCCTCTGGTCATCGTCTCTGTCGCGCTTTTTGCTGCTGCCGCCCTTGCGCCGGAACCGGTCGACAGGATCGTGCAACTCGGCGGTCGTTTGCCCCTGCACGCGCTGCTTGGCTTCCTCACCGGCCTGGCCATCATCCAGTTCGAACTGGCTGGCGAGAGCACCTACAACAGCGGTTTCGCCATCGCTTCGGTCGTCGCATTGGCGGGGATCGTCGCGGCAGTCGTGTTCGCAGGCCGTGAGAGCCGTGGCCTGCGCTGGCTGGCCTATCTCGGCTTCGCCTTCGAACTCGCCATCATTTATGTCGTGACGCTTCAGTCGATGCTCGACACCGCCGGCTTCTTCCTTGCCGCCGCGCTGCTGCTGGGCGTGCTTGCGATCGTCATCATCCGCGTGGAAAAACGCATGAAGGGTCCGGCCATTGGGGGAGCCACGGCATGATGACCGGGAAGAGGCTTGTCATCTCGGCGCTGGTGCTGGCGCTCGTCCAACTCGGTTTTCTCAGTTGGATCATCGCCAGCCGGGCGGCGATCCTGCGTAATGGCAAGGAAGTCCTGCTGAAGATCCAACCAGTCGATCCGCGCGACTTGCTGCGCGGCGACTATATCGTCCTCGGCTATGACATCTCGCGCATACCGGTGAAAATGATCGCCAACATTGCGTCCGACAAACAGTCCAGCGACGACACCTCGATCGTGGTCCGGCTGAAGAAGGGCGCCGACGGCTACTGGACGCCGACCGCCGCCTGGTTCGGCACGGCACCGACGCCGGCCGCAACGGACGAAGCCGACATTTCGGGCCATGTCGCCGCAGGTTGGGATCTTCGCGGCGAAGGCATGACGATCGCGCCGGATTACGGCATCGAGCGCTTCTATCTGCCCGAAGGCGAGGGGATGGCGATCCAGAGCGACATGCGGGTGCGCCCGTTCGGGATCAAGCTGGCGCTCGCCGCCGACGGCACGGCGCAGATCAAGGCGCTGATGGATGGCGACAAGACGCTTTTCGAGGAGCCGCTTTATTAGACCGTGGGATGCGCGATAACGACGCCGGTCCTCTTCGCCAGGTTTCGCAGGACGCTCCTTCGTCTAGCGAGCTCCGGGTGACCTGCCACCCGAAGCTCGAAGAGCGAAGGGTGGTGCGGGTAGAGGGACTCGAACCCCCACGATCTCTCGCCAGAACCTAAATCTGGTGCGTCTACCAGTTCCGCCATACCCGCGTGGCCCGGCAATCCCATGTAGCCATCATTCTGTCAATGTCGGAGACAAGATGTTGGCTCAGGGCCGGAATGTTGGTTATTCGCCTAAACGCGAAGACTGTTGAAAATTAGGCTCGCCTGTGACAAAAGGCGTGTCAAATGTGACGGAACGCGACGATCCGCTTCTACAAGATGTGATAAGAAGTAGGAAAAACAAGAACTTATTCACATTTTGGAACGCAGTTTGGGAGAGTTTGAGCCGTATTTCCGGTCAAATCGCCAGGTTCCGTACCAAAAGCCATTCCCGGCAAGAATTACCGGCAGGCTGTGAACGGCAGGGAGCCGTTTGGCAGCCTCATTGGTGAAAACAAAGGTTTTACGATGCAGGTCACCGAAACTCTCAATTCCGGTCTCAAGCGCGAGATCAAGATCACCGTGCCGGCCGGTGATATGGAAGCCAAGCTGATGGCGCGGCTGTCGGACGCCCGCAACAAGGTCCGCATCAACGGCTTCCGTCCGGGCAAGGTGCCGGTGCAGCACCTGCGCAAGGTCTATGGCAAGTCGTTCATGGCCGAAGTGGTCAACGAGATCCTCAACGACTCGACCCGCTCGATCATCACCGGGCGCGGCGAAAAGGCCGCCATGCAGCCTGAGGTCATCATGACCGAGGACGAGAAGGAAGCCGAGAAGATCCTGGCCGGAGGCGCCGACTTCGAGTTCCGCCTCAACTATGAGGTCATTCCGGCGATCGAGATCAAGGATTTCTCCGACATCAAGGTGACGCGCCAGGTGTTCGACGTTCCGGATTCGGAAATCGACGACCAGGTCAAGCGCGTCGCCGAATCGGCGCGCAGCTACGAGCCGAAGACCGGCAAGGCCGCCGAAGGCGACCGCGTCACGATCGACTATGTCGGCAAGATCGACGGCGAGGCTTTCGCTGGCGGCGCCGGCAACGACCAGCCGCTGGTGCTGGGCTCCAAGGAGTTCATTCCGGGCTTCGAGGATCAACTGATCGGCGCCAAGGCCGGTGACGAGAAGCAGATCACCGTGACCTTCCCGGAAAACTACCAGGCGGCGCATCTGGCCGGCAAGGAAGCGACCTTCGAGGTCACCGTCAAGGAAGTGTCGAAGCCCGGCGAGCTCGAAATCAACGACGAGACCGCCAAGAACCTTGGCCTGGAATCGCTCGAGCGCCTGCGTGACATCGTGCGCGGCCAGATCGAGAACCAGTTCGGTTCGATGACGCGCCAGAAGGTCAAGCGCCAGCTGCTCGATCAGCTCGATGCGGCCTATTCGTTCGAAGCGCCGTCGAAGCTCGTCGAAGCCGAGTTCAACAACATCTGGGCGCAGGTCAACCGCGACCTGGAAGCCGCCGGCCGCACCTTCGCCGACGAAGAGACGACCGAGGAAGATGCGCGCGCCGAATACATGCGCCTTGCCGAGCGCCGCGTGCGCCTTGGCCTGGTGCTGGCCGAGATCGGCGAGAAGGCCGGCGTCACGGTTTCGGACGAGGAACTGCAACGCGGCCTGTTCGAGCAGGTTCGCCGCTTCCCGGCCAACCAGCAGCAGGAAGCCTTCGAGTTCTATCGCAGCAATCCCGAGGCGCTCAACGCGCTGAGGGCACCGATGTTCGAGGAGAAGGTTGTCGACCACCTGCTCGAACAGATCTCGGTCACCGACGTCAAGGTCAGCAAGGAAGAGCTGATGGCCGACGACGAGGAAGACGAGACCAAGGCCAAGGCGAAGCCGGCCAAGAAAGCCGCGTCGAAGAAGGCCGAAGCCAAGGCAAGCGATGCCGCTGACGAGACGGAAGAGCCGAAGAAAAAGGCCGCGCCGAAAAAGAAGGCCGCCAAGGACGCCGAATAGGCCACCCATTGCAGTGAATTCCGAAAGGCCGCCTCCGGGCGGCCTTTTTCGTTGCCAAACTGCAACATCGGATTCGTTCCTGATGGGCACCGGTGGCGATACGAAGCCTTGATCATTATCTGGTTGGTTGGAAGACCAGAGGTAATTGGTGATGTCGTTGGGGGTGTTCGTGGGAATGAGGCGCGCTGCCGCCGCGGTGCTTTTCCTTGCCTTGGCCTGCGGCGCTGCCGGGGCCGGTACGGACAATTGGCGTTTTGACACGGCCAATGACGGCCTCGTCACGGCGTCGGTCTATGCCACCAACAAACTGATCACCGGAGGCGGCGCGCTGAGCTACAGCCCGGTGCTGACCATCGCTTGCCGGGCTGACGGCGAGCCGGCCTGGACCGAATGGCTGCAATTGAACGACGCGGTCTCCGCCAGCCGGAAAATCACCATGTCGGTGACCATCGACGGCGCCGGCAAATTTGACGAGAGCTGGTCCGTCGGCACGCGCGGCAGGCAGCTGATGCGCGACGGCGCCGATGGCATCAAGCGCCTCGTTCCGGCAAACCGCCTGCTGCTGTCATGGCGCTTCGGATTGCTGTCCGGGCGTGGCCAAGCCGATTTCGACCTCGCCGGCTTCGATGAGGCGGTCAGCCAGATTGCCGGCAGCTGCAAGACCGATCGGCCTTGATTTTAGAAGAGTGGCGATCTTTTGGGCTGTCGCCACTGGAAGATTGATCCGCGAAGTGCGCGTATCAGCATCGTTCTTCCCACGATTGAATGATTTCAAATTCCGGCCGGGATAATCGCCGGCGCCGTGACGTTGCCGTCTCGCGAATACGAGACTTAGATCAGCAACAGGCCCTTCATGCTGGAATAGCCCTTTCGCCCGATGATGATGTGGTCATGCACGGAAATGCCCAGCCGCTTGGCGGCTTCGATGATCTCTTTCGTCATCTCGATATCGGCACGCGACGGTGTCGGGTCGCCGGAAGGGTGATTGTGGACCAGGATGATCGCGGTGGCCGACAGTTCGAGCGCGCGCTTGACCACTTCCCTGGGATAGACGGGCGTGTGGTCGACCGTACCTGTCTGCTGCACCTCGTCTGATATCAGCGCGTTCTTCTTGTCGAGGAAAAGGATGCGGAAGTGCTCGCGCGCCTCGAACGCCATGGCCGAGCGGCAATAGTCGAGGAGCTGCTGCCATGACGAGAGGATTTCGCGGCCCTGAACCTCGCCGCGCGCCATGCGCTGGGCGGTCGCCGCGATGACCTTCAGCTCGAGCGCCACGGTCGGGCCGATGCCCGTGACCTCCTGCAACAGGCCGACGGGCGCGCCGAGCACTTCGGCCAACGTGCCGAAGCGGGCCAGCAGCGCCTTCGCGACCGGCTTGGTGTCGGCGCGCGGGATCAGGCGGAAAAGCAGGAGTTCCAGCAGTTCATAGTCGGGCAAGGCATCCGGGCCGGCCGAGGCAAAGCGCTCGCGCAGACGATCACGGTGGCCGAGATAGTGAGGCTTTTCGGCGGGAGCCTGTCTGGCCTTCGTGGCTTGCCGCACTGGCACCTCGGAGAAGAAACTCCGCTCGTCGTCATCGCCCTGTGTCGCCATGTGCCGCCCATCCAGCCCGAGCAATGATCGCTGATCCCCGCGAAACACTAGGACGGCGGGCGGGGGCGGTCGAGGTCTTTTCGGCGGCAAGGAATAAGTAAGCCACCGACCTCGACGCAATGTTGCGGCAATGGGGGCCGCGCAAGCTCATGGCATCGCCATTGATGGCCCCGCATCGGAGAAACCAAGATGCCCAGCCTCGTTCGTATCCTGCTGTCCGCCGGGCTGTTTCTGAGCTTCAGCCCTGCAATGGCTGCCCTGGTGATCGATGCCGTACCCGCCGGTAGCCGCTCTGATCAGAACCTCCCGATCCATTTCATCCAATACGATGATCCTTGCACGGACGGCCGTTACAGCGACGGCCAGCCGCATAACTGCCGGGAGCTCCTGCGCATGCTGGACAGCCGGGAGCGTTATCGGGAACGGCACGACAATTACCCGCGCGAACGCTACGATCCCTGCACCGATGGCAGGGTCAGCGATGGCCGTCCGCGCAGTTGCCGGGAAATAATGCGCTGGCTACGAGATATGGACGAGGACGAAGACTGGCGGCCGCGCAAACACTGGAAATGGGCCGCTATTCAAGACCTCGCCACGGTGTCCTAAACCGGCAGGCCGGGGCGGTCGAGCTTTTTGGGCGACAGCGTGAAAATCTCGCAGCCGGTGTCGGTCACGCCGATCGTGTGCTCATACTGCGCCGACAGCGAGCGATCGCGCGTCACCGCCGTCCAGCCGTCCGACAGGACTTTCACATGCGGCCGGCCAAGATTAATCATCGGTTCGATGGTGAAGATCATGCCGGCGCGCATTTCCACACCTTCATTGGCGCTGCCATAGTGCAGGATGTTGGGGGCATCATGGAACAGCTGGCCGACGCCGTGGCCGCAGAAATCGCGCACCACGGAGCAGCGCTCCGCTTCGGCGTAGGTCTGGATGGCGGCGCCGATGGCGCCGGTGCGCGCGCCCGGCCTGACCGCGGCGATGCCGCGCATCAGACACTCATGGGTGACCTCGAGCAGGCGTTCGGCGGCGCGCTTGATCGTGCCAACCGGATACATGCGCGAGGAATCGCCGTGCCAGCCATCGAGGATGTAGGTCACGTCGATGTTGACGATATCGCCATCCTTCAGCGGCTTGTTGTCGGGAATGCCGTGACAGACGACATGGTTGATCGAGGTGCAGGACGATTTCGTGTAACCGCGATAGTTGAGTGTGGCCGGCAGCGCGCCGTTGTCCATGCCGAACTCGAAGACGAAACGGTCGATCGTGTCCGTGGTGACGCCGGGACCGACCATTGGCACCAGCTCGTCCAGGCAGCGCGCGGTGAGGTCGCATGCCTTGCGCATGCCGGCAAAGCCTTCCTCGCCATAGAGGCGGATCTGGCCGGTGTTTCTGAGCGGTGCAGTGGCGGCGTCGAGATAGGTGACCATTTTGTCCATATAGAAGGTGGCGCGCGGCAGGAGTGAGGCGCGTAAGTGGCACCAGATTTGGCACTTGGGGGCGAAAGGTTCAAGGAAGAACTGCCTGATGCGGTCTCAGCCGCCCGGATATTCGCTTGCCGAGGCAATGCTTTCCGTTTTTCGCGGCGTTGCTTTCACTGCCGGGCCGCCTGGTGCCGGCAGGCTTTGCCTTTGCCGCTGCAGCAAAGCGGCGACTTTCCGCAGTGACGACACATTTCCGTGGCACAAAACGAACGAAGCAACTTTTGACGACGAACGGCGTTGCTTGGGCGATGCCGGTTCGGGAGATGTCGAATGGACAGATTGCAATTCGAGGTGCCGGTGCGCATCGCACCAGGCCCCGGCTTGCCCGTCGAGGAAATCTACAGCGTCGAGCAGGCGCTCGATTTTCTGCAGGATTGGCCGGCACGCCGGCAGGGGCCGGTGTATCAGAAAGCCTTCAATGCCTGTTTCGGTGCCACGGTGGATGTGATCGAGACCGAAGACGCCTGCCGGGCGTTCATGGCGTTCTGCCGTGTCACCGGACTGATGGCCGGCGACATGATGGTGCCGCGCAAGCGCGGCGGCGAGGCGAGAGCACTGCCGGCCTGAGGGCCGCCGGGTGAACCAGTTCGGGTTCGAAAGTACATGACAATTCGCGTGCGCGACGCATCGGCCGGTCACCGTTAAGCTTCCGTTTCCACCTTCGCTGTTAGCCATTGCTTGTTCGGCAATGGTTGATTCGTTGCGTCAGTTTCATGGTTCGGAAGATGTACCCAGAAAAAGTCCGTGCGTTCCCGATCGATCGTCAGCTATTCTTGGTCAGGGAAGTTGCCGCCAAGCTCGGCAATCTGCATGGCGAGACCGCCACCTCGTTCTGGAAGGCAAAAGCGACGGAGTTGCTCGATCTCGTTGTCGGGACGGGCAGGGACAGAACGGCAGCCAGCGACGAAGTGCGCAGGTTCTTCCTGGCCGTGCAAAGAGAATTGTTGGCTGAGTCGAACGGTGAGTCCGTGCCAGTTCTTTCCGCCTGAAGCGGCGGACGCCGATCAGACGATGGCATCTCCGATCAAACAATGGCACCCCTGATCGAAAATGAGCCTAAGTTTTAGCCTTTCGTTCATATATGCGTGCTTTCTAATTGACCATGGTGTTCAACTGCTTCACCCGGATACGGCTGACGGCGGCCGGCATAGGCCGCAGCAGAGCCGCGAACGTCGCCACCATCTTTGCCCTCACCCTGCCGATCGTTGTCGGTGCGGCGGGTTTTGGCGTGGAAACCTCCTATTGGTACTATAACAGCTTGAGACTGCAGGCCACGGCGGATGCCGCGGCCTATGCCGGCGCGCTGGAGCAGATCTCGGGTTCCGATACGCCGACGATCGTCGCGGCGGCGACCCAGTCGGCCGCGACGAATGGGCTTGGCGCAGGCACGATCGTCGTCAATACGCCGCCCGCGTCCGGACCGAACACGGCCAAGAAAGCGGTTGAAGTGATCGTCGGCCAAAAGCTCGATCGGATGTTCACCCTGATCTTCACTCAGACCCAGGTTCCAGAACAGGCGAGGGCCGTGGCCCTCATCACCAATGCTTCGAAGGCCTGCATACTCGCGCTCGATCCGACCGCCTCGCAGGCTGCCCTGTTTTCTGGCAACACCAGCGTGAAGTTCACCGGCTGCTCGGTGATGGCCAATTCGATCGCCTCGGATGCCATCAAGCTTCAGGGATCGGCGGGTCTCCAGGTCGATTGCCTGATAACGGCGGGCGGCGTCTCTCTCAGCAATCCCGTCACCACCGTTTGCGCGGCCCCGATCACCCAGGCGCTGCCTGCCGCGGATCCATTTGCCGGCCTTCCGGCCCCGGCGGCCTCGAACCCCTGCAAGAATATCAATGGCAACAAGACGACGCAAACGATCCAGCCGGGGACCTACTGCAGTGGACTCAGCCTCAGCGGCGATGTCACCCTTTCGCCTGGGGTCTACGTCGTCCAGGGGGGCGATTTCAAAGTGAATGCGAACGCCAACGTCTTCGGTGACGGCGTCACCATCTACCTCGCCGGCGCCTCGCGTGTGTCGATGAACGGCAACGCCACGGTCAATCTGAGCGCGCCGACGTCCGGCAGTTACTCGGGCGTGCTGATGTATGGCGACAGAACGGCCACCGGCGGACAGAGTACCTTTAACGGCACGGCAACCTCGTTGCTGACCGGCGCGCTCTACTTCCCCAGGCAGCAGGTAAACTATCTCGGGAATTTCTCCGGCAAAAGCGGGTGCACGCAGGTTGTCGCCGACATGATCCAATGGTCCGGCAACGCGACCATCAATCAGGATTGCACGAGCCTTGGAATGGGCGATATTTTCGCCGCGCAGTCCGTGATGCTGGTCGAGTAACCTTCCGTGGATCGCCGATCGTACTCAATTCTTAAAGATGAGGTAGGCGCTGCGGCCGTTGAGTTCGCGATGGTGCTGCCCTTCCTGTGCCTGGCGCTGCTCGGCATCGTCGACGGCTGGTCATACGTCACGAGCTCACTGTCGATGCGCGCCGGCGTCAAGACAGCGGCAAACCTGGTGCTGGCTGGGTCGACTGACGATGCGGCAACGCAGGCCGTTGCCCTTTCGAGCTGGGAGAAGCGGCCGGACGACGGACAGGTCACGCTGAGCCGGATCCACAAATGCGGGACGACGGTGGTCGACGCCTCGACGCTGTGCAGCGGACCGAAGTTGTCGGCGGTCTTTGTTCAGATCCAGGCATCGGCCACCTGGACCCCGCCCTTCACCTTCGGCGTCTTTTCCGCCCCCAGCACGATCGGCCACCAGGAGTTGATCCGTGTTCGGTAATGCGAGGGGCTTCAGGGCCGATCGATCGGGCGGAGCCGCGCTCGAATTCGCGCTGATCGCACCGTTCCTCATCATGCTGCTATTCGGAATCTTCGCCTTCGGCTGGTCGATGAATTCGGCCTCAAGCGTTCGGTACACGCTGGAGGCGTCCGCACGGTCCCTGCAGCTTAACAACACGCTGACTCAGGCCGACATCCAGGCGATCGCGACGCAGAAACTGCTTGCGCTGGGTCTGAAGGATGTCAACGTCACGATCGCCATCGATCCCGTGAGCGGCGGCTTTCGCATGGCGCACCTGACCGCTGCCTATGCGTTCGTCATAGACTTCCCGTACTTCAGTGCCTTTCCGATCAATTATGCGACGACCGTTACCGTGCCGCTGGTCGGCAGCTAGGCGTGGGCTGTCCCTGCCATGTCGGCGAAGGACGTTTGGAACGGTTCCATTCCGCCCAGTAACAGGCTCTTTTGCCAGGGCGGGATTGCCGAAATTTTTACCCAAGATATCAAGAATCTTTAAACTCCTGCCCTCTACGAAAGCACGTATGGCCTCGTGGCGGAGCGGCTACGCTAGAGACTGCAAATCTCGGAAGCCTCGGTTCGATTCCGAGGCGAGGCCTCCAAAATCCCGATGCGGCTGGATCGTCGGTCCGGGACGGGATTGGAGCCGTCCCTGGTCCATTACGCATTACGCCGAGCGGTTCCGCTTGGGCGCAAAAAGCTCTAACGGAACAGATATCTCGACACCTCGGGGTTGCCGCGGCGCCACATCACGTTATCGAGGAAGTAGTGGTGTACGTTGATGAAAATCAACACGATGAAGAAGAACAGCGACGATCCAAGGACCTCCCGGTCATAGGGGACAATGGCGGTCAGCGCGGTCGGAATCAGCCAGAAGCCCAGACCACCGAGGAGGAGGCCAGCACTGATGAACTCCAGGAGCCGCACTCTGTAGGCCGGACCAAGAATCGACAGGATTCTGGATTGCGGAATTTTTTCGGCATCGCGCGCATCACGCTCGACATTGCTCTGATAGCGCCAGACCACCGCCAGGTACTGCAAGGAATGGAGCGCCGGCACTACGAGCAACCAGAGCGGATTTGTCCTTACGATCAGAATCCAAAGATATAGCGACGCGCTGTAGGCGATGATGCCGTTATATGGCAAGCTGCCGCCATTCCTGGTCCAGCGATTGATCAGCATCACAACCGTGGCAGCCGTGGAAGCGGCCGCGGCCGAGAGTGCAATCGCATTGAGCCATGCAGGGGTGGCAAACGTGTAATATTCCAGCCCCAGGTATTTTCCCTGGCTGACCGCCGTGTTCGTCTGAAGCCACGCGAACAGCCAAACGGCATAGCTGTTGACCAGCAGGATTTTCTTGTCCGGATCGGTGAAGAACCGGCGCTTCAGGACGGCATCCACCATCAACATGCCGTAGCCTTGCTTGACGTAGTGCCAACCCACGAAAAAGAACATCGCGTTGGTTGCATTCCCCAAGAGCTGGGCGTTAGCCGTTATCGAGCCATAAGCGAAAAATGCGCCCATGAGCAGAGGAACGACGATGCCGGCGAAGATGTAGCGGATCTGCAGGTTCCTGTCGTATCCGTCGCCGCGCAGCTTCCGCCCAAAATTGCGGTAGAAGAGTTGGTAGGAGTGGGCGAAGTGCGGATAGTTGATCAGATAAGCCAGGAAAAGCATCGTCGCCGCAACGAGCCCTTCGTATCTCAGCGGCACGAAATACAGCACCGGCAAAATCAGGAATGCGCTGCCGCCAAGCATCAGAAAGTCCGCGAGCGGACCAAAGAGATATTTTGGAGGCGTTGCCGCAGGAGCGCGAGTATCCGCCGAAAGGTGAACTGCCATGTGAGCGCTCCCTTACGGTCCATTTAACCACCGGCCCGTTTGCTCGACAAGGTCGAGAATCCGAGCGGTCACCGCAACAGGCTTGAGCATCGGCCGCAACGGACGCCGTGATCCTCAAATTGTCGATGCGGTGCCGCCCTGCCAAATCTGCCGGGCACTCGCTGTGTAGAATCGGGAAGGAGAGACCGAGGCCTGAAAAACCTGGTACGCCCAAGGGGAATCGAACCCCTGTTACCGCCGTGAAAGGGCGGTGTCCTAACCGCTAGACGATGGGCGCGCTCAGACGAAGCGGCTTATACTGGCGTTGCGCGCAACCGGCAACCCGTTAGGTGCCGCCTTGGACAACTTTTTTCCGACCTGCCAAATCAGCGTTTTCGCGGGGGCGGAAGAGCTTGCAATTTGCGGTGACGTCAGGCGCCCCGGCATCCTCGGGTGTTCGCGACGGAGCTTCGCTCCTGCTCTGCCCGTGGATGACGAAGTCGCGGCCTTCGCCGCTGACAGGCTCCGGCCCGACAAATCGCCGCTAGCCGTCGTCACCGCCGCTGCGCCGGCGGCAGCGCCAGTTCCAGTCGCGCTCGGGGCCGACGTCGACATGAACCGATTCGGTGTGGCAGTAGGTGCCGACGCCACCGCGGCCGGGCATGGTCCTGATGTAATTCGCAAGCTCCCACTTGGAGACGCCGGGCACCTGGATGTCGGCGGCGGCGCAATACATGTGCAGCGAATTCTTGGCGCCGTTGGCGCGACGGTTGCGGGCCGGATCGCGATAGCCCGAGGTCACCATCATCTTGCGGCCGTAATGGCCTTCGATCGTCTTCAGCACGCGCACAAGGGACGGCTTCAGGCAAGCCACGTCGACGCTCTCATTCTGCTTCAAGAGACCGTTGGGCGCGAGCCGAGCCATGCCGGCGGCGGAGGCAACCTGATAGGAGCCGCCCGAGCCTTCGTCCTCGTTGAGGTCGACGTCGCTTTCATCGTCGAGGCCGGATTTGCGCTTGATCTCGAACAGGGCCGTCTGGCGCACGCCGGGCAAGGCGTCACTGCCGGTGATGTGACCGGCATCGCCGCCGAGTGAAGCCAGTTGCAGTGGCTTCTGCGTGGAATCAGCAGAGGCCAAAGTGATGATCGGTTTTGCCGCAGGCGGAGCAGGCTTGGGCTGCACGGCAGGCTGTTCGCCCGATCGGGTGTTGACCAGCGGAGCAGGCGTCGCCGAAGCCGGGGTGGCGCCGAACATCGAGGCCAGGAAGCCTTTTTTCTTCGGCGCGTCGGCTTGCGGTGCCTCGCCGGCGGTCACGTACACCGGATTGTTCATCACCGGTGCCGCGGCTGGCGTCGGCGCCGTCGCGGCGGCATCGGCGGCGGCGATCTTCTGGGCGACCGCGTCGGTCTGCCGCGCCGTCTGTACCGGCTGCTGCAAGGACTGCGGCGTCTGTCCCGCGATCGTTTCCGCGCCGGCCGGTATGGTGAGCGGGAAAGTGGCCCCAGGCTTGGCAATCGGTACGTAAGCAACCTTTTCGGGGAGTGCCGTGTCGCTTTCGCTCATCACGGTCGTCTGCTCTGTCGCCACTTGCGACGACGAATCAGCGGCGAGAGGCTTGCCTGCGGAGGCGGCGTGGAGGTCCGATGCGGAAGCATTATAGCCGGGCATTCCAACCGACATTGTCGGATCGCCAGCCGATGTGCAGGAGGCCAGAAGCATGGAGCAGAGCGCTGCCACAATGGCGCGGCGTTCTCCCTTTGCGAGGCTCCATCCTGCTGATTTCAAAGTCAAATTCCCCCTCGGTGTCCGATCGGTATATACCTGGCGCCGACTGGTATGTCCGCGTCAGGTGGACCTTTGTCTCCGATCCGGAAACGAGACCTGTGTCAAATCAGCAAGCCTGTAAGTATTTTTGCAGCGATTGCCGAATTGCGGCCGCTTGATGGTTGACGACACCATTTCGCCCGCTTTTGCGGGGGCGTCAACTCACCAGACATTACAGTCCGTTACACACGCACCTTAACATAGGTCCCGGGAGCATCGCCCAAGGTTTTCATATGCTTGCCGGGTTTGCGGGCAGGCACACGGGTGTTGTCCTTGGCCTCTATCCAGCCTTGCCAGTGCGGCCACCAGGATCCCGGATGGTCGGTGGCGGAGGCTATCCACTGGTCGAAGTCGCCCTTCGGCGGACCGCCGGTCCAGTACTGATATTTGTTGGATGCGGGCGGATTGACGACGCCAGCTATATGGCCCGATCCCGCCATCACGTACTCGACCGGGCCGCCGAAAAATTTCGAGCCAAGGAAGACGGACAGAGCCGGCGCGATGTGATCTTCCCGGGAGGCGAGATTGTAGACCGGAATGGTGACATCGCCGAGCGAGATCGTGTGGCCCGCCAGTTCCATCGTGCCGCGCGAGAGGTTGTTCTCGAGATAGCAGTTGCGCAGGTAGAAGGAGTGGTTGGCCGCCGCCATGCGGGTCGAATCGGCGTTCCAGTAGAGCAGGTCGAAGGGCAGGGGGTCCTTGCCGCGCATGTAGTTGTTGACAACATAGGGCCAGATCAGGTCACCCGAGCGCAGCATGTTGAAGGCGGTCGCCATCTTGGTGCCGTCGAGATAGCCTTTTTCGTTCATCGACTTTTCCACCGCCGCGACCTGTTCCTCGTCGACGAACACTTTCAGATCGCCGGCATGGGTGAAGTCGACCTGCGTGGTGAAGAAGGTCGCCGACTTGATGCGGTCGTCGCCTTCCCCAGCCATCAGCGCCAAGGCCGCCGCCAGCAACGTGCCACCGACGCAGTAGCCTATAGCATTGACGTCGCGCTCGCCGGTCGCCTTCTCGATCGTGTCGAGGCCGTATTGCAGGCCTTCCCTGATATAGGCTTCCCAGTTCTTGGCGCCGTGGCGTTCATCCGGATTGATCCAGGAGATGACGAAAACGGTGTGGCCTTGCTCGATCGCCCAGCGGATGAAGGATTTCTGCGGGTTGAGGTCGAGTATATAGAACTTATTGATCCAAGGCGGGCAGATCAGCAGCGGGCGCTTCAGCACCGTCTCGGTCGCCGCATCATACTGGATGATCTCGGCGACATCGCTGCGGCCGACCACCTTGCCGGGCGTGGTGGCGATGTTCCTGCCGATCTCGAAGGGTGAATAGTCAGCCTGACGCAGTTTGAGGTCGCCCTTGCCGGCGGCGATGTCCTCAGCCAGCATCTTCATGCCGCGCACCAGGTTTTCGCCGTTGGAGGCGACGGTTTCGCGAAACAGTTCGGGATTGGTCGGGATGAAATTGGACGGCGAGATGGCGTTGGATACTTGCTTGACGTAGAAGCTCGCCTTGTGGCGGGTGTGCTCGTCCAGGCCTTCGGCATGGTCGACCAGTTCGGACGCCCAGCGCGAGGTGACCAGATAGGCCTGTTTCAAGAAGTCGAAGAAGGCGTTGCGGCCCCATTCCGGGTCCTGGAACCGCTTGTCGCCGCGCTCCGGCTTGACGGCATCGTCGGCGCCCTCGGCATTCGGGCTGACGCGCTGGATGGCGTTGGCCCAAACCGTCATGTAGCCGGCGAACAGCCGCGTCTGCGCTTCGAGCGCCCGCTGCGGATCGGCGAGCCAGTATTCGCTGAGCTTGGAGAAGGTCTTGACCATGTCGACCACCGGCTCGGCGACTTGGTCGCGCACCTCACCTTTTTCGCGCGGTTCGGCCCACGCGGAAGCCGCCTTGCCAGCCTGCTCGATCATCCGCGCCATGTTCAGCGCGAAGCGTTCCGGGTCCTTCACCAGATATTGCTCGACCGTCGAAGGTCCGCCATCTTCCGCTTTGCCCGAATCGGGTGTTTTGGACATGGTTCGCGGGGTTCCTCCGGAAGCGTTTTCTTGACATATTAACATGGGACATCCGACAGGGTCCAATCTCGCTCTACCCCGGCTGCCAAGGAAACAATATGACGATTAAGTTTGGCGAGACTGTTTTTTTCGGTGCCGGCCACTTTTGCCGCATCAGCGCGGCCCTCATGCTCCTGGCCGTTGCCGGATGCTCGAGCACGAATACCAGCGGTCCGGTGCCGATGGCCACCGACGCGGGCCCGAAGGACACCGGCACCTTTCCGAACCTCAACATCCCGCCGCAGGTGGCGGCGAAACAATTCACCGAGGCCGAGAAGAAAGCCAAGCTCGCCCAGTTGAAGGCCGACGAGAACGGGCAGGGCGCCAAGGGCGGCGGCGCGGCCGTCACCAACCAGGCGGCGCTGACCGATCTCGCCAAGAAACATGGTCCGCAGACCCTGAAGCAGATCGAAGGCAAATGCGACCCCGCCCTCGACCCTACCTGCAAATGAGTATATAGCGCGCGCCCAACGCTCCCTTGCTGTCTGGAACTGCCATGGAAGAATTTCACAAGGTCCGCCGGCTTCCGCCTTACGTGTTCGAGCAGGTCAACCGGCTCAAGGCGAGCGCCCGTTCGCGGGGCGCCGACATCGTCGACCTCGGCATGGGCAACCCGGACCTGCCGACGCCCAAGGCCATCGTCGACAAATTGTGCGAGGTCGTGCGCGATCCGCGCACGCACCGCTATTCCTCGTCGCGCGGGATTCCCGGTTTGCGCCGCGCCCAGGCAAACTACTATGCCCGCCGCTTCGGCGTGAAGCTCAACCCCGACACCCAGGTGGTGGCCACGCTCGGTTCGAAGGAAGGCTTCGCCAACATGGCGCAGGCGATCACCGCGCCCGGCGACGTGATCCTGTGCCCCAACCCGACCTATCCGATCCATGCCTTCGGCTTCATCATGTCGGGCGGGGTCATCCGCTCGCTGCAAGTCGAGCCCGATGACGGCTTCATTCCGGCGCTCGAGCGCGGCGTCCGCCATTCGATCCCGAAGCCGCTGGCGCTGATCCTCAACTATCCATCGAACCCGACGGCACTGGTCGCCTCGCTCGATTTCTACAAGGACGTGGTGGCCTTCGCCAAGAAGAACGACATCATCATCCTGTCCGACCTCGCCTATTCGGAAATCTACTTCGACGGCAATCCGCCGCCTTCCGTGCTGCAGGTGCCGGGCGCCATCGACGTCTGCGTCGAGTTCACCTCGATGTCGAAGACCTTCTCCATGCCCGGCTGGCGCATGGGCTTCGCCGTCGGAAACGAACGGCTGATCTCGGCGCTGACCCGGGTCAAATCCTATCTCGACTACGGTGCCTTCACGCCGATCCAGGTGGCGGCGGCGCACGCGCTCAATGGCGACGGCGCCGATATCGCCGAGGTGCGCGACATCTATCACAAACGCCGCGACGTGATGGTCGATGCGTTCGGCCGCGCGGGATGGACCATTCCGGCCCCCGCGGCCTCGATGTTCGCCTGGGCGCCGATCCCTGAGCCGTTCCGTCATCTGGGCTCGCTCGAATTCTCCAAGCTGCTCATCGAGCACGCCGATGTGGCGGTGGCGCCCGGTGTCGGCTTCGGCGAACATGGCGACGATTTCGTGCGCGTAGCACTGGTCGAGAACGAACACCGGATTCGCCAGGCGGCACGCAACATCAAGCGCTTCCTGTCGGCCAGCGCCAAGCAGCCCAACAATGTGGTGCCGCTGTCCGCCCACCGGTAAATACAAATTCGATCTTATTTGAGGGGCGTCGCCTTCCATGGCTGAAGCACTGCGTGTTGGAATTGCTGGACTTGGCACGGTCGGTGCATCGGTGGCGCGCGTGTTGCGCGACAAGGCGGCGGAACTGACCCGCCAATGCGGGCGCGACATCATCGTGTCGGCGATTTCCGCACGCGACCGGAAACGCGAGCGTGGCATCGATCTGAGCTCCGCGAATTGGTTCGACGATCCGGTCAAGATGGCGCAGACCGCCGAGATCGACGTGTTCGTCGAGCTGATCGGCGGCGATGAGGGGTCGGCGCGCGCCTCGGTGAAGGCCGCGCTCGAAGCCGGCCGCCATGTCGTCACCGCCAACAAGGCGCTGCTTGCCAAGCATGGCGTGGCGCTTGCCGAAATCGCTGAAAAGAAGGGCGTGCTGCTCAATTACGAGGCCGCGGTGGCAGGCGGCATCCCGGTCATCAAGACGATGCGCGAGGCGATGGCCGGCAATTCCGTCACTCGTGTCTTCGGCATCCTCAACGGCACCTGCAACTATATCCTGACCCGCATGGAGGCCGAGGGCGTCTCCTTCGACGTCGTGCTGAAGGACGCGCAGCGGCTGGGTTATGCCGAAGCCGACCCGACCTTCGACATCGAGGGCCATGACACCGCGCACAAGCTGTCGATCCTGACCAGCCTTGCCTTCGGCACCAAAATCGCCGCCAACGACATCTACATGGAAGGCATTTCTAACATTACCCAGGCCGACATCCGTGCCGCCGGCGATCTCGGCTACCGGATCAAGCTGCTCGGTGTCGCCCAGCGCACCGAAAGCGGCATCGAGCAGCGTGTGCACCCAACCATGGTGGCGACCGCTTCGGTCATCGCGCAGGTGCATGGTGTCACCAACGCGGTGGCGATCGAGACCGATATCCTGGGCGAGTTGCTGCTCTCGGGCCCCGGCGCCGGCGGCAATGCCACCGCCTCGGCGGTCATCGGCGACATCGCCGACATCGCCAAGAGCCGGCCCGGCTTCCAGCATGGTCCCGTCTTCGGCCGGCCGGCGAAGGAGCTGAGACCGTATAAGAAGGCGCAGATGCGCAGCCATGCCGGCGGCTACTTCATCCGGCTGACCGTGCACGACCGCATCGGCGTGTTCGCGGCGATCGCCAAGCGCATGGCCGACAACGATATTTCGCTGGAATCGATCGTCCAGCATGCGGTCAGCGGCGAGGCGGCGGCGCAGAAGACGGTGATCCTCGTCACCCACGAGACTACCGAGGCCGCCGTGCGCAAGGCTGTCGACGGCATCACCAAGGACGGCCATCTGACCGACAAGCCACAGGTCATCCGCATCGAGCGGGCAGGGTAGCAGGCAGCCTCGTTGCCGTGGGCATAACCATCGGCGGTGTATCTCGGTTCGGTGAGGACGTCCCGCTGCCGCCGGAACGAATTGGCGTCGGTACCGTTCTCTTGGTCAGCAACCAAGGGAGCCGCTTCATGGCCGATACCAACAAATCCGACGCCCCTGACATCGGCGACATCCAGAAGACGCTGGAAAAGCAGATCGCCGACCTGCGCAAGGAGATCACCAAGATCAACAAGAGCATTTCGCAGCGCAGCGCGGAAATGCTCGATGATGCCAGTGAGCAAGCATCGGATTTCTACGATACTGCCGCTTCCCGCGCCTCGCGGACAGCGCAGCAGTTGCGCAGCCAGGCCCAGTCCGTTTCGGAAGTCGCGCGTGAAAATCCGGGCACGACCACAGCCGTGCTTGGCGTGATCGGCCTGCTCGGCTTTCTGGCCGGGATTGCCGTCGGCCAGTCGATGAACGACACGTCGCGCCGCTGGTATTGACCGCGCCGATATTGAGCCGGCAATGCCGGCTCATTTCTCCGTTTCAGCAAGTCATTTAAGGAGGGCATTATGGCTTCGTCCGTGTTAATCGGCATCCTGATTACATTTCTGGTCATCATTCTCGTTCTCTACCTGGTGCAGCGGCTGCCGCTCGACGCCAGGATGAGGCAGATCGTCCAGGTCATCGTCATCATCATCGGCATTATTTCGCTGCTCAAATACCTCGCGGTTTTCTAGGACCACGAAGACGGCAATTTCTGTTTCGTGCCGGCCCGGTTGATCCCAAACCGGGCCGGCATTGTTTTCAAAAATTCGGTTCAATCGATTGATATTGCTATCCTTTCGATAATCCATCCGGCAGGTCTTGCCGTTGTCATGGTCGTTTGACAAAACAAGCACGCCTCTTGGCGGGAGGCGGCATCAAACGAGGATTTGTCGAATGAATGTGGCCCAGAACATCGTCGCCGGCCTTGACCGGATACTCACCATGGAACTGGTGCGCGTCACCGAACGGGCCGCGGTCGCGGCCGCCAGGCTGCGCGGCCGCGGCGACGAAAAGGCTGCCGACCAGGTCGCCGTCGATGCCATGCGTGAGGAGCTCAACCGCCTCGCGATCAAGGGCACGGTGGTGATCGGCGAGGGCGAGCGGGACGAGGCGCCGATGCTCTATATCGGCGAGGAGGTCGGGACCGGCAAAGGGCCCGCGGTCGATATCGCGCTTGATCCGCTCGAAGGCACGACGATCTGCGCCAAGAACCTGCCGAACGCGCTCGCCGTGATCGCGATCGCCGAGAAGGGCAGCCTGCTGTTCGCGCCCGACGTCTACATGGACAAGATCGCGGTCGGTCCCGGTTACGCCGACGGGGTCATCGATATCGACGCCTCGCCGGCCGAAAACGTCGCCAGCCTTGCGCGAGCGAAGGGCGTTGCTGTGTCCGACATCACGGCCTGCATTCTCGACCGTCCGCGCCACGCCAAGCTGATCGATGCCGTGCGCGCCACGGGCGCCGCGATCCGGCTGATCGGCGACGGCGACGTCGCCGGCGTCATCCACACCACGGACGCGGAAGAAACCGGCATCGATATCTATCTCGGCACCGGGGGCGCGCCGGAAGGCGTGCTGGCCGCTGCGGCGTTGCGCTGCACCGGCGGCCAGATGCAAGGCAGGCTGATCCTTGATACGCCGGAAAAGGTCGCACGTGCCGCAAAGATGGGCATTTCCAATCCGAAGCGGATCTATCAAGCGGAAGACATGGCGCGCGGCGACGTGCTGTTCGCGGCCACCGGTGTCACCGATGGCAACATGCTGGCTGGCGTCAAGTTCGGCCGCACATACATCACCACCCACACGATCGTGCTGCGATCGTCATCGCGGACCGTGCGCGAGATCAAGGCCAGGCACCAGGATATGGATAAGTTCTAGACCTGCTTGCGAAGCCGGGCTGCAGTTGTTAGCCATTTGGCTGCCTCCGATGGCGGCAAGGGTTTAACGATGACACCGCCCGATCGGCATGCGGCCTCTGATGTCTCGGGCGGCCAGCGAACGGTGGGTGCACGGCTGAAAGGCGGAAAGCGTAGTTTTTCTTGAAGTCTCCCGCGGCCTTTGGCTTATCCTGCCGCCAACCATGAGTTGGCAAAGCGCATGATGGGCGAAAGGCGCCTCTTCCTCGATGTCAGGCAGTCGGCAACCGGTCTCTCCTGGGAGCACCGGCTGACCGAACGGCAGGACATGATCGCGCTCGCCATCGCGCAGGGTCATGGCGTGCCCGACATCGTCGCGCGCGTTCTTGCCGGACGCGGCGTGGCCGCCGATGAGACCGAGCGGTTTCTGGACCCGACGATCCGCGACCTGTTGCCGAACCCGGCCTCGCTGACCGATATGGACAAGGCCGCTATCCGCATCGCCGCCGCCGTCATGGCGCGGGAGAAAATTGCGATCTTCGGCGATTACGACGTCGATGGCGCGGCCTCGTCGGCCTTGCTGAAGCGGTTTCTCACGCATTTCTCGGTGCCGTCCGAAATCTATATCCCGGATCGTATTTTCGAGGGCTACGGTCCCAATCCCGATGCCATGCGCGAACTGGTATCGCGCGGCGCGACGCTGATCGTCACAGTCGATTGCGGCACCAACAGCGCCGTTTCGATCGACGCGGCCAATGCCGCCGGCGCCGATGTCGTGGTGCTCGACCACCACCAGGTCGGCGGCGTCTTGCCTGCGGCAATTGCCGTCGTAAATCCAAACCGCGACGACGACCTTTCCGGACAGGGCCATCTCTGTGCCGCCGGTGTCGTGTTCCTCGCCTTGGTACAGACCGCAAAGGTGCTGCGTGGCCTGAGCGATGTCACGCCGCCCAGCCTGCTTTCCCTGCTCGATCTCGTGGCGCTTGCCACCGTCTGCGACGTGGTGCCGCTCACGGGCGTCAATCGCGCCTTCGTCGTCAAGGGTTTGCAAGTGGCGCGACAGCAAAAGAATGAAGGAATGGCCGCGCTGGCACGAGTGTCGCGCGTTGGCGAGCCGATCAGCACCTTCCATCTCGCCTATCTGATCGGTCCGCGCATCAATGCGGGCGGGCGAATTGGCGATGCGGCACTCGGCAGTCGGCTGCTTGCAACGGACGATCCCGTCGAGGCGCAGACCATCGCCGAGACGCTAGACCGGCTGAACCAGGAGCGGCAGCTGATGGAGCAGGAGATGCTCGCCGCCGCGCGCGCCGAAGCCGATGCCGAGCTCGCGGGCGGCAGCGGGCCGGCGATCGTCGTCACCGCCAGCAACAGCTGGCACCCCGGCATCGTAGGCCTGCTTGCCTCACGACTGAAGGATCACGCACGGCGGCCGGCCTTTGCAATCGCCTTCAACGCCAACGGCACCGGCACGGGCTCGGGCCGTTCGGTGTCGGGTTTCGACCTTGGCCGGCTGGTGCGCGAAGCCGCCAATGCCGGGCTCATCGTCAAGGGCGGCGGCCATGGCATGGCTGCCGGCATCACCGTCGAGCGGGCAAGACTGGGTGAGCTCAGGGCCTTCTTCGAGGAGCGGGCAGCCGCCGACGTTTTCAGGTTGCAGGATGAGGAAAGCCTGGCGATAGACGGCGCGCTTGCCGCCGAAGGCGCGACGCTCGGCCTGCTCGATGCGTTGGAAAAGGCGGGGCCCTTCGGTGCCGGGCATGTCGCGCCTGTTTTCGTGCTGCCGCGCCATCGGCTGGCCGACATCAGGCCGGTCGGCACCAACCATATTCGCGCCGATTTACAGTCGGAGAGCGGCGGCCGCATCCAGGCGATCGCCTTTCGCGCCGTCGATACGGTGCTTGGCGAGTTCCTTTCCAAGAACCGCGGCAAGACGGTGCATGTCGCCGGCTCGCTGTCGGGCAATTACTGGAACGGCAACCGTACGGTGCAGTTTCGCATCATCGATGCCGCGCGGGCGTAGGGCGCGCCGGAAACCCGCGCAATTCAGCCGGCCGGCGCATAACGCAGCAACGTCACGCCCTGGGGGAGACTTTGCGTGCCGAGCGGGGTCAACGCCAGCGACAGGCCGGATTGAAAATATGGCTTGCCGCCACCCAGCACCACGGGATGCATATAGAGCCGGTATTCGTCGATGAGGCCGGCTCGTGCCAGAGAGGCGGCAAGGTCGGCGCCGCCAAGGATGACGAGGCCATCGGCCTGCGCCTTGAGAGATCGTACCGCATCCTCCGCATCGCCATCCATCAGCCGGGCATTGAGCCCGACTTGCCGAAGCGTGGTCGAGAAGACGATCTTCGGCGTTTCGCGCCATGCATGGGCAAAATTCCGCTCGACCTCGGTGGCGCCGGTCTCGCGTTCAGGGCTGTCCCAGAAGCGCATGGTTTCGTACATGCGCCGTCCGGCGAGCACGGCGGAAGCCTGCCTCATCATGTCGTTGAAGTGCTGGTGCAGTTCCGCTCGGGCACTGGCAAGCCGATGTCCCCGTTCGATCGGGCGATATAGCCGTCCAACGACGTCAGCATGGAATAGACAATCCTGGCCATCGGCACCTCCGCCTCAAGCGACGCAGACACCATAACCAATTGCGTTTGGCAATCAGTTTGCCCTGAGGCCAATACAACTTGAGGAAATGGTCTAGGCGAGAACCGTCTGCAGCCGCGTCAGTTCGCCGATCTGCGCCATCGTCGCCTGGTAGCCGAGCTGGATCGCCTCGTCGGCCCGGTGAAATTCGGTGAGGCCGATATGGCTGAGCTTGGGCTGCAGCGACATGTCGGGCGGATCGCCGGCAAGTCTCGCCCGCGAAATACGGTCCTGGATGATGTTGAAGGCTTCGACCATCACGCCGGTGATGCCCAAACGCGTCTGGTGCGATTGGTGTTGGGCGTCGACCTGGCCGGGCCTTGGCGCATCCTTTTCGATAACCAGCTCGCCGGCGCTGTGCTTGATCACGGCGGCGCGGCCGAACAGGTCGTAGTGGAGGTTGACCGCCACGACGAGCGGCTGCTCGTAGGCGCGGCAGACCGAAACGGGCACCGGGTTGACCAGCGCTCCGTCCACCAGCACGCGGCCGTTGCAATCGACAGGCTCGAACACGCCAGGCAGCGCGTAGGACGCGCGCATGGCGGTGATCAGCGATCCGCTCGACAGCCAGATCTCGTGGCCGGTGCGGATTTCCGACGCGACGCAGACAAATGGCTTGGGCAGATCGTCGAAGCGGATGCCGGCCACGTGCTCGCGCAGGCGCGCGTCCAGCTTCATCCCGCCGAAGAGGCCGCTGCCGCGCAGGTTGAGATCGAGCAGGCCGAAGATACGTCGTCTGGTGAGGCTGCGGGCGAACTCTTCCAGCTCATCCAGTTTGCCGGCGAGATAACAGCCACCGACCAGGGCGCCGATCGAGGTGCCGGCGATCATCGAGACTTCGATGCCGGCTTCATCGAGCGCGCGCAGCACGCCGATATGGGCCCAGCCTCTGGCGCAACCGCCGCCGAGCGCGAGCGAAATACCTGTTTTCTTGGGGGAGGTTGTTTCGGATGCGCCGCCTGCCGAGGAAAGGCCGTTGGCCTCCCTGACATCTGGTCTGTTACGCAATGACGCCCATTCGAGCATCATGATCTCCCTTGTCCCAGGCTAGTATACGGACGGGCCGTATCGAAATGATGAATCTATGTGGTCGGTGTCAGGCAGAAGGTTCAAGCTGATGGCTTCCGATACGTGTTTTCCGCATCGAACAGCGGCTTGCTGCCGTCGTCGGCAAGCGTCCCCTTGCCGTCGATCAGCCCCACCGTCCGATAAAAGCATGAACGCCGGCCGGTGTGACAGGTTGCGTCGTGGCCCAACACTTTCACGCGAAGCCACACCGCATCCTGGTCACAATCCGTGAGTATCTCGACGACATGCTGGAAATTGCCCGAGGTTTCGCCCTTCTTCCAGAGCGTGTTGCGCGAGCGCGACCAGTAATGGGCAATGCCTGTTTCCAGCGTCAGAGCCAGCGCCCGTGCATTCATATGCGCGACCATCAGCAGCATGCCGTCGGCGGCATCGGTGACGACGACGGTGACAAGACCGGCGGCATCGAAGCGCGGCGAAAACACCGCGCCTTCCTCCAAGGCTTTCTTGTCCGAGGGAGCTTCCGGAAATTCCAGTGCCGACATTGCCGGTCTATCTTCCTATTGACCGCGACGTCGGCAAAGGGCTTACGCCCTGCCGCCGCGCACCATGGTGACAAAACGAACCTGCTCTTCGGGCGTATCCTTGAAGACGCCCGTGAAGGTGGAGGTCAGCGTTGTGGAACCTTGCTTACGGATGCCGCGCATGGCCATGCACATGTGCTCGGCCTCGATCATGACGGCAACGCCGCGCGGGTTGAGCACGTCCTGGATGACGCCGGCAATCTGGGCGGTCAGGGCTTCCTGCGTCTGCAGCCGATGGGCAAAGATATCGACGACGCGCGCGATCTTGGACAGGCCGACGACCTTGCCGTCGGGCAGGTAGCCGACATGCGCCTTGCCGATGATCGGCACCATGTGATGTTCGCAATGCGAATGGAACTGGATGTCCTTGACGATGACCAGGTCGTCGTAGCCGGCGACCTCCTCGAAAGTACGGCCAAGCTCCTCGGCCGGGCACATGTCGTAGCCGCCGAACATTTCGCGATAGGCCTTGGTCACGCGCTTGGGCGTGTCGATCAAACCCTCGCGATCCGGATTGTCGCCGGTCCAGCGCAGCAAGGTGCGTACGGCGGCCTCGACTTCGGCCTCGCTCGGGCGGTCGGTGACCGGCTTTTCCATATAGGCGGACTGGGGCATTAGTTTCTTGATGACGGCATCCATAAAAGGCGTCTCCCGTAGTTCCTCTCTGAGGAGGAACGAGTTGAACGGACCACGACCTTTCGGTGTCGGAAACTCGCCCCGTTTCCAGCCCCGTAAGCGGCGTGAACTTCCCGGCAAGGACAGTGGCGTTCGCCGCCTTGTCGATACCGGACTGCCAGCATTATATATGGTCGTGCCGAGCGAATGAAAGACGCAACAACGGCAATCGCTGTTCGCTTGGCGGCGACGGATTGGAAAATAATGATCAACGACGTCTACAACGCGAAAATTCTCGGTTTTGCCGGAAATATCGCCCGCATCGGCCGGCTCGATCATCCCGACGCGACCGCGAAGGCGCATTCCAAGCTGTGCGGGTCGACCGTTACCGTCGACCTCAAGATGGAGGACGGCGTGGTCACCGACTTCGCCCACGACGTGAAGGCCTGCGCGCTCGGCCAGGCATCGTCCTCGATCATGGCGCAACATGTCGTCGGCGCCAGCGCCGAGGAATTGCGCGCGGTGCGCGAGACCATGCTGAAGATGCTGAAGGAGAACGGCGCGCCGCCGGAAGGCCGCTTCGCCGACCTCGGCTATCTGGAGCCGGTGCGCGACTACAAGGCGCGTCATGCGTCGACCATGCTGACTTTCGACGCCGTGGTCGACGCCATCGGCCAGATCGAGAAGAAGCGCGCCGACGAAGCGGCCTGAGAGTGGTCTTCGACCTTACGGTGAGCGGATCCCGCCAGAGCGGTCGTTCATGCCATGGCTTGGTGTTCGCCGGTACTCTTGCCGCTTCACTTGTGTCGGCCGGTGGCTCAAGCGGGGCGGAACCAGCAGTCCAGCGCGATATCGGCGACTATCTCATGAGGGCCGTCCAGCCCTGCTGGAACGTGCCCGCAAATGCCACAAGTACTGCACGCGTCCGGATCAGCCTGAACAAGGACGGATCGCTCGCCGGCCCGCCAAAAATCGTCGGCCCCGTGACATCGGCAAGGCATAAGGCCGAAGCCGCCATTCGCGCGATCACGCGTTGCGCGCCGTTTCCCGGGCTGGCGTCCTACGGCGCCGACTATGATTTGTGGCGCGACATCGTCGTCACATTCTACCCAGCAGTCGACCCGGCGGCGGGACATCCGTCCGTGGACATCGACGACCTCGATAAACTTCTCGGAAAATACAAGAAGGTAAAGTAGCCGGCTCCGGCCAGCGCACGGCTCAGGCCGGAGCTTTCAGCGCCCGCCTGCTTTCGATGAATTCGCTTCTTAGCCAGTCGGCGAAGGCCGCAGCCGGTTCGGAGAGACTGCGCAAACTCCTGGCCACCAGCCAATAGGCCCCGGATGCGACATCGATGTCGAACGGTTTGACCAGTGCCCCGGTCTCCAATTCTTCTCCAATCTGCAGGAGATCGCCCAGCGCCACGCCGTGGCCGAGCAGCGCGGCCTGCTTGGAGAGTGAGGCGTCCGCAAGCATCGGCCCGCGCGTGGGCATGGCGTTGGCGGGTACGCCCGCCGCCTCGAACCAGCGCGTCCAACCCTGGCGGTTTTCCTCGTGCAAAAGCGTGAAGCGAGCAAGATCGGCCGGCTTCCCGAGGGCTGGGCCCGATGAAAGCAGCGCCGGCGACAGAACCGGCGAATCGACTGTCGAGGCCAGCCGCTCGGCTTCGCTGCGGGGCCATGACGTCGCGTTCGAGCTGAAACGTAAGGCAAGTTCGGGCTGGTCGCTGCGGAACTCGATCAGCCTTGGGTCCACTTCGAGGGAGACGTCGATATCGGGCCGCAACTGGCGAAACCGGTTGAGCCGGGGTACCAGCCAGACGGATGCAATCGACGGCTCGACGCTGACACGAACCACGGCCTGCGCGGGAACCGCGACCAGTTCCGAGAGTAGTTTTTCGATGTCGTCGAAACTTCTGACCAGTTGAGCAAGCAGCCGACGGCCTGCATCCGTCAGTTCGACGCGGCGATGGTGCCGTTCGAAAAGCGGTTGGCGCAGGAAGGTTTCGAGTTCGCGGATCTGCCGGCTGATCGCCGCCTGCGAGACGAAAAGCTCCTCGGCGGCGTTGCTGAAGCTCAAATGCCGCCCAGCCGCCTCGAAGCTCCTCAACGCCGTCAGGGGCAAGCGTCCACGCTTCATTTCGCATAACCCAAGATTATCCGAAACGGAAATTATACTCGTTTGAAGGCGAAGGCCAGCGGCGGTCTAATCGTCTTCAAGGAGATGCCGCCATGATGCAGTTGCTTGAGATCCTTGGCGACGTCATACGGATCGCGACGTTCCAATGGCGCGACGAAAGACGCGCTACAAGGCATCACGAAGAACGGTCTCATCCTGGCCGCTGGGCGCCGCCAGCCGACCGACGGCCATTTCGCCGTTCCCGCCCGTGACCGCACGGCGATCGGGATTGCGTTCTCCGGTGCAAGCGCACATCTATCAGCTGGAAAACGCGGAGATCGCAGTGGGCGACCAGCACAGGCATGCGCATACAGCCGGAGCGTCGAGGCGCGGCCGCAACTGGCCCGGCCCCTGGCGCAAGACGCCGGGCCGCTTGCTCGGCACCTCGCTCGTGCGGCTTTACCAATTGACGCTGTCCGGCTTTGTCGGCAATTCCTGCCGCCATCTGCCGACCTGTTCGGAATACGCGCATGAGGCGATCGCCCGCCATGGCCTTTGGGCCGGCGGCTGGATGGGGTTGTTCCGCGTGCTGCGCTGCGGTCCGTTCGGCACGCACGGCGTCGATCTCGTGCCGCAGGCGCTGGCATCCCGCTACGTCTGGTTCATGCCATGGCGGTACTGGCGGATTGGTCGCAAGCGCGGCGAAGCGCAGAGCTAGGGTGGCTGGTCGCGCCGCGCTGTTTACGCTCCGGTAGGGTTAACGCAAGCTTGCACAACAACTGCGCATTTGAGACAAAATCGAGACAAGAGACCTCGCTAAGCCCGCTCGCGAACCCCCTTCTGGAGCGAGCAGAAAATGCGCAATGTCGATCGTCTTCCCTTTATCATGGCTGGTGTCCTGTTCCTGCTCGCCTGGCTGCTGGGATTTCCGATGCGCGCGCAGTCCGCGCCGCTCGCGGACGTGCAGTGCACGCTGATCGCCGATGCCCAGAGCGGCAAGACGCTTTACCAGGACGGTATCTGCGACCAGCGCTTCAGCCCGGCCTCCACGTTCAAGGTGCCGCTTTCGCTGATCGGCTACGACGCAGGCATCCTTGCCGATGAACATACCCCGGCATGGGACTACAAGCCTGAGTTCAACGCGGTGAAACGCGACCAGAAAACCGTCGATCCGACGATCTGGGAACGTGATTCCATCATCTGGTTCTCGCGCGAGATCACCCGCAGGCTCGGACCTCAGAAATTTGCCGGCTATGTATCGAAGTTCAACTACGGCAATGGTGACGTTTCCGGCAATCCTGGCAGGGATGACGGGCTCACCCATTCCTGGGTTAACTCCTCGCTCAAGATCACGCCAGTCGAACAGGTTGCCTTCCTGCGGCAACTGCTGGCCGGCACAATGCCGGTGTCGGCCAAGGCGCATGAAATGACACGCGCCATCATGCCGAACTTCAAGGCTGGGGACTGGGCCGTTCAGGGCAAGACCGGCACGACCGGAGTCGGCGCGGGCGGCAAGGACAAGCGCTCGCTCGGATGGTTTGTCGGCTGGGCTGGGAAAGACGGCCGCCAGATCGTGTTCGCCCGGCTCGTCGTCGATACGAAACGCACCGACTTGCCGAAGGGGTTGGCGACACGGGCCGCGTTCCTGAAGGATCTGCCACAGCTGATTAAGTGAGCCGGGCTTTACGGCGGCGGCATCTGCTCATAAAAGACTGCCGCCGCCGACACATCCGGCACCCTGGCAGGTCGCAGCCCCGAACCGCTGATGATCTGCATTTACCACCCGCGCTCGTTTGCGGGACTGGATAGGAGAACCATATGCTGAATTCCGTTTCCCTGACATTTCCCGATGGCTCCGTCCGCGACTACGACGCGGCGATGACCGGTGCGGGTCTCGCCGAATCGATCTCGAAGTCGCTGGCCAAGAAGGCCGTGGCCTATGCCATTGATGGCACGGTGCGCGACCTCAGTGATCCCCTGGGCAAATCCGGCAAGGTGGAGATCATCACCCGCGACGATCCGCGCGCGCTGGAACTCATCCGCCATGACACCGCGCACGTGCTGGCGGAAGCCGTGCAAGAGATATGGCCGGGAACGCAGGTGACCATCGGACCGGTGATCGAGAACGGATTTTATTACGACTTTGCCCGCAACGAGCCGTTCACCCCGGACGATTTCCCGGTGATCGAGAAGAAAATGCGCGAGATCATCGCGCGCAACAAGCCGTTCACCAAGGAGGTCTGGTCGCGCGACAAGGCAAAAAAGGTCTTTGCCGACAAGGGCGAGCGCTACAAGCTCGAACTGATCGATGCCATTCCCGAGGACCAGGATCTCAAGATCTATGCGCAGGGCGACTGGTTCGATCTCTGCCGCGGTCCGCACATGGCCTCGACCGGCCAGATCGGCAACGCCTTCAAGCTGATGAAGGTGGCCGGCGCCTATTGGCGCGGCGATTCCAACAATCCGATGCTGACGCGCATCTACGGCACGGCCTGGGCCGACCAGGCGCAGCTCGAAGCCTACCAAACGATGCTGGAAGAGGCCGAGAAGCGCGACCACCGCAAGCTCGGCCGCGAAATGGACCTTTTCCATTTCCAGGAAGAGGGGCCGGGCGTGGTCTTCTGGCACGCCAAGGGCTGGAAGATGTTCCAGAACCTGGTCAACTACATGCGGCGCCGGCTCGACGAGCAGGGCTACCAGGAGGTCAACGCCCCGCAGGTGCTCGACAAGAGCCTGTGGGAGACGTCAGGCCACTGGGGCTGGTACCGCGACGCCATGTTCAAGGTGACGGTCGCCGGCGATGAAACCGACGATGACCGCATCTTTGCGCTGAAGCCGATGAACTGCCCGGGCCACGTGCAGATTTTCAAACATGGGCTGAAATCCTATCGCGACCTGCCGGTGAAGCTGGCGGAGTTCGGCAATGTGCATCGCTACGAGCCGTCGGGCGCGCTGCACGGGCTGATGCGCGTGCGCGGCTTCACGCAAGACGATGCGCATATCTTCTGCACCGAGGAACAGCTGGCGGCCGAGTGCCTGCGCATCAATGACCTGATCCTGTCGACCTATGCCGATTTCGGTTTCGACGAAATCAGCGTCAAACTGTCGACGCGGCCCGAAAAGCGCGTCGGCACGGACGAGGCCTGGGATCATGCCGAGGCGATCATGGGCGGCGTGCTGGAGACGATCAGGACAAGGTCCGGCAATCGGATCAAGACCTCGATCAATCCGGGCGAGGGCGCCTTCTACGGGCCGAAGTTCGAATATGTGTTGAAGGATGCCATCGGCCGCGAATGGCAATGCGGGACGACGCAGGTCGACTTCAACCTGCCGGAGCGTTTTGGCGCCTTCTACATCGGCTCGGATTCGGAAAAGAAGCAGCCGGTCATGGTGCACCGCGCCATATGCGGTTCGATGGAGCGTTTCCTCGGCATCCTGATCGAGAACTATTCCGGCCATTTCCCGCTATGGTTCGCGCCGCTGCAGGTGGTGGTGGCGACGATCACTTCGGACGCCGACAGCTATGCGACCGAGGTCGTGGCAAAGCTGAAGGCCGCCGGGCTGTTGGCGGAAGCCGATCTGCGCAACGAGAAGATCAACTACAAGGTCCGTGAGCACAGCCTGGCCAAGGTGCCGGTCATCCTCGTCTGCGGCAAGCGCGAGGCGGAGGAGCAGACGGTCAACATCCGCCGGCTCGGCTCGCGCGATCAGGAATCGCTTGGTCTTGCCGAAGCAATCGAACGGCTGACCGAAGAAGCGATCACGCCTGATCGCCGACGCAAGCGCGCTGCTTGAATCGGAGTGTTTTTCGATCGAATGGCGGTGGAGCGATCCACCGCCATTTTCATATCCCTGTCACGGCAACGTTGTAACGAGCCCCTATGCTCAAGCTGAAATCGCGCGAACGACCGTTCCCAGAGCTTTCCTACGCCAATCCGCACCAGCCGGCGCTGGCGCGCTGGTTCATCCATTCGGTCGAAGGCCTGTCGGGCCGCGATCGCTTTGCCGCGCTTTATGATTTCTGGCGCCGCCAGGTGGTGCCGACGGGCGAGCGTGTGTTCAGCCGCATGCTGGACCTCATCGACGTGGGCGTGCGAATTCCCGACCAATGGCCGCCCGCGCAATTGCCCGACACGCCACTGGTGATCGTCGCCAACCATCCCTTCGGCATCGGCGACGGCATTGCCGTGCTATCGCTGGCAGAGCAACTCGGCCGGCCTTTCCGGGTGATGATCCACAAGGACCTGCTCAGGATCCGCGAGATGGAGCCCTATTCGCTGCCGATCGACTTTTCCGAGACCAAGGACGCGGTGAAGAACAACATGGCGGTGCGCCATGAGGCGGTCCGGCTGCTCAGGGAAGGTGTCACCATTGTGGTGTTTCCGGCCGGCGGTGTCGCCACTGCGCCCAAGGGTTTTGGCCGCGCGCGCGACCTGCCGTGGAAGATGTTTCCGGCCCGTCTCGTCCAAGAGGCCAAGGCATCGGTCATCCCCATGCATTTCTCCGGCCAGAACGGCAGGCTTTTCCATCTGGTCAGCGGGCCGATGAACATGGCCGAGCGCGACGGGCGGGTGGCCAAATTCGTCGGCAAGGCCTCGCTGACCTTGCGCACCTCGCTGCTCATTCGTGAATTCGCGCGGCTGTCCGGCAGGGCGATCGACGTGCGCGTCGGCAACGTGCTGAGCTGGAGCGAACTGGAGCCGCTGCGCGATCGCAAAACGTTGCTCGACCGTCTCTATCGCGGTGTATTCGATCTGGCGCCGAGCCTGCCGCGCCGTCGCATTCCGTTCCTCCCGGCGCGAACCAAGCTCGCCGCCTGAAGGCTAATCGGCGCCTTCCTCGGGATCCATCGCCGCTGCTTCGGTGGCGAGAACCTCGATTTCCTGGTTCTGCCCGCCAACGACCGTGAAATCCTTCTGGTAGATGCGGTCGCGGTTCTTGGCGATGATGGTGTAGTCGCCTTCGGCCAGCACCATCGAGGCGAAGGCGCCGACGGTTTCCTTGATCGGATCGCCGGATTCGTTGAGCAGCGACCACGAGGTGTCGGCAATCGCTTCGCCGCCCGTCTCGCGTACCAGCTTCATGGTGATTTCAGCGGCGTGATGCTCGACGGTGGCTTCCGTCAGCTTGCCCGCCTCGACGCGGATGTCGGATCGGATGACGGCGTTGACCGCGCCGTAAGTCGAGACGACATGATAGATGCCGGCATTGAGCCGCACGACGCTGTTGGGTTCGACATCGGGAATGATCAGCGCGCGGTCGCCATTGGCCTCGGCGGTGCCCTCATAGATCGAAAAGCGCAGTTTCTTCGGCGGTATGCGCACGCCGCCGGACAGAACCGCGTCCAGCTTCAGGCCGCCGGCATCGAGCACGAGGCTTTCTCGCTTGGCTTCCTTGCCGACGGTGATGCGCTTGGTGGCGCCGGCGCGGCCATAGGAAGCGTGGACCAGGTAACTGCCGGGCTCGAGCTGGAAGACGGCGCTGCCGCCATGGGAGGAGGCGACCATCGGCAATTTGCCGTTCACCGCTTCGGGCTTGAAGACACGCCAGACGAGTCCACGGGTGATGTCGGTGCCCTTGTCGGTCAACTGGGCCGAGAGCGTGATGGCGCCACCGCCGCCAAGCGCCAGCGGGGTCTCGCTCTTCGGCGTTGCATAGCTCGAAATTCCGGGAAGTTTCAGGTCGCCGACGCCGTCCTTTTCCTGCGCGACAGCCATGGAGACCGGCAGCAGGAACAGCGCGGCGCAGAGCCGAACCAGGAAAAGACGCAGTCGCCCCTCAAACATGCCTTGCGTTGAAGCCCATGGCGGTGGCAATTTCAAGGCTTAAGAGTCCGATCCGGGACTCTTCAGCCCGGCGTTTGCGCGCCTTTGCCCGAGCCGCCCGAATTCCCGATGGTGCGCTTCAGCTCAAAACAGAGTGTTTTAGGAGACTTGCGCCCATGGCGTCGCCGATCATCGACTTTCTATTGACCCGAAATTCAGCGCCGATACCCGACCTCAGGGAACCGGCGCCCAGCGACGCCGATATCGCCACGATGATCACCGCCGCCACACGCGTGCCCGACCATGGACGGCTCGAACCCTGGCGCTTCATCCTTTATCGCGGCGAAGCCCGCATCGAGATCGGCAAAAAACTAGCGGCCTTGGCCGAACAGCGCGAGGGGCCGTTGCCGGAAGGCCGTCGCAACCAGGAACTGGCGCGGTTCTCGCGCGCGCCGCTGGTGATCGGTGTCGTATCCATTCCGAGGGAGAACCCAAAAATCCCGCAATGGGAGATGTTCCTGTCCGGAGGCATGGCGGCGATGAACCTGATGATCGCGGCCACTGCGCTGGGCTACGGCACGAACATGATCAGCAACTGGTATTCCGACGTGCCGGAGGGCAGGGCGATTCTCGGACTGGCGCCGCAGGAGCGCGTCGTCGGTTTCGTCCATATCGGCTCCTACGCCGGTCCGGCGCCGGAGCGGCCACGGCCCGATCCGGCCAAGCTCTACACCGATTACGCCGGACCTTGGGCGGGCTGAATGTTCTACGAGCCGTCCAAGGGGCATGGCCTGCCGCACGATCCTTCGAAGGCGATCGTCGCGCCGCGCCCGATCGGCTGGATATCGACGCTGAACCAGGCCGGCGAGTTCAATCTGGCGCCATACTCCTTCTTCAACGCCTTTTCGACGCGACCTTTCATTGTCTGGTTTTCCTCGGAGGGTGAGAAGGACAGCGCCTCGTTTGCCCAGGAAACCGGCGAGTTCGTCGCCAATCTGGTCAGCCGCGATCTTGCGGACAAGATGAACTACACATCCGTCGACGCACCGCGTGGCGTCAACGAGTTCATCTATGCCGATCTCGCCATGGCGCCCTCGCGTCTCGTCAAGCCGCCGCGCGTGGCGGCTGCACCAGCGGCGCTCGAATGCCGGGTGACGGAAGTGTTTCGCCCGAAGGCGCTGGACGGATCACCGACGAGTGCCTTTGTCGTCGCCGGTGAGGTGATCGGCGTTCACATCGACGATGCTTTCCTGAAAGACGGCCTGTTCGACATCACCAAGGCCGGCAATGTCGCGCGTCTCGGTTACATGGATTACGCCAGCGTCGACGAGGTCTTTTCGATGCGGCGGCCACGCTGGGGCAAGGAGTAGCCGTCAGGCGGATATCCCGGCCGCTTTCGCGCGGGCCAGAAGGCGTTCGGCCAGCCGCAGATGCGGACGGTCGAACATCTTGCCGTCGATGCCGACGACGCCCGGATTTCCGGCCGCATCGAAGGCCGCCACGATAGCCGCCGATTGTCTCACCGCCTCGGCAGAGGGCGTGAAGGCGGTGTTGATGACGGGCACCTGATCGGGGTGGATCGCCATTTTGCCGGTGAAACCGTCACGCTCGGCGTCGGCACATTCCGCGGCGAAGGCCGCCATGTCGCGAAAGCCGGGAAATACGGTGTCGATCGCGGCGACTTCCGCGGCTCCGGCCGCGAGAATGGTCGTCAGGCGGGCGTGACGGAAGAGATCGGTGTAGCGGCCGTGCTCGTCGCGGGCAGAGCGTGCGCCGATCGCCGCCGACAGATCTTCCGCACCCCAGGTGAGACCGGCGAGCCGTGCGCTTGTCCCTGCATAGGTGGCGGCTGCGAGCACGCCCGCCGGAGTTTCGGTGATGATCGGCAGGATTTTTATCGACCCGTCGGGCAGGCCGTTTTCGGCTTCCCAAACCCTGAGCTTGGCCGCGAGCTGCTGCACATCCTGGCCGCTGTTCGATTTAGGCAGCATGATGCCGTCCGGCCTTGCCGGAACGAGCTTGGCAAGATCATCGTCCGTCATTCCGGTCGAGAGGTCGTTGACCCTGATATAAAGCGCCGAGTTGGTTTGCCCCCTGCGTTCGAGGATAAAGCGCGCCGCGATCTCGCGCGCCCGCGCCTTGTTCTGCGGCGCCACGGAGTCCTCGAGATCGACGATGACCACGTCGGCGCCGGCGCCAAATCCCTTCTCCAGCTTCCGTTCGGAATCGCCTGGAACGAACAGCAGCGAGCGCATCAGTCTGCCTTCTTCAGCATCATCGCTTGCCTGATGCATTTCGCGACCAGATCGCCATGCTGGTTGTAGGCGCGGTGCTCGAATTCGACAATGCCGCGATCGGGCTTCGACCTGGATTCGCGCACCGAGACGACAGATGTTTCGACGCGGATGGTGTCGCCGTGGAAGACCGGGTGAGGAAACACGGTTTCCTTCATGCCCAGATTGGCGACCGTCGTGCCGACCGTGATGTCGTTGACCGAAATGCCGATCATCAGGCCGAGCGTGAACAGCGAGTTGACCAGCGGCTTGCCCCATTCGCTCCTGGCGGCGAAGTCGAAGTCGATATGCAGCGGCTGCGGGTTCAGCGTCATCACCGAAAACAGCATGTTGTCGCTCTCGGTCACAGTCTTGCGCAGCGTGTGCTGGAAGACATGGCCGACGACAAACTCCTCCAGATATAGCCCAGCCATCTTCCGCCTCCTGCGCTGTCTGACGGTTGATAGGCGCTGCTTCAGGCGCTCGCAAGCCAGTTAATGAACATGGTGAACCGTTCGTAAACCATTTCTGCCTACCCTTCTCACGGGGCCGGAAACCTTCCGGCATGGGGCGTAAGCAGACGGGCATGGTAGTTGTTTCGCATTTCCTGAAATGGATCTACACGGCCAGGGTTTCGGAGCGCGCCGCCGCCGCTCATGCGCTGGCCCGAGCCTATGTCAATTGCGAATTGCCGTTCGAGGATCGCTGCGCCGCCGAGGCCGCGCTGACGCTGCTGCTCGACGACGCCTCGTCGAAAGTGCGGCTGGCGATGGCGGAAGCGTTCTCGATGAGCCATCACGCACCGTTGCAGATCATCAGTGCGCTTGCCGCCGACCAGCCGGAGGTCGCCGGGGTCGTGCTGGCGCGCTCGCCGCTGCTCACCGACGCCGACCTGATCAACCGCGTGGCGGCGAGCCAGAAGGCAACGCAGAAGCTGATCGCCGACCGGCCTTCCGTCTCGATGGCGCTTTCGGCGGCCATCGCCGAGGTCGGCGAGGCGGAGGCATGCGCCGTGCTTTTGGCCAATAGCGGCGCCGACATCGCGTCACTCAGCTTCAGGCGCATGGCGCAACGCCACGGGCATCTGCCTCTGGTGCGCGAGGCGCTGATATCGGATATCAGGCTGCCTGCCGATTGCCGGCATATGCTGCTCGTCAAGCTCGGCGAGACATTGAAGACATCGCCGCTGGTCATGGCATTGATGGGAGCCGCGCGTGCCGACCGGGTCATGCGCGATGCTTGCGTCAAGGCCTCGGTGACGCTGATCGAGGGCACGCGCCAAGAAGAGCACGCGGCGCTGATCGAGCATCTCAGGCTGCGCGGCGATCTGACCGCGAGCTTCCTGATCCGCACCATCGCGCACGGCAAGGTCGATTTCTTCGGCTCGGCGCTGGTGGCGCTCAGCCAGCAGTCCGAACCACGGGTGAGGGCGCTGCTGGCCGGCGGGCACGACGTGGCCCTGCAGGCGCTGTTCCGCAGTGCCGGCATGGCTGCCGCCACGCATGCCGTCATCCTGCGCGCCCTGAAGATCTGGCGCGAGGTCGCCAACGGCAAGCGCGTCGCCGGCGTGCAGGAAGTCAGTTGGCTGATGCTCAAGGAATTAGGCGGGCAATCCGCCGAAGGCGACCTTGCCGCATTGGTCAAATCGATCCACCTAGACGCCCTGCGTGAGAACGCACGCGGCCATGCACTGGCGATCGCCGCTGCCTAGGTTTTCTCCCTCGCGAAGAAATCCGGGAAATCTTCCATCGCCGCGGCGATGATGCGCAGGGACGCCGCGATCTGCAGCATGTCGCCGGTGGCGTTTCGCTGGGCGATGCCTGCCGCATACTGCCGGGCGACGGCAATGGTCGCTGTTTGCGGATCCCCAGGGGCTCGGAAAAGCAGCTCGCGCGCCAGTCCCCTCAGGAAGGTGGCGATTGAAAGCGTCGTTTCCGATGGGAGGGCATGGTTTTGGCTGGCCGTGCGCAGCCGCAGGATTTCCAGGCCGACCGTGACGGAAGCGACGCCGCCGCCCAGCACCGCCTCGCCCTTCCTGCCGGAATTCTGCACCAGCGGCATCAACTGATTGACCCGGTCGTAAGCGAGGCTCTCGAAGGCTGAGCGCCTCGGCACGCGCTCATGCAGGCAAAGCCGCGCCAGATCCTCCCGCATGGCCCGCACGATGCGGTCGGCCGCGAGCCATGGATCGGCCGGCAATACCACGATGAAGACGCCGATGGCCAAGAGGATGCCGACCAGGATCGATGCCGAGCCGGCGAAGAAGGGGCCGGGATCGTAGGTCATCGCCTGATGTGGGCTGAGAAAGGCCAGAAAATTGATGGCGAAAGCGGTCGCCACGCCGACATAGCGCGGATTGGCCATGGCGAGTGCCGCCGGCACCATGATGGGCACGACGAACAGCATGAACCAGCCGAAGCCGGGCAGAGCGGGGAGCGCAACCTGGCCGACGAGAAAGGCAAAAGGCAAAGCGAGCAGCGTTCCCTTGAAGAACCCCCAGGATACCTGCACGGGGTCGGGGCGAGCGGCAAACAGGCTCGACACGACGGCAACGAGGATGACGGTGCCGGCCGCCTCCGACCACTTCGTCGTCAGCCAGAAAGCCGCCACCAGCAGCGTGGCAACGGCCGCGCGGATGGCGTTGCGCGCTGCACCGGGATAATCGCGATGCACCACCAGGGCCGGCTGCTGGCTGCCGGGACCTGGACGGCGCGTGACCGGCGCGCGCAAGGCGTCGAGGCCACGCAGCACCTGTTTCAGCGCCTCGGCGAAATCGGCCGCTATGGTAAGGCGGGTAATGGTGCCGACCCTGTCCTCACCCGGCTCTATCGAGGCGTCGGGCATTTGCCTGGCCCTGATCGAGATCGCGTCGAGCCGCGCCACCCAGGATGAGGTATCGTCCAGCGCTCCCGGCTTGGCTGCCAGTTCGCTGACAAGGGCCTGCAGTTCCGAGCGCACCGGGATGAGGGCGGCGTTTTTGGGAGCGGCATGCGAATAGAGCGCGCGCGCCGCCGAAAGTGCCGAAAGCAGTTGTCCGATAGTGCGCCGCACCGGATGCGCGCGCGGCGCGAAGCTCGGCGCTTCGAGCCTGGCATAGGCGCGCATCTCGCCAAGCGTCTGGGTATCGGCGACAAGCTTCCGGTGCAGGCCGATCAGCGTTGCCCGGTCGCCGCCTGAAAACGCACCGCCGGCATAGGTGGCGAGGTCGAGAATGCAGCGTTTCAGCCGCGAGACGATGGCGTCGCTGGCCAGTTTTGGCAGGATCAGCCGGCTGGTGAGGCCGGCGCAGACGATGCCGAGCACGATCTCGGCACAACGCGCGACCGCGAGGTCTACGACCAGATGCGGTTGTCCGAAAGCGGGCAGGCCGATGATCATTGCGGTGTAGCCTGCAAGAGCCGCGCCATAGGCTTCGGGATTGCGCAGCAGCGACGAGACGAAGGTGCAAATGCCAATCCAGATAGCAAGCACCGTCACCAGAATCCACGGGCCGGTGCCGAATGCCGTGGTGATGCCGATTGCCGCGACACCGCCGGCCAGCGTGCCGAGCAGGCGGTAGAAGCCTTTCGCCAGCACCATGCCGGCAACCGGCTGGGCGACGATGAACACCGTCATCATCGCCCATTGCGGATGGTCGAGCTTCAGCGCGTAAGCGGCCAGCAATGCGATCATGCCGGCCGAAACGGTGCGCAGCGCGAAAATCCAGTCCGAGCGTGTCGGTTGCGTCAGCCCGGCCAGGCTCGTCTCGAAATAGGTTTTCAGCCGCGCCCAGGTCACATGCTGGTCTCCATGTCAGGAACGCAAGCTAAACGCGCCAGCGGCTAGATATCCAGCACTTCCGTCTCGGCGAACTCGGCGCGTTCCTGGATGAAGCGGAAGCGGGCTTCGGGTTTGGTGCCCATCAGCTCGTCGACCCTGTCCTTGGTGGCGGAATCGATTTCGTTCACATCGACCCTGAGCAAGGTGCGCTTCCTTGGATCCATGGTGGTTTCCTTGAGCTGCGCGGCCATCATTTCGCCCAGGCCCTTGAAGCGGCCAAGCTCGACCTTGCCGCGCCCGGTGAATTCGGTGCGCAGAAGCTCGTCCTTGTGGGCGTCGTCGCGGGCATAGGCGACCTTGCCGCCTTGCCTGATCGAGTAAAGCGGCGGCACCGCCAGATAGAGATGGCCGCCGCGCACCAGCGCCGGCATCTCCTGGTAGAAGAAGGTGATCAGCAGCGAAGCGATGTGTGCGCCGTCGACGTCGGCGTCGGTCATGATGATGACGCGGTCGTAGCGCAAATCCTCGTCACGGTATTTTGACCGCGTGCCGCAGCCGAGCGCCTGGATCAGGTCCGATATCTGCTGGTTGGCGGCCAGCTTGTCATTGCCGGCGCTGGCGACGTTGAGGATTTTTCCGCGCAGCGGCAAGACGGCCTGGCTGGCACGATCGCGCGCCTGCTTGGCCGAGCCGCCGGCGGAATCGCCTTCGACGATGAAGAGTTCGGCACCCGCCGCCGCGTTCTGCGTGCAGTCGGCGAGCTTGCCCGGCAAGCGCAGCTTGCGCACCGCGCTCTTGCGCGACACTTCCTTTTCCTGGCGGCGGCGCACCCGTTCGTCGGCGCGCGCGATCACCCAGTCGAGCAGCTTCGAGGCTTCCTGCGGATTGTCGGCCAGCCAATGGTCGAACGGGTCGCGGATCGCGGTCTCGACGATGCGTATCGCTTCGATCGTCGCCAGCCTGTCCTTGGTCTGGCCGACGAATTCCGGCTCGCGGATGAACACCGACAGCATGCCGGCGGCCGAAATCATGACGTCTTCCGAGGTGACGATCGAGGCGCGCTTGTTGCCGACGAGGTCGGCATAGGCGCGCAGACCGCGCGTCAGCACGTTTCGGAAGCCGGCTTCGTGGGTGCCGCCTTCACCGGTCGGGATGGTGTTGCAGTAGGAATTGATGAAGCCGTCGCCACCGAACCAGGTGACCGCCCATTCGAGCGAGCCATGGCCGCCTTGCTTGTCGCTCTTGCCGGCGAAGATTTCGCGCGTCACCTGGAAATCGTCGCCGAGCGACGCCTTCAGATAATCCTTGAGGCCGCCTGGGAAATGGAATTCCGCCTTGGCCGGTGTCTGATCCTTTTCCTTGATGAGGGAGGGATCGCAGGTCCAGCGGATCTCGACGCCGCCAAACAGGTACGCCTTCGAACGCGTCATGCGGTAGAGACGCGCCGGCTCGAAGGCCGCGCCCTTGCCGAAAATCTGCTCGTCGGGATGGAAGCGGATTTTTGTGCCGCGCCGGTTGTGGACTTCGCCGAGCTGCTCCAGTCCGGTCACCGGGACGCCGCGCGAAAAGCGCTGGCGATAGAGCTGGCGCCCACGTGCCACCTCGACCTCAAGATGATCCGACAGGGCGTTGACGACGGAGACGCCAACGCCGTGCAGGCCGCCTGATGTCTCGTAGACCTTGGAGTCGAACTTGCCGCCCGAATGCAGCGTCGTCATGATGACTTCGAGCGCCGGCTTCTTGAATTTTGGGTGCATGTCGACCGGAATGCCGCGGCCATTGTCGGTAACCGTGAGATGGCCGTCGGCGGAGAGTTCGACATCGATGAAGGTGGCGTGGCCGGCAACCGCTTCGTCCATCGAATTGTCGATGACCTCGGCGAACAGATGGTGCATCGCCTTGTCGTCGGTGCCGCCAATATACATGCCTGGCCGGCGGCGCACCGGCTCAAGGCCCTCAAGCACCTCGATGTCGGCGGCGCTGTAGCCCTCGCTGCCATCCTTGGTTGCGGCTGGACGCCTGGCGGCCGCCTGTACCAGCGGATCCGCCGGGCGCGCCGGCGTGCGAACCGGCTGCGGCTGTTTTTCCAGATTGCCGAAAAGATCGTTGTTGTCGTCCATGCCTGCCATAGAGTCCAAGCTGCGAATCACCCCGTCGATACTGCCACGCTTTTCAGCGCCAAGCGACGGAGGTTCCTGTTACGTTCGGGGATTTAACTGCTCTTACCCTAAAACCATTCGATAACCAAGCGGGCGGAAATAGGTCAAATGCCGCCGCGCAATATTCCTGATTCTTTAACAATGCCGCCTAGCCTGAGCCCAACATAACAAGAAACGACGGGCATCAGGGGTTTTCGGCGTGAGGGGCAAGGCCATAACGATGATCGGCATCGCCGCCGTTTTCGGCGCGATCTCGATCTTTGCCGCGGATTTCTGGGTCAAGAGCCAAGCGAAGGCCGATGCCCAGGAGAAAACGGCCTCGATCGCCGCTCCGGCCGCGCCCAGGATCGAGTTCAAGACCATCGTGGTGGCGAACGCGCCGTTGCGCTACGGCATGGAGCTCGACCGCGCCAAGCTCAGCGAAATCCCGTGGCCGCAGGATTCCCTTCCGCAGGGCGCCTTTGCCACCATCAATGGATTGCTCGGCGAAGGCGGCCGGGTCGCGCTGTCGCCGATCGAGATCAACGAGCCGGTGCTGCTTACCAAGCTGTCGGGACCGAACGGCCGCGCAACGCTGTCCAACATGCTGACGCCCGGAATGCGGGCGGTCACCATCCGCACCGACGAGATCGCCGGCGTCGGTGGCTTCGTGACGCCGGGCGACCGGGTCGATGTCGTGCTGACGCGCGATGCCGGCGAAATCCAGGAAGTCGCCAAGAACGCGCAAGGGGCTGCCGGTTCGACCATCACCTCGGAGATCGTCGTTGCCGACGCCAAGGTGCTCAGCGTCGGGCAGGGCGCCGACGAGCGCCAGACGACGCCGCAGGTGGCCAATTCCGTGACCCTCGAGGTGACGAGCGACGGCGCGCAGAAAGTGGCGCTTGCCCGCACCGTCGGAACGCTGTCGCTGTCGCTTCGCTCCGCCAGCGAAGGCGGCGATGGCAAGAACGGCGTCACCACCATCTCTTCCTTCGGCGGATCCGTCGCTTCCAAGACGCAGGCCGTGGCCGGCTCCTTGTTCGATGCCATAGCGAAGGAGCCGGAGAAGCCGAAATTCAAGACGATCATCGTGACGCGCGGCACGCAGGCCGAGGAATATCAGGTTCCAACGCGGGACCAGAAGTAAAGACCGGTGGGGACCGGGCGGGACGGGACAATGTTGATGCGTACCCTATATCGAATGACGGCTCGGTCGCGCTTGGTGCGCGCCCTGGCGATGGCGTTTACCCTGGCTGCGAGCGGCGTGCTTGCCTTGCCCGGAGCGGCGAAGGCGGACAACGACATCGTCTATGTCTCGTCGACCAAGAATGCGTCGATCAAGGTTGCCAAGGGCAAGCCCAAGACGATCATGACGAGCGCGGCCTTCTACCAGATCGTCATCGGTGATCCGGAGATCGCCAACGTCAACCCGCTGACCGACAAATCCTTCTATGTGCTGGGCAACAATCTCGGCACCACCGGCATTGCGCTGTTCGACCAGAACAAGCAGCTCGTCGGCACCGTGGACATCGAGGTGACGCTCGACACCGACCAATTGGCGAACACTATCCGTGCCAGTGTGCCGGACGCCAAGATCAAGGTCGGCTCGGCCAACGGCCGTGTCGTGCTGTCGGGTGAGGCGGATGACGCGGTTGCAGCGGATAAGGCAAGCAAGATCGCCAGCCGCTTTTCCGGCAATGAGGAAGTGATCAACTCGGTCAATATCTCTTCGTCGCAGCAGGTTCAGCTCAATGTCCGGTTCGTCGAGATCAACCGCCAGGCAGGGCAGGACCTGGGCGCGAAATACAGCGCCAATTTCGCCTACGGCTTCGGCGGTCGCGACATTTCACTGGATCCGGGCACGGTCCCAGCGGCGGGGACCGGCGAGATCATCGGCCGACTGCTGTCGAACGGCGTCTCGATCGACATTGCCATCAAGGCGCTGGAAGAGCGCGGCCTTGCCCGTCGGCTGGCTGAGCCGAACCTGATCGCGCGTTCAGGGGAGACAGCGAGCTTCCTGGCCGGCGGCGAATTTCCGATCCCGGTTTCGGAGGACAACGGCAAGATTTCGGTCAGCTACAAGAAATATGGCGTTAGCCTGGATTTCAAGCCGACCGTACTCAAGGACGGGCTGGTCAGCCTCGACATCGCGCCGGAAGTCTCCTCGATCGATGCGTCGGCGTCCTACAATATCGGCAACATTTCCGTGCCCGGCTTCATCGTGCGCCGCGCCAAGACCTCGGTCGACCTGAAGAACGGCCAGAGCTTCATGATCGCCGGGCTTTTGCAGTCCCAGAACGACATCACCACGTCTCGCATTCCCGGCCTTGGCAAGATGCCGGTGCTTGGAGCGCTGTTTTCGTCGAAATCCTATCAGCGGCGCGAGACCGACCTGGTCATCATCGTCACGCCCTACCTGGTCAAGCCGGTCGATCCGTCGAAGAAAATGGTTGAGCCGACCGATGGCACGCAGCCAGCCAGCAATGTCGACTATTTCCTCAACAACACCGAGGAGGTGAAGGCGCCGGATACGGGCCGCGCGCTGGCGCTGGCCGACGGCAGTGCCGCACGGGCCGCTCCTGCCACCAAAGTCGGTCATTTCCTCGACCTGCCGAAGGACTGAGCCATGCGTCTGATCCTGAGATCGTGCATCGCCCTGCTTCTTGCCGGTCTGGCAAGCGGCTGCACCAGCGACGACTATGTGCGCAGCGAGGGGGTGACGTCCGGCGCCGGCGAGGCGCAGGCCGCCAACACCGTCATGCAGATGGTCGACCCGTGGAAGTACGGCGTCCAGAACACGAGACTTCTCGTGCCTGCCAAGCGTGGCAGTGCCGGACCCGTCACGCCCGATCAGGCGGCCGGTGCCAAGGCAGCGCAAACGACCACCGACAACTGATCCAGACGGCGATCGACCTCACAGGCGGCGAGAATGGCAAACAGCACCAAGAAAATCCTGCTCGTGTCGACAGACCGGGCCTTCGCGCAGGACACGAAGACGGCCTTTGCCGCCTCCGAGATCATCCAGCTCATGACGGTGGAGAAGAACGTTACCGAGCTGCGCGGCGAGGTCCAGGAGGCCGAGTTCGGCGTCGTCATCGTCGACATGGATGCAGCGAAACTCGAGGAGATCGAGTCCCTGCAGCGCGTCATGCGCCGGCTCGAGGGCAAGGCACCGGTGGTCGTGGTCACCCAGGAGTTCAACGCCGCGGCCGTGCGCATCCTGGTGCAGCTCAAGGTCGCCGATTTCCTGGTCAAGCCAATCACCACGGCCGATCTGGTGCGTTCGGTCGTGCGGGCTCTACAGGGGCCCGGGCGCGAGGAAAACACCGAGTCGCAGATCTATACCTTCATGCCCGCCGCCGGCGGCGTCGGCACCACGACGTTGGCACTGCAGACCGCGTTCCAGCTGCATCATTCGGTGACGCGCGGCGCCTCGACCTGCGTGGTCGACCTCAATTTCCAGCAAGGTGCCTGCGCCGAATATCTCGATCTCGAGCCGCGTTTCGACATCACCGAAATCGAGAACCAGCCTGAGCGCCTCGACCGGCAACTGCTCGATGTGATGCTGTCCAAGCACGCCAGCGGACTGTGTGTGCTGGCGGCGCCGACGCATCCGTCCGAAATGCGCTCATTCAAGACCGATGTCGTGGTGCGCATGCTGGACCTCGTTTCGGCCTATTTCGACAATGTCGTCATCGACATGCCGCGCACCTGGTTTCCGTGGACGGAAACTGTGCTGCTCGGTTCCAACAAGCTTTACATCGTTGCCGAAATGACGGTGCCGTGCCTGCGCCATACGCAGCGGCTGATCCAGGCCGTCTACGAGACCGCCGGCAAGGAAGTGAAGCCGAACGTGATCGTCAACCGTTTCGAGCAGAAGATGTTCGACAACGGCATCAAGCAGGCGGACGTCCAGGAAATCCTTGGCGAGCATTTTGTCGGCGGGATCGCCAACAACTACCGGCTGGTGCGCGAGGCGGTCGACCGCGGCGTGCCGCTGCACGAGATCGATCCCAATGCCAATGTCGTCAACGACCTGAAGAAGATCATCCTTCCGGAAGAGGCGGTGGCAACCGCGGGCAAGTCGAAGTCGCTGTTCGGCTTCGGCAGGGGCCTCTTGAAAAGGAAAGCTGGATGACCAGCCGTTTTTCCACCCTGCAGAATCGTGACGCGCGTCCGCGCCCGGCTGAATCGACGCCGGTCGCGCATCATGCAGTCGTCATCCCGACCAGCCGGAAGGCTTTGCCGGCGAAGGCGGAGGCGGCGCCGGCAAAGAATGCCAACAAGGTGCTCGATGCCCGCGTGCGCATCCACCGGATGCTGCTCGAGGAGATCAATCTCGTCGCGCTGGAGCGCTTGCCCAAGGAGGAGATGCGCCGGCAAGTGCATGATTTCGTATCGGAAAAGACCCGCCAGGAGCGGATGGCGATCAACACCGCCGAACTCGACGCGCTGGTTGACGACATCGTCGACGAGATGGTCGGCCTCGGCCCGCTCGAGCCGCTGCTCAAGGATCCCGATATCAACGATATCCTGATCAACGGCCATCAGAACTGCTTCGTCGAAAAGAAGGGCAAGCTGCAGCAGGTCCATATCCCGTTCAAGGACGAGGCGCATCTGCTCAGAATCGTCAACAAGATCGTGGCCGCCGTCGGCCGCCGCGTCGATGAATCGCAACCGATGGTCGACGCTCGCATGCTGGACGGCTCGCGGTTCAACGCAGCCATCCGCCCGGTGGCCGTCGACGGCCCGCTGGTGTCGATCCGCAAGTTCTCCAAGAACAAGCTTGGCCTGCACAGGCTCGTCGAATTCGGCGCCATCACACAGAACATGGCCGAAGTGCTGGCCGCGGCCGTCCACGCCCGCAAGACGACGATCATTTCGGGCGGCACCGGCACAGGCAAGACGACGATGCTCAACGCGCTGTCGGCGTTCATTCCCGAAGACGAGCGACTGATCACCATCGAGGACGCGGCGGAACTTCAATTGCAGCAGCCGCATGTCGCACGCATGGAGACGCGTCCCGCCAACATCGAAGGCCATGGCGAGCTCAAACAGCGCGACCTGGTCAAGAACGCGCTGCGCATGCGTCCCGACCGCGTCATCCTCGGCGAGTGCCGCGGCGAGGAAGCCTTCGACATGCTGCAGGCCATGAACACCGGCCACGAAGGCTCGATGGCGACCATCCACGCCAATACGCCGCGCGACTGCATTTCGCGCCTCGAGCAGATGCTGGGCATGACCGGCATGCCGATGACGGTGCAGTCGATCCGCAGCCAGATCGCCAGCGCCATCGACATCATCGTCCAGCTGACCCGACTTTCCGACGGCAAGCGCAAGGTGACGAGCGTCGCCGAGGTGACCGGCATGGAAGGCGATGTCATCCAGATGCAGGAGATCTTCCGCTTCGTGCGCACCGGCATGGAGGCCGATGGCAAGATCCTTGGCTACTACGAGGCGACCGGCATTCGGCCGCGTTTCCTGGAAGACCTGCGCGCCATGGGCATCGACTTTCCCGGACGTTATTTCGAACCCGGCCGGCCGCAGGAGTAGCCGGCGTGTTCGACGGGTTCAGCGCGATATACGTCGTCTATGCCGGAGCCGCACTGACCGGCATCATGGTGGCCGAGGCGATCTACCTGCTCTATGCCGGACGCAGCGACAAGCGCACCGCAATCAACCGGCGCATGAAACTGCAGGAAAACAAGATCAGCCAGGAGCAGGTGCTGATCCAGCTGCGCAAGGAGCGCGGTCTCGACGCGGGAACGTCGCTGTTTTCTCCCGACCGGTTCCGTGCCCTGCGCACGCAGTCGGGCATGGTGATGCCGCTTTCGAAATTCCTGACGATCACCTGCGGTGTGGCGACGGCCGTTGCCCTGGCCGCGATCTGGCGCGGGCTGCCGCTGCTGATGGGGCTCATCCTGTTCGTCGTGCTGGTGCCGTTGCTGCCGGTCATGGCGATGCGCTCCATGCGCAAGCGCCGGCTGAAGCGTTTCGGCATGCAACTGCCGGAAGCGCTGGAGCTGATCACGCGCGGCCTCAAGGCCGGTCATCCGGTGCCGGTGGCCATCGCCATGGTGTCGCGCGAGATGCCCGATCCGATCGGCACGGAATTCGGCGTCATTGCCGACGAAGTCACTTATGGTTCCGACCTGGTCACGGCGCTGAATGCACTGTTCGACCGGGTCGGCCACGAGGATCTGCCGCTGTTCATCACCGCCGTGTCGATCCAGACCAGTTCGGGCGGCAATCTGCGCGAGATCCTTGATGGGTTGTCGACGACGATCCGCGAACGCGGCAAGCTGCGACGCAAGGTGCGCGCCATTTCGACGGAAGGCCGCCTCTCGGCCTACATTTTGACGGCCGTACCGGCGCTGCTGTTCACCGCCATCATGGCCATGATGCCGGGATATTACAGCGACGTCTGGGGCGTGCCGAAGACATGGTACATGATCGGCGGCTCGGTCAGCTGGCTGATGCTGGGCAATCTGATCATGTTCAAAATGTCGAATTTCAAGTTCTGACATGCAAAGCGTCATTGAATTCCTCGCTTCCCTCGCGCCGACCTCGCTGATGCCGGTGGCCGTCCTCCTGCTTGCCGCGGGAGCGGCCGCTGTCGCCTGGCCGATGCTGGTGGCGAAGGGCGACCGCAACGACGTCAAGCGCCGGCTCAAGGTCGACCAGGGTCCCGTGGCCGCCAGGCCCGAACCTGTGCAGAAGAAGAATAGCGGCGTCGTGCGCGAGCAAGCGGTGAAGAGGGCGCAGGAATTCTATGCCAAGAGCGACCCGGAAAATGTCGCTCGGCTGCGCCTGAAGCTCATCCAGGCGGGCTACATGGAGCCGCGCGCCGTCGGCATGTTCTTCCTCATCCGGTTCACGGCAATGATCGGCACGACGTTCGCGGTCTTCGTGCTCAACCGGTGGATGGCCAGTCCCGACGCGACCATGACCAGCCGGTGGACCTTCATCATCCTGTCGGGGGCCGCAGGCTATTTTTTGCCGGGCCTGGTGCTGACCCAGAAGGTGCGCGAGAAGATGCGCGAATACCGCAACGGCTTCCCCGATTTCATGGACCTGATGATCGTCTGTTCGGACGCCGGCATGAGCATGGAAGCCGGCGTCGAGCGCGTTTCGAAAGAACTCGCCAAGAGCTATCCGTCGCTCAGCCAGAACCTGCAGCTCGTGTGCTTGGAACTTCGGGCGGGGCGCAGCTTGGACGACGCGCTGAAGGCGCTCGCCGATCGCCTCAGCCTGGACGAGGTACGCTCCTTCGCCACGCTCCTGCAGCAGTCGAAGGAACTCGGCACCAGCCTGTCGGGCGCGCTCAGGGTGTTTTCAGACGAAATGCGCCACAAGCGCATGTCGCTGGCCGAGGAGAAGGCCCATGCCTTGCCGGCCAAGATGTCCGTGCCGGTCGTGGTCTGCATCCTGCCGGTGGTGCTGATGATCGCGGTCATTCCCATCATCGTCAAAATGACGGCCCATTAGCTCTACTTTGGAGTGAGATGGCACGCCCGGTGGTTAATGATCGGTATTCCGGAAACTGAAAGTTAGCTGCATTTCGGCACCGAAGCTTAATCGCTGTCTTGTAGTCTCTTTCCCGAAGAACGACCCGGCAAATCGGGCGACGGGGCAGGGCATGCGTCAGATAAAATTTGCGGCGATGGCCATGATGGCAGCCGTCCTAATGATCAGCGGGTGTACGACGAACAATAACGTCGACACGACCAAGACCACTGCGATCAAGCCTGCAGGGAAGGATGTCGCCACATCCGACCTGGCGGAAGGCAAGGCACAGTTTCGCGATGCCAATTATGGTCTTGCCGAAGCGCATTTCCGCAAGGCCGTCGAGCTGAAGGCCGACAATGCCGAGGCCTGGATGGGGCTTGCGGCTTCCTATGACGAACTTGGCCGCTTCGACTTCGCCGACCGCGCCTACGGCCAGCTCCTGAAGGTTGCCGGCCGCAAGCCGCAGATCGTCAACAATATGGGTTATTCGCAGTTGTTGCGCGGCAACAAGAAGAAGGCCCGGGCGCTGCTGCTCGAGGCGAAGGCCGGCATGAACGATCCCACCGTTGTCGACGCCAACCTCGCCTTGCTGAACAAGGGCTGATGCCGGTTGATGGTCGCCCCGTCAAGGGGTGCGATTTTGGTACAGGTGGCATCGACGCTTTGTAAACCCTATCCGCAGCTTGGGTCGAGAGATCGCCCGAAAACCATGTCCGAGGGCTGCCGCTGACCTAGAATGCGGCGCAACCGCCGACGCTCGAGAGGCCTCCGCCTGATATGCTGGATTTCAGTTCGCTCCTGCTCGCAGCCGCGCTGTCGGGTACCTGTCTAGCCGCTACCATGGTTGCGATCTGGCTCACGGCGCCGCGGGCGGGCTTCGTGCTGACAGTGGCGTGCGGCATTATCGTGCTCGTCGCGCATGTGATCCTGTTCTGGCGCTATACCAGGGAGCCCGATCCGCTGCTTTGCCAGATCGCGCTGGCGCTACTCAGCCTGGGTTTTCTCATCATCTGCATTTCGGCCATGCAGTATCTCGGCGTGCGCGAGCACAGGCGTGCGATCGCGCCGACATTTGCCGCCATGGCTGTCTGCGCGGCCGTGACCTTCATGGGCCTTGACGGGGTCGGCTTCGTGATCACCTACGCGACGGTTACCGCGCTGCTCTCGACGATCGGGGCCATGTTCTGGATCAATGGCAGTCACGATCGCCGTATTCTCCTGGTGGTATCGGTCCTGAGCGGCACCTGTGCGCTGTCGTTTGCCCTTTGCGGCGTGGTTCTGATGGCCAAAGGCCAGTGGACGCTCGGCGTCGCGCCCGACAATTGGGCCGAACGCCTTAACTCGGTCGTGGCGGTGGCCTGTATGACAGGCCTTGGCGCGTTGACGCTTTCGCTCCACCATCTGCAGGCGCAGATCGAGCTCAAGGCCGAGACCATGACCGACCCGTTGACCGGACTGATGAACCGTCGGGGGCTAGCGTCGCTTTATGGCGAGCGCACCTTCGGCCCGTTCATGGCGATCGTCATGTTCGATCTCGATCATTTCAAGCGGACGAACGACATCTATGGACACCCGGTCGGGGACCAGGTCCTGTGCCGCTTCGCCGCCGTCATCAGGAGATATGCCAGAACCGGGGTCGACGCCTTTCGCCTGGGCGGCGAGGAGTTCGCAATCGTCATGTCGCGCGTGACGGAAGAGCGGGCCTATGACCTCGCCAGCAAGATCGGCGTCGCTTTCGGCACGGAAGTCGTGCCCACCGCGCTCGGGCCCTTGCGCAGCACGGTCAGCGGCGGGATTGGCTTCGGCGAGGCCGACGGCAGCACCCTCGATGAGGTGCTGGCCAGGGCCGACGCCACGCTCTATGCCGCCAAGCGTGCGGGGCGAAATTGCGTCATCGGCCGCAAAAAGACGGGCAGGGCCGACGCGGTCGAGCCGGCCTTGCGTTCCGCGTAGCTATTCGGCCGCGCCCAGGTAATCCGACAGCGGCGGGCAGGAGCAGACCAGATTACGGTCGCCGGCGACATTGTCGATGCGCGACACCGGCGGCCAGTACTTCGTCGCCGTGTCGGCATCGCCGGCGGGATAGGCCGCCTCCAGACGCGAATACGGATGGGTCCATTGACCGGCCAGCGCCTCGGCCGATGTGTGCGGTGCGTTGACCAGCGGATTGTCGGCCAAGGGCCATTCGCCTTTGGCCACTTTCGCCGCTTCGTCGGCAATGGCGATCATGGCCTCGCAGAAGCGATCCAACTCGCGCTTGGGTTCGGACTCGGTCGGCTCCACCATCAGCGTGCCGGCGACCGGAAACGACATCGTCGGCGCGTGGAAACCGTAGTCGATCAGGCGCTTGGCGATGTCCTCGACACCGATGCCGGCGCTCTCCTTGAGCACGCGGGTGTCGAGGATGCATTCGTGGGCGACGCGATCGCTCCTGCCCTTGTAAAGTAGCGGGAAATGCGGGGCGAGCCGCGTCGCCACATAGTTGGCCGAAACGATCGCTGTCTCGGTCGCCTGCTTCAGGCCGGAAGCGCCCATCATGCGGATGTACATCCAGGTGATCGGCAGGATGGAAGCGCTGCCGAAGGGAGCGGCGGCCACGGCATGAGCCGAGCCTTCGCTGACATGGCCGGGCAGATAGGGCTTCAGATGCGCCCCGACACCGATCGGACCGACACCCGGGCCACCGCCGCCATGCGGGATGCAGAAGGTCTTGTGCAGGTTCATGTGACAGACGTCGGCGCCGATGTCGCCTGGCCGGGCGAGGCCGACCAGCGCGTTGAGGTTGGCGCCATCGAAATAGACCTGGCCGCCATGCTCGTGGATGAGGGCGCAGAGGTGGCGCGCGCCTTCCTCGTAAACGCCATGGGTGGAGGGATAGGTGAACATCAGCGCCGCGAGATTCTTGGAATGCTCGTTGGCCTTGGCGCGCATATCGTCCATGTCGATGTTGCCGTCTTCCAGGCAGCGCACGACGACGACGCTCATGCCGGCCATCGCGGCACTCGCCGGATTGGTGCCATGCGCGGAAGACGGGATCAGGCAGACGGTACGATGGCCCTCGCCGCGCGAGCGGTGATAGGCGCGAATGGCGAGCAGCCCGGCATATTCGCCCTGGCTGCCGGCATTGGGCTGCAAGGTCACGGCGTCGAAACCGGTGATCTCCGACAGCCAGCCTTCCAGTTCGCCGATCATGGCGCGGTAGCCGGCCGAATGGCTTGCCGGCGCGAAGGGATGCAAATTGGCGATGCTTGGCCAACTCACCGGCATCATTTCCGCCGCGGCGTTGAGCTTCATGGTGCAGGAGCCCAGCGGGATCATGGCGCGGTCGAGCGCCAGGTCCTTGTCGGCCAACCGGCGCAGAAAGCGCATCATCTCGGTTTCCGACTTGTTCTCGTGAAAGACCGGCTGGGTCAAAAACTCCTTGCCACGCGGCTTGCCGGGCACCGTGCTGTCGGCGGAAGCGGCAGCCTTGGCATCGAACAAGGCCGCGATCGCGTCGAGATCGGTGTCGGTCGAGGTCTCGTCGAAACTGATGCCGACATGGTCGGCATCGAGCACACGCAGCAGCCGGCCGGTCTTTTCGGCGGCGACCGCGATCTGGGCCGCCTTGCCGTTGGTCTCCACCGTCACCGTGTCGAAGCGGCTGGAGCCGAGCACCGATACGCCCGCCGCCTCGAGGCCGCTTGCCAAGCGGTTGGCCAGCGCGTGTATGCGCCCGGCGATCGCCTGCAGGCCGACCGGGCCGTGCCAGATGGCGTAGGCGGTGGCCATGTTGGCAAGCAGGGCCTGTGCGGTGCAGATATTGGACGTCGCCTTGTCGCGGCGGATATGCTGCTCGCGCGTCTGCAGGGCGAGGCGGTAGCCGGGGCGGCCCTTGCTGTCGGTCGACTGACCGACCAGGCGACCGGGCATCAGCCGCGTCAGCTTGTCGGAGACCGCGCAATAGGCCGCATGCGGGCCGCCAAAGCCCATCGGCACGCCAAAGCGCTGCATCGGGCCGACCGCGATGTCGGCGCCGAGTTTCGCCGGCGCGTCGGTCAGCGTCAGACCAAGCGGGTCGGCGATGAAGACGACAATGGCGCCAGTGGCGCGCGCTTTTTCGATCGCCGCCTTGTGGTCGCCATAGACGCCGAAGGTGTCCGGCCAGGAGACGAGCAGGGCGGCGGTGTTGTCGTCGATCGTTTCGCCGTCGATCTCGATGCCGAGCGGCTCGGCGCGGGTGCGAACGACGTCCAGCGTCTGCGGGTGCGGCGTGCCCGCAAGCGCCACCTTGGTGCGCTTGTCGCGGTGGTGGCGCAGCGCAATGCCGACCGCTTCGGCGACGGCGGTCGCCTCGTCGAGCAGTGAAGCCGATGCCACCGGCAGGCCGGTCAGTTCGGTGACCAGCGTCTGGAAGTTGAACAGCATTTCGAGCCGGCCCTGGCTGATCTCGGCCTGATAGGGCGTGTAGGCGGTGTACCAGGCCGGATTCTCGAACAGATTGCGCTGGATGACCGGCGGCACGTGGACGCCGTGGTAACCGGCGCCGATAAAGCTTTTCAGCACCGTATTCCTCGCCATGGTCACCGACAATTCGGCGAGAGCTTCGGCTTCGCTGGCCGGCGCGGGGAGGTCCAGCGGCTGGTCGAGGCGGATCGATCTCGGCACGGCCTGGCTGATCAGTGTCTCGACCGAGGGAACACCGATGACGGTGAGCATGGCTCTGACGTCGGTAAGGCCGGGTCCAATGTGGCGGGCCGAGAAGGGGTAGGGAGCAGCGGTCATGTCGATAAGTTCCCGATGTCAGGCGATATGGGCTTTGTAGGCGGCCTCATCCATGAGGCTGGCGAGCTGACTTTCGTCGGCGAGCTTCATCTTCCACAGCCATCCGGCCCCGATTGCCGCCGAGTTGACCAGCGAGGGGTCGGACGACAGCGTGCCATTGGCTTCGGTGATCTCGCCATCGACCGGCGCATAAACGTCCGAGGCTGCCTTGACGGATTCGACCACGACGGCGGTGTCGCCCTTGGCGAGCTTCTTTCCCGTTTCCGGCAGTTCCACGAAGACGAGGTCGCCGAGCTGCTCCTGCGCGTAGTCGGTGATGCCGACGGTGGCGATGCCGCCCTCAACGCTGAGCCACTCGTGATCCGATGTGAAATAGGTTGTTGCCATGGAATTCATCCTTTGCGGTAGCGATGAGGGGTGAAGGGCAGAGAACTGACATCGACTGGGATCTTCGTGCCGCGCACGTCGGCGAAAATCCGCGTTCCGGGCTTTGCCAGCGGCGTGGAGACATAACCCATGGCGACCGGATGGCCGGCGGAAGGGCCGAAGCCGCCCGATGTGACATGGCCGGCAGGATTGCCGTCGGTTTCGAACAGCGCGGCACCGGCGCGCACCGGCTGGCGACCCTCCGGTTTCAGCCCGACGCGCTTCTGCGCCGGACCACGTTCCACGGCGGCGCGCAAGGCGTCGGCGCCAATGAAGGTGCCGGAGGCACGGATTTCTTTCGGGATCGCCCACATCAGCGCCGCCGCGGCCGGGTCGGTCTCGGGCGTGATGTCCTGGCCGTGCAGGCAGAGGCCGGCCTCCAGCCGCAGGCTGTCGCGCGCGGCAAGGCCGATCCAAAGCACGCGTTCATCCTCCAGCAGCTTGGTGACAAGGTCACGCGCATCGGCTTCCGGCAGGCCGATCTCGAAACCGTCCTCGCCGGTGTAGCCGGACCGGCTCATGAAACAGTTTTTTCGCGGCTCGACCCCATGCATGAACAGCAGCGAGCCGGTCTCGATGCCGGCGCGGGAGAGTGCAGCCCAGGCTTCGGGACCCTGGATCGCCAGGAAGACGCGGTCGAGCGGCTCGACCTTCACCTCGAAATCGGTCGCCAGGGCGCGCAAATGCTTTTCGTCGGCGACGGCATTGCCGGCATTGGCGACCACCATGAACCTGGTGTCGCCGAGCCGGGTGACGATCAGGTCGTCGAGAATGCCGCCTGCTTCGTTCAGGAAAAAGGATAGCTTTGACTGCGAGATTTCGAGCGCGCCGGCGTCCAGCGGGCAGGCGCGGTTCAACAGCGCAACCGCTTCCGGGCCACTGACCTCGAACAGTTTCATATGCGAGATGTCGAACAACCCCGCATGCTCGCGGGTGTGAAGATGCTCTTTCATGACGCCGGCCGGATAGGTCAGCGGCATCGACCAGCCGGCAAAGGCGCCGAAGCGCGCTCCGGCAGCCGCATGAATATCTTCGAGGGGAAGGTGTTTGTCGTCGTCGCCCGTCATGTCGCCTCCAGAGTCGCACGCAATCGGCCGCTGATGGCGACCAGTCCGTGCCCCTCTGTCTGAAGCCTGAGAGACTCGCGCAGCCGGAACTCTGTCAGCGGCGCTTACACCTTCGGCGCGGGGGCAAGCCCCGACTTTCCAGAGTGTCTTTCCCGTCCACGGTTCTTTTGCCTGAGAGATTTCGGGCGATTTCCCCTTCGGCGGCAGCTCTCGCTGCTCTCTCCCGCAAACAGGTAGGACTCAGAACCCTGAGCCCTCGACGCGCCATCCATAGCCCGTCGACGACACCTTGTCACCTCCCAGCGACATTGTTCTGACAAGTCTTCGCTAACCACGCCGTTTGCCGGTTTTTCAAGACACTCCTGATAAAGCTGACCGATGTGACGCGTTGGGGCGGACGGGGACGACAGATGGGCGAGTTGATCATGAGTGCTCCGGTGGCGGGGCTGACTTCGAAGAACCGCATTGCTTCAGAGGACGTCGTGATGCTGCGCCGCGACGTGTTCGCCGACGGCGTGGTGAGCCGGGGCGAAGCCGAGGCCTTGTTCGCGCTCAACCAGACGGCGCGGGACAAATGCGCGGAATGGGCGCCGTTCTTCGTCGAGGCGGTCACCGACTACATCGTTCATCAGGAAAAGCCCTTGGGCTACATTTCGGGGGAGAATGCCGACTGGCTGGTCCGCACGATTTCGCGCGACGGCATGGTCGACAGCCGGACCGAACTCGAATTGCTGGTCCATGTGCTGGAAGAGGCGAAATCCTCGCCGAGCCGGCTTTGCGTCTACGCGCTGGAGCAGGTCGCCCACGCCGTCGTCGACGGTAAGGGACCGCTGATGCTCGGCGGGGCGCTGGTGCCCGGACTGATCGCCGGGGCCGAAGTCGAGCTTTTGCGCCGCATCCTCCATGCCCATGGTGGCGACGGCAACATCGCCATCACCCAGGCCGAGGCCGAGGTGCTGTTCAGGATCAACGAGCGGACCGCCCAGGCGAATAACGATCCATCGTGGAACGACCTGTTCGTCAAGGCGATCGCCAATTTCGTCATGTGCTCGGCCGGTTATGAGGCGCCCACCCGCGAGGTGGCGCTGCGCCAGGAGACTTTCCTCGATCATGCCGATCCGGAAATCGGCGGCTTCTTCAGCCGCATGATCTCCGGTGGTCTTGCCGGTGTCATCGAGGCCTACCGCTCTCCTGACGACATAGAGACCGAATGGGAGGCCAAGAACAGGGCCGCCGAGGCGCTGGCCCGCCGTGCCGAGACGATCGATGCCTGTGAGGCAAAGTGGCTGGTCGGACATATCGGGGTGAACCGGCCTCTTTACGAGAATGAGCGTACGCTGCTGACCCTGATCAAGCATGCCTCGCCGGAAATTCATCCGGCGCTGAAGCCGTTGCTTGACAAGGTTGCCTAAGCCCCGCCGTCCGCTGCTATCGTTTTGCAAAGAATGATATCGGAATGGCCTTCGGGCCATCCCGAGAATTCGGCCATACGCTCGAAGCCAGCCTTTTCATAGAGATCTGGTGCCTGGAAGTCGTGGCTGGAGACCCAGATTTTCCTGACACCGCGATCGGCGGCCTCCGCAATAAAGGCGTCGAGCAACTGCCTTGCGTAGCCGCGACCTCGGTGAGCCTCGTCTATCCACATCAAGGTCAGTTCGGACGTGCCCGCCCAGGAATAGCCGGCGGCTACTCCGACCGCGTGTCCCGCACCATCGCGGATGACAAAGGTCAGCCCTCGGTCATCATCGCGGTCGATCATACGTCGGTTATCGCGGTTGAGACGATCCTCGAGCGAACTCAATTCCACGGGGGACAAGTCGTGCTCGGCCCGTATGCGAGGGACCGTCAAATCCCGCCATACCAGTCATAGCCGTTGTCTTCCCAATAGCCGCCCCGGCCGCCGCCGATAGTGGCGAAGCCGTCGACCAGTTCGATCTTGTAGAGATATTTCGGCATTTTGTAGCCGAGCTGGCGCTCGACCCGGACACGCAGCGGCGCGCCGTTCTCGACCGGCAGCGGCTTGCCGTTCAGGCCGTAGGCAAGGATCGTTTGCGGATGGCGGGCATCGATGAGGTCGATCGTGCCGTAATATTTGATGTCGCCTGACAGGCTGCGGTCGATCGTGTCGAGGCAATGGAACATGACATAGCGCGCCTGTGGCTTGACCACCGCCTGGTCGAGCAGCAGCGCCAGCGGCGTGCCGGTCCATTTGGCGATGCAGCTCCAGCCTTCGACGCAGTCGTGGCGGGTGATCTGGGTGCGGCTCGGCATGTTCATGAGCTGCTGGCGGGTGAGTGACAGCGGCTTTTCCACGAGGCCTGACACCTCCAGGCGCCAATCGGCGAAGTTGTTGGCGAGCAGGGCCTTGTAAGCGTCGTCGTCCGGCGCGGTCACGCCGTTCGGCCGCATTGGCTGACGGATGTCAGCCTCGGTGAATTCGGGCGCCAGCGAATTGCCGCCGCCGAGCAACCGTTGTGCCTTGTGGGTCAGGCCATTGGCGTTTTCGAGGAAACTGCGCAGGCCGCTGCCGATGTTGAGCTGGCTGTCGAAGGCGTCGCAGCCCGACAGCATGATGCCGGACGCGCCGAGGCCGGCGGCGGTGAGGAACTTTCGGCGGCTTATCTCAAATTTCGCCATCTCAGGCACTCCTCTCGGACGTTTTGTCGTCATGCACGGGAGGATCAGTGCGGTACCAGCCGGTAATGATCGAGCGCAGTTCGTTGATCGGGCCGGCGGCGAGGATCATCAGGATGTGAATGACGAAGAAGGCGACCAGCAGCAGCATGACGGTGAAATGGATGGTGCGTGCCGTCTGCCGGCCACCCGTCAATTCATTGAGGAAGGGCAGCACCGAATTCATGCTCGGCGACATTGCAAGGCCGGTGATGATCATCAGTGGCAAGAGCACGAACAGCACGCCGCCATAGGCCATCTTCTGCAGCGTGTTGTATTCGCGCGTGTGGTGGAATTTCAGCCTGGCGTGGTTGGCGATGTCCCGGGGCAAGCGTTTGAGGTCATCCAGGCGAGGCGCCAGATCGCGGCGGATGTGGCCGTTGATCAGGCTGGCGACGAGCCAGACGATCAAGGTCGTCGTCAATATCCAGGCGAAGAAGAAATGGATCACGCGGGCGGTGCCGAGGTCATAGTAGGACGGGATCGTCGCCCAGGACGGGAAACCGCGCGCCGTCTCGTTACCGGTCGGGCCCGACCAGCCAAGGACGCCTGTCGTGTCGAAGCGGTGGCCGAAGATTTCGGTGTAGCCGCGCGGCCCGGCATTGGTGTTTTCGGCGCCTATGGCGAAAATGGTGTTGTTGTAGTCGAAGCCGGATTGCTTGCCGATGTAGAGCTGCGGCCGGGCATTGAAGATCTGCAGGCCGGACAGCAGCATGAAAAACAACGAGATGGCCCAGAGCCAGTGTGTCAGCCGCGTCCAGCGCGACTGCCGGTAGATCAATGTTTTCTCTTTTGACGCGGGGGCGCCCGGTCCAATTTCGGATTGGCTTCTGGCAACCGATTCCATGTTGTCTGGTCTCCCGGCCTTGCGGCTTGTCCTAAGCGTTCATTGTCCTCTTGATACGTCGCGATCCAAACCGATGTTTCATGCGATCACGGATTTATTACGGACCGCCCAGGCTGACGGCGAGATTGACGGCGGCGGCGACGATGACCGTGTTGAAGAAGAACGACAGGACCGAGTGGACAAGCACGACGCAGCGCATGTGCGTCGTCGAGATGTTGGTGTCGGCGGTCTGCGCCGTCATGCCGATGACGGTCGAGAAATAGAGGAAATCCCAGCCTTCGGGGCGTTTGTCGCCCGGGAACAGCAGGCCGCCGACGGGAATCTTCTTATTGGTGCCGGCGTCGACCGCGTCGCCGTCCATCCAGTAGACATGGGCATAGTGGAGCGCAGCCATGGCATGGATGGTGAACCAGCCGAGCGGGATCGACAGCAGTGCGAAGCCGAGTTCGATCGGGTGATCCCCATCCTTGCGATTGATCAGCAGGAACAGGGAGACAAGGGCAACGCCGACGACAACGAGCGTGACCGCGAAGATCACCAGCACCGGCTGATCGGTGGCGCGTGCATTCTTGCTCAGGTACTTGCCGGTGAATTTGGGCATCTGGCTGACGACAAGAAGGACGTAAGCGGCAAAAAATATGTTGGCGCCGATCGAATAGGCGAGTGGGGCGTGCAGCAGCAGCGCCACAAGCAGCGCAAACGCACCGATACAGGCCGACACCGCGAACAGCATGTGGCGCTGCATCGGTTTCTCGATCGGGGTTTCGGCGGCCATGGCGGTCTCCACCTGGATGGCGCTTTGTTGCTAGCCCGGTGTGGCGGATTTCAGCGCGCGTCGCAAGATGCGGTCAAGTTCACCCAGGAACCGGGAACGATCCTGCGGCGCGAAGCTGGCATTGTAGCCCTTGCTCTCGCCGGTTTCGCGCAAATGCTGTTTGAGGTCCCGCATCGCCACCGCCATGCCGATCGTCTCGGGCGTGAACGGCCGCCCGGTCGGTCCAAGCACATGCGCGCCGAGCGCCACCGTGCGGGCGGCGAGCGGAATGTCCGCCGTCACCACGATGTCGTTGGGCTTGGTGTTCTCGACGATCCAGTCGTCGGCGGCATCGGCACTCTTGGAGACCACGACATTGCGGATCATCGGGTCGCGGGAGGGGCGCAGACCGCCATTGGAAACATAGGTGACGACGACGCCATGGCGCTCGGCGACCTTTTCTACCTCCGCCTTGACCGGGCAGGCGTCGGCGTCGACGTAGATGGCGGGTGCGGGCATTGTCTCTCCGGAAACGAGCAAGGGCCGGAAACATATCCGGCCCTTGCCTGAAATCTCTCGGTGGTCAGGCCGGCAGGGCGCCGGACTTCTTGGCCGTCCAGGTGGCGATATAGTCCATCAGGCCCGGATTGAGGCAGTCATAGGGTTCCAGCCCGATCGTCCTCAGCCTGCCGCGAATGCCGTCCATGCGGCTTGGGTCGACACCGGATTCAATGATCGAGGAGACGAAGGCGGTGAAGCCCGGAGGCGACCAGCCGTCTTCCTCGAAGCGCTCGGGATGGATGAAGGACAGGCCCTTGAACGGATGGTCACGCTCGACCGGTCCGTGCATGTGGACGCCGCATTGGGTGCAGGCATGACGCTGGATCAGCGCCGAGGGGTCGACCACCTTGAGCTTGTCGCCATTCTCGGTGACGGTGACATCGCCGGTGCCGGCAACGGCCACCACCGAGAACACAGCACCGTCCGGCTTCCAGCATTTGGTGCAGCCGCAGGCGTGGTTGTGGGCGATCTGGCCCTTGACCTTCACCTTGACCGGCTTGCTGGTGCAGGCGCAGACCAGCGTGCCGCCGGCAAAGCTGGCGCTCTCCTTGGGCAGCCCATTGTCGATCTTTGGATGCAGTTTCTCCGCCATTGTTTCTCTCCTCCCATGTTTCACCACAGGGGTCGCTGGCCGGATGGCCGGCGGCGTGTGGCTGTCTTTTAGTAAACCACGACACTCCGGATCGATTTGCCCTCATGCATGAGGTCGAATCCCCTGTTGATGTCCTCGAGCTTCAGCGTGTGGGTGATCATCGGGTCAATCTGGATCTTGCCGTCCATGTACCAGTCGACGATCCTGGGCACGTCGGTGCGGCCGCGCGCGCCGCCGAAGGCGGTGCCCATCCAGCTGCGGCCGGTGACCAGCTGGAACGGCCGGGTCGAAATCTCCTGGCCAGCACCGGCGACGCCGATGACGACCGACTTGCCCCAGCCGCGATGCGAGGCCTCCAGCGCCTGGCGCATGACCTTGGTGTTGCCGGTGCAGTCGAATGTGTAGTCGGCGCCGCCGATCTGGTCGGCACCGCGCTTGGTCATGTTGACGAGATAAGGCACGATGTCGCCGTCGATCTCCTTCGGATTGACGAAATGCGTCATGCCGAATCGCTCGCCCCATTCCTTCTTGTCGTTGTTCAGGTCGACACCGATGATCATGTCGGCGCCGGCAAGCTTCAGGCCCTGGATGACGTTGAGGCCGATGCCGCCGAGGCCGAAGACCACCGCTGTCGCGCCTTGCTCGACCTTGGCGGTGTTGATGACCGCACCAATACCGGTGGTGACCCCGCAGCCGATGTAGCAGATCTTGTCGAAGGGCGCGTCGGGGTTGACCTTGGCCACCGCGATCTCCGGCAGCACGGTGAAGTTGGAGAAGGTCGAGCAGCCCATGTAGTGGAAGATCTTGTCGTTGCCGATCGAAAAGCGCGACGAGCCGTCCGGCATCAACCCTTGCCCCTGGGTGGCACGGATGGCGGTGCACAGATTGGTCTTCCTCGACAAACACGACGGGCACTGACGGCATTCGGGCGTATAGAGCGGGATGACATGGTCGCCCTTCCTGACCGAGGTGACGCCCTTCCCGACATCGACGACGATGCCGGCGCCCTCATGGCCGAGGATGGCGGGAAACAGGCCTTCGGGATCGGCGCCCGACAGCGTGAATTCGTCGGTGTGGCAGATGCCGGTCGCCTTGATCTCGACCAGCACCTCGCCATCGCGCGGTCCATCAAGGTCGACCTCCATGATCTCCAGCGGCTTTCCGGCGGCGACAGCGACAGCGGCGCGGGTTTTCATCGGGCAATTCCTCCAAAGGCGATTTTGAGCCAAGGTTTCAGGTTTTGAGCTGCTCATCAACTCTCAGATGAGACGAAATCTTGGCTTTCTTGACGCAGATAGCACACCGTCGACAACCAGCCCGGCTCGGCAGGGGAGTGCGACGGAAGCATTGGGAGGGACGCCCGCCATGTCGTCCGCTGCGGCACTTGAGACCTGGCGACATAGTCCATAGAACTGAACCATCTGCCGGAGGGGAATTCTGCCCGCATGTTCACCAAAATCCTGATCGCCAATCGTGGTGAGATCGCCTGCCGCGTCATCAGGACGGCGCGCAAGATGGGCATTTCCACGGTCGCCGTCTATTCCGACGCCGATCGCGATGCCGTGCATGTCGAAATGGCCGACGAAGCGGTGCATATCGGGCCGTCGCCTGCCGCGCAGAGCTACCTCGTTCCTGAAAAGATCATCGCGGCCTGCAAGGCGACGGGCGCTCAGGCCGTGCACCCCGGCTATGGCTTCCTGTCCGAGCGAGCCGCGTTCTGCGAAGCCCTGGAAGCGGAAGGCATCGTCTTCATCGGGCCGAAACCCAGGGCAATCAAGGCGATGGGCGACAAGATCGAGTCGAAGAAATTCGCCAACGCCGCCGAGGTTTCGACGGTTCCGGGTTGGCTCGGCGTCATCGAGAATGCCGATCACGCCGAAAAGATCGCCGGCGAGATCGGCTATCCCGTGATGATCAAGGCCTCGGCCGGTGGCGGCGGCAAAGGCATGCGCATCGCCTGGGACCAGTCGGAAGTACGTGACGGATTCGACCGGGCGCGCTCGGAAGCCAAGAGTTCGTTCGGCGACGACCGTGTCTTCATCGAAAAGTTCGTGGTCGACCCGCGTCACATCGAAATCCAGGTGCTGGCCGACAGGCATGGCAACGCGCTCTATCTTGGCGAACGCGAATGCTCGATCCAGCGCCGCAATCAGAAGGTGGCGGAAGAGGCGCCATCGCCCTTCCTCGATGCCAAGACGCGCAAGGCGATGGGCGAGCAGTCGGTGGCGTTGGCCAGGGCTGTCGACTACCAGAGCGCCGGCACCGTCGAGTTCATTGTCGACAAGGACAAGAACTTCTATTTCCTTGAAATGAATACACGATTGCAGGTCGAGCATCCGGTGACCGAACTCGTCACCGGCATCGATCTGGTCGAGCAGATGATCCGCGTCGCCGCCGGCGAAAAGCTCGCCATCAAGCAGAGCGACATCAAGCTGAATGGCTGGGCGGTGGAAAGCCGGCTCTACGCCGAGGATCCCTATCGCAATTTCCTGCCGTCGATCGGCCGGCTGACACGCTACCGGCCACCCGAGGAAGGCCGCTTCGGCGAGGTCGTCATCCGCAACGACACCGGTGTCACCGAAGGCTCGGAAATCTCCATGTTCTACGATCCGATGCTGGCCAAGCTGTGCACCTGGGCGCCGACGCGGCTCGAGGCCATCGACGCCATGTCGGAAGCGCTGGACAGCTTTGTCGTCGACGGCATCGAGCACAACATACCGTTCCTGGCGGCGCTGATGCAGCATCCACGCTGGCGGGAAGGGGCGATATCGACCGGCTTCATCGCGGAGGAATATCCCGACGGTTTTGCCCCCGTCGTGCCGAACAGCGAGGAAAAAGCCGTTCTGGCATCGATCGTCACGGCCGTGGAACTGCTGCGCCGCGACCGTCTCGACCGGCTGGGCGGGCGGCTGGCGCCGCATTCGGGAGCGCTCAAGCGCGACTGGGTGGTGAAGATCGGCGAAGAGTATTTGTCGGCGTCGATCCTCGAAGGCATGATTTCCATCCCGATGGAAATGGACCTGTCCATCGATGGCGGGAAGGCGCTGACAGTTTCGTCCGATTGGCGGCCCGGCGATCTCATCTGGCGCGGCACGGTCGGCAAGCGCAGGGTTGCCGCCCAGATCCGTCCTGTCGCCAATGGCCTCCGCATCGCCTGGAAAGGCATGTCGGTGACCGCGCGCGCCATGCTGCCGCGCACCGCCGAATTGGAACGGCTGATGCCGGAGAAAATAGCGCCGGACACGTCGAAACTGCTGCTCTGCCCGATGCCGGGCCTCGTGGTGTCGATCGCCGTTGTCGAAGGCCAGGAGGTCAAGGCGGGCGAGACGCTGGCGGTGGTCGAGGCGATGAAGATGGAAAACGTTCTGCGCGCCGAGCGCGACCTCGTCGTCTCGAAACTCAACGCCAAGCCGGGCGACAGCCTGGCCGTCGACGCGGTGATCATGGAATTCGCCTGAACGGCTGGAAGCCTGTGGGTCGGTAGTCGTTTGTGCTGGACTGGTATCGCCCGGTCCCGGACAATACATCTCCATCGACTCAAGTCTTACGGACAGCGCGAGAAACCATGGCGGATGAGAGACTTCCACGCGATCCCCTGAAGCGCGAGGCCGCGATCGCAGCCGCGCGGCCGGAGGTGCCGGCGCGGCCGTTCGTCCATCTTCGCGTGCATTCGGCCTATTCGCTGCTGGAAGGCGCGCTTCAGCTTGGCAAGATCGTTGGCCATGCCGTCAAGGACGAAGCGCCGGCGATCGCGGTGACCGACACCAACAATTTGTTCGGCGCCTTGGAGTTCGCCCAGAAGGCGGTGAAGGACGGCATCCAGCCGATCATCGGCTGCCAGATCGCGCTCGCGTTTTCCGGCGAAAACAGCGACGGCCAGCGTGACCGCCGTCGGCTAGGTCCCGATATGCGGCCGGTCGTGCTGATCGCGGCGACCGAAACCGGCTATTCCAATCTGGTCCGGCTGGTCAGCCGCGTTTACCTTGAAACACCGCCCGGCGAAGCGGTGCACCTGACCACCGAAATGATGGACGGCCAATGTGACGGCCTGATTTGTCTCAGTGGCGGGCCGCGCGGCCCGATCGGCATGGCCCTGAAGGAAGATCGCCGCGATCTTGCCGAAGCGAGGCTGGTAACGCTCAAGGCGATGTTCGGCGACCGCCTCTATGTCGAGCTGGACCGGGTTTCGGGCTACGACCGGATGATCGAGAAATCCTCGATCGATCTCGCTTATGCCCATGAATTGCCGCTGGTTGCCACCAACGAGGCCTTCTTCTCGTCGCGCGACGAGTATGAGGCGCATGATGCGTTGATCGCCATCGCCGAGGGGTCGGTTGTCGCCGTCGACACCCGCCGCCGGCTGTCGCCGGACAATTTCCTGCGCAGTCAGGCCGATATGGCGAAATTGTTCGCCGACCTGCCTGAAGCCATCGACAACACTGTCGAGATCGCGCTGCGCTGCTCCTACTATCCAAAAACCCGCAGTCCGATCCTGCCGCGTTTCACGGGCGGCGATGCCTCCGACAAGGACGCCGCCGAAAAGGCCGAGGCCGAGGAACTGGCCCGTCAGGCGCGCGAGGGGCTCGATGCACGGCTCGCCCTGCACGGACCGACACCGGGCTACACGGTCGAGCAGTATCGAGAGCGGCTCGAATTCGAGCTTGGCATCATCGAGAAGATGAAATTCCCGGGCTACTTCCTGATCGTTGCCGACTTCATCAAATGGGCCAAGGCGCAAGGCATTCCGGTCGGGCCGGGGCGTGGTTCGGGCGCTGGTTCGCTGGTTGCCTATTCGACCACCATCACCGACATCGATCCGCTGCGTTTCTCGCTGCTGTTCGAACGCTTCCTCAATCCGGACCGCGTTTCGATGCCCGATTTCGACATCGATTTCTGCCAGGACCGTCGCGAAGAGGTGATCCGCTACGTCCAGCAGAAATACGGCCGCGACCAGGTCGGCCAGATCATCACTTTCGGTACGCTGCAGGCGCGCGCCGTGCTGCGCGACGTCGGCCGCGTGCTGCAGATGCCGTACGGCCAGGTCGACAAGCTGTCGAAAATGGTGCCGCAGAACCCGGCCAATCCGGTCAAGCTCGCCGACGCCATCGCCAACGAGCCGCGCTTTGCGGAGGAGGCCGAGAAAGAGCCGATCGTGCAGACGCTGCTCGACATGGCGCAGAAGCTGGAGGGCCTCTACCGCCACGCCTCGACGCACGCCGCCGGCATCGTCATTGGCGACCGACCGTTGTCGGAACTGGTGCCGATGTACCGCGATCCGCGCTCGGACATGCCTGTCACCCAGTTCAACATGAAATATGTCGAGCAGGCGGGGTTGGTGAAGTTCGACTTCCTCGGCCTGAAGACGCTGACGGTGCTGGAGACGGCCGTCAAGTTGATCCGCCGGCGCGGCATCGATATCGACCTGGCGACCATCCCGCTCGACGATCCCGAGACCTATGCGATGCTGTCGCGCGGCGAGGTGGTCGGCGTGTTCCAGGTGGAAAGTGCCGGCATGCGCAAGGCGCTGATCGGCATGCGGCCCGACTGCATCGAGGACATCATCGCGCTGGTTGCCCTCTACCGGCCGGGACCGATGGAGAACATCCCGACCTACAACGCCAGAAAGCATGGCGAGGAGGAGATGGCCTCGATCCATCCCAAGATCGACCATCTGGTGAAGGAGACGCAAGGCGTCATCGTCTACCAGGAACAGGTGATGCAGATCGCGCAGGAGCTGTCCGGCTATTCGCTTGGCGAAGCCGACCTTCTGCGGCGCGCCATGGGCAAGAAGATCCGCGCCGAGATGGACAAGCAGCGCGAACGCTTTGTCTCCGGCGCGGTCGAGCGCGGCGTCGCAAAGCCGCAAGCCGACTTCATTTTCGACCTGCTGGCAAAGTTCGCCGACTACGGTTTCAACAAGTCTCATGCGGCCGCCTACGCTGTCGTCTCCTACCAGACCGCCTATCTCAAGGCGCATTATCCGGTCGAGTTCCTGGCAGCGTCGATGACGCTAGACATGGGCAACACCGACAAGCTCGCCGACTTCCGCCAGGATGCGCTGCGCCTTGGCATCGAAGTCCTGGCGCCGTCGGTGATGACGAGTTTCCGTGCCTTCGAGGTCGGGGAGAACCGGATCTATTATTCGATGGCCGCGCTGAAGGGCGTCGGCGATGCCGCGGTGGAGCACATCGTCGCCGTTCGCGGCGAAAAGCCGTTCAAGAGCCTGGCCGATTTCTGCGAGAGGGTCGACCCGAAGATCGTCGGCAAACGGGTTTTCGAAAGCCTGATCATGGCCGGCGCGCTCGACTGCTTCGGCCACGACCGCGCCCAGATGTTGGCCGGCGTCGAGCGGATGATGGGGTTGGCGTCGCTCGCCCAGCAGAACGCCGTTTCGGGTCAGGCCGACATCTTCGGCGCCTCGCTCGGCGCACAGTCGCAGGCGCTCAATCTGCCGGCGACCGATCCGTGGCTCGCTGCCGACCGCCTGCACCGCGAGTTCCAGGTCGTCGGCTTCTATCTCTCGGCGCATCCGCTCGACGAGTACAAGGCGGCGCTGCAGAAGATGCGGGTGCAGAACTGGGCGGAGTTCTCCGCCGCCGTCAAGCGCGGTGCTTCCGCCGGCCGGCTTGCCGGCACCGTTACCAGCAAGCAGGAGCGCAAGACGCGCACCGGCAACAAGATGGGCGTGGTGGCCTTTTCGGACACCTCCGGCCAATACGAGGCCGTATTGTTTTCAGAAGGTTTGGCCCAGTATCGCGACCTCCTCGAAGCCGGCCGCTCGGTTGTCATCACTGTCGCGGCGGAGGACAGGCCCGAGGGCGTCAACCTGCGCATCAACTCCGTGCAATCGCTGGAGGACGAGGCAAGCCGCATCCAGAAGGCGCTGCGCATCTTCGTCAGGAACGATGGACCTGCCTCGATGATCCAATCCCAACTCACGCAGCGGGGTGAAAGCCAGGTGAGCATTATCGTGATCAAGGAAGAGGCGCAGGGCGAGGTCGAGATCGCTCTGCAAGGCGGCTATCGCGTCTCGCCACAGATCGCCTCGGCAATGCGCGCCGTGCCGGGCGTGATTGAAGTGGAACTGGTGTGATCTGCGCGCTTACCAGGCGGCACTCCGCGGGCCGGCACCGGCTGCTCATGCCAGCATGAAGGCCAAGGAGAGGCGCCCATCGCAGAACCTTTCCGCGACGGCGCGATTACGCGACAGGCTGCGCAGGCTCTATCACGGACGCTCGCCGGCCGCGTTCCGGTTCCAACTGGTGGCTGTCATCATCGACCTCGCCATCATCGCTTTTTTCATCGCCACCCCGGTCATCCAGCAGTCGCCCTCGTTTCTGTGGCTAGACTATGCCGTGGCGGCTCTCGTCGCCGCCGATCTGATTGCCAGGCTGCTCGCCTCCAACGACATGCTGCGCCTGATGAAGCAGCCGACCTTTTGGGTGGATGCCTTCATCCTTCTGACGCTGCTGATGCCGACGGCTCTCGCGAGCCTCGGCTTTCTGCGCATCCTGCGGCTATGGTCGCTGTCGCGCAGCGGTTCGATCTGGCGGCATTTCGAGATGCGTGGCCTGCGGCCCTGGCGCGAGGCAAGCCACGCGGTGATCAACCTTTTGACCTTTCTCTTTGTCATCACGGGCTTCGTTTACACGTTCTTTTTTCGCAACGGAGCCGGACTGGAAAACTACATCGACGCGCTTTACTTCACCGTCGCGACCGTGACGACGACAGGCTTCGGAGACATCGTGCTGCCGGGCATCGCCGGCAAGCTGACGGCGATCGTAACCATGATCATCGGCATATCGCTGTTCGTCAGGCTGGCGCAGGCGATCTTTCGGCCGGCCAAGGTGTTCTTTCCCTGTCCGCAATGCGGGTTGCAGCGTCACGAGCCGGACGCCGTACACTGCAAGGCGTGCGGACACGTGCTCAACATTCCAGACGAAGGGAACTGACTGGCAACGCTATGACGCCGCGACTTCTGCCGGCTTGACTGCCTTGCGCTGCAAGTTGAGCAGATTGCCCATCAGGATCAGCAATGCACCGCCAGCGGTGAAGGCGTCGATCTGCTCGCTGTAAAGCAGCCAGCCGATGAGCGCCGACAACGGTACACGCAGGAAATCCATCGGCGAAATGACGGTGGCGTCGGCATAGCCAAGCGCACGGGCCATGCAAAAATGCGAGGACATGCCGGTGAAGGCGATCAGCACGATCCATGGCCACAGTTCCAGCGGCGGGTTGCGCCACTCGTAAAGGGCTGGAACGAGGCCGACCACCGACTGGATGATCAGCATCCAGAAGATGATGCGCACGACGCTGTCCGTCCGCGTCAGCGACTTGACCAGGACCACCGAGATGCCGAAGCAAACCGCGGCGCCGAGCACGATGAGATGGCCCGGATCGACCGAGTCCACACCGGGACGAACGATGATCACCACCCCGATCAGGCCCAGTACGATCGCGGCAAGCTTTGGCCGGGACAACCTTTCACCAAGAAAGCTCACCGCCAAGATAGCCGTCCAGATCGGTGTGGTGAATTCGATCGAAATCAGCACGGCCAACGGAATCAAGGTCAATGCGTAGAGCCATGCCGCCTGCCCGGTATAGTGGATGACGTTTCTGGCGATATGAGCGACGGGCCGCTGCGTGCGCATCGCCGCGAAGCCGCCGCTCATCATCACCAGCGGCAGCAGAATGAAGAACCCGATGACCGAGCGCAGTTCCAGCACCTGGAAGACGTTGAGCTCGGCGGTCGTGGCGCGGCCGGCGACCGACATCGCCAGGAACGAGGCGATCGACAGCGCCATCCAGAAAGCGGCCTTGGGGATCGAGGGGGTAGGTGCCATGTCAGCTATCTCGCAAGCCGGGGTTTTTGCCGCAACCACTAGCCGCCGCATTTGACTGGGCCAGAGATATTGACGCGACGTTGCAAAACGGCCCTGTCGCGGGCGGAACCTGACATGGCAAGCCGCGTTGAGTCGCGATGTCCGCCTGAGCATCACCGATCGCCGTTCCACCCGTCACAAGGAGACCTTCGATGACATTACTCACGCGGTTTGTGCTTGCCGGGTGCCTGGCTGTCGCGGCCACAGCCGCGCATGCGGACGAGAGCAAATTTCTCCAATCCTTCAAGGGCAATTTCGCCGGCAAGGGAACCGTTCAGGTGACGACGCAGGCGCCAACGGTCAGCGTTTCCTGCACGTTCAAATCGAATGCGACATCGTCTTCGCTGTCCCTCGACGGCAATTGCCGCGGCCTGATCCTGGTGACACGCGCCATCAGTGCTCGCCTGAAGACCAGCGGCGCCAAATACAGCGGTGTCTATGTGGGATCGCGCACCGGACCGGCGCAGTTGAACGGAAGCCGTTCCGGCAATGCGATAAACCTCGCCATCCGCTGGGCCAAGGAGGTCAATGGCGACCGCGCCGCGCAGCTTACCGTGCAGAAAAACGGTGCGGAGGGCATAGTCTTGACCGTGGTCGACCGCGATCCCAAGACCGGCAAGAGCGTGGTGACCAGCCGCATCGATCTTCGACGCAGCTGATCGGGTTCAATCTTCCAGCGGCTCCGGCGGATGGGCGTCGCGGCCCTTGCCGAAGGTGTAGCCGGTTTGCACCGCCTTGCGGCCGAACTTGTCGCGTAGTGCATCGATGGCGCCTTCGGCCATGGCGCGCTTGCGCGACTGCACATCGACCAAATCCGGCGGATCGGCCTTGTCGTCGTCGGAGAGGTCGCTGACGCCGATGCCGAGCAATCGGAATTTCGTTCCGTCGGTCTCCTTGCGAAGAAGTTCCACGCCGGTCGAAAAGATGCGGTCGGCGAGGCGGGTCGGGTCGCCGAGCTGACGGTTGCGCGTGCGCAGCCTGAAGTCCTGGGTCTTCAGCTTCAGCACCACGGTGCGCCCCGCAATGCCTGATTTCTTCAGCCTCGCCGAGACTTTTTCCGAAAGGCCCCTCAGCACCGAGACAAGCTCGTCCAGTGAGGCGATATCGGTGTCGAAAGTGGTTTCGGCCGATACGCTCTTGGCGTCCTGGTCTGGGTCGACGCGGCGGACATCCTCACCGCGCGAAAGCCGGTAGAGCCGTTCGCCCATCACCCCATAGCGGCGCATCAGGTCGCCACGCTCCATCTTCTGGAGCTGGCCGATCGTGCGGATGCCATCCTGTTCCAGCGTGGCGTTGAACGCCTTGCCGACGCCCCAGATCATGGTCACCGGCTGCGTGGCCAGAAAGCCGACCGCCTCCGCCTCGCCGATGACGGAAAAGCCGCGCGGTTTGCGGAAATCGGACGCTATCTTGGCGAGGAATTTGCAATAGGACAGGCCTGATGAAACGGTGATGCCGATCTCCTTCTCCACCGCCAGCGAAAAGCGCGCCAGCACCACGGCCGGTGGCAGTCCGTGCAGGCGCTCGGTGCCGGCGAGGTCGAGGAAGGCCTCATCGATCGACAACGGCTCGACCAGCGGTGTCAAAGCCTGCATCATGGCGCGCACCTCGCGGCCGACGGCCACGTACTTTTCCATGTTGGGCGCGATCACGACCGCCTCCGGGCAGGCCTCGAGCGCCTTGAACATCGGCATGGCGGAGCGCACGCCGCGGATGCGAGCGATGTAGCAGGCGGTGGAGACGACACCGCGCTTGCCGCCGCCGATGATCAGCGGCTTGTCCTTGAGCGCAGGGTTGTCGCGCTTCTCGATGGCCGCGTAGAAGGCGTCGCAATCGATATGGGCAAGGTGCAGCCGGTAAAGCTCGGGATGGCGGGCAAGACGAGGGCTGCCGCAGCGTTCGCAACGGCGCGTTTCACTGCGCTGAAAGGTCAGGCAGTCACGACAAAAACCGTGGTCGGGATTGTTGACAGGGGTCGCCATCGCTGCGAACATAAAGAGAACAGAGCCAATGGTACGACAGCGCAAGGCCAGCGACAAGCCTGGCCTGGGGAGAACGCATGAGCACGACCGTAGTGCCGCTGGCGCCAGAGCTCTGGCCTGAATTCGAGGACCTTTTCGGCAAGCAGGGCGCCTGCTACGGCTGCTGGTGTACGCATTTCCGGCTGGCGCCGGCGGCGCGGCGCGAGAGCAGCCGTGAACGCAACAAGGATCACATCAAGGCGCGCATCGAAGCCGGCCCGCCGCCCGGCCTGCTGGCTTTCGAGGACGGCAAGGCGGTCGGCTGGATGCAGATCGGGCCACGCGCCGACGTGCCCGAATGGAACAACAAGGGCAGGGGCTCGGCGCCGATCGATCCCGCCGACGCGTCCGATCCGGCCGTTTGGGCGATCTCGTGCTTTTTCATCCGCGCCAAGGCGCGCGGCAGGGGCATCACGCACCGCCTCGTCGAAGGCGGCATCGAGTTCGCCCGCAGGAACGGGGCGCGGCTCGTAGAGGCCTGCCCGATCGACCTGTCGCGCGATTCGCGTTCGATCGGCCTGTTTGTCGGGTCATCGGGAGTGTTCGAGAAAGCCGGGTTCGAAAGGCTTGTGGAGCGCAAGGCCGGTCGGCCGCTGATGCGGCTGGTGTTGAAGCCGATTGCCTGACTGTCATCGTCTTGCAGTCGCGATGGTATTTCCCTACCAGAGATACGAAACCATTTTTGCCTTTTCGACGAACGGAGAATTCCCGTGAACCGTATGCTGCCTATTGCCTTTACCGCGTTCCTGCTGAGCGCGCCTGCTTTCGGCCAGACCGTCGACAGTCAGGGCGCCAAGCAATTGTCCGATGACCTGTCGCGCTATGTCGGCAAACAGGCGCTCGACAAGGGCATCCTGAAGGTTTCGGCCGAAGGCGCCGCCTACAAGATCCTGGTTGATTTCAAGGCGCTGGCCAGCAGCTTTCCCGACCAGAAGCTGGTGAAATTCGACTTCGCGCCCTACGCCCTGCTGGTCAAGCCGCGCAGCGACGGGTCCTGGGATGTCTCGATGGATTTTTCGCAGAGCGCCTCCTTTGAATTCAACGGCCCTCAGGGAAAGCAGAGCACGCAGTTCTCGATCAAGGACGGCAAGGGCAACGGCGTCTACGATCCCAAGCTGGCGGCCTTCACCAGCGCCACGAGCTCGATGGCCGGAATGACGATGTCGTCGCAGGACGCCAAGCAAAAGATGGATGTGACCGCCGGTGCCGGCACCGTGACGCTTTCCGCGACCAAGGCGACCAATGGCGGCGTTGATTTCACGACGTCGCAAAAGATTTCGAACTTCGTCGAAGCGATAAAATTCAACGACGCCGAGAGCGGGCTGAATTTTCCCGTCACCGTGAAGTCGCCGGAATTTTCCGTGGAGGCCAGCGGCAAGGGCGTGCAGACCAAGCCTCTGCTCGATCTCCTGGCGTTTGCCGTGGCCAATGAGGACGAGAAGACGCTGAAGGCAAACCAGGCGCAGCTCAAGTCGCTTCTGCTTGCAGCGCTTCCGGTGTGGGAGCGTATCGACGGAACCTATGGCTTCAAGGACTTCGCGGTCGACAGCCCTATCGGCACGTTCGGAGCAACCCAGTTCGGCATAGCGTTCGGTTCCGACGGCGTCGCCCAGAACGGAAAGGTCAGCTATGGCATCAAGGCTTCGGGGCTGACCGTGCCGCAGCAGCTTTTGCCGAGCTGGAGCGTGGCGCTGCTGCCCACCGATATCGACCTGAATTTCGGCGGCGCCAACATCGATCTCGACAGCATGGCGAAGAAGGCCATCGAAGCCTTTGATCTCAACCAGGATCCGCCGCTGCCGGCCGAGTTCGGCGACCAGCTCAAAGCCGAATTCCTGGCCAAGACGCCGAAGGTCGTCATCGGCCACAGTACCGTGAAGAACAAGGACATGGAGATCGCGCTGGAAGGTGAGATGACAAGCTTCGGCCAGAAACCCGACGCAAATCTCACTGTCGACGTCGCCGGCTTCGACAAGATCATGGAGCATCTGCAGGAAGCGGCGAAGGCGGAGCCGGAAGTCGGGCAGTACGTGCCTGTCGCTCTCATGGCGAAGGGTTTTGCCAAGACGCTGCCGGATGGCAAGCTGGAATGGGCTATCAACACCAAGGCCGACGGCTCGGTCACCGTCAACGGCGTCATGCTGAAGCCCGCCGACCCGGCGGTGGACGATAGCGTCGACGACGGTGACGGTTCGGACGATGAGAGCGGCGGCGATAATGGCGGTAGCGATAATGGCGGCGGCGCTAACGGCGGGGCAGGGGCGAAGCTCAATCCTTGAGTGTTCTGCCCTTGAGCAAATCCGGAACAGTGCGAACCGGTTTTTTCGTCCGGGATCGCACCAAAACGCCTGGATTAGAACCCCAGCGCGCCAGCGATCTTAGGCGCGGCTTCGTGCCAATCCTGGACGACGATGACATCGTCCGGGACCGATGGCAGGAACGTACGCAGCGAATTGTCGGCCATCAGATGGAATAGGTTTGCGTCGGCGACCGAGTCACGCACCGACGCCAGATTGGCTGGCTGATCGTCGACGAAGACCACCGGCCTGCCGCTCTTGCCGCGCAGTTTGGCTACCGCCGGGCCCTTGGCCATTTCGGTGGTCAGCAGCGGATAGGCTAGCCCCAGTGCATCGAGATGGGCGCGTCGCACGGCGCGATGCCGGTGCGGCATGGCTGTCAGCAATATGATTTCGGCACGGTCTCCAAGCCCGGTCAGGGCTTCCGCGGCGCCATCGGTGATGCTTTGCCAATCGGCTTGCGCGTCGAAGAAATCGCCGAGGAGTGCGGTGACTTCAGGTTGTCCGATCAGGCGGCCGCTGGCTGTCTCGGCAATGTTGCCGGTCAGCCGGAAGGACGCCAGCGTCAGGCCATAGCCGCGCGCCTTGAGGAAATGCGGGAAGGGCCGGATGAATTCGAGCACCACGTCATCGACATCGAGCACCAGCAGCGGTCGGTCGTCAGCCGCCAGTTCCTCGATCTGGCGCGCGGTTTCGGGATCATCGCTCATGTGGAGTGCTCGTGATTGTCATCGCCAAGCGGCAAGACGCGCAACGCCTTGCCGACAGCCGCTGGTGGCGTGCCGGTTTCCTCGGCGAAGCGCATTAAGGTCGGCTCGTGGGCGAGAATGAACTGCAGGACGCCGGCCATGAAACCCGGCTCGCCGGCCGCCCGGCGGATCGAATGCGCCTCTATTCCCGTGATTGCCAGAAAGCGCGGTAAAAGCTCCGGATCGGTGGCAACGAAGCCCAGTGCCTTGACGGCAATGGTTTCCGCCTCTTCGCGCATTGACGCTGCGTTTGCCATCACTACCTTCGGTGCGTGGAATGAGTCTCTCCCGCAGTAATGGCAAGAATTGCTTGCGGCAAGCCATTAGCGTGTGGCGCGCCTTTTGGACGCGCAGGGAGGCGAGGCGGAATTCGTGCTGCTTTGCAGGCTTCGGGTTTCCGTTTCGTCAATCATATTGCCGTATAGTGAAGCAGGGTTTGGTGCGTTCAAGGAAAGAGCGCATGACGGCCACCTCCGGGTGGAGGACGGCCGGGACGGGATGCCGATGCCTAAGAAGGTCATGATCGTCGAGGACAATGAGCTCAACATGAAGCTCTTTCGGGACCTCATCGAAGCAAGCGGTTACGAGACGGTGCGCACCCGCAACGGTCTGGAGGCGCTCGACCTGGCGCGCCAGCACCGGCCGGACCTCATCCTGATGGACATCCAACTGCCCGAAGTGTCGGGACTGGAAGTGACCAAATGGCTGAAAGAGGACGACGATCTGCACGTCATCCCGGTGATTGCGGTGACTGCCTTTGCGATGAAAGGCGACGAGGAACGCATCCGCCAAGGCGGCTGCGAGGCGTATATTTCGAAGCCGATCTCGGTGCCGCGTTTCATCGAAACCATCAAATCTTATCTGGGCGATGCCTGATGTACCCTTCCAGCCGAGCCGGAGCGTTGTGAAATGACTGCGCGGATCCTCGTCGTCGACGACATCCCTGCCAATGTGAGGCTGCTGGAAGTCCGGCTGCTGGCCGAGTATTTCGAGGTTCTGACCGCCACCAATGGGGCCGATGCGATCGAGACCTGCGAGAACGGCAAGGTCGATGTCGTGCTGCTCGACGTAATGATGCCCGACATGGACGGGTTCGAGGTCTGCCGGCGATTGAAGAGCGATCCGGCGACGTCGCACATTCCGGTGGTGATGATCACCGCGCTCGATCAGGTCACCGACCGCGTGCGCGGGCTCGAGGCCGGCGCCGACGATTTCCTGACCAAGCCGGTCAACGACTTGCAGCTGATGACGCGCGTCAAGAGCCTGGTCCGCCTGAAGTCGTTGACCGACGAGCTTCGGCTGCGCGCCTCGACCACGCGCAACATCGGCATCGAAGAACTTTTGAGCCGCAATTTCGCGTCCGAGGACACGACGCCGAAGGTGCTTTTGATCGACGAGCGCAAATCGTCGGTCGAGCGCATCCAGAAGATGCTGCGCGATCGTGCCGACCTCGACGTCACGGGCGATCCGCATGCCGGGTTCTTCCAGGCCGCGGAGACGCCCTATGAATGCGTGATGATCTCGACGGCCTTCGCCGATTTCGATCCGCTCAGGCTCTGCTCGCAACTGCGCTCGCTCGACCGCACCCGTTTCGTGCCGATCATTCTGCTGGCGGAGGAGGGCGAGGAGGAGCGCATCATCCGAGGGCTCGAACTCGGCATCAACGACTATCTGATGCGGCCGATCGACCAGCAGGAACTGACGGCGCGGCTGCGTACCCAGGTGCGCCGCAAGCGCTACAATGACCAATTGCGCGCCAGTGTCACCCAGACCATCGAAATGGCCGTGACCGACGGCCTCACCGGGCTGCACAATCGCCGCTATCTAGACAGCCATCTGCAGACGCTGTTCGATCGCGCCGTGGCGCGGCGCCGGCCGCTGTCGGTGATGATCACCGATCTCGACCGCTTCAAGTCCATCAATGATGCGCATGGGCATGACGGCGGCGACGAGGTGCTGCGCGAATTCGCGCGGCGGCTGCGCAAGAACGTCCGGGGTATCGACCTTGCCTGCCGGTTCGGCGGCGAGGAGTTCGTGGTGGTAATGCCCGATACCGACGGCGCAGTGGCCGAGAAGGTGGCCGAGCGCATTCGTGCCGAAATCGCCCAGATGCCGTTCGCCATCGGCGCCGAGGGCAAGACGATCGAGGTCACCGTCAGTGTTGGCGTGTCATCGGTGCTGAAGGGCGTGGACACGGTGGCGGCATTGATGAAACGCGCCGATCTCGCGCTCTACGAAGCCAAGAGCGGCGGCCGCAACCGCGTCGTTGCCAAGGCAGCTTGACGCTCCGGCCCCGATAATCCGGTCAACCCCAACAGGGTTACCCATTTACCTTAATCCAAGCGATTCGCGAGCCTTGGTTAAGAAACTGTTGATTTCCATAAGCTCTTGCGCAAATGTGAAGGCCAAGACGAAGCCGGCACGAGGTAGACAGCCGGCTCGATCCTCGAATACCCCATGATGCTCAGGTCCGCCGCATCTCCTGGGTCCGTGGGGTCGGCCGGCCGGCGCTGGCACATAGTGGCCTCCTCGTACCGCTGCCAAACGCCGACCGGCCCCCTTTGCCCGATATGATATCAGGAATCTGCGTCAAGCCCCGGAAGAACCGGGGCTTTTTTGCGGCAGGTCCCGCTTTTCTGGACTGTAACGGCTTCGGTTGCACCCTCGCGTGCTATTGCTTGGCAACACCGCGACTTTTCGCCGCCATATGCATAAGGGGAAGAAGAGGAGCCAGCCCCTCCATTTCATACATATGGCGTGCAAGGGGCTTGCGGCAAGACCCGGCTGTTCCCGTAGAACCACGACCCAGGTTAACGGAAACGGGAGTGGCGAAATGCCGGAATTGTTGCCAGGAGACCGAGTGCGTCGGGATCATGCCGTGGTGATCGCCGGAGGTGGTCCGACCGGGTTGATGCTGGCCGGCGAACTCGCATTGGCGGGCGTCGATGTGGCCATTGTCGAGCGGCGGCCAAACCAGGAACTCATCGGTTTGCGCGCGGGCGGCCTGCACGCACGCACCATCGAGGTGCTCGACCAGCGCGGAATTGCCGACCGGTTCCTCTCGCAGGGACAGACATCGCCGTCGGTGGGCTTCCACATGATCCGATTGGACATCAGCGACTTTCCCACGCGGCACAACTATCTGCTGGCGTTGCGGCAAAACCATATCGAGCGGATATTGGCCGACTGGATCAGCGAGTTCGGCGTGCCGATCTATCGCCGGCAGGACGTCACGGGCTTCGCACAGGATAATGGTGGCGTCGACATCGATCTGTCTGGCGGCCAGCGGTTGCGGACGCAGTATCTCGTCGGCTGCGACGGAGGACGCAGCATGATCCGCAAGGCCGCGGGGATTGCGTTCGATGGATGGGATCCGACGATGAGCTGGATAATCGCCGAGGTGGAGACGGCGGAGGAACCAGCATTGGGCTTTCGCAGTGACGCCCATGGTATCCATGCGATCGGCAAGATTGAGGAAGACGGCCGGGTGGGTATCGTGCTGACCGAGCGACAACTAACCATTGGTGGCGAACCGACACTGCGCGATCTCAGCGACGCGCTTGTCGGTGTCTACGGCACCGATTACGGGGTCCACAGTCCGACCTGGATTTCCCGGTTCACCGACATGACGCGGCAGGCTGCCGCTTACCGCGACAGACGTGTTCTGCTGGCCGGTGACGCCGCGCATATCCATCCCCCAATGGGCGGACAGGGCCTCAATATCGGCGTGCAGGACGCGGTGAACCTGGGGTGGAAGCTGGCCCAGGTGGTCAAGCGGATGTCACTGGAAGGCCTGCTCGACAGCTACCATGCCGAACGCTATCCGGTCGCCGCCCGCGTGCTGCGCAACGCGATGGCGCAGGTCGCGCTTCGCCGGATGGATGCTCGCACCAAGGCCTTGAGCGACACATTCGCCGAACTGCTCGCCATGGATGGGCCACGCAAACGGATCGCCGCGGAGATGTCTGGCCTGGGTGTCCACTACGATCTCGGGGAGGGGCACGCGCTGCTTGGGCGACGAATACCCGACCTCGATCTCTCCACCGCTGATGGGCCGTTGCGACTGTTCACGTTGCTCCACGACGCGCGGCCGCTGCTCCTCAATTTCGGTGAGCCAGGCAGGCTGGACATTGCGCCTTGGGCCGACCGGATCCGGCAGATCGACGCATCGTATGCCGGTGCCTGGGAGCTTCCCGTACTCGGAACGGTCGCCGCACCCGACGCGGTCTTGATCCGGCCCGATGGATACGTGGCCTGGGTTGGCGTTGAGGATGGACAGGGATTGGCCGATGCGCAGACCAGATGGTTCGGACCGGATGCCGGAGCCGGGCGCCCCTCCGAACGCAGCGCGTCATCTTCCACAGGCTGATGGCCAGCTGTCTCCTGACAAGCAATTGACAGGAGGCTCCATCCGTGCAGAAATTGGTTGGACCATTGGACCACTTGGAGGAAATGTGGACCAGAACAGCCTGCCACCCATCCAGACGACGGCGCGTGACGACGCCGTGCTGAAGGCATTGGTGGGCTTCGTCCGCGCCGAGGCCTTGCGGCCTGGCGAGCGACTGCCGACCGAGCGCATTCTAGCCGAACGGCTCAAGGTCAGCCGCAACACGGTGCGCGAGGCGCTGACGCGGTGGGAAGGATTGGGCCTGGTCGAACGCCGGCAAGGCAGCGGCACTTTTCTCAAGGCCGCCGTCTCGCCCGACATGCTGCATTTGCCGCTGACGCTGGCGGGCGGCAATGACTTCACCAGCCTGATGCAGACGCTGGAAATACGCCGCGCGCTGGAGGCGGAAGCAGCGGCACTGTGCGCCGAGCGGGCAAGCCCGGCCGACATTGCCGAGATCGAGGGCAAGCTCGATATCATGGAGCAGGCGTTTCGCACCCTTGATGGCATGTCGTCGGAAGAGGACTGGGAATTCCACCAGGCGATCTACCGGGTCTCCGGCAATCCACTGTTCGAACAGATCATCGCGGCCATGCACGAACTGTTCCATCGCTTCTGGGAGCATCCGCTCGGTGTGCGCGATTTCGGCCATGCCAGCTTTCCCTATCACCGCACCATCTACGAACGTATCGCCGCGCGGGATCCGCAGGGCGCCCGCGACGAGGCGCTCAAGCTCATCGCCACCGTCGAGGACGACCTCAAGCGCGGTGCGGCCAAACTCAAACTTTCGGACCTGAAATGAACGGGCATCCAGACGGTTTCGACCACGATTATCTCGCCGAGGCGGCGACGCTTTTGGCGCATGACGAACCGTTTCCCGGCGGCGCCGTCGTGCCGCCGATCTACCAGACCTCGTTGTTCACTTTCGCCAATTATGCGGAAATGGCCGATACATTTGCCGGCAAACGAAAGCAGCCGATCTATTCCCGCGGCGACAATCCGACGGTCATGGAGTTCGAGGCTCGTGTCGCCGCGCTCGAGGGTGCAGAAGCCGCACGCGGCTTCTCCAGCGGCATGGCGGCGATCAGCGCCACCGTGCTTGCCTTCGTCGGGGCGGGCGAGCGCATTGTTGCTGTACGCAACTGCTATGGCGATGCCTACCGGCTGTTCGAGCGGCTCCTGCCGCGGCTCAACATCAAGGTCGACTATGTCGATGGCTCCGACCCGGATGCTGTTGTGGCGGCGCTTCCCGGCGCCAAGCTGCTCTATCTGGAAAGCCCGACCTCGATGGTGTTCGAACTCCAGGACCTGCCGCATCTGACCCGGCTGGCCAAAGAGCAGGGTATCGTCACCACGATCGACAATTCCTGGGCGACGCCAGTGTTCCAGAAGCCGATCTCGCATGGCGTCGACCTCGTGCTGCACTCGGCCTCGAAATATCTTGGCGGCCACAGCGACACCGTTGCCGGCGTGGTGGCTGGTTCGGCAGCGCATATCAAGCATATCAACGAGCAGACCTATTCCTATCTCGGCGGCAAGCTGTCGCCGTTCGAGGCCTGGCTTTTGCTGCGCGGCCTGCGCACGCTGCCGCTGCGCCTGCCGCACCATATGAAGAGCGGGCTTGCCATCGCCGAGCGGCTGAAGGCGCATGGCGATGTCGAGCGGGTCAACCATCCGGCCTATTCGAACCATCCGGGCAAGGCGACGCTTGCCGGCTATGGCGGGTTGTTCTCGTTCGAGGTTACCGAGGACATCGACATTCCCGCCTTCGTCGACGCGCTGAAATATTTCCGCATCGGCGTCAGCTGGGGTGGGCATGAGAGCCTGGTCGTACCGGCCAAGGCGTCGCTGGAGCAGACGCCAGGACTGAATTCGATGGCGCGCTTCGGCGTCAGCCCCCGAACCATCCGCTTCAATGTCGGATTGGAAAGTGTCGAGGATCTCTGGGCGGATGTCGCCCAGGCCCTCGAAAAAGCCAGAAAATAACAAGCGGGTTCAAAATGGGAGTCTTGAACATGAAAAAACTGACCGTCATGCTTGCCACCGTCGCGGGGCTGGCGATTTCCGCCGGTGGCGCGCTCGCCGATTCAACCCTGAAAATGGTCGAGGTGATCACCAGCCCGCCACGCACCGAATTCCTCAAGAAGCAGATCGCCGAGTTCGAGGCGGCCAATCCAGGCGTCAAGGTCGAACTGGTCTCGCTGCCCTGGGGCCAGGCTTTCGAGAAATTCCTGACCATGGTGCAGGCCGGTGACACGCCCGATGTGGTCGAGATGCCGGAACGCTGGATGGGGCTTTACGCCAACAATGACCAGCTCGAGGATCTCGGCCCCTATATGGCCAAGTGGGACGACGCCAAGACGCTCGGCGACCGCGCCAAACAGTTCGGCTCGACGGTCAACAACACCCAGTTCATGATCCCCTATGGCTACTATGTGAACGCGCTGTTTTGGAACAAGAAGCTGTTCAAGGAGGCTGGTCTTGACGGCCCGCCAGCGACGCTCGACGAGTTTGTCGCCGATTCCAAGAAGATCTCGGCCATTCCCGGAAAATACGGCTACTGCCTGCGCGGCGGGCCGGGCGCCTTCAACGGCATGCACATGTTCATGAACATCGCTCAGGGCAAGGGCGGCTATTTCAACGAGGACGGCACCTCGACCATCAATGAAGAAGGCTCGGTCAAGGGCCTGCAGATGCTGGCCGACATGTACAAGAATGGTCTCGCGCCGAAGGATTCCGTAAGCTGGGGCTTCAACGAAACCGTCACCGGTTTCTACTCCGGCACTTGCGCCATGCTCAATCAGGATCCGGACGCGCTTCTCGGCATCGCCGACAAGATGAGCGCCGACGACTTCGCCGTGGCGCCGCTGCCGGTCGGACCAAGCGGAAAGTCCTATCCGACGCTCGGCTATGCCGGCTGGGCGATGTTCGCCAACTCGCAGCACAAGGATGATGCCTGGAATTTGATGGCGACGCTTCTGTCGCCGAAGGACAATCTGGAATGGGCCAAGGAAGTCGGCGTCGTGCCGATCCACAACGGTGCCGACCAGGATCCCCATTTCAAGACCGAGCAGTTCAAGGGCTGGTTCACGGAACTCAGCGACAGCTCAAAATATGAAATGGTGACGCCGCCGACGCATCTGGAAAACCTCGGCAATTTCGTCGACCAGGTCGCGATCAAGAACTTCCAGGAAGTGCTGCTCGGCCAGAAGACGGCCAAGGAGGTCGCCGACCAGTGGGCCGCCTTCCTGACCAAGGAACAGCAGGACTGGCTGGCGAAGAACAAGAAGTAGCTTTTCTTCCCTTCTCCCCGTTCACGGGGAGAAGGTGGCCCGATAGGGCCGGATGAGGGGCTGCGCCAAGTTCTGAAAAGCTGGCGCCGCCCCTCATCTGCCTGCCGGCATCTTCTCCCCGTGAACGGGAAGAAGGACGCTCATTGTCCATCCCGCCGCTCCAGGGAGCCATTTCTCAGCCAAATGACCTATGCCGTATCCGAAATTCCGTCCGAAGCGGCGCCGCGAAAAAAGCGGCTCTCCTACGCGACGGTCGAGCCTTGGCTCTACCTCAGCCCGGCGATCATCCTGCTGGTCGTGGTGCTGCTCGTGCCGCTGGTCATCGGCATCAGCTATTCCTTCCGCAAATTTTCGGCCTTCAAGTCCGAGTATGTCGGGCTCGGGCAGTATCAGGCGATGCTGTCGGACCAGGTGCTGGGCCAGGCGCTGATCAACACGTTGTGGTGGACGGTGGCCAGCCTGTTCTTCCAGTTCTTCCTCGGCCTTGGCCTGGCGCTGCTGCTCGACAGGCCTTTCCCAGGCCGCAAGGCGGTGCAGGCGCTGGTCTTCCTGCCCTGGGCGGTGCCCTCCTTCCTGTCGGGCCTGACTTGGGCCTGGCTGTTCAATCCGATCGTCGGTCCGCTGCCGCACTGGCTGTTCGCCTTGGGGCTGAAAGCCGAACCGACCAACGTCCTGTCCGATCCCTCCACCGCCATGTGGGGGCCGATCATCGCCAATGTCTGGTTCGGCATTCCGTTCTTCGCCATAACGCTGCTGGCGGCGCTGAAGTCTATACCCTCGGAACTGCATGAAGCGGCGGCGATCGACGGCGCTTCGCCGTGGCAACGTTTCACCAAGGTGACGCTGCCTTTCCTGGCCCCGACCATCGCCATCACGGTGATGTTGCGCACCATCTGGATCGCCACTTTCGCCGACCTGATCTTCGTCATGACCGAGGGCGGACCGGCCGGCTCGACCAACACGGTGCCGGTCTACATCTATGTCAGCGCCTTCAAGTCGCTGGACAAAGGCTATGCCTCGGCTGTGGCCGTGCTGCTGCTGGTGCTGCTCATCGCCTACGCGATCGTGCTCATCGCCATCCGCCGCTCGCTGGTGAGGCACGTCTGATGATTGCCGGACGCTCAGCTTCACAGCGCTTCTTCGGTGGCATCGGCCTTTACGCCGCGATCGCCGCCTACGTCGTCTTCGCTCTGTTCCCGATCTACTGGACGCTGAAGATCTCGGTCACGCCGGAGCGGCTGCTCTATTCCGAAGGCATCACCTTCTGGCCGTCGCACATGACATTGCAGAATTTCGTGACCGTGCTCGAAGCCACCGATTTTCCGCGCTATTTCCTCAACAGCGTCATCGTCTCGGTGTCGACAGCGGCTCTGGTCACCGTCATCGCCACGCTTGCCGGTTACGCCATGTCGCGTTTCACCTTTCGCGGCAAGGCCGCACTGGCTCTCATGTTGCTGCTGACCCAGACCTTTCCGCTGGTGATGGTCATTCCGCCTATCTACCGCGTGATGGGGCAGATCGGCCTGATCAACAGCCTGACCGGGTTGATCATCATCTACACCGCCTTCAACACCGCCTTCGCCACCTTCCTGATGCAGTCCTTCTTCGACGGCATCCCCAAGGACCTGGAGGAGGCGGCGATGATCGACGGCTGCACGCGCGCGCAGGCGATGCGCAAGGTGATCGTGCCGCTGACGCTGCCCGGCATGGGCGCGACGCTGGGCTTCGTCTTTACCGCCGCCTGGAGCGAGCTGCTGTTCGCGCTGATGCTGATTTCCAGCGACGACCAGAAGACCTTCGCCGTCGGCCTGCTCACCTTCATCGGCAAGTTCGCCGTCGACTGGGGACAGATGATGGCGGCGTCGATCCTGGCGCTGATCCCGGTCTGCATCTTCTTCGCTTTCCTGCAACGCTATCTCGTCACCGGCCTGACCGCCGGCGCCGTCAAAGGATAGACCGATGGCCTCTGTCACGCTCGAAAAGGTCCGCAAGGATTATGGCGCCGTGCGCGTCCTCCACGCGGTCGATCTCGAAATCGCCGATGGCGAGTTCGTCGTGCTGGTCGGACCGTCCGGCTGCGGCAAGTCCACGCTGTTGCGCATGATCGCCGGGCTCGAGGAAGCCTCGGGCGGCGAGATCCGCATCGGCGAGCGGCTGGTCAATGACGTGGCGCCCAAGGACCGCGACATCGCCATGGTGTTCCAGTCCTATGCGCTCTATCCGCATATGGACGTCTCGAAGAACATGGGCTTCAGCCTGATGCTGCGAAAGGCCGAGAAGCCGGCGATCGATGCGCGCGTCGATGGTGCCGCCAAGCGGCTGGGGCTCGATACGTTCCTGCAACGCCTGCCCAGGCAATTGTCTGGTGGCCAGCGCCAGCGCGTCGCCATGGGCCGCGCCATCGTACGCGATCCCAAGGTTTTTCTCTTCGACGAGCCGCTGTCGAACCTCGATGCCAAGCTGCGCGTTCATATGCGCGCCGAGATCAAGGCGCTGCACCAGCAGTTGAAGACCACTTCGGTCTACGTCACCCACGACCAGATCGAGGCGATGACCATGGCCGACCGCATCGTCGTCATGCATGACGGGCTGATCCAGCAGGTGGGGGCGCCGCTCGATCTCTATGACCGGCCGGCCAATATGTTCGTCGCCGGCTTCATTGGCTCGCCTGGAATGAATTTCCTGCCGGCCACGGTAGAGAAGGGCGGCAAGGTGGACGCCGTGTTGTCCGATGGCCAGAAGCTTCGGCTGCCGGACGGCCTGCCGCTCAGGGACGGTGACGTCATCACCGTCGGCCTGCGGCCCGAGCATATCCGGCTGGCTGACGACGGCACGCTGCAAGGCGAAGTGGGAGTGGTGGAGCCGCTCGGCCTGTCGACGCAGTTCTACGTCAAGCTGGCCGGCCAGCAGCTTTGCGTCTTTGCGATGGGGCGCGCGGCCGTGAAGCCCGGCGACATGGTGCGCATGTCGGCCGATCCGGCATCGCTGCATTTGTTCGACGAGAAGAGCGGCGACCGCATCGGCTAGAGCATGATGCCGAAAAGTGTGAAGCGGTTTTCGGACGACATCATACTCTATCTCTTTGATTTAGAGACGGATTTAGATTTCAGGTCGACTCGACCTGAAATCATCCGGCTCTAAGGCGCTCAGCCGGGCTGACGGACTTCGCCCGCCCGACCAAACGAAAAACGCCGCCCGATGGGCGGCGTTTGGCATTCCAGAGGAAAAACCAGATTACTTGATCTTGGTTTCCTTGAATTCGACGTGCTTCTTGGCGACCGGGTCGTACTTGCGGAACGACAGCTTGTCGGTCTTGGTACGGCTGTTCTTGCTGGTGACGTAGAAGAAACCGGTGTCGGCGGTCGACAGAAGCTTGATCTTGATGTTTGCGGCTTTGGCCATGATCTCAGTCCGTTATGTTCGTGGGGTTTTGGCCGCTGGAGCACGGGAAAACACCCGGACGCGGGAAACTTGGCGCGACACATAAAGAACGTGCCTGGAAAGTCAAGCCCGGCCAACCTGATGTGGCCAGCCCAAGCTGCCCAGAATGCATAAATCAGGCGGTTTCCGCCTCGGATACCGCAACCTTCTTCCAGTCTCCCGTCGTGTTCCACCAGCGATTCGGATTGGCACGGTCGTCCAGCCCCTTGGAGCGGCTGGCAAGGATCGGCTGGATGCGGATCACCGGCTCCTGATAGGAATGCGCCTGGAAAATCGCTTCGACGACGCGGGCCGCCAGCGTCTGGTCGTCGGGCAGTTCGAACGAAACCTCGACCGTGCCCGGGCGGTGGCGCAATTCGGTCTCGGCGCCGGCGGCAGCCCCTTCAAGCGGCCTGTAGCGCTCGATGCCGTGTGCCGACTGATACGCGTTGCGGTCATATTTGCCCATGGCCAGCGGTGCGATCGCAACCACCGCATCCATGATCCGGTCCACGTCCGGGGCCGGAGCCTGGAAGGTTACAAGCAGCAGAAGCGTCATTCGCAGTGATGTGGTCTCAAAGCCGCTGTCGATCATGGCAGTGTCCTCAACTTCGGGAATCAGGGACACTCTTTTAACCGGACGCTCCTGACACGGTTCTGTCAGCATCTGCCGCGGTGCGGCGGATAAGGGCACTCGACGGCGCAGTGTTACAGCAGGAGCTTGCGCACGAGCCTGAAGCAGACCAGGGCGATGTAGGCGCCGAAGAACAGGCCGAGTGACCAGCCGAATCCGGAGGGCCCGAAACTGTCCATTCCGATGCCGATCGCCTGCGGGCCAAGCACCATGCCGACGCCGTAGCACAGCACGAAAGCGGCGTTGGCGGAGGCCAGTTCGTGGCCGGAGAGCTGCGAGCCGAGATGGGCGAGGCCGATCGTGTACATGGCGGCGACGACACCGCCCCAGACGAAGAGTAGCGCGGCCATCAAATGCCAGTTCGCGGCAAAGAACGGCATGAATATCGTGCCGACGAGGCCGACCGTGGCGCAGGCGAGCAAGAGATAACGCCGGTCGGAGACGCGGTCGCTGATCATGCCGATCGGAATCTGCAGCAGCACATTGCCGAGGCCGATCATGGTCAGCAGCAGCGCCGCGTCGGCCTCGGAATAACCGATGCGGTTGCCGTAGACCGGGAACAGCGCGAAGCCGCCTGTCTCAACCGCGCCGAACACGAGCACGGCGAAAGTCGCGGTCGGCACCAGCCAGATATAACGCAGGAAGTGGCTGGTTTCGCTGTCGGCCACGATGGTCGGGCTTTCGTTGCGCGCGGCGAGCACCGGTATGGCAGCCAGCGTCACCAGGGCAATGATGACGCCGAACGGCCTGAAGCCGGAGCTGCCGAGATGGGCGAACAGCCACGGCCCGGCGGCAAAGCCGAGCGACAGGACGGTGGCATAGATGCCAAGCACAAGGCCGCGCCGGTGTGGCGGCGCCGACGTGCTGATCCAGAATTCCGACAGGATGAACAGCACGGTCAGCGCGATGTGCAGAACGACGCGCAGCGGAAACCACATCCAGAAATCGGGCGCGAAATGGAAGCCGACGAAGGCGAGCGCGCCGGTGGCAATCATGGCGATCATGGTCCAGGCCACGCCGAAGCGCATGGCGAGCGGCGTGGCCAGCGGCGCCCCGGCGATCGAGGCCAGGCCGGCGACAGCCGTGTTCAGGCCGATCATCGAGGCCGAATGACCGCGTGTTTCCAGGATGACGCTGAGCAAGGGCATGCCGAGGCCAATGGCGATGCCGACGACGCTGATCGACGAAATCGCCGCCACCATCGGCAGCCAGTGTACGCGTTCGTCGCCCTGTGGTTGGGTATCGACCGTCATGGGATGCTGAATACTCTGTCTTTTTGATCTTGCGCAATTCCCGTGGGAAAACCGCGGCACAGTGTTCCTGGAATTGCTTAGAGAAGTTCGCGGGTGAAGTGGTTGCGGACAAGCCGGTAGAAAGGGACAGGTCCGCCCGGACGCAGCAGCGGATCGTCGGCGAGCCGCTTTTCCAGCTCGTCCAGGATCATTCGGGTGATGTCGGGTATGTCGGCCTGCTTGGCCTTGGCGAGCGGCAGCCAGACCAGTTCCTCCAATTCATTGGTCGGGCCGCCATCGGGCAGTTCGACGGCGATATCGCCACGCCAGGCGCTGAAGAAGCGGGTATCGAAGCGGCGTACCCGGTTCGGCGGCGTGATGGCGCGCGCGACGAAGCGCAATGCTTCCAGCGACGGTGCCACGCCATGTTCGACGAAACCCTGCCAATCGCGCCTGGTCGTGGCGAAGGCGCCTTTGCGGCCGATCAGCAGGCCGGCTTCCTCGTAGGTCTCGCGGACCGCCGACAAGGCAATGGCGCGGGCGCGGGCGCGGCTGGTGCGGCCGGGGCCGGCCGTCAGCTTGGCTTCTTCGTGCTGGTCAAGTGCCGTCGCTGTCGGTATGCGGCTGTCGGCAGGGTCGGTTCGGCCGCCGGGGAACACGAACTTGCCTGGCATGAAAGCGTGTGCGGCGTGGCGGCGCCCCATCAACACCAGGACGTCGTCGCCCTTGCGGTCGAGCAGGATGAGCGTCGCGGCGTCACGCGGACGCAGGCGCCCGCCGCCATGCGTGGCAAGACCCTTGTCGAGCTTGTCGGCATCCGCCTTGGTCAATGCTTCCATGCGCAGGGACCTAGCGGAAACTTCTTGCATGCGAAAGTGGCCTTACCGATTGGCGTGTTGCGCCAGCGGCGCCTCAGGCGCCGTGGTGGGACTCCGTCCCATCCTTTTGGCCACCGAACCCGTGCATATAGAACGCCCATTGCAGTCCGATGACGGCACCCTTGACCGGTTGCAGCAGCGCGATGGAGAGCAGGATGGTCAAAGGCACCCATATGGCAATGTGCTGCCAGGTGGAGAGCGTCGAGGTCGCTTCCACGCCCATGAAGGCACCGAGAACGATATGGCCGACGATGACGATGACCAGGTAGGCCGGCAGATCGTCGGCGCGATGGTGATGGATCTCCTCGCCGCAGACGCTGCAGGTTTCGACAGTCTTGGTGAAGCCGCGGAACAGCTTGCCTTCGCCACAGTTGGGGCAGCGGCCCAAGAAGCCCCGCCTCATCGCCGTCCACAATGGGCGGGCAACCCGGCCAGAGTGATGTTCGCCGCCAAAAATCTGTTGTTCCATCATCGTCTCCTGCCGCGCGGCCCCGGTCGCGTTTGCGACGCACGGGCGCGGCCCTTAGCCTTGTGAAACGACCTGCTGGAGCCTGGCAGGGGCTTTGGGTCGGTCAACATCTCGAAGCGCATCGCGCCGGCCATTGGCGCCACCTCGACGAGCCGGACCTCGACGCGGTCCGCGAGCTGGTAGCCTTTGCCGGAGCGTTCTCCGAACAGGGAGCGTGCCGTTTCGTCGTATATATAGTAATCGCCGCCCAAAGTTGACACCGGGATGAAACCATCGGCGCCATACTGCGGCAATTGGACAAAAAGTCCTGATTTGGTGACGCCGGAGATGCGGGCGTCGAAGCGGTCGTCGATGCGCTCGGCAAGGTAGGCCGAGATCAGCCGGTCGACCGTGTCGCGCTCGGCAGCCATCGCGCGCCGCTCGGTGCCGGAGATCAGCACCGCAACATCTTCGAGGCGGGCCTCCTCATCCTGCGTCAGCCCGCCGGGGCCGAGACCGAGCGCGGCAATAAGTCCGCGATGCACGATCAGGTCGGCGTAGCGGCGGATCGGCGAGGTAAAATGGGCGTAACGGCTGAGGTTGAGGCCGAAGTGGCCGATGTTCTTGGGCGAATATTCGGCCTGGCTCTGCGAGCGCAGCACCACTTCGTTGACCAGCGCCTCATTGTCGGCGCCGCGCACACGCTCAAGAATGCCGTTGAACTGGCTGGGCCGCATCTGGGCGCCGCGTGCCAATGACAGGCTAAGCGTCTGCAGGAATTCGCGCAGCGATTCCTGCTTGGCCAGCGACGGCGCGTCATGGACTCGATAGACCAGCGCCTGCTTCTTGCCTTCCAGCGTTTCGGCCGCGGCGACATTGGCCTGGATCATGAACTCTTCGATCAACTTGTGGGCGTCGAGCCGCTCCGGCACGATGACGCGGTCGACCGTGCCATCCGGCTTGAGCAGGATCTTGCGCTCCGGCAGGTCGAGTTCCAGCGGCTGGCGGCCGTCGCGGCCGCGCTTGAGGATCGCATAGGCCTCCCACAGCGGCCTCAGCACAGTGTCGAGGATCGGGCCGGTCTTGTCGTCCGGAACACCGTCGATCGCGGCCTGGGCCTGGCTATAGGCCAGCTTGGCCGCCGACTTCATCATGACGCGGTGGAAGGAGTGCCTGATCTTTCTGCCCTCGGCGGAGAAAGTCATGCGCACCGCGAGTGCCGGGCGATCCTGACCCTCGCGCAGCGAACAGAGATCGTTGGAGATGCGCTCGGGCAGCATCGGCACGACGCGATCTGGGAAATAAACCGAATTGCCGCGCTTCAGCGCTTCGCGGTCGAGCGCCGTGCCATGGCGGACATAGGCCGCGACATCCGCGATGGCGACCGTCGCGATGACGCCGCCGGGGTTCTTCTCGTCGAGATCAGGGGTGGCGAAGACCGCGTCGTCATGGTCCTTGGCGTCGGCCGGATCGATGGTAACCAGCGGCAGGTCGCGCCAGTCCTCGCGATGGTCAAGCGTCGCGGGCTTCACCGCCTCGGATTCGGCAATGACGTCGGCCGGGAAAATGTGGGGAATGTCGTGCGCGTGGATGGCGATCATCGAAACCGCCTTTTCGCTGGTCAGCGAACCCAGCACATTCAGCACCTTGGCGCGGGGCAACCCAAAGCGGGAGGCTCGCGCTGGCTCGACTTCGACAAGATCGCCGTTTTTGGCGCCGTTCTGGAATTCCTTGTCGACGATCAGCTCGGGCTGGCGCCGTTCCACCGGCTCGATGCGGAAGCTGCCGTCCTGAAGCACGCGAAAGACGCCGAGGACAGCGTCCGTGCGCTTCTCGAAGATCTTGATCACCCGGCCGGTATAGGCAGGCCCTGACGGATCGTCGGTCGGGAAGGTTTTGGCCAGCACGCGGTCGCCGATGCCTGGCGCGGGACCGTTGCCGCTGCGCGAAACGCGGATCGAGACCACGGGAGGCTCGCCCGGACCGACTGCCTCGGCCGGGTGCGCCAGCAAGATGCCATCGCCGTCGCGGCCAAAGATGTCAAGCACGGCGACATGGGGTAGGGCGCCGACCCGGGCTAACCGCTTGCGCTCCTTGGTCAGAACGCCTTCGTCCTGCAGGTCGCGCAGGAGATCCTTCAGCCAGATGCGGTCGTCGCCGCGCAGCGCGAACGCCTTGGCGATGTCGCGCTTTCCGGCGCGATCTGGGTTTTCGGCGATATAGCGCAGGATTTCGTCGCGCGAGGGCCGATAATCGTCCTTGACCTTGGCCCGGGTGTCGGCGGTGCGGGGATCGCCGTGACTTCTTCCGGTGATCCTGCGCGCCACGCCGTTCTAACCTTTTTTCTTCGCGGCCGGCTTCTTGGCCGCTGTTTTCTTGGCGGCGGGGGCTTTGGTTGCCGCCGCCTTGCGGAACGGCTTCTTGCCACCGCCGCCCTTAGCTTCCTTTTCGGCGATCAGCGCCAGCGCATCCTCGATCGTCACCGATTGCGGATCCTTGCCCTTGGGCAGCGTGGCGTTGACCTTGCCGAAATTGACGTAGGGGCCGTACTTGCCGTCGCGCACGACGATCTTGCCGCCGCCATCCGGATGGTCGCCAAGCTCCTTCAGAGCCGCAGCCGTGCCACCATTGCGGCCACCCTTGCCCTTGGACTGCTTCTCGGCAATCACCGTGACGGCACGGTTGAGGCCAATGGAAAACACATCCTCGATGCTGTCGAGATTGGCGTAGGTGCCATCGTGCAGCACGAACGGCCCGTAACGGCCGAGGCCGGCCGAGATCATCTTGCCGGATTCGGGATGTTTGCCCACGTCGCGCGGCAGCCCCAGCAAGGCGAGCGCCTTCTCATGGTCGATGGAATCAGGCGTCCAGCCCTTGGGCAGGCTCGAACGCTTTGCCTCCTTGCCGTCGCCGCGCTGGATGTAGGGGCCGAAGCGGCCCGAGCGCAGCGTGATTTCCTCGGCCGTATAAGGATCCTTGCCCAGCACCTTGGTGCCGTCCTCGCCGCCGCCATTCTCGCCATTGGGATTGGCGGCGTCGCCGAGCTGGCGGGTGAAGGAGCATTCGGGATAATTCGAGCAGCCGACGAAAGCGCCGAACTTGCCGAGCTTCAGCGACAGATTACCGGTGCCGCATTTCGGGCAGATGCGCGGGTTGGAACCGTCCTCGCGGGCGGGAAAAACCAGCGGCGCCAGTTCCTCGTTCAGCGCATCGAGCACATCGGTGACGCGCAGCTCCTTGATGTCGGCGACGGCGCCCGAAAAATCCTTCCAGAAATCACGCAGCACGTCCTTCCAGGCGAGCTTTCCGTCGGAGATCTCGTCGAGCTTTTCTTCCAGCGATGCCGTGAAGTCATACTCTACATAGCGCTCGAAGAAGCTTTCCAGGAAGGCCGACAGCAGGCGGCCCTTGGCCTGCGGCACCAGCCGGCGCTTGTCGATGGTGACGTAGTCTCGGTCCTCGAGCGTCTTCAGGATCGCGGTGTAGGTCGAGGGGCGGCCGATGCCGAGTTCTTCCAGCTTCTTGATCAGCGACGCCTCGGAGTAGCGCGGCGGCGGCTCGGTCGTGTGCTGGGTGGCATTGATCGCGCGGCGGGCAAGCTGCTCGCCGGAGCGGATCTCCGGCAGACGGCGGTTTTCCTCGTCTTCGGCGTCGTCGTCCTTCTGATCGGTGTAGGCGGCGATGAAGCCGTCGAAGCGAACGACCGAACCGACAGCGCGAAGTTCAGCGGTGCGGGCGCCATTCAGCGCCTCGATCTCGACAGTGGTGCGCTCGATCTCGGCCGACTGCATCTGGCTGGCGATGGCGCGCTTCCAGATCAGTTCGTAAAGCCGCATCTGGTCGGAATCGAGATATTGCCTGACCGATGCGGGGGTGCGCATGAAATCCGTCGGCCGGATGGCCTCGTGCGCTTCCTGCGCGTTCTTGGCCTTGGCGGTGTATTGGCGCGGCTTCTCCGGCAGGTACTTCGGGCCGAATTCCTTTGCGATGGCATCGCGCGCGGCGTCGATCGCCTCGGGGGCCATCTGCACGCCGTCGGTTCGCATATAGGTGATCAGGCCGGTGGTCTCGCCGCCGATCTCCATGCCCTCATAGAGCCGCTGGGCCACCTGCATCGTGCGCGTGGCCGAGAAGCCGAGGCCCGATGAGGCAGCCTGCTGCAATGTCGAGGTGGTGAAGGGCGGGCCGGGGTTGCGCTTGGTCGGCTTGGCTTCGACGGACAGCGCCTTGAAGGTGGCGCCTTCGAGCATCGCCTTGATGTCGTCGGCTTGTGCCTTGTTGGCAATGTCGAGCTTTTGCAGCTTCTTGCGCTCGAAGGCGGTGAGGCGGGCTTCGAAGGTCTCGTTGCGCGGCGTGCCGAGGAGAGCTGATATCTGCCAGTATTCCTCGCGGATGAAGCGCTCGATCTCGGATTCGCGGTCGCAGACCAGGCGCAGCGCCACCGACTGGACGCGGCCGGCGGAGCGGGCGCCCGGCAATTTGCGCCACAGGACAGGCGACAGGGTGAAGCCGACGAGATAGTCGAGCGCGCGGCGGGCCAGATAAGCGTCGACCAGCGGCGCATCGATCTGGCGCGGATTGGCCATCGCCTCCAGCACCGACGATTTGGTGATGGCGTTGAAGACGACGCGGCTGACCGGCTTGTCCTTCAGCGCGCGCTTCTGCTTGAGCACTTCCAGAACGTGCCAGGAGATGGCTTCACCTTCACGATCCGGGTCGGTGGCGAGGATCAGGCCGTCGGCGTCCTTGACTGCCTTGGCGATGTCGGCGAGCCGCTTGCCGGAGGCGGTGTCGACCGCCCAGGACATGGCAAAATCCTCATCCGGGCGCACCGAGCCATCCTTGGCCGGCAAATCGCGGACATGGCCGAACGAGGCCAGAACCTTGTAGTTCCTGCCCAGATATTTGTTGATTGTTTTTGCCTTGGCCGGCGATTCGACGACGACGACGTCCATGAGGTCTCATATCAGCTGTGATGCGGCAGAAGAATTCCGCTGCGCGCGACGAAATCTCGGTTCTGTTCGTCGCTCACATGGCCGCGCTTTTGCATCCGGTCAAGGGCAAGCGCCCAAATTGCGGGGCCGCCGACAGCAATACACACTAAGAGTGTATGGAGAACATCACATATTTTAGAATGAGTGGGCGCAAGCCTCGGAAGATTGGGAGAGGTTCAATTTGTTGCTGGTCCAATCGGCCTGGAATGGGTCAAGTCGAGTCCGTGACGGCCCGGCCGCCGGACTTGGAGGGATGCCCGGCGGCCGGTGAGAAGTCCCGTTTGGCGGAACTCCCGATGGGGAAATCAGTCCGCCTTGACAACGTGCCAGACGCCGGCGACGCCATCACCGGTCACGTCGCCGGCCTTCTTGTCCTTGATGAAGGTGTAAACCGGCTTGCCGTCATAGGCCCACATCTTGGTGCCGTCGGTACGGTCGACGACGCTCCATTCATCGTCCGCCTTGGCGCCCGCCTCCGCCTTCAGCGGCGGCCAGTTGGTGGCGCACTTGTCGTAGCAGTTGGTCTTGCCCTTCTCGTCCTTGTCATAGGTGTAGAGCGTCATGCCATTGGCGTCGGTGTAGATCTTGGTGCCGTTGACCTCGGCTTCCTTCCACGCTTCGGCGGCAAAGGATGCGGCGGTGCTGAGCAGGAGCGCGGCCAGCGCCGCGGTTATCGTTTTCATGGAAATCTCCGTGGCTGATATTCGAAGGCGCGCGGCAAATCGCGGCCTCGTCGTGTCACCGCCTTGCGCCGATGCTTTCTTCCCCGCCCGCGATGACTTGCCACACGATGGTGATTGGCGGACAAACCGGCGTGCCGCTATATCGGACGCCAAAGGTGGAGTTTTGGAATGGCAGTGGATATCGGCTATGTCAGCGCGGTCGGGGCGGGGGCCATCTCGTTCCTGTCGCCATGCGTGCTGCCGCTCGTGCCGCCTTATCTCTGCTACATGGCCGGCGTCTCCGTCGACGATTTCCGCGGCAATGCAGGTGCGACGGCACGCGAGGGCGCGCGCGGCGCGCTGCTCTATTCCTCGATCGCCTTCGTGCTCGGTTTTTCCACCGTGTTCGTCGCGCTAGGCGCCGGCGCGTCGACCATCGGCCGGCTGCTGCGCGTCTGGCAGGAGCCGCTGGCGATGGGCGCCGGCGTGCTGATCATCCTGATGGGCCTGAACTTTTTGGGCATCCTGCGCATCCCGCTTCTGTCACGCGAGGCGCGCTTCCAGTCGCAGGGCAAGCCGGCCAGTGCCGTCGCCGCCTATGTCATGGGCCTTGCCTTCGCCTTCGGTTGGACGCCCTGCATCGGCCCGGTGCTGGGGCCGATCCTGACGCTGGCCGGTGGCCGCGAGACGGTCGGCGAGGGGGCCCTTCTGCTCGCCGCCTATTCGCTCGGCCTCGGCATCCCGTTCCTGATCGCGGCGCTGTTCTCCGGCGCCTTCATGCGCTTCCTGGGCAAATTCCGCGTCCATCTCGGCCGCGTCGAAAAGGCGATCGGCGCGTTGCTGGTGGTCGCCGGCGTATTTTTCCTCACCGGCGGCGTGCAGACGGTGTCGTACTGGCTGCTGGAGAATTTCCCGGTGCTGGGGCGGCTGGGCTGACGATTGTCGACTTGGGGCGAGCTATGGGACTCAACTGAGGACCCGTTGATTAAGAGTCAGCTGCTCTATCATCTCACCGGAATTTAACCGCATTGGTGCAGCATGGCGCCACTGCTATCCTGTATCGATTCCCAACCCTTTCATACGGTTGCCCGTCCATGAGCCAGAGATCCTGCCTGTCCGTCATCCTCGCAGCCGGCGAAGGCACGCGCATGAAGAGCGCGCAGCCGAAGGTGCTGCATCAGATCGCCGGGTTGCCGATGGTGGCCCATGTGGTCAAGGCGGCCGAAGCCGCGGGTGCGAGCGGGCTGGCGCTGGTGATTGGCCATGGCGCCGACGAGATGCGCAAGGCGGCGGCGAAGTTTGCACCGAAGGCGGAAACCTTCGAGCAGGAAAAGCGCTTGGGTACGGCGCATGCCGTTATCGCTGCCCGCGCAGCAATATCAAAGGGTTATGACGACGTCCTTGTGATGTTTGGCGACACGCCACTGATCGATGCGGATGCGCTCACGCTGGCGCGGCGGAGATTGGCGGAAGGTGCTGCCGTCGTGGTGATCGGATTCCGCCCACCCAATCCGACCGGCTATGGCCGGTTGATCGAAAAGGATGGCAAGCTCACAGCTATCCGCGAGGAAAAAGACTGCTCCGAAGAGGAGAAGAAAATCGGCTTCTGCAATGCCGGCATGATGGCGGTGGCCGGCGCGCACGCGCTGAAACTGCTCGACGCGGTCGGCAACGAGAATGCCAAGGGCGAGTATTATCTGACCGATATCGTCGAGATCGCCAGTGCACAAAATCTCGATGTCGTTGCCACCGAAGCCAGCTTCGAAAGCGCGCTCGGCATCAACAATCGCGCCGAATTGGCGCAAGCCGAAGCCATCTGGCAACAGCGCCGGCGCCATGACGCGATGCTGTCGGGCGTGACTCTGATCGCCCCGGAAACCGTGTTTTTCTCGCACGACACCGAAATTGGCGCCGACACCATCGTCGAACCCAACGTCTGGTTTGGTCCGGGCGTGAGGATCGCCAGCGGCGCCAAAATCCACGCCTTCAGCCACATCGAGGGCGCCACCATCGCTTCCAATTGCGATGTCGGGCCGTTCGCCCGGCTGCGGCCAGGCGCCGATCTCAGGAACAAGGCCAAGGTCGGCAATTTCTGCGAGGTCAAGCAAGCCGTTATCGAGGACGGCGCCAAGGTCAACCATTTGACCTATATTGGCGACGCGCGTGTCGGCGCGGGCGCCAATATCGGGGCGGGCACCATCACCTGCAACTACGACGGCTACTCAAAGTTCTTCACGGACATCGGCGAGGGCGCCTTCATCGGCTCCAATTCCTCGCTCGTGGCGCCGGTCACCATCGGCAATGGCGGCTATATCGCCTCGGGCAGTGTCATCACCGAAAGCGTGCCCGACGATGCGCTGGCCTTCGGCCGGGCCCGCCAGAAGACGATCCCCGGCAAGGGCAAGGAATTGCGCGAACGCTTTGCTTCCGCGGCGGCCGCGAAGAAGAAAGCGGCTGGCGCCGACCACTAGCGATTGGTCGACGGTCTGCTTTCTCGCCGAAGCAATCGAAAAAACCGAACGATTGCCGTAACCGGATTGCAAGAGCGGGCTGTCATGGTGCATGCCTGCTGAAGCGTCCGTTACAGCGGACGAAATGCAATGTGACTTTCGCGGCAGGCCGGCCACGCCTAAATATCGCTGGTTTTCCGTGGGCAATCGGGGACTGTCTGCATGTGCGGTATCGTTGGAATCGTCGGCCACTCGCAGGTTGCGCCGCTCATCGTCGACGCACTGAAGCGGCTCGAATATCGCGGCTATGACTCCGCCGGCGTCGCCACCATTGAGAAGGGCGAGCTGGGCCGCCGCCGTGCCGAGGGCAAGCTGGTCAACCTCGAACGCCGGCTCAAGGATGAGCCGCTCGACGGCAGGATCGGTATCGGCCATACGCGCTGGGCAACCCACGGCGTGCCTAACGAGACCAATGCGCACCCGCATTTTTCGGACGGCGTCGCCATCGTCCACAACGGCATCATCGAGAATTTCGCCGAACTGCGCGAGGAGCTGATCCGCGACGGCTATTCCTTCTCGTCGCAGACCGACACCGAGGTCGTGGCGCATCTGGTGGCGCGCGAACTCGCCAGGGGGCTAAAGCCGGTCGAAGCCGCGCATAAGGCGCTGAAGCGGCTGGAAGGCGCCTTTGCGCTAGCCATCATGTTCAAGGGTGACGAGGACCTGATCGTCGGCGCGCGCAATGGCCCGCCTTTGGCCGTTGGCCATGGCGACGGCGAGATGTTTTTGGGGTCCGACGCCATCGCGCTCGCTCCGTTCACCAATTCGATCACCTATCTCGAGGACGGCGACTGGGCGGTGGTGCGCCGCGACGGCGTCGCCATCTTCGACATCGACGGCAAAAAGGTCGACCGCAAGCGCCAGCAGTCGCTCTCGACCAGCTTCATGGTCGACAAGGGCAACCGCCGCCATTTCATGGAGAAGGAGATCCATGAGCAGCCCGAGGTGATCTCGCACACGCTGGCTCATTATGTGGATTTCGTCTCCGGCGTTTCCAAGCCGCTTGATCTGCCATTCGACTTCGCCAAGATCGGCCGGCTGGCGATCTCCGCCTGTGGCACCGCCTATCTCGCCGGCCTGATCGGCAAATACTGGTTCGAGCGCTATGCGCGGCTCCCGGTCGATATCGATGTCGCGTCGGAATTCCGTTACCGCGAGATGCCGTTGTCGGCCAACGACGCCGCCTTCTTCATCTCGCAATCGGGCGAGACCGCCGATACACTGGCCTCGTTGCGCTATTGCCGCAAGGCCGGGATGAAGATCGGCGCCGTCGTCAACGTGCGGGAATCGACCATGGCGCGGGAATCCGACGTCGTGCTGCCGACGCTGGCCGGGCCAGAGATTGGCGTCGCTTCGACCAAGGCTTTCACCTGCCAGCTGTCCGTGCTCGCGTCGCTTGCCGTGCGCGCCGGCGTGGCGCGCGGAGCGATCTCGAAGGAGCAAGAGAAAACGCTGGTGCGAGCGCTTTCGGAAGCGCCGCGCTATGCCAACCAGGTGCTGAAGCTCGAAGAGCAGATCGAACGGATCGCGCGGGAACTGTCGCGTTACAAGGACGTGCTCTATCTCGGACGGGACACCAATTTCCCGCTCGCCATGGAAGGCGCGCTGAAGCTCAAGGAAATTTCCTATATCCACGCCGAAGGCTATGCCGCCGGCGAGCTGAAGCATGGGCCGATCGCGCTGATTGACGAGAACATGCCGGTGATCGTGATCGCGCCGCACGATCGCATCTTCGAAAAGACCGTGTCCAACATGCAGGAAGTGGCGGCGCGTGGCGGCAAGATCATCCTGATCACCGACGCCAAGGGCGCGGCACAGGTGAGCGTGAAGACGATGGAGACGATCGTGCTTCCGGATGTGCCGGAAATCATCTCGCCCATCATCTATGCGCTGCCGATCCAGATGCTCGCCTACTTCGCCGCCGTGTTCATGGGCACCGACGTCGACCAGCCGCGCAATCTGGCGAAGTCGGTGACGGTGGAATAGGCGCTTGTAAACAGGCGCCTTTAAAAACTTCGCAGTTCCAAAGCGCCTTTCGGTTCACTAATGTCGCGTCGCAATAGCGCCTCCGGTGAACCATGTCAGACGCTCCCAAGACTTCCGGCATGACGCGGCTGAGGAACTATTTCCTCACGGGCTTCATCGTCTGCGCGCCGCTGGCGATCACCGCCTATATCGCCTGGTCGTTCATCGGCTGGGTCGATTCCTGGGTGAAGCCGTATATTCCGGCGCGCTACAGCCCCGACACCTATCTGCCGTTCCCAGTTCCGGGGTTCGGGCTCATCGTTGCGCTCATCCTGATCACACTGATCGGTTTTCTCACCGCTAACATTGTCGGCCGCGCCATAGTCGGCTTTGGCGAGCGCTTGCTTGGCCGCATGCCGCTGGTGCGCGGCATATACGGCTCGCTGAAGCAGATTTTCGAGACCGTGCTGTCGAACAAGGGCGACATGTTCCGCCAGGTTGGGCTGGTCGAATATCCACGCAAGGGCGTGTGGTCGCTGGTGTTCGTCGCCAGCGAAAAGGAAACCGAGATCAACCAGAAGCTCGACCAGGAAGGCGATCCGCTGATCGCCGTGTTCATGCCGTGCACGCCGAACCCGACGACCGGTTTTCTGATGTATGTGCTGAAGTCGGACATCGTGCCGCTCGACATGACGATCGAGGACGGCGCCAAGCTGATTGTATCAGCCGGGTTGGTGGCTCCCGAGGTGAAGACGAAACTGGTGACGCTGAACGGCGAGCCGATCAACGGAACCCTGGCCAATCCGCCGTTAGGGCCTCACCCGGCGCGCAGGAGCCGCACGGCCTCGTCGCGGCCGAACAAGTAGAGCAGGAGCCGCAGCGCCTCGCCGCGGTCCGATTGCAGTTCTGGGTCGCGCGACAGGATCAGCCTGGCGTCGTCACGGGCGGCCTCCAGTAGGTCGGCATGCACCTCGATGCGCGCCACCTGGAAACCCGGCGTGCCGGACTGGCGGGTGCCCAGCAGTTCGCCTTCGCCGCGCAATTTCAGGTCCTCCTCGGCGATCAGGAAACCGTCCTCGGTCTCGCGCATCACCGACAGCCGGCTTTTTGCGGTCTCGCCAAGCGGATCCTTGTACAGCAGCACGCAGGACGAGGGCTTGTCGCCGCGTCCGACCCGGCCGCGCAGCTGGTGCAACTGCGCGAGGCCGAAGCGCTCGGCATGCTCGATGACCATGATCGTGGCGTCAGGAACGTCGACGCCGACCTCGATGACCGTGGTGGCGATCAGGATGCGCGTCTCGCCTTGCTTGAAGGCGCGCATCGCCTCGTCCTTCTCGACACCCTTCATGCGGCCGTGGACAAGGCCGATGCGATCGCCGAACAGCGGCTTCAGCGAGGCAAAGCGATCCTCGGCCGACATCAGCTTGATCTCTTCGGATTCCTCGACCAGCGGGCAAATCCAGTAGATCTTCTGGCCGTCAGCGACGGCATCGAGCATGCGGCCGACCAGCTCGTCGAGCCGCTCCAGCGGCAGCGTGACGGTGCGGATTGGCTGGCGGCCGGCGGGTTTTTCCGTCAGCTTCGACACGTCCATGTCGCCGAAGGCGGTCAGCACCAGCGTGCGCGGGATGGGGGTCGCGGTCATCACCAGCATGTCGGGCGCGTCGCCCTTGGCGGTGATGGCAAGCCGCTGGTGGACGCCGAAGCGATGCTGCTCATCGATGACGGCCAGGACCAGGTCGTGGAAGCTGACCGTTTCCTGAAACAGCGCATGGGTGCCGACGACGATGTCGATCTCGCCGCTGGCAAGACCCGCCAGCGTTTCGGCTCGCTCGCGGCCCTTTTCACGGCCGGTCAGGATGGCGATGCGCAAGCCGACCTTGGCGGCAAGCGGGGTGATCGTCGCCAGATGCTGGCGCGCGAGGATTTCGGTCGGCGCCATCAGCGCCGCCTGGCCGCCGGCCTCGACAGCGCGTGCCATGGCAAGCAGCGCCACCACCGTCTTGCCCGAGCCGACATCACCTTGCAGCAGCCGCAGCATGCGCTCCGGATCGGCGAGATCAGCGTTGATTTCGGCGAGCGCGAATTCCTGCGAGGGCGTCAGCGAATAGGGAAGGGTTGTACGCAGCTTCTCGACGATGCGCCCATCGCCAACGAGAGGGCGGCCTGACAGGCGCCGCACCTTTGCCCGCACCAGGGCCAGCGAGACCTGGCCGGCGAGCAATTCATCATAGGCGAGGCGGCGCCATGCAGCCCCTTCGACCGCGACATCGATCGGATCAGCGGGATAATGGATGCGGGTCAGCGCGTCGCCGAAGGACGCAAAGCTCTGGCGGCGCATGAAGGCATCATCCTGCCATTCCGGCAGCTCCGGCAGGCGGCCGAGCGCCTGGCCGATCGCCCGGCGCAGCACCTTGCCCGAGAGGCCGGCGGTCAGCGGATAGACCGGTTCGACCAGCGGCAGGTTTTCCGCTTCGCTGGCGAGCGCGATATGGTCGGGATGGACCATGGTTGGGCGGCCGTTGAACCATTCCATCCGGCCTGACACCACGACATGCTCGCCCACAGGCATTGCGTTTTCGAGATAGGCGGCATGGGCATGGAAGAAGGTCAGGCCGATTTCGCCCGTGTCGTCATGGGCGTAGACCCGGTAGGGCACCGACCTGTTGCCGCGCGGTGGCGGCTGGTGACGGTCTATGCGCAGCTCAAGCGTGACGATGGCGCCTTCGGCCGCGAGTGCGATGCCCGGCCGGTTTCGGCGGTCGATGACGGTGTGCGGCAGCACGAACAGGAGGTCGCCGGCGCGTGCGGCGCGGTCGCCGAGATCGGCGGCAACGACCTTCTCGATCAGCGCGCCAACTTTCGGCCCGACGCCGGCAAGCGAGGTGATCGGGACAAACAGGGGATCGAGGATGGAAGGACGCATGATGTCAGCTTATGTCGCGACGGCCGCAGCGCAAGGCTGACAGCGCCCACTATCCACGCTATATGCGCCGCTTGAAGCGAGGATGCGGCACAATGACCGGAACGAAACGATCAAGCGAGGGGCTGGACGCCCATCGCCGCAAGCTGTTGTTCCGTTCCTGGCATCGCGGCATGCGCGAGATGGATCTCATTCTCGGCACCTTCGCCGATGCCGAGATCGGCACCTTGACCGCCGAGGAAATCGACCAATATGAGAGGCTCCTCGATATTGTCGACACGGAATTTCTGCCGCTGGTCACGGGCGAACGCCCGGTGCCGGCGGAGATCGACTGTGCCGTCCTGCAAAAAATCCTGGCGTCCCGCCGGACCATGACTTTCTGAACACAAGCAATTCCAGGAAAAGTGCGAAGCGGTTTTCCCATGGGAATTGCGACAAACAAGACCGTGATTTGATGGCTCTCATTCCCACCATTGGCTTGCCGAAGGGCCGCGCCGGCCAGTTCATCGTCGACGGTGTCGCCGACGGCTACGAGGCTTTCGCACTGGTGCAGACGGCGCTCGAGATCGCGCCCGACAAGCCGGTGCTGTTCGTGGCCCGCGACGGCCAGCGCCTGCCTTCGATCATCGAGGCGCTGTCCTTCGTCGCGCCGGGCCTGCCTGTGCTGGAACTGCCTGCCTGGGACTGCCTGCCATACGACCGTGTCTCGCCTGGTTCGGATGCCGCCGCCAAGCGCCTCGATGCGCTGACCGCCATGATCGCACTGGCGAAGAAGCCGCACCGTGCCGTCATTCTCACCACCGCAAATGCGCTGCTGCAGCGCATTCCGCCCGCGGAGCTTGTCGAAGCCCAAACCTTCCACGCCAGGCCCGGCAACCAGATCGACATGAATGCGCTGATCGCGCGGCTGGAGACGTCGGGATTCGAGCGGGTGCCGACCGTGCGCGGCATCGGTGAATTCGCGGTGCGCGGCGGCATTCTCGACCTCTTTGCGCCCGGCTGGAGCGAGGCGCTGAGGCTTGATTTCTTCGGCGACACGCTGGAATCGATCCGCGTCTTCGATGCCGCCACGCAGCGCACCACCGGCCAGCGCAAGTCGATGGCGCTTCAGGCGATGAGCGAGGTGGCGCTGACGCCCGAAACCATCAGCCGCTTCCGCCGCTCCTATATCGAGGCTTTCGGCGCACCCCAGCGTGACGACGGACTCTATGCGGCGGTCAGCGAAGGCCGGCGCTTCGCGGGCATGGAGCATTGGCTGCCGTTCTTCTACGAGCGGCTGGAGACGGTGTTCGACTACCTGCCCGACGCACCCGTGGTTTTCGACCATCTGGCACATGAGGCGCTGGCCGAGCGCCATACGCTGATCCTCGATCACTACGAGGCGCGCAAAAAGCAGGCTGACGCGGCGCTCAAGGATGCGGTCCCCTACAAGCCGGTGGCGCCGGATCTGCTCTATCTCTCGCCGGAGAATCTGAAGGCTTCGCTTGGCGAGCGCGAAGACATCGACTTTACCGTGTTCGACGCGCCGGACCTGGGGAGCAAGAAAGTCTTCCACGCCGGCTCGCGCCATGGCCGCAGCTTCGTCGAGGAGCGAGCCGATCCGAACGTCAATGTCTTCGATGTGGTCGTCCGGCACATAGCCGACGAGCGCGCGGCGCGCCGCCGGGTCGTCATCGCTGGCTGGACCGAGGGCTCGCTCGACCGCCTTGGCCAGATCCTGGCCGAGCACCATCTCGGCAATCTCAAGCAGGTTGAGACGTTGGCGGAGGCCGAACAACTCGAGCCGGGACAGGCCGCATTGGCGGTTTTGCCGCTGGAATCCGGTTTTGAGACTGAAAAGCTGGTCGTCGTCGCCGAACAGGACATTTTGGGCGACCGGCTGATCCGCCGTTCGAAGCGCAAGAAGCGCGCGTCCGACTTCATCGCCGAAGCCTCGGCCTTGTCGGCCGGCGATATTGTCGTCCATGCCGACCATGGCATTGGCCGTTTCATCGGTCTGCGCACCATCGAAGCGGTTGGCGCGCCGCATGACTGCCTGGAAATCCACTATGCCGGCGACGACCGGCTGTTCCTGCCGGTGGAAAACATCGAGCTGCTGTCGCGCTATGGCTCCGACACGGCCGAAGCGACGCTGGACAAGCTGGGCGGCGGCGCCTGGCAGTCGCGCAAGGCGAAGCTGAAGCGGCGCCTGCTTGACATGGCCGGACAACTGATCCGCATCGCCGCCGAGCGGCAGATGCGGGCCGCACCGGCCCTGGTGCCGGCCGGAGGCCTCTATGACGAGTTCGCCGCCCGGTTTCCCTACGAGGAAACCGACGACCAGCAGACGGCCATCGACTCGGTACGTGACGATCTCGGCGCGGGTAGGCCAATGGACCGGCTGATCTGCGGCGATGTCGGCTTCGGCAAGACCGAAGTGGCGCTGCGCGCCGCCTTTATCGCGGCGATGGAAGGGTTTCAGGTCGCGGTGGTGGTGCCGACGACCCTGTTGTCGCGTCAGCATTTCAAGACATTCTCGCAGCGCTTTTCCGGACTGCCGATCCGTGTCGCACAGGCGTCGCGGCTGGTGGGCTCAAAGGAATTAGCCGAGACCAAGAAGGGCATTGCCGAAGGGCAGGTCGATATCGTTATCGGCACCCATGCGCTGCTGGGCTCCGCGATTTCGTTCAAGAATCTCGGCCTGCTGATCATCGACGAGGAGCAGCATTTTGGCGTCAAGCATAAGGAACGGCTGAAGGACCTGAAGACCGACGTCCATGTTCTGACCCTGTCGGCGACGCCGATCCCGCGCACGCTGCAACTGGCGCTGACGGGCGTGCGCGAACTGTCGCTGATCGCCACGCCACCGGTCGACCGCATGGCGGTGCGCACCTTCATCTCGCCCTTCGACCCGCTGGTCATTCGCGAGACGTTATTGCGCGAGCGCTACCGAGGCGGCCATTCCTTCTATGTCGTTCCGCGTATCAGCGATCTGGTGGAAATCCATGATTTCCTGAAGGAATCTGTTCCTGAGCTGAAGGTAGCGGTGGCGCATGGGCAGATGCCACCGGGCGAACTCGACGACATCATGAACGCGTTCTATGACGGCCAGTATGATGTGCTTTTGTCGACGACCATCGTCGAATCCGGACTCGACATCCCGACCGCAAACACGCTGATCATCCACCGCGCCGACATGTTCGGCCTGTCGCAGCTCTACCAGTTGCGCGGCCGCGTCGGGCGCTCGAAGGTGCGCGCCTATGCGCTGTTCACACTGCCGGCCAACCGCAAGCTCACCGACACTGCCGAGCGCCGTCTGAAGGTACTGCAGTCGCTCGACACGCTCGGCGCCGGCTTCCAGCTCGCCAGCCATGACCTGGATATCAGGGGCGCCGGCAACCTGCTGGGGGAGGAGCAGTCCGGGCACATCAAGGAGGTCGGTTTCGAGCTCTACCAGCAGATGCTGGAGGAAGCGGTCGCCGAGGTGAAGGATTCCGGCGAGGTGCAGGATGGCGGATGGTCGCCGCAGATCGCCGTCGGCACGGCGGTGATGATCCCGGAAGGCTACGTGCCGGACCTGCAGCTCAGGCTGGCGCTGTACCGCCGTCTCGGCGATCTCGAAAACACCGAGGAGATCGACGCCTTCGGCGCCGAACTGATCGACCGTTTCGGCCCGTTGCCGGAGGAAGTGAAACATCTCCTCAAGATCGTCTTCATCAAGGCGCTGTGCCGCAAGGCCAATGTTGAGAAGCTCGATGCCGGGCCGAAGGGTATCGTCATCCATTTCCGCAAGCGCGAGTTCTCGAACCCGGTCGGGCTGGTCAAGTATATTGGCGAGCAGGGTTCGCTGGCCAAGATCAGGGCCGACCATAGCGTGGTCTTCATCCGCGACTGGCCGACGGCGGAGAAGCGTCTGGCGGGCTCGGCTGTGGTCATGACGCAACTGGCGCGACTGGTGGATAAGGCAGCCTGATCTCGCCTTTCGGGCCGTCCTGGGCGCGTCAGCCATTCGCCAGCACCGAAATTCCGGTCTAGAATAGGAAATCGGCTTCGTGTATGGAGCCGCCACCCCAGTTTGGGGCGGGAAATGGCGGGCGAGGGTGTCCGCCGGAAAGAGCGTTGGGTGCAGCGATGACGAAATGGTCGCCGAATTCGTGGAGAGCAAAGCCGATCAAGCAAGTTCCCGCCTATCCGGACCTTGCCGCGCTGAAGAATACGGAAGCCCAACTCGCCACCTTCCCGCCGCTGGTCTTTGCCGGCGAAGCGCGCAAGCTGAAGAAGCAGTTGGCGGCGGTTGCCGCCGGCGAAGCCTTCCTGCTCCAGGGTGGTGATTGCGCGGAGAGTTTTGCCGAGCATGGCGCCGACAACATACGCGACTTCTTCCGCGTCTTCCTGCAGATGTCCGTGGTGCTGACCTTCGCCGGTGCGCAGCCCGTGGTGAAGGTTGGCCGTGTCGCCGGCCAGTTCGCCAAGCCGCGCTCGTCCGACAACGAGACCAAGGGCGAGGTGACGCTGCCGAGCTATCGCGGCGACATCATCAACGGCATCGAGTTCGACCAGAAGTCGCGCATTCCCGATCCCGCCCGCCAGGAAATGGCCTACCGCCAGTCGGCGGCCACGCTCAACCTCCTGCGTGCCTTCGCGCAGGGCGGTTATGCCAGCCTGGAGAATGTGCATCGCTGGATGCTCGGCTTCGTCTCCGACAGCCCGCAGGGCGAGAAATACGAGTCGCTTGCCAACCGCATCACCGAGACGATGGATTTCATGCGCGCGGTCGGCATTACGTCCGAAACCAATTTCGCGCTGCGCGAAACCGACTTCTACACCAGCCACGAGGCCCTGCTGCTCGGCTACGAGGAGGCGCTGACCCGTGTCGATTCGACCTCGGGCGACTGGTACGCCACGTCGGGTCACATGATCTGGATCGGCGACCGCACGCGTCAACCCGACCACGCCCATGTCGAATATTGCCGCGGCATCAAGAACCCGCTCGGCCTGAAATGCGGTCCGTCGCTGACGCCGGACGGCCTCCTGGAACTGATCGACCTGCTGAACCCCGAGAACGAGCCGGGGCGGCTGACGCTGATCGCCCGCTTCGGTTCGGACAAGGTTGCCGACCATTTGCCGAAGCTGGTGCGCGCTGTGCAGAAGGAGGGCCGCAGCGTGGTCTGGTCGTCGGATCCGATGCATGGCAACACGATCGAGGCGGCCGGCTACAAGACACGGCCCTTCGACCGCATCCTGAAGGAGGTGCAGACCTTCTTCGAGGTGCACCGCGCCGAAGGCACGCATCCGGGCGGCATCCATGTCGAGATGACCGGCAAGAACGTCACCGAATGCACCGGTGGCGCCCGTGCCATCACCGCCGAGGAGTTGCAGGACCGCTATCACACCCATTGCGATCCGCGTCTCAACGCCGACCAGGCGATCGAACTGGCCTTCCTGGTCTCGGACCTGTTGAAGAAGAGCCATCCGGTGCAGCACAAGCAAGCGGTCAACGGCTGATCTCGGCCAATTGGAACCGATAAAGGAAAGGCGCCTGGGAAACCGGCGCCTTTTTTATTGCAACTTCGGTTTGTGCTTCCGACCGTGTCGGCGCAACCGGCAAAAGCGAAAGCCTCAGTCTTTCTTGTAAAGCAGCCAGCTTTTGCTGGCGCGCCCTGCCATGGCTGAATGCCTGGTGACGCGGTTGCGCCCGCTGACCTTGGAGCGGTAGAGCGCCCGATCCGCCTTGGTGTAGAGGTCTTCGGGGCCTTCGGCCTCTGATGCCATGCAGATGCCCATCGATACCGTCACGGTGCCGTAATTCATGCCGGTCTGGCTGCTGGTGAACGGCGTCTGCTCGATCAGGGCGCGAATGCGTTCCGCGATCTCGTAGGTTGCGTCCTCGCTGGCGCCCTCGATGATCAGCGCGAACTCCTCGCCGCCGGTTCGGGCGACGAACATGTCGCTGCGGATGCTGGTCTGGAAAATCTCGGCGATGATCTGGATGATCTTGTCGCCGACAGGATGGCCATAGCGGTCATTAATGTCCTTGAACCGGTCGATGTCGACAAGGACAAGGGCATTGAACAGAATACCCTTGTTGCTGTTGTAGATCCTGGTGATTTCCTTGTCGAAAGCGCGACGATTCCAGATCTGGGTCAACGGATCCGTATCGGCCAGCCGCTTGTATTCCTCGAGCTTCGACTTGACGCTCTCAAGCTCCGCCGTCTTGTCGCTGAGCGTCGAGGCGACCTGCCGGCCGTGGTCGATCGTCGAATTGGTTGCGATCGTCATTGCGTTGGCGATCTTTTGCAGAAGATCCTGGGAGAGAAGGCTGCGGTTGCTCAGGCCACTGGATGTCTCGTCGAGGATCCTGCCGTATTTTTCGATATGGCTGCGCTCGCTGCGCAGGAGCGACGCGACCTCCTCAAGCTCCTTGGCGATGACGTCCCGGGCATGCTCGATGATGCCCGGGCCATGATTATGGGCAAAGAAAGCGCGCCCGATCTGATCCAGCTCATCCTGCGTCGGCCGGCTGCTCAGCGACAACACGGCAAGACCGAGCTCGCGGTTGGTGCCGCTCAGGGCCTCATAGAAGATCTCGTAGTTGCGCGGCAGGCCGAGCACGCCAAGCTGGCGCATGGTGGCCACGACTGTGCTTGCGATCTCAGTGTTTCGTTCGGTCAGGGTGGCCGCCGGCTGCATGGTTGTTCGCTCTTCCCTTGGGAACGCGCCTGAACTTGGCGCATATCCATCATCGCTGACGCGGGGACGCCACCCATTCGAAGCCGACACACGAAAAGGCGCGTCCCCACACGCGACCTTCGATGGAGACCACCATAGATGCAGTAGCGCTAAAGTTTCCTTAATCGGCAGAACTCACGCCTTTTCGCTACATCAGGCTGCATGCGTCCAACCAAACTATCAACCTCCAGGCAGCGCTGATTGGCGGCGTTGCATGCAAATTCGCGTACCGATCTGGCTGAGCGAAACTGAACTTCGGATTTTCCACAACAACAGATGTCGCAATTGCTTACGCATGACGGCCGCAAAGCTGGAATGCTGGTGCCTTCGTCAGACTACAGTTTAGGGGAGAAACCCAGTGCGGGAGAGTCACCAGGGATCATGCCTGTGCGGAGCGGTCCGCTTCCGGACAAGTGGGGCACTGCGTGGCGTCGTCTACTGCCATTGTTCGCAATGCCGCAAACAGAGCGGGCATTTCTATGCCGCGACCAATGTTGCCGATACCGACATCGTGATCGAAGGCACGGAAAGCATCACCTGGTATGAAGCGTCCGGCTTCGCCAGGCGCGGCTTTTGCAAGACATGCGGGTCGCTGCTGTTCTGGAAGGCAATGGACCAAGACCATATCTCGGTCATGGCGGGATCGTTCGACAAGCCGACAGCGCTCGAGGGCGAATGTCATATCTTCGTCGGCGACAAGGGCGACTATTATTCGATCGACGATGGGCTGCCGCAGTTTGAAAAGTCGACACCGGCCATACCGGTCGCCGAATGAAATTTGGACGATCCGCCTTATTCCATTGATCGGGGCATTGCTTTATCCCGGGCCGGTGATTCCGAGAGGGGCCTTGGCATGCAGCGGCTGATCGATGCTTTTATCAATTCGGTGCGGGCATTTCGCAAGCTTGCGGTTAGCGAGAAGGCTTTCCAGCAGGAACTGATGCTGCTGGTGCTGGCCTTGCCCGCTGGCTGGTTCGTTTCGGTGTCTTGGCGCGGTTACGCGCTGCTGATCGGCGCGGTGCTCCTCTTGATCATGGTCGAAGTGCTGAACACGGGCATCGAGGCGGCGTGCGACGCAATTTCTCGTGAATTCCATATCGATATCCAGCTCGCCAAGGATTGCGGCTCGCTGGCGGTGCTGATTTCTGTGGTGATTGCCGGTGGCGTCTGGGGCATCGCTCTCATCGAGCGCATAACGGGGGTGCCGATCTGAAGCTTTGATGCCTATATGACGGTCACCAAAGGAGACCGTCATGGCAGAGGTCACGAATTCATCGCTTCTCGAACGCCTGGGCCTGCCGGACGACCTGCGCTGGCTGGCCGACAAATATCCCCGCGAAAACTGGCAGGCTCACGCCAACATTCACGGCATGGCCAATATGTGGCTGCAGCGGCACGACATGTTCCGCGAACTCGGCGGCATGCTCACCGGCGGCATTGGCAACTATCGCGAAGGCAGACTGACGGCCCCCGATTTCGCGCGCTGGTTCGCGCCGCGCCTCAACCATTTTCTCGGGCATCTCGACGGCCACCACAATGTCGAGGACTACCAGTATTTCCCGGCCTTCACCAAGGCGGAGCCCCGTCTGAAGCGCGGGTTCGAGATTCTCGATGCCGACCACCACACCATCCATGAAGGATTGGAGCGCAACGCCGAGGCGGCGAACGCCTTCATCCGCACACTTCAGGAGAGTGAGGACAAGCAGCGCTTCGCCGCCGATGCCTATGCCGACGAAAACAACCGTCTGATCGCGATGCTGACCCGGCATCTGGCCGATGAGGAGGACCTGATCATCCCGCTCATCCTCGATCGGGGGGACCAGGCGCTCGGCATCGACTGACGGTCAAAACTCCTTGTCGCGCTCCCGCTCGGCGACATGGCGGGCGACAAACCAGGCAAGCACGGCCAGGGCAAGGCCGATGCCGAGCCCGACGAACAGCCGCTCGTGCTGCATCAGCGCCTGGCCAATCAACTGTTCGGCTCCCAATCCGAAGACATAGCCGATCGTGCTGAACAGGACCGCCCAGATGACCGAGGAAATGGCGTTGAGGATGACGAAGCGCGGCGCCGCTATGGTCGAAAGGCCGGCCGCGATGCCGCCGACCAGGCGCATGCCGTAGACATAGCGGTTCGACAGCACGAAGATGTTGGGATGGGTGTTGAGCAGGCGGTAGGCGCGGCGAAAGCCGGGCCGCCGGCGCAGCCTGACGACATGGCGATTATCGGCGAAACTTCTGCCGAGGATGAAGAAAAAGGTGTCGCCAGCGAAGGCGCCCAGCGCTGCCGCGACAAAGGCATGCCACAGCACGAAAACATGCTGGTGGGCGAAGAAGCCTCCCAGGATCGCGGCACTTTCGCCTTCGGCCACGCAGCCGAGAAAAACCGCCAGCAACCCGTATTGCTCGATGAAATGGTGGATCGCTTCGGTCATGAGGCCGACTGCTGTGACAGTCTTTCGTCGATCCGCTTGACCAGTTCGGCCAGCCGCACGATTTCGTCGCGCATGCCGATGATCTGGCTGTGGCGCAGTTCGTCCAGCTTCTCATGCAGCGCCATGATCTCGATCTCGGCCTTCAGATTGACCTCGTAATCATGGGCGGCATCGATGCGGTCGCGTTCGGTCTGGCGGTTCTGCGCCATCATGATCACCGGCGCCTGCAATGCGGCGACCATCGACAGGACGAGGTTGAGGAAGATGAAGGGGTACGGGTCGAATGCATCGCGCGACAACAGCCAGACATTGGCTGATGTCCACACGATCAGGAAGGCGATGAAGGTCAGGATGAACGACCAGGAGCCGCCGATGCGGGCGATCGTATCGGCAAGGCGGTCGCCAAAAGTCTGGTGGAAAGCGACGGCCTTGTTGGTGTCCCTGGTGATGGTGGTACGCTCGATGGTGCTTTGCAGCACCCGGTTTTCCAACTGGCTCAGCCCATCCGGCTTCCGCTTCAGCCAACGGTTCGCCAGGTCGTCGATGGTCTTGTTCATGGCCGTCTCCAAGCGCTTTGCTGCGCTAAAGCGCGTCGCGTCGAAGCGGATTGAGGCGACGCGCTTTAGGTTTTTGCTTTTATGCATGTCGTCTTCCCAAAACCGAGGTCACTTTTGGGCGACATGTATTAGAGGTAGAGGCTGCCGGCCGGGGCGGGAAGTGCTAGATTGAGGCGAACCGAGGGGGACCGATGGCCGACTTCAAGAAAATTCGGGCTCGCGCGGCAAATCGCAAGGGCGGTCAGGCGGAACTGACCTCGCTGTTGGGTCCGATACCCGACAATGCGGCGGTGGCCAACGTCACCGACGACCGTATCCTCTCGACCATGGCCGAGCGCGTCTTTGCCGCCGGTTTCGTCTGGCGCGTCATCGAGCAGAAATGGCCCGGTTTCGAGGAAGCGTTCCTGCGCTTCGAGCCGAAGCGGCTTTTGTTCCAGCCCGACGATTTCTGGCACGATCTGGCCTCGGACCAGCGCATCGTGCGCAATCCGCAGAAGATCAGGTCCGTTCGCGACAACGCCGCCTTCGTCGAGCGCGTGTCCCGGGAACATGGCGGCTTCGGCAATTTTCTCGCCGAATGGCCCGCCGATGACCAGGTCGGGCTGATGGCCTATCTCGGCAAGCATGGCAGCCGGCTCGGCGGCAACACCGGCCAGTATTTTTTGCGCTGGCTGGGCTGGGATGCTTTCGTCATTTCGGCCGACATGGCGGCAGCCCTTCGCGACGCGGGCCTCGACATCGCGGACAACCCGACATCGAAGAAGGACCTCGACAAGATCCAGGTCCAGATCAACCGATGGGCCGACGAGACAGGGCTGCCGCGCCGGCATCTCTCGCGCATCCTGGCCATGTCGATCGGCGAAAACCACTCTCCGCAATCGCTGCGCGCGTATATGGGCGACGATTGACGGGCTGAATTGGTCCAAACGAACGCCATTGCGAGGTGAATTCCGCCGCGCTAAGTCAGCAGCATGACCAAGAAGCTCGACATACTGCGTATCGCCATCGCCCAGCTCAACCCGACTGTCGGCGACGTCGCCGGCAACCTCGCCAAGGCGCGCGAGGCGAGGGCGGATGCCGCCCGCCAGGGCGCCGATCTCGTGCTCTATACCGAGCTTTTCCTCGCCGGCTATCCGCCGGAGGATCTGGTGCTCAAGCCGGCCTTCCTCAAGGCATGCGAGCGGGCAGCACAGGATTTTGCCGCAGACACCGCCGATGGCGGTCCCGGCGTCATCATCGGCACGCCGCTGAAGCGCAAGAGCGGCACGCATAATTCCATCGTCTTCGCCGATGGCGGCAAGATCATCGCCGAACGCTACAAGCTCGACCTGCCCAATTACGGCGAATTCGACGAGAAGCGCGTCTTCCAGGCCGGGCCCGAGATCCAGGGACCGGTCAACTTCCGCGGCGTGCGCATCGGCATACCGATCTGCGAGGACATCTGGGGCGACGTCGCGGTCTGCGAGACGCTGGCCGAAAGCGGCGCGGAAATCCTGCTGGTGCCGAACGGGTCGCCCTATTATCGCGCCAAGATCGACGTTCGCCACCAGGTCGTGATCAAGCAAGTCATCGAATGCGGCCTGCCGATGATCTATGCCAACCAGCTCGGCGGCCAGGACGAGCTGATCTTCGACGGCGCCTCCTTCGCCATCGGGGCGGACAAGACGCTCGCCTTCCAGATGAGTCAGTTCGAGGATGCGGTCGACGTCACCACCTGGAAACGTACCGATGATGGCTGGGTCTGTTCGGAAGGACCGATGTCGAAAATCCCGGACAAGGAGGAGGCCGACTACCGCGCCTGCATGCTCGGCCTGCGCGATTACGTCAACAAGAACGGCTTCAAGAATGTGGTGCTTGGCCTTTCCGGCGGCATCGATTCCGCGATCTGTGCCGCATTGGCCGTCGATGCGCTGGGCGAGGAACGGCTGCGTGCCGTCATGATGCCTTATCGCTACACTTCGAAGGATTCCCTCAAGGACGCCGAGGACTGCGCCCGCGCCCTCGGCTGCCGCTATGACATCGTGCCGATCTTCGAGCCCGTCGAAGGCTTTTTGCATGCGCTGACGCAATTGTTCGAAGGCACCAAGGAAGGCATCACCGAGGAGAATTTGCAGAGCCGCGCGCGCGGCACCATCCTGATGGCGATCTCCAACAAATTCGGCTCGATGGTCGTCACTACGGGCAACAAGAGCGAGATGTCGGTCGGCTACGCCACGCTCTACGGCGACATGAATGGCGGCTTCAATCCGATCAAGGACCTTTACAAGATGCAGGTCTACGCGCTCTCGCGCTGGCGCAACAGCCATGTGCCGCCGGGTGCGCTCGGGCCTTCGGGCGAGGTGATCCCGAAGAACATCATCGACAAGGCGCCATCGGCCGAATTGCGCGAGAACCAGACCGACCAGGATTCGCTGCCGCCCTATCCGGTGCTGGACGACATCCTCGAATGCCTGGTCGAGAACGAGATGGGCGTCGACGACATCGTCTCGCGCGGCCATGACCGGGCGACGGTGGCGCGCATCGAACATCTGCTCTACATCGCCGAGTACAAGCGCAGGCAGGCGGCACCGGGTGTGAAGATCACCAGGAAGAATTTTGGCCGCGACCGCCGCTATCCCATCACCAATCGTTTCAGGGATCGTGGCTGAAGCGCAGTTCGTCTGCTGGACGAAATACGCGGCATGGCGGGATAGGGATACCAGCATGCCCGACTGTGAAATCAGCTTCGACCTCTCACGGATCGACTTTCGTGCGACCTCCGACCTGTTGATGGAAAGCTACTGGGGAGCTGGACGCAGCGACGAGTTCCATCGGCGGGCCTTTGCCAACTCGTTCTGCGCCGCCGCCTACATCGCTGGCAAACAGGTCGGTTTCGGCAGGGCGATCACCGACCGCACGGTATTCGCCTATCTCGCGGATATCATCGTCTGGCCCGTGCATCGCGGGCAGGGCGTCGGCTTGCGGCTGGTGCGGGCACTCATCGACCATCCTGAACTCAGCACCGTCTCGCATTGGAGCCTGTCGACCAGCGACGCGCATGGGGTCTATGAAAAGCTGGGTTTCAAGGCATCGATGGATGGGCGATACATGCGCCTCGATCGTGCGCCGCATGCCGGGTGAACGACGTGCGACGGCGATAGGCAGGGATAGCGACTGTTGCAAAATCGCCTCATCGGCTGGGCCAGAGATGCTTTTGGCCATGGCTTGCCTTGGCGCGCAATCGAAGCACCCCTATAAGAGCCTTTCCGCGATTCCCTTCAGGGAGGACCGAATGCCAGGATTTGACATCGTTATGCGAGGCCGCGAGGCCTAGGTCTGCGCCGGTGTTCCGAAGTATCGGAACCATACCGGGCGTAGAAAAGGCATTTGCCGCTGCCGGTCGCCGCCCATGGGCAGGCGACCAACCATAGCCGAACCTCCGCATTCATGGGCAATTCGCCCCGGCGCGGTTTTTCAACCTTCGACCTTTATTTGGGATCGGGCTCGTTTTGCGCCCGAATGACATCATGGCTCGTTTCAAGATCGATTTGCGCGCGAGCGCCTTTCGCAGCGTTCTTGGCTTCACACTTACCCATTGGCGGCGTCAGCCTTGGCGGCTCTCGCTCATCATGGGCGGTTTCCTGCTGTCGACGCTGGCCGACGTGCTGACGCCGCTCTACTCCGGTCGGCTGGTCGATGCTGTCGCCAGCAGCGCCGGAGCGGATGCCATTGCCTGGAACGCCGCGATGACGGCATTTTTCTTCTTGATGGCGCTGGCGCTGACTGGCGTCGTGTTGCGCAATCTTGCCTTCATGGGCATCGTGGAGCTGACACTCAAGATGATGGCCGACATCGCGGCCGACGCCTTCCATCGCGTTCAGCGCTTTTCGACCGACTGGCATGCCAACTCGTTTGCCGGCTCGACGGTGCGCAAGGTGACGCGCGGCATGTGGGCGCTCGACCTGCTCAACGACACGATCCTGATCGCGCTGCTGCCGTCGGTGGTCATGCTCGCCGGCTCGACGCTGCTGCTCGGCTGGTTCTGGCCGCTGATGGGCGTGGTCGTCGCGGCCGGCTCCCTGCTGTTCATCACGGTGACGGCCATGTTGTCGCTTGGCTATGTCGCGCCCGCGGCAAGGCTTGCGAACACCTGGGACACGCGCCTCGGCGGCTCGCTGGCCGACGCGGTCAGCTGCAATGCCGTGGTCAAGGGCTTTGGCGCCGAGGCGCGCGAAGAGCGCCGCCTCGCCAGGGTGGTCGCCAAATGGCGCGACCGCACGCGGCGCACCTGGGTGCGCGGCACCATCAACGGCACCACGCAAGGGGCGCTGCTGCTGGTCATGCGGGCCGCCGTAATCGGCCTGGCGCTGATGCTGTGGTCGTGGGGGCAGGCGAGCGCCGGCGATGTCGCTTTCGTGCTGACCTCGTTCTTCGTGCTGCAAGGCTATTTGCGCGATATCGGCACGCATATCCGCAATCTGCAGCGTTCGATCAACGACATGGAGGAACTGGTCGATTTCCAGTCCGAACCGCTCGGCATCGAAGACAGGCCCGGCGCCGAACCGATTGCCATCACGCAGGGCCACATCGCCTTCGACAAGGTCACCTTTCACTACGGCAATCACCGGTCGCCGCTCTACCGTGACTTTTCGGTGGATATCGCGCCGGGCGAGCGTGTCGGGCTCGTCGGTCACTCGGGTTCGGGCAAGACCACATTCGTCAAGCTCATCCAGCGGCTCTATGACGTGAATGCGGGAAAGATCGTGATCGATGGCCAGGATATCTCACAGGTCGCCCAGTCGTCGCTGCGCGCCCAGATCGCCATCGTTCAGCAGGAACCGATCCTGTTCCACCGGTCGCTGGCCGAAAACATTGCCTATGCCAGGCCAAGCGCGACGCAGGGGGAGATCGAGCATGCCGCCAGGCTGGCGAGCGCGCACGACTTCATCACCAGCCTGCCGAAGGGCTATGGCACGCTGGTCGGCGAACGTGGCGTGAAACTGTCGGGCGGCGAGCGCCAGCGGGTGGCGATCGCCCGCGCTTTCCTGGCCGATGCGCGGATCCTGATCCTGGACGAGGCGACGTCGAGCCTCGATTCGGAATCGGAGGTGCTCATCCAGCAGGCGATGGAACGGCTGATGGTCGGCCGCACGACACTGGTCATCGCGCATCGGCTTTCGACGGTGCGGGCGCTCGACAGGCTGCTGGTCTTCGATCGCGGCAAGATCGTCGAGGAAGGCTCGCATGACGAGTTGATCCGGCTGAAGGGCGGTATCTACCGCCGCCTGTTCGAGCGCCAGGCGCTGGAACTTACCAAGGGCCTCGTGATGTGATCCGAGGTGGCCTCCGGCTCCTGCCGGGGGCCACCTCTATCGGTTGCCATAAGCCGGCGAGCCATGTGGCGCTCGCAATCGCAGCGCGAAGCCAAAGTCCCGAGTGCGGGACGTCTGTTTACGTTACCGGCCGAGATTCGTTGTTTCCACTTTTGGTTGCTGTACTCTGTAAAAGCAACCTGTTCGGTGTTTACGATGCATCTCGTTTCCGCAAATGCCGGCGCGCAAAAGGTGACGGCCCCGTCGGTGCTGGATTCCCAGCACGGCTCGGTTCGGCCACTCGCCGCCGAAGATCTCGAGCGCGTCGCGGCACTCTTCCTGACGAAGTTTCGCCGCCGCCGGCGTCACCTCCTCGATCGCGCTATCGAGGAGACGGCCGAATACATGAGAAAGATCTATCTTGACCCCGCCGGCCAGCCCGGTGCGAGCGCTCTTGTCCAGATCAACCGGCAGGGGGATCTGGGCGGGTTCCTCGGCGTCCTGAAAGCCCGTTACGAGTTCAACGGCGCTGGATTGAATGCGGCGATCATCGGTCCGTTCATGGCCGACACTGGCGCCGACGATGGCTCGGCAGGACCGCAATTGCTGCGCGCCTTGCACCAAGGCGAATTCGATCTGCAACTGACGGATTCGGCCAACCGGGTCTCCCTGGCCTTCGCGCGACCGATGAAATACCAGCTCCTGCCGGTCCATTGCCTGGGATGGACCTGCATCTTCCGGCCAGCCGCGATGGCCGCCGCCGCGCTGCACCGTAAATGGCCCGGCCTGCCTCGCTTGGCACTCGATCCCTGTGCGAGAGCATTCGACGCTGTCGCGAAGCGAAGGTTCGGATCGCCTTTCCAGGCTTCATCGTCGCATCGGGTCCATGCCGAGCCGATCAATGCCGCGCAGTTTGCCGAGCGGTTGCCGACCCTTCTCTCCGATTACGCTCTTCGGCCGAGTTGGAAGGACGGCGAACTGCCGCGGCTGCTCGCGCTGGCGGCCGAGAAGCGGGCCGACGGACCACTTCATTTCGGCGGGACTTACGATGAGACAGGCAAAATGCTCGGTTGCTATGCCTTTTACGGCCGGGTCGGAGACATGGCGGTCCTGCTGCAAATCCAGGCTTCCGGACACCACTGGGGCGCGACGCTGGACGGCCTCGTCGCGGCAGCGCGGGATATGGGCTGCGCAGGCATCACCGGGCAGACCCAGGACAAGTTCATGCCTCACCTCTTCGGCTACAGGAATGTCTTCTTCCGCTATGCCGGCGGAACGATGGTCCGCTCGCGAATCGCCGAGGTCACGCAAGCGGTCCGCTCCGGCGACATCGCTATCGGCGGCTTGATGGGCGACCGCTGGACCCGCCTGAGTTCAGACGACTTCGGCCGCTGATCGTCGTCAACCACCTGTTCGTCGGCTCCGCTGGCCGCTTGCCCTCTCACGGCGGGGTCTTGCGCCAGCTGAGGCGTGCCGGCCCGGTCTTTTCATTCCAGCCGCCATGTTCTATGTCTGCGGCACGGCGCGGGGGCGCATCTTGTCAATCATAAAGGCATCCGGTACGCCCCGCTCATGACAGTTACCGTTCGTTTCGCCCCGTCACCGACCGGCCGCATCCACATCGGCAATGCGCGCACCGCTCTGTTCAACTGGCTGTTTGCCCTCAACAACAAGGGCCGCTTCATCCAGCGCTTCGACGACACCGACATCGCCCGCTCGAAGCAGGAATTCGCCGACGCCATCCTTTACGACCTGCACTGGCTGGGCATTTTCCCGGATGCCACCGAGTATCAGTCGCGGCGCTTCGAAATCTATGACGCGGCGGTGGAGCGGCTGAAGGCGGCGGGTGTTCTTTACGCCTGCTACGAAACGCCGGAAGAACTCGATCTCAGGCGCAAGGTGCGCCGCACGCGGGGCCTGCCGCCGGTCTATGGCCGCGAAGCATTGGCGCTGACGACAGAGCAGGTGGCCGAATATCAGGCCGATGGACGCCGGCCCCACTGGCGTTTCCTGCTGCCCAATTTCTCCGGCGATCCGCTGCAGCCGGAGCGCACCGAGATCCGCTGGGACGATTTGGTGCGTGGCGAGGAGATGGTGGATCTGGCCTCGCTGTCCGATCCGGTGCTGGTGCGTGAGGACGGCACCTATCTCTACACGCTGCCCTCCGTCGTCGACGACATGGAGATGGGTGTCAGCCATGTCATCCGCGGCGACGATCATGTCACGAATACCGGCGTGCAAATCGCCCTGTTCAAGGCGCTGGGTGCCGAGCCGCCCGTCTTCGGCCACCACAATCTCCTGACCACCGTCTCGGGCGAGGGGCTGTCGAAGCGCACCGGCGCACTTTCCATCGAGAGCCTGCGTGAAGACGGCATCGAGCCGATGGCCGTCGCTTCGCTGGCCGTACTGGTCGGCACGTCGGAGAATGTCGCGGCCGCGCATGACCTGACCGAACTCGCCGGCCATTTCGACCCGGCCGCGACCTCGAAATCGTCCTCCAAGTTCGATCCGGCCGAATTGTTCGTGCTCAACCGGGTGCTGCTGCATCACATGCCGTTCGACGAGGCGCGGGACCGGCTGATGGTGCTGGGCATTTCCGGCGAACAGGCCGAACCATTCTGGCTGGCGGTGCGCGGCAATCTCGACCGACTAGCCGATGCGGTTGCCTGGTGGCGCGTCCTGCGCGAAGGGCCGCGGGAGAAGCCCGACTTTTCCGACGACGACCGCGATTTTCTGCACCAGGCGCTCGATCTCCTGCCTGAGGAGCCGTGGAACGGGACGGTCTGGAAGGATTGGACCGGCAAGATCAGGGAAGCGACCGGCCGCAAGGGCAAGGCGCTGTTCATGCCGCTCAGGCTTGCCCTTACTGGACTGCCTTCGGGGCCGGAGCTTGCAGATCTATTGCCCCTGATGGGTCGGGAAGGAACGTTGGCCCGACGACCCTGACCTTGCGCTGGTCCGGAGGCACGGCAGAAACCGGCGATGTCACAGGCTTGGCCGAGAGGCGCTTGATGGCCTCACGGTCGAGCCCGCCGTCCCTGTTGGCCAGGGTCTCCGGGTCGGCACCCGGATCGGGCTTTAAGGCCGGCACCGGAACGAGCGGTGCCGCTTCCGGTTCGGGCTGTGACTGTTGGGGGCTTGGCGAGTTGCCGCCAATGATCTGGAAATTCTGCGCGGCGTTGCAGCCGCACGCGGGCGGCCGCGACATGTCGGGCTGCTTGTAGAGATAGGCGGTCGGCAATTCGCCGTAGGGCCTGCCGGTGACCGATGACATCATCGATGCCGAATCATCGTCCATGCCGCGCGAATAGAAGACCTGCATCTCGGTGCCGGGGCAGGCTGATTCGCAATTCTTCTGGTCGCGCTCGAAATCGCCGGCCGAGGCGGCGTTCGACATGGGGAAGAAATAGCCGTCGCAAGTGCGCACGCAACTGGTGTGGAATTCGCCGCCGCTGCTCGCAACGTCCGGACTGCCGGGCTGGTTCAGGACGCGGCCGACATCGCGTTCCTCCCCGGAATCGTCAGGCTGGTCCAATGTATCGATCTGGCGGTCGTCGCCGCCGAAAAGCTGGTCGAAGAGATTGGCATTGCCTCCATCTTCACGATTCGCTTCCAGCGGAGGCTCGCGGCGCGGCGCAACCGCATCGTCACGACAGTCATTGGCATCGAGCGCCGCCAGGATACGGCCCCGGTCGCGGCGTGAACTGCCGCCGGCGAGTTGGGCGCGCTTGGCTTGCAGACTGTCGAGATTGGCGCTCATGCGCTCGATGGTGGCGTTGAGCCCGGCACACCGGTTGATGTTGCGGGAAAATAGTGAAAACCCGCAACCGGCATTGTCCGCCTGGCTGCGGGCCTTGGAGATCTGTTCGCGCTGCCGGTAGATGGCCGCATCGTATTTGCGGATCATTGCCGGACCGCCGCCGCCACGCGAAGCCGCGGCGAGCTCGGCCTCCAGTTGACGGCAGACCCGCGAAGCGGCCTGCGGCTCGCTGACCACGGCGCCGGACAGCAGAAGGCCAAGCAGCACGGCAGCATGCGCCTGCTTCAAACCTCCGCTCGCCATCCGCCTCGATCCCGCTTGCCTGTGGTCGCCAAGGCTACCCCGTTCGCGGTTAATCGTCCATTTCGGAAGTTGCTTAGTTGCCGGCTGAAAGCCGCGCGCATTCTATGTGCCAATCAGTCCGGCAATGGCAGGGTGGGCCATCAGAACTTGTAGTTCATCCCGATCCTGACCGTACTGAACGTGTTGTCGAAAGTCGTATTGGAGTTGGGCGCGTAATTGATCGTCTGATCCCGCAGGTCGACATATCGGTATTCGGCATTTGCCGACCAATGATCGGTGATTGCCTGCTCCAGCCCGGCGCCAATCGTCCAGCCAATTTTGGTGTTCTTTTCGGAATAGCTGTCGGCCGGGCCATCGAGATACTGGTTCTCGACACCTCCGATAGCGAGGCCCCCGGTCCCGTAGACAAGGGTGCTGCCGAACGCATAGCCTGCCCTGGCGCGCATCGATCCGAACCAATCCACCTTGGTGTCGTAGACATCGCCTCCGCCGACATTGACCTCGTCGGAATGCCCCTTGATGTCTGCGCCCGAAATATCGGCCTCGATCCCCAGAACCGCGGAATTGACCTGGTAATCGTAGCCGATCTGGACACCGCCCAGAAAGCCGTCGACGTCGTAGTCCTGCGTGCCCCGGATCGCTGGCGTGTTTGGCACGTTGTAAGTCGCGTCGGTGCTGCCAAAACCATAGCCAAGATGCCCGCCGACATACACGCCGGACCAGTCATGCGCGGCCGACTCCAGCCCGACGGCGTCGGCGGCGAACGCCTGTCCGCCAATCACAGTCAGCATTGCCGAAGCGAGCAACAGGGCTCTCATGACATTTTCACCGCCCGATCAGACGGTGTGACCATATCAAATTGACCCGGTCCGAGAAATCCGCATTCGTCCGATGCCGGATTACTCGGTTAAGAGTTGTCGGTTCGCAACACTCGATCCCGCCAATGCGGTCCGTGGCGCGTCGCCACCACACCTCAATCGGGGCCGGATCAATCCGATCGCGACCGCCGGTTCAGTCCAGATTGGCGATCGCCTGGGCCTTATGCGCGGCTTCGACCACCGCCAGCGCCGTCATGTTGACCACACCGCGCGAGGTCACCGAGGGAGTCAATATGTGCGCCGGCTTGTCGGTGCCGAGCAGGATGGGGCCGACATGCAAGGCATCCATCATGGCCCGCAGCGCCGTCAGCGTGATGTTGGCCGAATCGAGGTTCGGGAACACCAGGAGATTGGCTTCGCCCTTCAGGCGCGAATGCGGATAGACGCGCTGGCGCAGATGCTCCGACAAAGCGGAATCGGCGTGCATTTCGCCGTCGCATTGCAGCTCCGGCGCGATGCGCGCCAGGATCGCCGCGGCCTGACGCATCTTCAGGGCGCTCGGCGAATCGCGCGAGCCGAAATCCGAATGCGACAAGAGCGCCGCCTTCGGCTCGATGCCGAAACGCTGGATTTCTTCCGCCGCCAGCACGGTCATCTCGGCGATCTCGTCGGCCGTCGGGTCGACGGAGACGTGGGTGTCGGTGAGGAAGATGATGCCGCGTTGCGAGATCAGCATGGATAGCGTCGACAGGTCTCGGTCCTTGATGCCGGTGCGCGGCCCAATGATCAGCGTCACATTGCGCAGATGCCGCTCGAAACGGCCTTCGAGGCCGCAGACCATGGCGTCGGCATCGCCGCGCTTCAGCGCAAGTGCGGCGATCACCGTGTTGTCGGTGCGCACCATGGTGCGTGCGGCCTCCGTCGTCACGCCGCGGCGGCCGGCGAGTTCGATCAGGAGGTCGACATAGTGGCGGTAGCGCGGATCGTCCTCCGGGTTGATCAGGCCGAAATCGACCCCGGGCTTGATACGCAGGCCATAGCGCTTCAGCCTGACCTCGATGACGTGCGGCCGGCCGATCAGGATCGGCTCGGCGATGCCTTCCTCAAGCACAACCTGGGCGGCACGCAGTACGCGCTCGTCCTCGCCGTCGGCGTAGATGACGCGCTTGGCGCTGGAGGCCTTGGCGGAAGAGAACACCGGCTTCATCACCAGGCCGGAGCGGAAGACGAAGCGGTTGAGCTTGTCGATATAGGCGGCGAAGTCGGTGATCGGCCGTGTCGCCACACCGGTGTCGCAGGCTGCCTTGGCCACCGCCGGCGCAATGCGCAGGATGAGGCGCGGATCGAAGGGCGAGGGGATCAGGAATTCGGGTCCGAAGACCGGCGTCTCGCTGGAATAGGCGCGCGCGGCGACATCGGAAGGCTCTTCGCGGGCAAGGGCGGCGATGGCCCGCACCGCCGCCATCTTCATCTCCTCGTTGATGGCGCTGGCGCCGCAGTCGAGCGCACCCCTGAAGATGTAGGGGAAGCAAAGCACGTTGTTGACCTGATTGGGAAAATCGGACCGTCCGGTGCAGATCATAGCGTCCGGACGGGCCGCGCGCGCCACTTCCGGCATGATCTCCGGATTGGGATTGGCCAGCGCCAGGATCAGCGGCTTCGGTGCCATGTGTTGCAGCAGTTCCGGCTTCAGCACGCCGGCGGCGGAGAGACCGAGGAAAACATCGGCGCCCGTTATGACGTCGGCCAGGGTGCGCGCGTCGGTGTCCTTCACATAAGGGTCTTTCCAACGGTCCATCTCGTCGACACGGCCCTTGTAAGCGACGCCGAACCGGTCGGTGACCCAGATGTTTTCGACGCGCACGCCGAGGGAAACGAGAAGATTGAGACAGGCTAGTGCGGCAGCACCCGCGCCGGAGGTGACGACCTTGATGTCCGAAATGGTCTTGCCGGCGAATTCCAGCCCGTTGAGCACGGCGGCAGCGACGATGATGGCGGTCCCGTGCTGATCGTCATGGAACACCGGTATGCTCATGCGAGCCTTCAGGCGTTCCTCGACCTCGAAACACTCCGGCGCCTTGATGTCCTCGAGGTTGATGCCGCCGAAGGTCGGCTCCAGAGCGGCAACGGTTTCGACCATGCGCTCGATTTCCGGCGCGTCGATCTCGATGTCGAAGACGTCGATGCCGGCGAACTTCTTGAACAGGACCGCCTTGCCCTCCATCACCGGCTTGGAGGCGAGGGGCCCGATATTGCCGAGGCCGAGCACGGCCGAGCCGTTCGATACGACACCGACGAGGTTGGCGCGCGCCGTGTAGTCGGCGGCGGTTGCCGGATTGTCGCGGATCTCAAGACAAGGCGCCGCCACGCCGGGCGAATAAGCGAGCGCCAGGTCGCGCTGGTTGCCGAGCGGCTTGGTCGCCTGGATCTCGAGCTTTCCCGGCGTCGGGTGCTTGTGGAAATAGAGCGCGGCTTCGTCGAGGTCCGAACGTGCCGTTTTCTTGTTCTCGCCTTCCATGCGGCCGCTCCTCGAAACCTGCTTCGGGAGTCCTTTTAGCATGAGGCCAAGGTTTTTCGCGACGCTAATTGACGCGCCGGCAGCTTTAAGCGCCAGCGCGTCGAAGATCTCTAGATGTCAGGCACTTACGGCTGTTGCATGCCGGATGTTTCCCGCCGCTTTGCCGACATTTCGGTCAGAAAGCGCTGACGTAGAGACCGCCATCGACGGGTATATTCTGCCCGGTCAGGTAGCCGGCATGGACCGAGCAGAGGAAGGCGCAGATCTGGCCGAATTCCTCCGGCGTGCCGAGCCGTTTGGCCGGCACGTCGGCACTGATGCGGGTCTTGCGCGCCGCGGCCGCCTTGGGATCCTCTGGCGTGCCAGCCTCATGCGGGCCGCGCAGTCGGTCAGTGTCGAGCTTGCCGGGCAAGAGACTGTTGATGGTCACGTTGCGCTCGATCACCGTGCGCGCCACGCCGGCGAGAAACGAGGTCAGGCCGGCGCGCGCGCCCGATGACAGGTCGAGGCCGGGTATGGGGACGTAGACCGATAGCGAGGTGATGTTGACGATGCGCCCGAAGCCGCGCGCAGCCATGCCGTCAATGACCGCCTGAACCAGTTCGATCGGCGTCACCATGTTCTGGGTCACGCCTTCGAGGATTTTTCCGCGATCGAGTTCGCGGAAATCGCGCAATGGCGGTCCGCCATTGTTGTTGACGAGGATGTCGGGTTCCGGACAGGCGGCGAGCAGCGCTTTCTGTATCTCCGGCTTAGAAACGTCGCCGACCACTTCCGTCACCGTCACGCCATGGCGCTGGCGCAGTTCCGCGGCGGTTTTCGCGACCAGCTCCGCATTGCGCCCATTGACGACGATGTCGCAGCCCGCCTCGGCCAGCGCCATGGCGCAGCCACGGCCAAGCCCCTTGCTCGAAGCGCAGACGATGGCCTTCTTTCCGCGGATACCGAGATCCATGACGATTTTCTCCTTTGATTTGCCCGGCAGGCTAGCGCCAGCGCTGGACCAATCGCAACCGTCATACGGTTGTTGCATGAATCGGGGCATAGGCTGCTCGAAAGCAAGGGTGAATCCGCGATGTCAGGCCAAGAGCCCCGCACTTTCCGCAGCATGTTCATTTCCGATGTCCATCTGGGCTCGAAGGCGGCGAAGGCCGATTTCCTGATCGACTTCCTGCGCCACCACGATGCCGACATCATCTATCTGGTCGGCGATATCGTCGACGGCTGGCGCCTGAGGCGCAGCTGGCATTGGCCGCAAAGCCACAATGACGTCGTGCAGAAACTGCTGCGCAAGGCGCGCAAGGGCGCCTCGATCACCTATATCGCCGGCAATCACGACGAATTCGCCCGCCAGTTCCAGGGCGTGCATTTCGGCGGCATCGTCGTTACCGACCGCGCCATCCATGAAACCGCCGATGGCCGGCGGCTGCTGGTCATCCATGGCGACCAGTTCGACACCGTAGTCCACAACCAGCGTTGGCTCGCTTATCTCGGCGACCATGCTTATGACGCCGCCATGCAAGTCAACCGGGTGATCACGCGGTTGCGCCAGCTGCTCGGCCTGCCTTACTGGTCGTTTTCGTCCTGGGCCAAGGTCAAGGTCAAGAAGGCGGTGAACTTCATCGGCTCGTTCCAGACAGTGCTCAGCGAGGAAGCGCGACGCTCGCATGTCGACGGCGTCATCTGCGGGCATATCCACCATGCCGCCATCGAAAGCTATGGCGACGTACAATATATCAACACCGGCGACTGGGTGGAGAGCTGCACCGCCGTGGTCGAGCATTTCGACGGCCGCATGGAAATCCTGACCTGGGCGCATGTATTGCCTGAAGCGCTTGACGAGCCCTTCATCCCGCTGCTGATCGAGGACAGGGTGGTGCAGGCGGCCTGAGGCGGAAGCCGGCCCTGCAATTTCTGGTGTTAATCGACTGGTCCAGCCGGTTTCGTCCGGTTTTTGCTCATGTTAAGGATCGGCTTGCGCTGCTCGCCGGTCGTTGAGCGCAGCGTCATTGGATCGATTCATGCCGCTGCCACCGCTTTCACCCGAACAACTCGTGAAGCCGAGCCGTTTTGAACTGCGCATGAGCCTGATCTTCGGCACGTTGTTCATATCGCTTGGCACCCATTTGCCCTATTTCCCGCTTTGGTTGCAGGCCAAGGGGTTTCATGCCGAGCAGATCGCCGTCATCCTGGCGGCGCCGATGTTCCTGCGCGTCGTAACGACGCCGCTGCTGACCACACTTGCCGATCGAGCCAGGGACCGCGCCGATGTCTATGTCGTGCTCGTCGCCGCATCGCTGCTGCTGTCCGCGGGATACTTCCTGACCCCGACATACGCGACGGTGCTGGCGGTGTCGCTGGTGCTGACCATTGTCTGGACGCCACATTCGCCGATCGCCGATTCGCTGGCGCTCTCGGGCGTGCGCCGCTTCGGGGCCAATTATGCGAGCATGCGCAAATGGGGGTCGATCTGTTATCTCCTGGCCAATGTCGCCGGCGGTTTCATCCTGGCGGCCAGTGGCCCTGGAGCCGTCCCGGTGATCATATTCCTTGCCCTTGGCGCGGCACTCATCGCAGGCCTGCTGGCACCGCGCATGGGACGGCCGCGAAAGGCCTCGCCGCTGTCGGCAGTGGAAATCCAGCATGCGGCGCCAAGCCTGTTCAACGCTTATTTCCTCTCCTTCACCCTTGGCGTCGGCATCATTACAGCCAGCCACGCCTTCCTCTACGGTTTCGTTTCCATTTACTGGAAATCAATCGGCATCAGCGATTCCGTTGTCGGCCTGCTGTGGGCGTGGGGCGTGGTGTCGGAAGTCTGCATGTTTTTGTTTTTCAATCGCATTTTCGCCTCCGTGTCTGTCGTCAAGGTGATGGTGATTGCTGGCGTCGGCTCCGTCGTGCGCTGGATCATCTTTCCACTGATATGGCCGCTCGGCCTTGGCATCGCCGGCTTCTTTGCCGTGCAGTCGCTGCATTCGGTGTCTGTCGCAATGGTGCTGATCGGCCTGCAGAAAATGATCGGCGAGACCGTCTCCGAAGAGCGCACGGGTGCCGCGCAAGGCATCGCCTATTTCTTCAACGGCTTCTTCATGGCCGCGGTTACGCTTGTTTCCGGCCCGCTCTATGACCGTCTCGGTGTCGATGGATTCCTGGCGATGATCCCGATCGCGATCGTCGGCCTTATGCTGATCGGGTTTGCCGCGCGCTCAGCCCCACAGAGCCGGGTCCGGGGGTGAGACGAGCGATCCCTGGTAAACGAGACCCGGCACACGATCCCGGGCAAGCAGCAGCGGGCCGTCGAGGTCGACGAAATCCGCTCCTTGCGCGAGCAGCACCGCCGGCGCCATTGCCAGCGACGTGCCGACCATGCAGCCGACCATGATGCCAAAACCCAGCTCACGGGCGCGGTCGCGCAAGGTGAGCGCCGCCGTCAGCCCGCCGGACTTGTCGAGCTTGATGTTGACAGCGTCGTAGAGGCCGACAAGCGCCTCGAGGTTTCCTGCTTCATGGACGCTCTCGTCAGCGCAGATCGGCACCGGATGGGCTATGTGGCGCAGGATGCCGTCACGGCCCGCCGGCAGCGGCTGCTCGATCAAGGCGATATCTTGCTTCGCGGCAAAAGCGAGATTCGCGACGATGTTGTCGTCGGTCCAGCCTTCATTCGCATCGAGGATCAATCGGCTCCCGGGCGCCGCCTGCCTCACCGCCTGGATGCGGGCGGCGTCGTTGTCGCCGCCGATCTTGACCTTCAGCAGCGGCCTGCCGGCATTGGCGCGGGCCTGCGCAGCCATCGCCTCCGGTTCGCCGAGCGACAGCGTGTAGGCGGTTTCGAGCTGATGCAAAGGGGCCGGCCAGATTGCGTTCGCCACCGGATTGCCGCTGATCTTGGCTTCAAGGTCCCACAGGGCACAGTCTACAGCGTTACGCGCCGCTCCGGCAGGCATTGCGTCGAGCAGGGCGGCACGGTCCATCCCGCCGGCGATCCGGTCGCGCATCGCCGCGATCGCGCCGCTCACGCCGTCCATGGTCTCGCCATAGCGCTTGTAGGGAACGCATTCGCCGCGACCGACATGGCCGTTGTCGCTGATCGTGCAGGTGATGACCTCGGCCTCAGTCTTGGAGCCGCGCGAAATGGTGAAGGTCCCGGCGATCGGAAAACGTTCGGCCTCGACCGAAATGACACGCGCCATATTTTTCTGCTCCGGCTATGCGAGAAGGGTTGTCGGCAAATCGACAAGGTCGGACCCATCAGGCTAAACAGGACGCCATGTTGACCATCGGCAAACGCGACGCAAGCGGCACGACCGCCTCGGGGGCTGACCACGACCCGCGCGTCGCGGTCGGCGAGGAGGATAGGGTCCTCGGCTGTGCGTTCTCCGGGATCTGGACGACGCGGACGGTGGCGCTGATCGACGCCGAGATGCGCAAGATCGAGAAACGAAGCGGTTTCAAAATGTTGGCGCTCGATCTTTCGAAAATCGAGAAGATCGACACCGCCGGCGCCTGGCTGATCGACCGCTTGGTCAGCGTCTTCGAGAAGAAGAATGTCGAGGTAAGGCTGCAAGGCCAAAGTGACGTCGCTTCCATCCTGCTCGAAGCGGTGAGCGAGGCCGTCCGGCGCGAACCCGAAGCCGGACCGGCGGGACCGCCCAACATTGTCATTCGGGCACTGGAGGCGGTGGGCCGGCGCGTCTACGAGATGCGCGACGATTTCCTCGCCTCGATGAACATATTGGGCGCCACCATCCGCGGCGCGCAGATGAAGCTCGGCCGTGGCCATGCCGTGAACCCGGCGGCGATTTTCAACCAGATCGATCGCATGGGCGTCGGCGCTATCCCCGTGGTGGTCCTTATGTCGGCGATCGTCGGCGCCATCGTCGCCCAGCAGGGTGCCTATCAGCTCAGCTATTTCGGCGCCGACATCTTCGTCGTCGACCTGGTCGGCGTGCTGATCCTGCGCGAACTCGGCGTGCTGATGACGGCAATCATGATCGCCGGCCGCTCCGGCAGCGCGATCACCGCCGAAATCGGCTCGATGAAGATGCGCGAGGAGGTCGACGCGCTGAAGGTCATCGGCCTCAATCCGATCGGCGTCCTGGTCTTTCCACGTCTGGTTGCCCTGGTGATCGCCTTGCCCTGTCTGACGATCATCGCTAATTTCGCCGCGCTCGGCGGCGGCATTGTCGCGGCCTGGCTCTACTCCGATATCCCCCCCGCTGCCTTCATCGACCGGTTGCGTGTCGCAATCGATCTCAGCACGATTTTCGCCGGGCTGATCAAGGCGCCGTTCATGGCCATGATCATCGGCACGATCGCTTCAGTCGAGGGCATGAAGGTCGGCGGCAGTGCCGAATCGCTCGGGCAGCACGTGACCGCTTCGGTGGTGAAGTCGATCTTCGTCGTCATCATTCTCGACGGACTTTTCGCCATGTTCTACGCAGCGATCCAGTTCTAGTAACATGGCAAAGGGAAACGGAATCACGACTGAGGCGCCGCACGAGAGCGAAATCGTGCTTTCGGTGCACGACGTCACCGTTGCCATCGACGACAAGCTGATCCTCGACAAACTGTCGCTCGACATCAAGCGCGGCGAGATACTGGGGTTCGTCGGTGCCTCGGGCGCCGGCAAGTCCGTGCTGTTGCGAACCATTCTCGGACTGATGCCCAAGCAGTCGGGAACAATCAAACTGTTTGGCGTCGACGTCGACAAGGCAAGCGATCTCGAGCGGCTGCGCATCGACATGCGTCTTGGCGTTCTGTTCCAGCATGGGGCGCTGTTTTCGGCGCTGACCGTGATGGAGAACGTGCAGGTGCCGATGCGCGAATATCTCGATCTGCCAAGAAAGCTGATGGACGAACTGGCGCTGCTGAAAATCGAGCTGGTCGGACTGCCGCCGGATGCGGCGCAGAAGTTTCCCTCCGAACTCTCCGGCGGCATGATCAAGCGTGCGGCACTTGCCCGCGCCCTGGCGCTCGATCCCGACATCGTTTTTCTCGACGAGCCGACGTCAGGTCTCGATCCGATCAGCGCGGCCGAGTTCGACGAACTGGTGGTCAAGCTGCGCGACACCATGGACCTGACCGTCTACATGGTGACCCACGACCTCGACACGCTGTTTACCGCCTGCGACCACGTGGCGGTGCTCGGCAAGAAAAAGGTGCTGGTCGAAGGCACGATCGACGACATGCTGAAGAGCGAGGAGCCGTGGGTAAAATCCTATTTCCGCGGAAAACGCGCACGGCAACTTGATCTTGCCGCACGTGCATAGCCATAAGTGAAGCAATGGAAACCAGAGCCAACTACGTCATTGTCGGCATTTTCACGCTGGTTGCGATCCTGGCGGCGTTCGCCTTCGTCTATTGGACGGCGGCGATCGGCGACAGGGGCGAGACGACGCTGCTGCGGGTGCGCATTCCGGGCTCGGCCTCTGGTCTCGGCCGCGGCAGCTTCGTGCTGTTCAACGGCGTCAAGGTCGGCGACGTCAAGCGCGTCTATATCGACGTCGACAATCCGACTGTCGCCATCGCCGACACCGAGATCGACCGGATGACGCCGATCACCAAGTCGACGCAGGCCGATATCGGCCTCGCCGGCCTCACCGGGCAGGCCAATATCGAACTCAAGGGCGCCGACCCCAAGGAAGTCAAGCTGCTCGACCAGGCCGAGAAGGAAGGCAAGGTCGCCGAGATCGTCGCCAATCCTTCCGCCGTGACCAATCTGCTGCAGACGGCGCAAAACATCTTCACCCGCGCCGACAAGGTGCTGTCGGAGCTGGAAGGCTTCACCAAGGACGTACGCGGGCCGCTGACGCAGACCGTGCACAACGTGCAGACGTTTTCCGATGCATTGGCCAGGAATTCCGACGGCATCGACAAATTCCTGTCCGCCGTCAGCGCGCTGTCCGATGAGCTGAAAGGCGTTTCAGGCAAGCTCGACGGCACGTTGAAGGCAGCGGAAGGCCTGCTCAATGCCGTCGACAAGGACAAGATCAAGAGCATCGTTGCCAATGTCGATGCGGTAACGGGGAACCTCAAGGAAACCTCGCAGCAGCTGGACGGTGTGATCAGGAACGTCGATACGGCGGTGGGATCGGTCAACGATTTCGCCAAGCAGACGCAAGGCACGCTGGCCAAGGTGGACGGCGTGCTCGACGGCATCGATCCGGCGCAGGTGCGCCAAGCGCTCGCCAACATCCAGAAGGCCAGCGACAGCGCCAACAAGGCGGCTGCCGATATCGCGGAGGTGACCGGCAAGATCGCCAATCGGGCTGACGACATCGACCAGACGATCAAGGACGCCAGGCAGCTGGCGCAACGGCTCAACGACGCCTCGGTGCGGGTCGACGGCATTCTCGCCAAGGTCGACAAGCTGCTCGGCTCGGGCCAGGCCGACGGCGTGATGGCCGACGCCAGGGATACGCTGAAATCGTTCAAGCAGGTCGCCGATACGCTGAATGCCCGGCTTGGGGTCATCACCGACAATCTGGCGCGCTTCTCGGGCCAGGGACTGCAGAATGTCGAGGCGCTGGTGCAGGATAGCCGCCGCTCGATCAACCGCATCGAGGAGGCGGTGACCGATCTCAGCCGCAATCCGCAGCGCATCCTTTCGGGCGGCGACGGCGAGGTTCGGCAGTTCGACGGCAGGGCGCGGCGTTGACTTCGGCATCGGCCCGCCGCAAGAACAGTGCTCGTGAATGCGGGTTGATCTTGCGATCAGGGGATAACGGGGATCACGCGTGAGATTGAGTAGGCTTGGAACGGGCGGGTTGAAATCGGCTGCGGCGCTGCTTGTCCTGGCGGTTGCCGGCTGCGCGGCGCTCGGCGGCAAGCCGGCACCGCTCGACACGTTCGAATTGTCGGCGCCCTCGGTCGACGCGCATGGCCACAGCCGCAAGCAAATCCTGATCGCCCAGCCTTCGGCGCTGAAGGCACTGGACAGCCAGAACATCGTCATCAAACCCTCCGACGGCTCGATCCAGTATCTGAAGGGCGCGCAATGGGCCGACCGCCTGCCGCTGATCGTGCAGGCGCGGCTGGCCGAGACGTTCCAGCGCTCGGGCAGCTTTGCCGGCGTCGGCAAGCCGGGCGAGGGGCTGGCGATCGACTATCAGGTGATCGTCGAGGTTCGCTCCTTCGAAGTGCGCGTCAATGGCGGCGAACATGCCGAGGTCAACCTGTTCGTGCGCTTGCTCAACGACCGCAACGGCGAAGTTAAGGCGTCGAAGAGCTTCACCGCATCGGCACCCGTTTCGGGCAGCGGCAACCCGGCCTATGTCGGCGCGCTCGACGCGGCCTTCGGCGATGCGGCCAAGCAGATCGTTCGCTGGACCGATTCGGTGATCTGAGCGCCAGGCGCGACGCCCCAGAAAAGCCGCCGCTGTTCTGAGGAGTTTATGGCATGGCTGCTGTCGATTTTGTCCGAAGACTGTTCCTGGTAGACGGTAGGGAGGTACCGTGCTGTTTCTTCCGGCCAGAACCCGAGCAGGGTGGCGACTTCCAATGCCGATATGAAATAGGGTGGACGGAAGGTCTGCGCTCCCGGAAAGCCTACGGGATTGATGAGGTGCAGGCGCTGTTGCTCGCGATGCAAATGGCGCATGCCGAACTGTTGTCAGCTCGCGAAAACGGACGCCAAGTTTCGTGGCTCGACCAGCGAGGCCTTGGATTGCCCCTAGCCAATTTAACCCGTGATTCGCATCCCGAAGCGGCTTCCGAACACGGCCGTTGATTGCGGGCTCTCACTACCGCCGCGTGGCAGCTACGCAATGTGATGGTTGAAAAAGGCGGGAAACCTCCCGCCTTTCACTTCGTCTTTGATCTTACCGACCGCCTAATGCAGGCGGCCACTGGCATGGGCCAGCATGGTGTAGACCTTGCCGGTGTCCGACGTGAGATAGGTCTGCGCCATGATGTTGTCACGGTCGTTGCGCGAGACATCTTTCAGCAGCTTCTCGAAATCGTCGCAATAGCGGTCGACGGCGGTGCGGAATTCGGCCTCCGCTTGGTACTTGCGGCGGATTTCGTCGAACGTCTGCTGGCCCTTGAGCGTGTAGAGCCTGCGCGTGAACACGTCACGCTCGCCGCGGCGGTAGCGGTTCCACAGCTCGATCGAGGCATCGTGGTCGATGGCCCGCGCGATATCGACGGACAGCGAGTTCAGCGATTCCACGACATGTGCCGGCGAACGCTGGGCAGGGGCCGCGCGCGGGGCTTCCGCTGGCGCCTGGGGAGCCGCCGGCCTGAGCTCGGCATCGTTCGACGCCGCGGTCAAGAGATCGCGCACCCAGCCGCCTTGCGGCGCGCGGGCAGTGGCGTCGGTGGCACGCTGGCGCGGTGCTGCCTCAGCCGGGCGCTCCAGATCGAGCGTGCCGCGCAGTCCCGCGCCGCCCAGTGGGGCCTGTGGCGGGCGCAGGTCCGCCTGCGGTGCCGGGGCGCGACGGGGCGGCTCGGCGGCGCGTGCGGCCGGCGCCTGCGGCGCAGGACGCAAGGGGCGCGGTTCTGAAGTGTCGCCGCCACGACCGGACTTCGCCACGATGTCCGAAAGCTCCTTCAAGGCGTTGATCTGCTCGGAAACCGCGCGGCGGATGGCCGATGTCGACTCCTTTGCCTCTTCCGGCATCTCGATGACGCCCTTCTTGAGCTCGGCGCGGGTGAGGTCGAGTTCACTCTTGATCGAGCCCGCGGTGCGCCGCATCTCCTCGGTCGCATCGGCGAAACGCTTGGTTGCCGAATCGACGACGTCGGTGATGGCGTTGCGGATCTTGTCGGCGGACTCCATCGTCTTGCCCTCGGCGTTCTGCAGGGTCTGGCCGACGAGATTTTCGAACGAGCGCATGACCCGTTCGAGATCTTCCGACTTCTTGACCAGGCCGACGGCGAGGTCCTCAAGTGAGGACTGCCTTTCCAGCGTGTGTTCGAGGTTGCTCTGGGCCGAGCTCAACAGGTCCGAGGCGCTGGCCAGCAAGCGGCTGTGTTCATCGAACTTAGTGGCGATCGAGGCGACTTCGCGCAAGGTCGACGACGACAGTTCCGTCAGCCTCGTCGTGTTCGAATCGACCAGACGCGCCGAGCTGGCAAAGGTCTGCGCCGCCTTTTCGGTGGTCGCCGCGAAGCTTTGCGTGCTGCCGGTCAGACGTTCGTCGACCTCGCCGAGGTTGACCGCGGCCTGCTCGATCAGCTGACCGAGCTGCGAGCTGGACTTGGTCATGCGGCCGATCAGATCGGCGACGCTGTCGGACAGCGACGAGCGGGCGCCTTCGACCGCCGACAAGGTTTCGGCGGTGCGGCTGGCCAGTGCGTTGACCAGGGCTGCATTCTCGCTGCGCAGCTTCTCGGTCGCGCGTTCCGTGACCTCTTCCATGCTCTTCTGCAGTTCCGAGCCGCCCTGGGCGAAGCGCTCGACCAAAGGCCGCGCGGTTTCGTCGAGGATCTTCGACATCTCGGCCGACCGCGCCGCGAGCATGGTGTTGAGCTCGCGGGTGTTGGCGCCGATCGTCTTGGCCGCGTCATTGGTGCTCTGGCCGATATGTTGTCCGACCGCGGTGAAGGTTTCCGCGATCACATTGGCACGCGATACGAGTTGTGCCTCGGCACTCGACACCTGCTCATTGAGCTTCTGGCCCATCGTCTCGGTGGTGTAGGCGAGCCGGTTTTCGACCCCAGCGATCTGTTCTTCGACACGGGCGGCCGCTGCCGCCGCGCTCGATGCAAGACGCTCGTCGGCGCCGGCAAGCGCCTGCTCGATTTCGCGGGCGTGCACGGCCAGCTCCTGACCGGTCTGGCGGGCGCGATCGGCGACCCGCTGCTCGGTGCTTGCAAAGGCGCCGACAATGGTCTGCGCATGCTCGCCGATCGTCGAGGTGCTGTCGGCGATGCGCGAAACCAGGCGCTGGTCGGCGTCGTCGAAGATGCGGGCGATTTCGGATGCCCGGCTGGACAGCGCGTCCGAACCCTCGGCGATGCGCGAGACCAAATGCTGGTCGGCGGCATCGAAGATACGACCGAGGTCCGACGCGCGGGCGGCGAGCGCCTCGGCGGATTCGCCGATGCGCATGCCGAGCCGCTGGTCGGCGCTTTCGAAGTTCCGCAGGATGTCGCCGGCGCGGGCGGCCAGCGACTGCGCCGTTTCCACGGCACGGGCGACCAGCTTCTGGTCGGCCGCGTCGAACGTGCCGGCAATCTCGCTTGCGCGGGCGGCCAGCTGATCGGCGGTTTCCTGGGCGCGGGCGGCAAGCTTCTGGTCGGCCATGTCGAAGGTGCCGGCGATCTCGCCGGCGCGGGCAGCGAGTTGATCGGCGGTTTCGTGGGCACGGGCCAGCAGCGAGCTGGAGGTGTCATCGGCGCGGGCGAGCAGGGCGTTCGACGTATCCTCCGCACGGGCGTGGAGGCGACGATCGGCCTCCTCGAAGGTGCGGGCGATGTCTTCGGCCCGGGCCAGCAGGGCGGCGGACGTCTGCTCGGCGCGCTCGGCGATCTTGCGATCGGCGTCGCTGAAAGCCGCACCGGCCTGTTCGTGCAGCGTGCTGGTGACTTCCAACACCTTTTCGCGCAATGCGCCGGCGACGAAGACAGCGCTCTTCTCGAGCACGTTGCGGACGTTGTCGACACCAGTCGAGAGCGCGCGCTCCATGGTGCCGGCGCGTTCCTCGATGATGCCGGTCTGGCGGCTGAACGCCTGCTCGATCTTGTCGACATCGGCGGCGATCGCGGCGGAAATGTCCGTGCTCCTGGCCGCGATCTGGTCGATGTGGCCGGACAGCGAACGATCGACCTCCTTGCGGCTTTCGGCGAGCTTGCCGAGATCATCTTCCAGCGCGCGGCTGAGCATGTTGCGGCCTTCGGACAACTTGCCGACATGTCCGGCGATGATATCGTCGATATCGCCGCGGCTTTCGGTCAGCTTCTGGAGGTCGGCTTCGAGAGCACGCTTGAGAATGTCGCGGCCTTCGGCGAGCTTCTCGACCTGGCCGGCGACCAGACCGTCGATGCTGGAGCGACTTTCAGCCAGCTTGGCAAGGTCTGCCTCCAGCGCACGCTTGAGGACATCGCGCCCTTCGGCAAGCTTCTCGACCTGGCCGGCGACCAGACCGTCGATGCTGGAGCGGCTTTCGGCCAGCTTGGCAAGATCGTCCTCGAGAGCCTTCGACAAGGTCGAACGCTCCTGCACAAGCCGTTCCGCATGATTGTTGACGTGGGTGCCGACAGTCTCAAGGTCGGCCTCAAGTGCCTTCGACAAGGTCGAACGCTCCTGCACAAGCCGTTCCGCGTGACTGCTGACGTGGCTGCCGACAGCCTCGAGATCGGCCTCAAGCGCCTTTGACAGTGTCGATCGCTCTTGGGCAAGTCGGTCCGAGTGGCTGTTGACAAGTCTGTTGACAGTTTCGAGATCGGCCTCCAGCGCGCGGGCGAACTGGGCGCGGTCGTCGACCAGCTTCTGGGACTGATCGGCAACGGTGTTTCTGACCGTGCTGAGGTCGGCTTCCAATGCGCGGCGCAGGATGTCGCGACCCTCGGCGAGCTTCTCGACCTGGCCGGCGACCAGACCGTCGATGCCGGAGCGGCTTTCGGCCAGCTTGGCGAGATCGTCCTCCAGCGCCTTCGACAAGGTCGAGCGATCCTGAACCAGCCTGTTCATGTGGTCGGCGATGACGCTGTTCACATTCTGCAGATCGGCTTCCAGAACACGTGAGAGCTGCCCGCGATCCTCGGCCAGCCTGTCCGACTGGCTTGATATGACGTTCTTGATCGTATTGAGGTCGGATTCCAGCGCACGCTTGAGGATGTCGCGGCCCTCGGCGAGCTTCTCGACCTGGCCGGCGACCAGACCGTCGATGCTGGAGCGGCTTTCGGCCAGCTTGGCAAGGTCGGCTTCGAGCGTCTGCGACAGCAGGCCGCGGTCTTCCGCCAGGCGTCCCGAATGGCTGTCGATCAGCCCGCGTATCCCCGACAGGTCGCTTTCGAGCGAACGGCCAAGCTGCGTGCGGTCCTCGGCCAGTTTCGCCGAATGCGCCTCGATGAGGTTCTTGATACCAGCAATGTCGTTTTCCAGCGCCTTGGCGAGCACCGCGCGGCCCTCGGCGATTTTCTCGACCTGGCCGGCGACAAGGCCGTCAATGTCGGCGCGGCTCTCGGACAATTTGCCGAGATCGGCCTCCAAGGCGCGCGACAAAATGTTGCGGCCTTCGGCCAGTTTTCCAACATGCCCGGCCACCATTTCATCAATGATGGTACGAGCTTGCACCAATTTTCCGGAGTCTTCATTGAGAGCCAGTGAGAGCCGGTTGCGGCCTTCTTCCAGCCTTTCGAGGTGGCTGCCGAGCGACGCATCGATGGCGGCACGCGATTCGTTGACCTTACGCAGGTCTTCTTCGAGCGCACGCGCTATCAGGCTGCGGCCTTCGGCCAGCCTCTGCACCTGGTTGGTCACCGCCGCATCGATGCCGGCGCGGCCTTCGTCGAATTTCTCCAGGTCCGCCTGCATGGCTGCCGCCATGCGCTCGCGGCTCTCGGAGAGCTTGCGGCTATGGTTTTCGACGGCTTCTTCGATACCGACGCGCGCGTCGGCGAGCCGCTGGATGTCGGCATCGAAGGAGCGCGACACGACGTGGCGGGCTGCCTCCATGCGGCCGGCGAAATCGCTGGCGCGCGCTTCGAGCATGGAAGAGGTCGAGGTGACGATGTCGGCCATGTCGGCGCCGATCTGGGTCTTGCCCTGATCGATCATGGCCGACAGCGTGTCCTTGCTCTCGGCGAAGGTGTGGGCGATTTCGCGCGCGCGCTCGACCAGCGTTTCGTTGATCTGGCGGGCGCGGGCTTCCAGCGCGGCATTGAGCTTCTGGGTGCCGGTGTCCAGCGCTTCGGCGCGGGTCTGAAATTCGCTGATCAGCGCCTGGCCGCGTTCGGCCAAGGTGCGTTCGATGCCGTTGAGGCTGGCCTCGAACTCGGAATTGAGGGTGCGCGCGGCGCCGCCGAGCAGCGACACCATGCCGGTGGTGCGATCGTCGAGCAGGTCCGTCAACGAACGGGTCAAACCGTCCGTGGTGTCCGTCAGCTTGGCGATACGGGTGTCGAGCAGGCTGGCGAAAGCCTCGCCGGAGGTCGAAAGCCGGTCGGTGATGTTGTCGAGGCGGCCTTCCACCGAATCGAAGATCGACATCGAGCTTTCGTTGATGCGGTCGATCAGCGTGTCGCCGGAATTGGTGATCGTCATCGACAGTTTGGTCGACGCGTTGAGGATGCTGTCACGGATGATGTCGCTTGCCGCGCCGATTTCATCGCGCAGCGTCTCGTGCGCGCCGGAGATCGAGGCGCGGACGCGTTCGGCATGGGTGACCACTGCTTCGCGTTCGCTGCCCAATCCGTCGACCAGCGACCTGATGCGGGTTTCGTTTTCCGAATAGGAGCGCTCGATCTGGTTGACCTCGCTGTGGACCAGCGTCTCCAGTTCGACGGCACGGGCAAGGGTGCGTTCGATGCCTTCGCCCATGGCAGCCACCTCGCGGCGGACGGCCTGGCCGATCATCATGACGCGATCCTGGGCCATATTTTCCGGCTCGGTCAGGCGGAAGGCCACTTCCGTCATCGATTGCGCGGCGATGCGCATGTCCTGAGCGCGGCGAATCATCGTCGCGAAGGCCCAGAACAGGATGACAGGCACGATAGCCGCGACGGCAAGGCCGATCAGTTCGGGGCGGGCAAAGAACTGGTCCAGCGTGCGGATCCGCCAGATGCCCGGTCCAAAAAGCAGGTTCGCCAGTCCGCCGGCGCCCGCGATCCAAGCAAGCGAGACAAAGGCGATGACCCAGTAAATGGTGTTGGAGGCGCGCCTGTTCAGGCTGTGCAGAAGGGTCTTGTAATCTTTCTGACGATCGTCGTTGGCTGGCGCGAAGCCGGCGGGCTGGCCACCATTGCGCGTCTCGACCGGGCGAAGTTCGGCCGGCTTGGCGTTTGTCGCGGGCTTCGCGGCCTGGGGCTGATCGACGACGGGCGCCGGCTGCTGATTGCGTCCCTCGCGTGCCAGTTCGTCGGCGGCCTGTGATATCTGCGCTTCCAGATCTTCCATCGAGGCCGCGATATCGAGGTCGCCGCTATCGGTATCGCCGCTCAGGTCGAGATCGAGCGCTTTTTCGAGTTCCCTGGCTACGTCGCTGTCGAGAGTTCTGGTCGTTGTTGGTTTCTTCGCCATGCCTTCGCTACCCTGTACTAGCTGCCGCGGGGGCTTATAATTGTGCTTGTCTTACCCCCGCGCAGGAGGCTGAAAATGGACCCTCGTATCGTAATGACACAGGGGGGTAAAGAAAACATGCATTCCGCGGGATACGTAAAACTTTAAATATAAGGTTAACGGAAGCGTGATTTGGGCGCCGCTTTCGCAACATTTTTCCGGGCCATCCATTAACCCGTTGTCCACTGGATTCGCCTAGGTTTTCAGGCGACCGAAGAAAATGGAGTTCGAGTTCATGCGTGGCGAAAGCGGCATTGCCTTCTCAATGCCGGGGGGCGACGTATCGGGAACGAGGCAGTCCCGACCGGTCGATTTGGCACACCTTGCCCGGCAAACGATGGGCGACCGCGCCCTCGAGCAAGAGGTGCTGGCGCTGTTTGTACAGCAGGCACTGTCGGTACGCGACAAAATAGTCGATGCCGACATCAAGGACCGGCTCCTGCTGGCTCATGGATTGAAAGGGTCGGCCCGTGGCGTGGGTGCCTTCGCCATCGCCGATTGCGTCACCGATATCGAGCATCGCCCGGAGGACGCCCAGACGCTCAAGCGGCTCGGCAGGCTGATCGACGAAGTGCGCGACTTCATCGCCGCCATCAATCGCTGATCCAGGTTTGCGACAAAAACGTCACGGAGCGCCGCTTTCGCACGGCAGTTGACTTGTTTGCCGGAGTGATTATCTCGGGCGAAACTCGCTTTCCCCTCGGGCGAACTCCCTTCGTCCGGGGCGAAACTCCCTTCAGGTGACAAATGACCAAACTGACCTTCATCGCCCATGACGGCACACATTTCGACGTGGACGCCGAAAACGGCTCGACGGTCATGGAGAACGCCATCCGCAACGCTGTCCCGGGCATCGAGGCGGAGTGCGGCGGCGCCTGCGCCTGCGCGACCTGCCATGTCTATGTCGATGAGGCATGGACGGCCGAAGTCGGCGAGCCCGAGGCGATGGAGGAAGACATGCTGGACTTCGCCTACGACGTCCAGCCGAACTCGCGCCTGTCCTGCCAGATCAAGGTACGCGACGCGCTCGACGGCCTGATCGTCCGGGTGCCCGAGCGTCAGGGCTGAAGCCAGCACGGGCGATTTTTGCCGCTGACGCTTGGCAGCGGGCCGCTGGTCATGCAGTCTCGCCCGGACTTTCGCAGCGAGGCGCATCATGACCGGCATCATCAGCACAGACGTCCTCATTGTCGGGGCGGGGCCGGTCGGCCTGTTCGCCGTGTTCGAGCTCGGCCTGCTGGACCTGAAATGCCACCTGATCGACATCCTCGACAAGCCCGGCGGCCAATGCGCGGAACTCTATCCGGAAAAGCCGATCTACGACATTCCCGGCTGGCCCTCGATCTCGGCGCAAGGGCTCGTCGACAAGCTGCTTGAGCAGGTCGCGCCGTTCCAGCCTGAATTCACCTATAACCGCATGGTCTCCAGCCTTGAGAAGCTGGAAGACGGCGGCTTTCGCGTCACCACGGACGAGAACGAGGTATTCGAGGCCAAGGTGGTGGTCATCGCCGCCGGCGGCGGCTCATTCCAGCCGAAGCGCCCGCCGATCCCGGGCATCGAACCCTATGAGGGCAAGAGCGTCTTCTATTCGGTGCGCCGGATGGAGGACTTCCGCGGCCATGACCTTGTCATCGTCGGCGGCGGCGACTCGGCGCTCGACTGGACGCTGAACCTGCAGTCGATGGCAAAGAGCGTGACACTGGTTCACCGGCGGGCCGAGTTTCGCGCGGCGCCCGACAGCGTCAACAAGATGTACGCCATGCAGGAGATGAAGCAGCTGGAATTCAGGGTCGGTCAGGTGACCGGGCTCACCGGAGCCGATGGCCAGTTGTCATCGGCCACCATCAAGGGCGGCCCGGATGGCGACATCGAGGTGCCTTGCACCCGCATGCTGCCGTTCTTCGGACTGACCATGAAGCTCGGCCCGATCGCGGAATGGGGGCTCAATCTCCATGAGAACCTGATCCCGGTCGATACCGAGAAGTTCCAGACCTCGGTGCCCGGCATTTTCGCGGTGGGCGACATCAACTGGTACCCGGGCAAGCTGAAGCTGATCCTGTCGGGCTTTCACGAGGTGGCGCTGATGGCGCAGGCCGCCAAGCGCATCGTCAGCCCCGGCGAGCGTATCGTGTTCCAGTACACGACCTCGTCCACCAGCCTGCAAAAGAAGCTCGGCGTTTCCGGCTAGTTATTCCGCCAGGATCGGCGCCGGATCATCGACGTGGCCCCGAAGTTCTTTCTCGGGCATCAGCGTCAGCGTGACGAGGCCCAATCCCAGAGTGCCGGCCGCGACGAGAAAGATCATCACGAAGGGTTGGGCCGATACGACATGTCCAGCCACCTGAACGCCTTCGCCGGCCAGCGGCAACCCAAAGCCAAGGGCGACCGCGCCGAGCATCGCCACCCCCAATGCACTGCCCAGCGAACGCAGAAAGGTAAGCACCCCCGTCGCCACGCCAAGATGCATGCGGTCGACGGCGTTCTGCACGGACACGGTGGTTACCGGAAATGTCGTGCCGGTTCCCAGCCCGATACAGATGGTCAGGGCTTCGACGACAAGCAGCGATGCATGGCCGGCGACAAAAGCCAGCAGGCCCGTGCACAGGATGGCGAAGACGACGCCGACCATGGCGATGCGCTTGTAGTGGGTGAAGCGTGGTATCAGGCGGCCGCTGGAAGCGGCGCCGCCCACGGTTCCAAGCAGAAGACCAAGCATTGCAATGCCCGACTCGCTGGCCGTGAGGCCGAGTATCGACTGCAGATAGACCGGCAGATACACGGCAAGGCCGACGCTGGAGGCCTGGAGCAGGAACATCGACAGGGTGCCGGCCAGGACGATCGGGTTGCCCAGCACCTCGAGCGAGATGAGCGGTTCGGCCGCCCGCATCAGCCGCAAGGCAAAGGCGCCCCAGAACAGCGCGGAGCACGCCAGGACGCCGATGACTTCCGGCGATAACCAGGGATAGGCACTGCCGCCCCAGTTCAGTGCCAGCAGCAACAGCGCCGTTGCCACGATCAGCAGCAATGCGCCGAGGCCATCGATGCTGTGGTTCTTGGCCGCGATGGGCAGCTTCTTGAGCGGCTTGTTGATGATCGCCATGGCAAGAAAGCCCAGCGGGATATTGATCCAGAAAATGAGAGACCAGTGCAGATGCTCAGCGAAGGTGCCGCCCAGCAGCGGCCCGGCGACGCTGGCAACGGCCCAGGTACCGGAAAACCACGCCGCATAGCGCGCCCGCTCGCGCGGCGGGACGAGGTCTCCGACCACGGTCTGCGTCAGCGCGAAAAGACCGCCGCCACCGGCCCCCTGGATCGCGCGACCCAGGATGAGGACGAACATGTTGGGGGCCAGTGCGCTGACCAGCGATCCAGCAAGGAAGATGAGGATTGCCGCGTAGACGGTTGGCCGACGCCCATAGACGTCGGAAATCTTGCCGTAGAGCGGTGCCACGGCGGTTGCGGTCAAGAGGTAGCCGGTGACGATCCATGGCAGGTATTCGGCACGGCCGAGCAAGCGCCCGATGGTCGGCATGGCGGGCGCGACGATGGTCTGGTCGAGGGCTGCCAGCAGCATCGACAGGAGAACGCCGCCAATAATGGCGTTCTTTTCGCTTTCGCTCAGCGGCGCGCTCACGGCCGCCACGGCCTGCTTGTCGACAGCCTGGTCCATAAATCTTCTCGTCCATGCGCTTTGCGCTGCCGCATCACCATTGGGCTTGTCTGGTGCATCTGCGGCGTGATCGATCGTGATGCCCGTGCTTCTGGATTGTGCCCTTGGCAACCCTGGATATGTCGTTCCGTATAGGCCGATTTCGACGGTTGCTCGAAAAAAATTCCAAGCTGGCACTACGCTTCCGCCCGGCTGGCTTGCATCCAGGCGAACGGAGGCGGCGAGGAGGTTCAGGCCGGCGGCCGCAACTGGCCGCTCTCGATGCGCTCCATCCGGTAACGCAGCAGCCGCAGGATGCGGCTTTCGAAATTGGCGCCTTCGACACGGTCGAACCGCACCTGGTCCCTGTCGTGTTTGGCAAGCTCGGCCGCAGTGATCGCGGCGGCCTTGGCCTTTGCGGCATCGCAATCCTTCTGCGGATAAGCTGCCTTCAGGGCGTCTTCCAGCGCGCGGCCGTGGTTCTGGGCGATCTCGACATGGCGGTCTTCATGGCGCTTGATGTCGGCGGACAAGGTATCCCAGAACAGCCGCACATCGGCGTCGGCTTTGCGCGGGCGGCGCCATTCCGGAAGGATCACCTTGACCTTGACGGTGACGATCGCGTCGGCGATCCGGCAGGAGCCCGGCTGGCTGGCGTAGCTGATGCGTGTCGTGAAAGCCATCTGGGTGGCGCCAGGGTGGCGCGACCCCGTGCTTTTGACCTGGGGCCCGTGTTTGGCAAGTTGCTGCTCGATATCCTCCAGCGTTCTGCCGCCAATGGCGAAATAGCTGTATGTCTTCACCAGATTGGCCGCATTCGCCGGAACGGCGGCGGTAAGCAGCAGTGCGCAGAGCAGGGATCGTATCATCATGTTGCCTCTTCAATCACCTTGCTTTACGGCCTTCGCCGGCGCAACGGAATTGATCCAATGCGGATCACACATCGTTGATGACATCTTGGTTGATGAGCCCATGGTTGAAGCGCAATGACGGCCGGGCGATGGCAATTGGCGCATGGGCGCCATCTCGAGCTTGGCGGCAAGGCCGTGGTCGTCGGCATCCTCAATGTCACACCCGACAGCTTCTCCGATGGTGGCTTGTTTGATGCTCCTGAACCCGCGCTCGCCCAGGCGCGCCGCATGATCGGGGAAGGAGCCGCCGTCATCGATGTCGGCGGAGAATCGACCCGCCCGGGCGCGGCCGCGATATCGGCCAGCGAGGAGCAGGCCCGTATCCTGCCCGTGATCGAGGCGTTGGCGCAGGTCGGCGACGTGCTGATTTCCGTCGACACCTATCGTGCCGACACCGCGCGGCTCGCCGTCAAGGCCGGTGCGCATATCGTCAACGACGTCTGGGGTCTGCAGCGTGAGCCCGACATTGCGCGAGTGGCGGCCGAAACCGGCGCCGGGCTCGTCATCATGCATACCGGACGGGATCGCGACAAGCTGCCCGATGTGATCGCCGACCAGCTGGCGTTCCTGGGAAAATCGCTTGAAATCGGGCGCGGGCAAGGTGTCGCCGACGACCATATCGTGCTCGACCCCGGCTTCGGCTTCGCCAAGGAGACGGCGGAGGAAAACCTCGATCTGATGGCACGGTTTGCCGAGCTTGGCGCGCTCGGCTTCCCGCTGATGGCCGGTACCTCGCGAAAGCGTTTCATCGGCACCGTCACCGGCCGTGACGCCGCCGACCGGGCGGCCGGCACGGCGGCGACCAGCGTCATTCTCCGGCTCAAGGGCGCGCATCTGTTTCGCGTCCATGATGTCGCAATCAACGTGGACGCGCTGGCGGTGGCGGATGCTATGCTGGCGCGGGAAACCGGATCGGAACGCTGAGCCATGTATGTCATCCGCATGAAGAATTGCGCCTTCTTTGCCCGGCATGGCGTGCTGGACGAGGAAGAAGCGCTGGGGCAGCGCTTCTATGTCGATGCCTCGCTCACCGTCGAGCCGGGACGCGCGCTCGTCGATGACGCCATCGGGGAAACGGTGAATTACGGCGTCGCCTTCACCGTCATCGAGGAGATCATCACCGGACACCGGCGCTTCCTGATCGAGGCGCTGGCCCTGGAAGTCGCGAAGGCTCTCACCGGGCGCTTTCCCCAGATGCGGAAAGCCGAGGTCACCGTTCGCAAGCCCAATGCGCCGGTGCCTGGCGTGCTCGATTACGTCGAGGTGACCGTTGTCTGGCCCGAATAACACCGTCTATCTGAGCCTCGGCGGCAATCTGGGCGATCCGGCGGCGTCGATGGGAGCCGCATTGCGCCTGCTCGACGCCGATCCCGATACCGACATGGCCGCCGTCTCCTCGCTCTACCGGACGCCGCCCTGGGGCAAGCTCGACCAGCCGGATTTCCTCAACGCGGCCGCCGAATTATCGACGCGGCTGTCGCCGCGGGCATTGCTCGACCTCTGCCTCGATGCCGAGCGAAAGCTCAAACGCGTGCGTGAGGAGAGGTGGGGGCCGCGCCTCATCGACATCGACATCCTGGTGTTCGGCGACCGCATCATCCATGAAACGGGCCTGGAAGTGCCGCACCCGCGCATGCTGGAGCGCGCCTTCGTGCTGGCGCCGCTGGCCGAAATCGCGCCGGATCTTGCCGTCGGCGGCAAACGCGTGGCTGATCGCCTGAGCGCGGTCGATGCGGCCGGCATCGAGCGGCTGCCGTCGGGCCGCGACTGGTGGCGGCGCTAAATCGCGGATCAGCCGGAGAAACCACCGTCATCCAGGAATGCTTTTTCCTCGGCCGTGGTCTCGCGGCCAAACATCCGGTTGCGGTGCGGAAAGCGGCCGAAGCGCTGGATGATGTCGCGGTGCTCCAGCGCGTATTTCAGATTGAACGCGGCCCTGGCGGTATGAAGTTCGACCGACCGCTCCTGGTCCGCAAGATTTTCCGAATGTTCGAACGGCAAATAGAGGAACACACGCACTTCCGGTTCCAATGCCAGATCGTGGCCGGCATCGACCGCTTTTTGCGCAAAATGCTTTGCCAGTGGGTCGGTCGCAAACATGTGGCCGGTGCCGCGAAAGCAATTGCGCGGGAACTGGTCGAGCAGGATCATCAGCGCCAGCGAGCCCTCGGCATGGCTTGACCAGACATCGCATTCACGGCGCGCTGCGGCGTAGTGGAGATCGAGGAAGCGGTCGCGGAAATCGGCATCGAAAGCGTCGTTCTTCTCGAACCAGGCATCCTCGCCGGCGTCGCGCCAGAATTTGGTGATCGACAGGGCTCTGCTGTCCAATTCCATGCCTAACTCCCTCAATCCGCCGATTCGGATTTATGCAGGACGCCGGCCGTTTCCTCGTTGAGCGCCTGGCCAGGACGGCGGGGCGTGGAGAGTGGGGTCGGGATCGGCGTACCGATATTGCCTTTCAGGAAACGCTGTCCCGAGCGGATGCCTTCGGCGAGCTGGGTCTCGAACCGGGCCGTGTCGCGGCGCCTGACGTCCTCGATCGTTTCGGCGACGTCCTCGGGATCGACGCCCAGCGCCTCGAGGGTCGAGCCACCAAAGACGAGCGCCGATTCGAAGGTTTCGCGCAGCTGATAATCGACGCCGGCGCGGATGAGCTGCAGCGCCGTGCCGCGGTCGAACGCACGGGCCAGCACCGTAAGCAAGGGGAACTCAGCCTTGACGAGTTCGGCGATGCGGATGGCGGCGTCGGGCTTGTCGACACAAATGAGCACGGCCCGCGCCCGGCCGGCCCCGGCCGCGTGCAGGATGTCCAGCCGCGTGCCGTCGCCATAATAGACCTTGAAGCCGAAATCGGCGGCCGCCTGGATCATCTCGACATCGTTGTCGATGATCGAGACGTCGATGCCGCGCAAGAGCAGGGGTTGGCTGGCGATCTGGCCGAAGCGGCCAAAGCCGATGATCAGCACGCTGCCGGACAGGCCGTCGGCGACTTCGACGCCGTCCAGCGACTGCTCGTCCCGTGGCGTGAAATAGCGCAAGGCGATGATCGCCAGCGGCGTCAGCACCATGGAGATGATGACTATCGCGGTCAGCGTTGCGTTTGCCTGGCCGTCGATGATGCCGACGGCGGCGGCCGCGGAATAGAGCACAAAGGCGAATTCACCGCCTTGCGCCATGAAGACCGCGCGCTCCAGTGCCTCGCGGTGGCCTGATTTCAGGATGCGGGCGACAATGTAGATGCCGAAAGCCTTCATCACCATGTAGGCCACGACGTAGACGGCGATCAGCTTCCAGTTCGCGGCCACCACGTGCAGATCGAGCGACATGCCGACCGCCAGGAAGAACAGGCCGAGCAGGATGCCGCGGAACGGCTCGATGTCAGCTTCAAGCTGATGGCGGAAGGTCGATTCCGAGAGCAGCACGCCGGCCAGGAACGCGCCCATCGCCATCGACAGGCCGCTGAGCTGCATGGCAAGCGCCGATCCGAGCACGACCAGCAGAGCCGCAGCCGTCATCACTTCGCGCGCACGGGCATCCGCCAGGATGCGGAAGAAGGGGTTGAGGAGGTAGCGTCCCGCCACCACCAGGCCGATGATCGCGGCGAGGCCGATGCCGACCTCGGTCAGCCGCTCCGACAGGCTGGTACCGGCACCGCCCGGCGCCAGGAAGGCGATCAAGGCGAGCAGCGGCACGATGGCCAGGTCCTCCAGCAGCAGGATGGAGACGATGCGCTGGCCCTTGGGCGCGGCGATTTCGCCGCGTTCTTCCAGAAGCTGCATGACGATGGCCGTCGAGGTCAGCACGAAACCGGCGCCGGCGACGAAGGATTGCGCGATCGGAAACCCTCCGGCCATGCCAACACCAGTCAAGAGCACCGCGCAGACGCCGACTTGAAGGGCGCCCAGCCCAAAGATCTCGCGGCGCAGGCCCCAAAGCCGCGACGGCTGCATTTCCAGGCCGATGATGAACAGGAACATGACCACGCCGAGTTCGGCGACATGGAGGATGGCTCCCGATTCGGAAAAGACGCCGAGGCCGAACGGACCGATCACCACGCCGGCGGCCAGGTAACCGAGAATCGAACCGAGACCCATGCGCTTGAAGATCGGGACGGCCACCACGCCCGCCGCCAGCAATGCCACCACCTGAATGAGATCGCTGCCCGCTGCCTCTGCCGCCATGATCTGTCCCTTTGTCGTATAGCACTCCTTGCATGCAGTGGGAGCGGGAGGCAAGGGCGGGAAGCCTGCCAGGAAAGGTAGGGTGCTGTCGGTGCGACTCCCCCGGAGGAACAACGGTCTCCCCTTGTCTGCGGGACGTTCGGCGTATATATCGGCTACATGCTTGACCGTTCGTCCCAGCCGTCTTCGCCGTCCCATATCCCGATGGATGCGCTCAGCGAAGTCCTGCAAGACTTTCGCCTGAGTGGCGTGAACTATGGCCGCTGCGAGCTCCGACATCCATGGAGCATAGAATTTCCGCGACAATCGCTGCTTCGTTTTCACTTTGTCGGCCAGGGTCCGTGCTGGATTCACACCGAAGCGCAGGGCTGGCAAGAGTTGCGCGATGGCGATCTGGTGCTGCTGCCGCAGGGCATCGCCCATCGGCTGGCGAGTGCGCCGGACGTGGTGGGCGACTCGCTCGAGGGCTGCCAGGTGATCAAGTTAGGGGGCAATGTCTGCGAAGTGGTGCGGGAAGGAACGGGCGCGACAAGCACCCTTTTCTGCGGCTCCATGGCCTTGGACTCCTGTGCGCTCAATCCATTGATCACGTTGATGCCGGCTGTCATCAAGGGTTGCGACGTGGCCGGCAATGACCCGGTCGTTGGTCCTTTGCTGGCTGCCATGACGATGGAGGCCGCGCAACCGCAGATGGGCAGCGCCACCATCTTGTCGCGTATGGCGGATTTGCTGACAGCCCGGCTCATCCGCTGTTGGGTCAATTGCAACGGAGCCTCGACCACAGGTTGGCTCGCAGCCATCCGCGATCCCCATATCGGCCGCGCCCTGGCAGCCATGCATCGAGACCCCGGCCACGACTGGACGCTGGGAAGCCTTGCGAGCGTGGCAGGCCAATCGCGATCGATTTTCGCCGCGCGTTTCAGCGCTGTATTGGGCGAGGGTGCCGCGCGCTATCTCGCCCGCCTGCGCATGCAGCTTGCCCGCGAGTTGTTGGGGCAGAGCGGCTTGTCGGTTGCCGAGGTCGCTACCCGTTTGGGCTATGATTCCGAGGCATCCTTCGCTCGCGCGTTCAAGCGCATCACCAATGTCTCGCCGGGAATTGTGCGTCGCACAAATCCCGGACGAATAGACATGAATTTCGGATTTTAAGACACATATCATCCGACAGAACTCGTCTATCAAGATCTCCAAACTTTGGAGATCTTTCCGTGACAGACACAACATTACAGCTTGAAGACGCCGCGATTGGCCTTGATGCCGACACGCCGGCCGCGTGGAATGCAGCCACCTGGTTTGCGGTCATTTCACTGGCGGCCACCAGCTTTGCCCTGGTGTCAGCCGAATTCCTGCCGGCAGGCCTGCTGACGCCAATGGCGCGCGATCTCGGTATCAGTGAGGGAACGGCCGGACAGGTCGTCACCGCCACCGCTTCCGTCGGCGCCGTGACGGCCATGTTGAGCAATGTTCTTATCGGCCGACTGAACCGCAAGACGGTGCTGGTCGGTCTCATGGCTTTGGCGGTGGCTTCCAATATTCTTGCGGCGCTGGCACCCAATTTCTGGCTGTTGTTGTTGGGCCGGGCCGGGCTGGGGATCGCTCTCAGCGCTTTCTGGGCACTTTCGGTTGCCGTCGTGGCGAGGCTGGTCGGCGCCAATGCGACAGGCCGGGGCATGGCTATCGTTACCCTCGGCGTCTCGCTCGCCACCATTGCCGCGCCGTCCTTGGGGACGTTGATCAGCGACTGGCTGGGATGGCGCAGCGCCATGGCCATGACAGCGGGGCTGGCCGTATTGGCCATGTTGGCGCAGTTGCTCAGCCTGCCGACCTTGCCGGCGACAACAAGCAACAGTCTTGCAGACGTGTTTCGACTTACACGGCGGCGCGGCATTCAAATCGGCATGCTGGCCATTGTCTTGCTGATGACGGGGCATTTTGCTGGTTCTGTCTATGTGCGCCCCTTCCTCGAACACGTCACGCTGCTTGCAACCGGTCCAATCGCCCTGGCTCTGCTTGGGTTTGGCATCGCCGCTGTGATCGGCAACATTGCCGGCGGCCGCATGGCCGATGCCAATATTCACATGGCTCTCGTGGTCACCGCGGCGTTAATGGCGGTTGCGGCGCTGGCCTTGGTGCTTTGGGGCGTGCACATTGGCGTTGCCTTCGGGTTCGTCACGCTTTGGGGCTTCGCCTTCGGCATGGGGCCGGTGGTGCTGCCAACCAATCTCTCGCGTGCGGCACCTGACGCGCTGGAAGCAGCGGGCAGCCTGATGGTCGTCTCTTTCCAGGTTGCCATCACGATCGGCGCGGTTGTCGGTGGCTATGTCGTGGACACCTATGGTGCCACGGCGCCGTTGACCGTTACGGCCATCCTTGCCGCGTCGACAGCTGTGCTCGCTCTGCTGCAGCCTCGCGGCTGAACTTTGCTCCAGCTGACATCGAACTCGAACCGCCGCAATGTTGCAGGCTCTTTACACAAGTTTACGCCATGGGCGCGTTGCTTGTTGCCGCAATCGAAGGCTAAGCACGCTCGGCTTCGGCCATTGGGGGTGAGCGGCGATCAAGTCGCACCCTTTTGAGGAGATGACTGACATGAAGAAGTTTTTGCTCGTTGCCGCCGGGCTGGCGGTGCTTGCCGGCTCGGCCTGTTCGAAGGCGCCGGAATGCACGACCGAGATCGCGACCAAGAAGGCGCAGGACATGGCCGCGGCGCTGCAGGAGGCGATCACCAAGGATCCGTCCAAGGCGGCTGACCTGACCGCCAAGGTTCAGGCGGTGACGACCAAGTATCAGGGTTCCACGACCCTGGCCGATGCCTGCAAGGCGTATGACGAGCTGACCAAGGCGATCAAGGGCTGACGCCTGGTTCGTCCGTTTCCAAGGAGGCGGTGGCGATGGGCCGCCGCCTCTTTGTTTCGTGGGGTGTATTCGCGCAATCCCAGGAGAAGTGTTTTTCCGTCCGGAATTCGTAAAAGAATAGAGGCGAGGGTGCGCTCAGTTCGGCGCGATGGAGCCGACTTCGACGGCATCGACGCGCTTCAGGCTCATGCCGATGACGGGCACCAACTGGTCCTGAACCCGCACGGCAACCGTTACGGTCATGGAATTGTCGTCGGGAATGCGGGCCTGCATGACACCGCGCAATTGGTTGCGGTTGATGGTGAAGACCACCTTGTGGGCGTCGACGACGTTGCCGCCGATGATATCGAGGCCGGCGCCGGCAGCGCCACCCATGAAGGAACCCTTGTAGTCGCGGCCCTTGCGCTCGATCTTGGCCGACATGGGCTGGGTGAACATGCCGACCCGGCAACCGCCGTCCAGTGTCATGCCCATCTTGCCGTCCGGCCTGGAGCCGGTGAAGCTGCAGTTGAATTTCGTGCCCTTGTATTTGCCGGCGACGATTTCGCCCGGGCCAACCCATTTGCCTTCGGCCGACTGGAAAAACTGCTTGTCCGGTTCCGTGGCAGAGGCCGCCGAGGCAATGCCGACGACAGCTGTGATCACCGTCGCCAGGGGCAGGACGCTGGACAGAATTACGCTTTTCATCGACGACACCCGGCAACAACGAGGCTGTTTGAAACCGGTTCGACCATGAAGAAGATTGGTTAATGCTTCGTCACCGCGGGCCCTCGAAACAGCAGTCCGATCATCGTCCCGAAGAGCTGGACGCTATTTGCCGGAGCCGGCTGTTTCGGCGTCTTTCTTGGCTGCGAACGACGTCAATGCTGCGAGGAAATCGCCCAGCCCCGGGCGCCTGGCAGCGCTGAAGGGCAGGGGACGCGCCGTCTCCATCGCGGCGATACCGATGCGCGCCGTCATCATGCCGTTGACGACGCCTTCGCCCAGCTTTGCCGAGAGGCGGGCCGCCAGGCCGTGGCCGACGATCTGCTGGACGAAACTGTCGCCGATGGCGATCGAACCGGTGACCGCCAGATGCGCCAGTACGCTGCGCGCCAGGCGGAAGAAACCCAGCGTTCCGGGCCGTCCGCCATAGAGTTCGGAAAGCCGGCGGATGAGGCGCCCGGCCTCGAACACCACATAACCGACATCGACCAGCGCGCGAGGGCTCACGGCCGTCACCAGCGAAACCCGCTTGGCGGCCTCGAGAATTATCACCTTGGCCCTGACATCAAGGGGGCCGAGGATTTCCGCCTCCGCCAGGCGCACCAGATTGGCGCCGTCGATAATCTCGCCGCGCAATTCAGCCAGCGCGCGCCGGCCGGCAGCGGTCTCGGGTTTGGCCGCGACAAAGGCCGACAACTCGTCGACCACCGCGCGTGCCGCTTTCGGATCGTCGCGCGCGATGGCATCGAGCGCGCGCTTCTGCAGCTTTTCGACCTCGGCGAGGCGGGCGATGGCCAGGAACTCGCGAATCAGGATTACCAGCAGCGCCAGCAGCGCAATCGCCGCCATCCCGGCGGCCAGCCAGCCCAGCCATTCGGCGCGGGCAAAGAGATCGCGTATCAACTGGTCGGTCCACAGGCCGACAGCCAGCGAAACCAGCACGCCGAAGGCGCCGAAGAAGATGCTGCCGAGAACCGAGCGCCTTCTGGGGGCGACCGATGGCGGCGGCTCGGCGGCAATAACGTCCGGTTCGTCGAATACGTCGACCTCCGCCGGGATGACCAGCGCCACATCGGCCTTCATGGAGCGCGGTCTGCGCGACGGTTCGGTCTGGCGTGCTTGTGGCGCGTCTTGTTTCGGCGCGGCTTCCGGCTCGATGCGGAATGCCGCCGGTTTGCGGGGCGCGGTCATGCCAGATGGTCTCCGATCAGGAACTGCAAGGCGCGGTCTAGCCTGATATGGGGCAGCGACAGCGTGACACCTTCGGCCGTGCGTTCGAGTTTCGGCGGACGGAACCGGACGAAGCGGATTGCCGGGTCCGTGGAGTCCTGTCTGTGATCCGGCCCCGAAAGGTCGAAAACAGCATCAATGTTCTCCGGCAAATCACCAGGAAATATAGCTGTTTCCGTCTTTCCGTCGAATGTTTCACCATCGATCTTCTCGCCGGCGATCGGCGTGCCGATGATAACAGGCAATGTCTCGCGGCCCTGCTTGACGGTGCCTTCGCGGGTGGCGCGCACCGCCGCCATGGCGACGACGTCGACATCGGCGCCGGTGAAATTTGCCCGCGCCACGGCGCGGTCGGCAAGGCGCCGTACGATCGCCTGCAACCGGTCATGGCTTTCGTGGTGCAGATGATCGGCCTTGGTCGCCGCGACCAGGATGCGGTCGATACGCCGGGAGAACAGGTCGGTTATGAAGCTGCCCCGGCCGGGGCGAAAACAGCTGAGGATCTCGGTGACGGCGCGCTCCAGGTCGGCCATGGCACCAGGCCCGGCGTTCAGCGCCTGCATGGCATCGATGAGCACGATCTGGCGGTCCAGGCGCGTGACGTGCTCGCGGAAGAACGGTTTGACGACATGCGTCTTGTAGGCCTCGTAGCGCCGTTCCATCATGGCGTGCAACGAGCCGTTGCGCGCGCGCCTGTCGCCCAGGCCGGCCAGCGGCGCGAAAGTCAGCGCGGGCGAGCCTTCGAGATCGCCGGGCATCAGGAAACGGCCGGGCGGCAAGGTCGAAAGCGCCCGTTCGTCGAGCTTGCATGCCTTGAGATAGGCGGCGAAGCTTTCAGCCAGCCGGCGCGCCGTCATTTCCTCGGCGTCGGCATTCGGGTCGATTTCCGCCGAGATCGCTCGCCAGGCCAGCGAAAGATCCTCGCGCACCGGCAGCGTGGCCATTTCGAGGGCTTCGCGCGAAAAATCGGCGAAGGATTTGCCGAGCAGCGGCAGGTCGAGCAGCCATTCGCCGGGGTAGTCGACGATGTCGACCGACAGCTTGCCCGACGAGAACATGCGGTTCCAGCCGGAAGCCGATTCATATTCGATCGTCAGCCGCAGTTCCGAAATGGCGCGGGTCGAGTCCGGCCAGACGCGATCGTTGACCAAAGCGGCGATGTGGTCCTCGTATTGAAAACGCGGCACGGCGTCATCGGGCTGCTGTTCGAGGAAGGCGCGCGCGATACGCCCCGATTTCTGCGCCTCGAACAGCGGCAGACGTCCACCGTGGATCAGATTGTGGACGAAGGCCGAGATGAAGACGGTCTTGCCGGCGCGGGAGAGACCCGTGACACCCAGACGCAGCGATGGAGAAAAAAGTCCGGTGGCACGTCCCGACAATGTGTCGAGGGCAATTCTTGCCTCGTCGGTGAAGGTGGTCAGCGATGATGCCAAAATATGATCTCTCGGGCTTGCGTCCGCCCGATATAGGCGCTGGAACCCGGCTTTGAAATGGCGCTGGAAATCGGCATCAGGGATCGGCCGGTGTCAGGAACGCTTCGAGATAGCCCGCTCCCTGGGTCGCTTTCGCCAGATCGCCGGGGAAACGGACGACCGCAAGGCCCGAGGTTGGAAAGCCGTGATTGAGCATTGCCCGCTCCGCCTCGCCGCCATCGCCCGAAACCGCCATGGCGAGATCCTCCGTCATCGGGTTGTGCCCTATGACCAGCAATGAACCGGGCCCGCCATGATCCCGGACGAGGCGGAGATAGCAGGCCGCGTCCTCGCTGTAGAGCGCATCGAAAAACAGCACCTTGCCTGTGTCGGTCTGGCCGGCCAGACCCTCGAGGGTTTCCCTGGCGCGTTTGGCGTTGGAGCACAGCGTCAGGTCCGGCACATAGGAGCGGGAACGCATCGCGGTCCCCATTTTTTCGGCATCGGCGCGGCCGGATGCGTCCAACGGACGATCGAAATCACGCATGCCCGGCACGGCCCAACCGGCCTTGGCGTGTCGCAACAGATAAAGCCTGCTCACCCAACCTCCAACGGTGCCCGAGAGCTGAAGTCCTGCCGCGATTAGCCACGAGAAAAGCCGCACGCACAATGGTGCGCGTGCTTCAGCGCGGCGAATCACTTGCAGGGCGATGGGCGAGGATAGTCGTACTTTCGCCATCAAAAGAGATTTATGCCGCTCCGGAGAAGGCTGGAGACGCACTTTAACAATTGCGTGAGTCGGTGGCTGATTGCGCTTGTGCAGGCGTCTGGTGGCGAATATATAGGCGCCAAATTTGGGGCTGTTGGGTGAGTCGAATGAACGACATCGTTACCGCCGATTACGTACCCTCCGAAGACGAGCCGTTCATGAACGAACGGCAGAAATCCTACTTCCGCCAGAAGCTCGTCACCTGGAAAAATGACATCTTGCGCGAGGCGCGCGAAACCCTCGAAATCCTGCAGCAGGAAAACGCCAACCATCCCGACCTCGCCGACCGCGCCTCTTCGGAAACCGACCGCGCCATCGAGCTCAGGGCCCGCGACCGTCAGCGGAAACTCATCTCAAAGATCGATTCGGCGCTGCAGCGCATCGATGAAGGCACTTACGGCTATTGCGAAGAAACCGGTGAGCCGATCGCCTTGAAGCGGCTCGACGCGCGCCCGATCGCCACCTTGTCGATCGAAGCGCAAGAACGGCATGAGCGCCGTGAAAAAGTCTATCGCGACGACTGATGGACCGCCTTTGCATTGATTTCCAAATGGCCGGTTATCCGGCCATTTCTGTTCGATGCGTGCCACCTTCAATAGATTTGAACACGCTTGAACGCCGGCCAGCCTAGTCACTGGCAGGCGACAGTTCATCTCTTGACCTAGGCGCAGTTCATCTCTTTTGGCTTGAAAGTTCGCCCAACAGCCTGGTCATTTCATCGTCGAGCGAGGGCGGCGCCTTGGCTGCCGGTTTGCCCACCGGGCCGCCGGAGCGGGGCTGGTCGAGCGAAACCTCGAGTTCTTTCATCAGCGTGTCGTCGATGCTGTCCTGCGTCGGCGGTGGCGGCGTGTGCCTGGCGGCATTGACGTTGGCGGAGCCATAGGCAGGCAGCGGCGTGACATTGGTCGATTGATAGGTTTGCGCCGCTGGTTTCGGTGCGGGCGCCGGAGCCGGTGGTGGCGCCGCCGGACGCTGGCGGGCAGGCTGTGCCATGGCCACCGGCTGCGGAGCGGGTGCTTGTCTCGGAGGCACGGGAGCGGGCTGCGGCGACCGAGGCTTCGCAGCCGGGGCGGCGGCCGCCGGGACAGGCTGCAGGCCGCCATCTCCAGTCAACGCCGGACGGCGCGGCGCGGCGAGGCGGATGTCGCGTTCGACAACGACGTCGGTCGGGCCGCCGATCAGAAGCAGATGTTCGATGTCGTCGCGTCGCACCAGCACCAGTCGGCGATGGCTGTCGACGGCGGTTGCGTCCATGACGGCGAGCCGCGTCTTGCGGTTGCGGCCGCCGGCGACAAACGTGCCGAAGGTCAGGTTGCGCACGAGCCTGACGATGATGAGAACGATGACCAGCAGGATCAGCGCCGCGAAGGTCCACAGGAGTGCCGCCGCATAACCGGGACCCGCCACGCTATCCAGCCACTGCATTGGTTTCCCCCGAACGGTTTGGAAAGTGACGCGACACTAGACCGTTGCGACTGGCTACCGCAAGTTGCCTTTCACGCATCGTGAACAGCTTGAAACACAGGGAAGGCCAGCCGACAGCATTTTTATCCGACATTTGCGGCCCGGGCCTTTTCCAGACCAGGAGAATGTGATTCAACCGGCTAAAGCGCGTCGCGCTGAAACGGATTCATGCGACGCGTTTCAGGTCCGTGTTTTTCATGCATGTCGTTTTCCCAAAACCGAAGTCATTTTTGGGCGACATGCATTGGGGGCGGGTGTCGGAACATCGGATTTCATGAGCAGGGGGCATATGGCCAAGGAAGCGCGCGGCGATTTCTATCCGGCACCGATCGTCGACCAGAATACGCGACCGGGCGCGGTCACCCGGCTTATCATCTTCATCGTCGTCCTGACGGGCGCCGCAATCGTCTTCGGCCTTTTCCGCGAGCGCCTCGGCGATCCGTTCCTGCTCGGCATGCTCGGCGTACTGGCGATGATCGGTGTCGGCTTCCTGTTCGCGACCGCGATCGGCTTCGTGCAGATCACACCGCGCTCGACGGGCGACGAACTGTCCAAGGCCTTCGTCGATTCGATGTCGCAGGGCCTGCTGGTCACGGACACCAAGGGTCGCGTCGTCTACGCCAACCGCGCCTATGCCGATATGACCGGCGCCTCATCGGCCGCTGACCTGAAGACGGTCGAAGGATTGCTCTCCGATGTCCCCGAAGCCTCGGTGACCATTTACCGGCTGGCGTCCGGCTTGCGTGACGGGCAGCCGGGCGACGGCGAGTTCCGGCTCGCGCAATCGATCCGGCCCGGCGCCGAACCGGGCGCGCGCTGGTACCGGGCACGCGCCCGCGCGTTCAGCGTCCCGGGCCAGCGGCTGCCGATGCTGGCCTGGCAGCTCGCCGACATTTCGCAAGAGCGGGCCGAGCAGGAGCGTTTCTTCCTCGATCTGCAGAAGGCAATCGACCACCTCGACCACGCGCCGGCCGGCTTCTTTTCGGCCGACCAGGACGGCCGCGTCACCTACATCAACGCCACGCTCGCCGGATGGCTGGGCATCGATCTCGCCAGCTTCACCCCCGGTGCCGTCGCCTTGCCCGATATTGTTGCCGGCGACGGCATGGCGCTGGTGCGCTCCGTCAAGGCGGACCCCGGCACGACGCGCAATGCGGTCATCGATCTCGACTTGACGACGATGACCGGCGAGGCGCTGCCGGTGCGCTTCATGCATCGCGTTTCGGCCAGCCGTGAGGGCGTCGGCGGGCCAACCCGCACCATCGTGCTCAACCGCACACAGGGCGAGGATGCCTCGGCCGACCTGCGCGCCTCGGAAGTGCGCTTCACCCGCTTCTTCAATTCGACGCCGATGGCGATTGCCGGTGTCGATGCCAGCGGGCGCATCCTGCGCACCAACGCACCGTTCCTGTCGCTGTTTTCCTCGGTCGTCGACCGCGATGCCGTGGATCGCCGCGTGCGGCTCGACACGGTGATCCATGACCGCGACCGGCCGGCCTTTGCCGCGGCTTTCGAGAAAGCCCGGCAGCGGCAGGCCGACATTGATCCGATTGAGACCGTGCTGCCCGGCAATGATGAGCGGCATATCCGTTTCTACGTCAACGCCGTGGCCGATGGCACCGGCGGCGAAGGAGCCGAGGAAGCGGCCATCGTCTACGCCGTCGAGACGACCGAGCAGAAGGCGCTCGAAGGGCAGATGGCGCAAAGCCAGAAGATGCAGGCCGTCGGCCAGCTCGCCGGTGGCATCGCGCACGACTTCAACAATGTGCTGACCGCCATCATCATGGCGTCCGACCTGCTTTTGACCAATCACCGGCCGTCGGATCCGTCCTTCCCCGACATCATGAACATCAAGCAGAACGCCAATCGCGCGGCCTCCCTGGTCAGGCAGTTGCTGGCCTTCTCGCGCAAGCAGACGCTGCGGCCGGAAGTGCTGAACCTCACCGACGTGCTCGCCGATCTCAGGATGCTGCTTGCCCGCCTGGTCGGCAACGACATCAAGCTCAAGGTCGATCACGGCCGCGACCTGTGGCCGGTCAAGGTCGATATCGGGCAGTTCGAGCAAGTGGTGGTCAACCTGGCGGTCAACGCGCGCGACGCGATGCCGGCGGGCGGCGATCTCACCGTGCGCACCCGCAACGTGACCGCCGAGGAATGCAAGAGCTTTCCCTACCGCGAACTCGCGGCCGCCGACTATGTGGTGGTCGAAGTCGAGGATACTGGCTCAGGCATCGCGCCCGACGTGCTGAAGAAGATCTTCGAGCCGTTCTTCACCACCAAGGAGGTCGGCAAGGGCACGGGCCTTGGCCTGTCCATGGTCTACGGCATCATCAAGCAGACCGGCGGTTTCATTTTCTGCGATTCCGAAGTCGGCAAGGGGTCCACCTTCCGCATCTTCCTGCCGCGTCACATCGTGGAAGCGAAAACGGCAGCCGAAGCCGGTGAAGCGCCGGCGGCAGCGGCAGTCAAACTGGCCGATAGCACCAAGGATCTGTCCGGGTCGGCGACGGTCCTGCTGGTCGAGGATGAGGATGCCGTGCGCATGGGCGGCATGCGGGCACTGACCTCGCGCGGCTATACCGTTCACGAGGCATCCTCGGGCGTCGAGGCGCTGGAAGTGTTCGAAGCGCTGGGCGGCAAGGTCGACATCGTCGTTTCCGACGTGGTGATGCCGGAAATGGACGGGCCGACCCTGCTCGGTGAGTTGCGCAAACGCCAGCCGGACATCAAGTTCGTTTTCGTCTCCGGCTATGCCGAGGACGCTTTCGCCAGGAACCTGCCGGCGGAGGCGCATTTCGGCTTCCTGCCAAAGCCGTTCTCGCTCAAGCAACTGGCCACGATCGTCAAGGATGTCCTTGAATCCTAGGTGCTTCCAATGCCGCGCTCTTGCACAACGCCGTAACAACGCCATGATTGTTGAAAATACAGCAGGCGGGCTTGGGGGAGCGGCTGTTGACGCCACACATCGAGGCAGGCAAGGGCGATTACGCCGACACGGTTTTGTTGCCGGGCGACCCGCAGCGCGTGGAGTGGATGGCGCAGACATTCCTGGACGCGCCGCGCTGCGTCAATCGCCGACGCGGCGCTCTCGGCTTTACCGGCTTGTTTCGCGGCAAGCCCGTCAGCATTCAGGCGACGGGCATCGGCGTTTCATCCTTCCTGATCTACGCCCATGAACTGCTTGACTTTTATGGCGTCCGAACACTGATCCGCACCGGTACCTGCGGCAGCCTGAGCGCCGAGGCAAAGCTGCGCAGCCTTGTGATCTCGCAATCGGCACGGCCTGAAAATACCGAGAGCGGTCGAGTTTTTGGCCTTTACGTAGCCGATGTTGGCCCGGATCCGGCGCTGCTGGCTAGCGCATTGAGCAAGGCAGCCGCACTTGGCATCGACCACCACGCCGGCCTGACAGCCTGCACCGATATATTCTACCATCCTGAAGCGCGTGCCCGTTATGCCGACGCAAGGGCGCTCGGGGCGCTGGCGGTAGACATGGAAACCAGCGCTCTCTATCGCATATCGGCCCATTTCGGCGCGAGGGCGTTGTCGCTGCTGACCGTCGTCGACAATCTGCTTACCGGCGAACAGACCGACTATTCCGAACGCCAGGCGCTTTTCACCGACATGAGCCGGCTCGCGCTCGAAGTCGCCACGGAAGGGCGCTAGGCGGCCTCTCGCTTCAACACCTCCTCCATGGATGGTCGGTGGCCGCGTAGATAGAGTGCGCAAGTGGTGCGCAGCATCGACGCGAAATTAGGGATCTCGCCGTTGATCTCGATGGCTTCGTCGTAGAGCTTCGAGATGAATTTCGGCGTCGTCAGGTTCTGGCTTTCGGCGATTTCGTCGAGCAAGGCCCAGAACGTGACCTCGAGCTGGATGCTCGTCGAATGTCCGTCAATGCGGATCGACCGGTTGATCTGACGATAGCCTTCCGGATCCTGTGCGGCAAAGACTCTGCACATCGTTACCTCCCGTTTTTGTTGGTCTTGGGCGCCGACGGGGCGGTCGGTGCCTTTTGAACACTGCCTGCGGTTTCATCATCGACCGGAAGGTCGTCAACGGCAATCAGACTTTCGTCCTTGGCAGACTTACGTCCTTGGGATGGGCATATCCGTTTTTCCAACCCCATGCGTGGTAGTCGGCTGCCACCACCTTTCTTCACCGGCGCGCATAATCACCTTCGAAAGCATGAAGCTGCGGAGTCTGATTTGGCGAAGGCAATCCACACCATGATCCGGGTTCTCGACGAAGCCCGCTCCATCGATTTCTACACCAAGGCATTCGGCCTTGAGGTCGCCCAACGACTGGACTTCGAGACCTTCACGCTGGTCTACCTCAGCAATGCCGATGCGCCTTTCGAGGTTGAGTTGACCGTCAACAAGGGGCGCGCGGAGCCCTATGCGCTGGGCGACGGCTATGGTCACCTCGCGGTCTCGGTCGCCGATCTCGACAGCGAACATGATCGGCTCGGCGCACTCGGCCTCAATCCGAAGAAGATTGTCGAATTCAGCCGCGACGGGTCGCTCATCGCCCGCTTCTTCTTCATCGAGGACCCCGACGGCTACAAGGTCGAGGTCCTGCAGCGCGGAGGGCGCTTCCAATAGGGACAACCGGCCGCGCGGACCGGCGCGGCGCCAGCAACGGCACTCTTTCGAGTGCGAACAGCAAGCAGGGAGGAAAACATGGTCACGATCCACGAGGGGAAGCCCGGGCTTTCACGGCGCGAACTTCTCAAACGCGGCGGCGTCGGCGCGCTGCTCGTCATTTCCGGCAGCGCCGTCATCAGTCCGCAACATGCCTGGGGGCTGGAAACCTCGGCTCTGAAGCCCGAGACAATGGCGACGCTGATCCAGCTGGCGCGCGATATCTACCCGCATGACCAAGTCCCTGACAAATATTACGCCGTCGCGGTCAAGGGCCATGATGAGATGGCCGCCAAGGACAAGGCTCACAAGGAGCTTATCGAAAACGGGATCGCCGATCTCGACAAGAGAGCCGGCGAGGGCGGTTATCGCGGGCTCGGCTGGGAAGAGCAGCGGGTCGCGTTGCTCAGGGACATTGAGGGTACGGCCTTCTTCCAGGCGGTTCGCGGCGGTCTTGTCGTCAGCCTCTACAACCAGAAGGAGGTCTGGCCGATCTTCGGCTACGAGGGCGAATCCTATTCCAAGGGCGGCTACATCGCGCGGGGATTCAGCGACATCGAGTGGCTCTGACCCGCTTCGCCTCAACCGCATTCAGTTGATTTCATGGGAGGAAACCATGGCAGCAGCATTTGATCTGAAAAACGACGGCGTGGTCGTCATCATCGGCTCCGGCGCCGGCGGCGGCACGCTCGGCAACGAACTGGCGCAGAAGGGCATCGATGTCGTCATCCTCGAGGCCGGTGCCCGCCACGAATATGAGGACTTCATCAACGACGAGTGGGATTCGTTCGCTCAGCTCGCCTGGACGGACAAGCGCACCACATCCGGCGATTGGCGCGTGGCCAAGGATTTTCCCAACCTTCCGGCCTGGATCGTCAAGTCGGTCGGCGGCTCGACCACGCACTGGGCAGGCGCATCGCTGCGCTTCCAGGAGCATGAGTTCAAGACGCTGTCGACCTACGGCAAGCTGGAAGGCGCCAACCTTTTGGATTGGCCGGTGACGCTGGCCGAGATGGAGCCCTATTACGCCAAGGCGGAAGCCAAGATGGGCGTCACCGGCACCAATGGCTGGCCGCGCCTGCCGGGCAACAACAATTTCAAGGTGCTAAAGGCCGGCGCCGACAAGCTCGGCTACAAGGAATGCCATACCGGCAACATGGCGATCAACTCGGTGGAGCGCGACGACCGCAATTCCTGCCAGCAGACCGGCTTCTGCTTCCAGGGCTGCAAATGGGGCGCCAAATGGTCGACGCTCTATACCGAAATCCCGAAGGGCGAGGCGACCGGCCACCTCGAGGTCCGGCCGAACGCCATGGCGATCAAGATCAACCATGACGCCTCTGGAAAGGTCACCGGCGTCGTCTATGCCGACAAGGACGGCAAGCTGCAGGAGCAGAAGGCCCGCATCGTGGCGGTCGCCGGCAATTCGATCGAGAGCCCGCGCCTGCTGCTCAATTCCGAATCAGCCAAGTTCCCGCACGGCCTTGCCAACTCGTCGGGGCAGGTGGGCAAGAACTACATGCGGCATACCACGGGATCGGTCTATGCCATCTTCGACAAGCCAGTGCACATGTATCGCGGCACCACCATGGCCGGCATCATCCGTGATGAGGCGCGCCATGATCCGTCACGCGGTTTTGTCGGCGGTTACGAGTTCGAGACGCTGTCGCTCGGCCTGCCCTTCATGGCTGCCTTCCTGAACCCTGGCGGCTGGGGGCGTTCCTTCACCACCGCGCTCGACCACTACGACCACATGGCCGGCCTGTGGATCGTCGGTGAGGACATGCCGCGCGAGGAGAACCGCATCACGCTGCATGGCGACGAGAAGGACGAGCACGGCATGCCGATCGCCGATGTGCATTTCGACGACCATGCCAACGACACGGCGATGCGCAATCATGCCTACAAGCAGGCCACCGCGCTTTACGATGCGGTCGGCGCCACACGCACCTTCCCGACGCCACCCTATCCCTCGACGCACAATCTCGGCACCAACCGGATGAGCGAGAAGGCCGCCGACGGCGTCGTCAACAAGCATGGCCAGGCACACGACATCAAGAACCTGTTCGTGTCGGACGGCAGCCAGTTCACGACGGGTGCGGCCGAAAACCCGACCCTGACCATCGTGTCGCTGGCGATCCGCCAGGCCGACTATATCGCCGCGCAGATGTCGGCGAAAACCATCTGACCTCCCGACTGCCTGCTGGCGCGGAACTTGACCAGTTCCGCGCCTTTTTTTCATGGCCTCAGGCGCCGACCGGCTGGCGGTCCTTCGGCAACATCCAGATGAGATGAGAAGACGGGCAGGGTTGCAGACCGAGGCGGTGTCATTGCCAGGGAAGATCTATTGATTGCTTCCCCTGGTGCAGGTCGTGGCGGTGAAGGCGCCGTCGGGCTGCTTCATGATGATGTCGAAGGAGGGCGGACTCTGGCCGTCCAGCGTTGCCTGGGTGAGCGAGAGCGAGTTGCCGCCAGTGGTGTAACCGCCAACTGGTCCCAACCAGGAGATCACGCCGTTTGCATCCATCTGGTAGTTGTAGCCCTGCTGCGCGGTCCCGAACGTGACCGGGCCGCTATAGACGTTTCCCTTGATGGTGATGTCGCCGAGGTTGAGGAACATGCCGAGCAGGTAGGCCTCGCAGTGATAGATGCCGTCGGGCATCCTGCCGTCGCTGAAGTCGGCTCGGGCCGCTCCGGTTGCCGCCGCCAGAGCCACTATGCCGATGAATATGCGTGAAATGGCTGATGTCATGATGCCGTCCGCTTGAACGACCAAGCTTGCCCTATTTTTGCGCCGCGCCGCAACATTTGCCGTCGGCGATCTGCCTCCAAGATCAAAATATAGGCATCTAGAGAAAATGGGCAAAGCTTAGGCATATGCCTTGTGCATTGCGCAAATTTCCCTCAATCAATTTTTAACCGGCTCTCTTTGTTTCGTTCAATCTAATGTAGCAACGCACTGATAACATGTGTCTATTTTGCGCTTTTCCGCATGCCTTCAGCGGTTGGCACGGGGGTTGCATTGCATAGTTGCGGTGCAATCAAACCAGCTTGGGAGTCTTCCGCATGAGGGGTAATTTCTCGACAATAGCAAAAATGTTCTCGGCGAGCGTAGTTGCCGCCGGCCTGGTGATGTCTGCTCCGGCCAGGGCCGCCGATGATACGATCAAGGTCGGCATTCTTCATTCGCTGTCGGGCACGATGGCGATTTCAGAGACGACGCTGAAGGACGCCATGCTGATGCTCATCGACGAGCAGAACGCCAAGGGCGGCCTGCTCGGCAAGAAGCTCGAAGCGGTCGTCGTCGATCCGGCTTCCAACTGGCCGCTGTTCGCCGAAAAGGCGCGTGAGCTGATCTCGAAGGACAAGGTCGCCGCGGTGTTCGGCTGCTGGACCTCGGTGTCGCGCAAGTCGGTGCTGCCGGTGTTTTCCGAACTCGACAATATCCTGTTCTATCCGGTCCAGTATGAGGGCGAGGAAAGCGAGCGCAATGTCTTCTACACGGGTGCCGCGCCGAACCAGCAGGCCATTCCGGCCGTCGATTACCTGATGAGCGAGGACGGCGGTTCGGTGAAGCGCTGGGTGCTCGAAGGCACCGACTACGTCTATCCGCGCACCACCAACAAGATCCTCGAAGCCTATCTGAAGGCCAAGGGCGTCGCGGCCGAAGACATCATGGTCAACTATACGCCATTCGGCTTCTCCGACTGGCAGACCGAAGTCTCGGCGATCAAGAAATTCGGCTCGGCCGGCAAGAAGACCGCCGTCGTCTCGACCGTCAATGGCGATGCCAACGTGCCGTTCTACAAGGAACTCGGCAACCAAGGCATCAAGGCCGAGGACATCCCGGTCATGGCCTTCTCGGTCGGCGAGGAAGAGCTGGCCGGTCTCGACACCGCGCCGCTGGTCGGCCATCTCGCCGCCTGGAACTATTTCGAGAGCGTCGATACGCCCGAGAACAAGAAGTTCATCGCCGACTGGCACAAGTTCATCAAGAGCGACAAGCGCACCACAAACGACCCGATGGAAGCTCATTATATCGGCTTCAACATGTGGGTGAAGGCGGTTGAGAAGGCCGGCACCACCGATCCGGACAAGGTCATCGACGCCATGATCGGCGTTTCTGTGCCAAACCTGACCGGCGGCTACTCGACGATGATGCCGAACCATCACATCACCAAGCCGGTGCTGATCGGCGAAATCCAGGCCGACGGCCAGTTCGAAACGGTTTCGCGCACGCCCGGCCTTGTGATGGGCGACGAATGGTCCGACTACCTGCCGGACTCCAAGGATTTGATCTCCGATTGGCGCAAGCCGCTGTCGTGCGGCAACTTCAACGTTGCCACCGGCAAGTGCGGCGGCAAGGGCACAAACTGATCCTCCCCGGGCTGGGCCTTCATGCCAAGCCCAAGACCGCACGCGTCCGGACGGTTTCCTCCACTGTCCGGACGCGCCCATTTCAAATCTTCAAGGGTTAACTCAAGCCGATGACCTTGATCCGCACGATTGGCCTGACGCTGTTGTTCCTGCTGGCGACACTGTCGTCGTCGGGCGCAGGCGAAGCCGATCTGCGCGCCATCATCGCCAAGTTCGCGACCGCCAAGGGCTTTTCCGAGACCGGAGCCGTCGTGCATGACCTCGCCGCCACCGGCGATCCCTTGGTCGAACACCCGCTTTCGGCACTCGCCGATGGCAATCTCTATATCCGCAAGGCGGATTCCCTGGTCTTCGTCGGCAAGGAAACCGGCGAAAGCCTCCAGCTTTTCGATCCGCTCAGCAGCGAAGCATCCGGCGAGGCGGCCAAGGGCGACGTCGCCAAGATCAAGGTCAACAACACGCTGCGCCGCGTCATCCGCGATGCGCTCGGCACGCTGACGCTTGGCGCCAAGGATCCGGCCGTGCGGCTGGCAGCCGCCCGCACCATGTTCAAGACGCCCGACGCAGCCAACATCGAGCCACTCGACACGGCAATCGCCAGCGAGACCGTGGCCAGCGTCAAGGCTCTGCTCGAACAGGCCCGCGCGGCCTCGGTGCTTGTTTCCGACAGGCCCGAGGCCGACAAACTCGCCGCGGTCGCCCTGATCGGCGCGCGTGGCGACCGCGACGCGGTTTCGCTGCTCACTTCGGTCGAGGGCAGTGCCTCCGGCGCGGTCAAGGACGCGGCGACCGCAGCGATCGCCAACATCAATTCGACGCTGGCCTTGTGGGATGCCGGACAGAACATCTGGTACGGGATTTCGCTGGGTTCGGTGCTGCTGCTGGCAGCGATCGGGCTTGCCATCACCTTCGGCGTCATGGGCGTCATCAACATGGCGCATGGCGAGATGGTGATGCTTGGCGCCTATACGACCTTCGTCGTCCAGCAAGTGATCCGGACGTCCTTTCCCGGCCTGTTCGACTGGTCGCTGGTGATCGCGCTGCCGCTCGCCTTCCTGGTCGCGGCATTCGTCGGTCTCGTCATCGAGCGCGGCGTGATCCGGTTCCTCTACGGCCGGCCGCTGGAGACGCTGCTGGCAACCTGGGGCGTCTCGCTCATCCTGCAGCAGGCGGTGCGCTCGATCTTCGGACCGACCAACCAGGAGGTCGGCAATCCGTCCTGGATGTCCGGCTCCTTCGACGTCGGACAATTGGCCATCACCTGGAACCGGCTGTGGATTCTGGTGTTCGCGCTCACGGTGTTCGGCATGTTGCTCTATGTAATGAAGCGCACGCCCTGGGGGCTGCAGATGCGCGCCGTCACCGCCAACCGGCGCATGGCCGCCTCGATGGGCATCAGGACGCCCTGGGTCGACGCGCTGACCTTCGCGCTGGGATCCGGCATTGCCGGTATCGCCGGCGTCGCGCTCAGCCAGATCGACAATGTCTCGCCCAATCTTGGTCGCGGCTACATCATCGACAGCTTCATGGTGGTCGTCTTCGGCGGTGTCGGCAATCTCTGGGGTACATTGGTCGGCGCCTTTTCGCTCGGCATCGTCAACAAGGTTCTCGAGCCCTATGCCGGCGCGGTGCTCGGCAAGATCGTCGTGCTGGTGCTGATCATCCTGTTCATCCAGAAGCGCCCGCGAGGCCTGTTCGCGCTCAAGGGCAGGGCGGTGGAAGCATGATATCGGGACGCTTCTTTGCCGCCGGCGCGGATCGCCGCATCGCCATCACCATCTTCATCCTGCTGGCGGTGGCTATAATCGTGCCGGTGCTTAACCTGGCCGTCTCGCCGACAAGCGCCTTCTACATTCCGTCCTACATCGTGGCGCTGACCGGCAAATATCTCTGCTATGCACTGCTGGCGCTCTCGCTCGATCTGGTCTGGGGCTATTGCGGTATCCTCTCGCTCGGCCACGGCGCCTTCTTCGCGCTCGGCGGCTATGCGATGGGAATGTATCTGATGCGCCAGATCGGCTCGCGCGGCGTCTACGGCAACCCGATCCTGCCCGATTTCATGGTGTTCCTGAACTACAAGGAATTGCCCTGGTTCTGGACCGGTTTCGACCATTTCTGGTTCGCCGCTATCATGGTGCTGGCGGTGCCCGGCCTGCTTGCCTTCATCTTCGGCTGGTTCGCCTTCCGCAGCCGCGTCACCGGTGTCTACCTCTCCATCATCACCCAGGCGATGACCTATGCGCTGCTGCTTGCCTTCTTCCGCAACGACATGGGTTTCGGAGGCAATAACGGCCTGACCGATTTCAAGGATATTCTGGGCTTCAACGTGCAGGCCGATACCACCCGTTCGGCACTGTTCGCGGCCAGCGCGGTGATGCTGGCACTCGCCGTTTTCATCACCTGGGCGATCGTCGGCTCCAAATACGGCAAGCTGCTGATGGCCGTGCGCGACGCCGAGAGCCGCACGCGCTTCCTCGGCTGGCGGGCGGAGAACGTAAAGCTGTTCGCTTTTACCGTTTCGGCTGTCATGGCAGGCATTGCCGGCGCGCTCTACGTGCCGCAGGTCGGCATCATCAATCCAGGCGAATTCGAGCCGGCCAATTCGATCGAGGTGGTGATCTGGGCGGCGGTCGGCGGCCGCGGCACCATTGTCGGGCCGATCATCGGCGCGTTGCTGGTCAATGCCGGCAAATCCTGGTTCACCGGCGTGCTGCCGGAATTCTGGCTGTTCGCGCTCGGGGGCCTGTTCGTCGCCGTCACCTTGCTCCTGCCCAAGGGCATCATCGGCATGTGGGACAGCTGGCGCGGCAATGCCAGGGCGCTGCGCGTGGCGTCCCTCGCTGAAGAAGCCGGCGCCGAGGTTGGCATCGCGTCCGCGACCTCGAAGCCCGCTCGCTCGCCGGCGAGAAACCCAGGCGAGTGGTCCTGGTCCGACCCCGAACCGCAGGCGGCGGAGTAAGCGACCGTGAGCAAATCCAACACTATCCTCTATCTCGACGGCGTCTCGGTGTCCTTCGATGGCTTTCGCGCCATCAACAATCTGTCCCTGGTGCTCGACAAGGGCGAGATGCGCGCCATCATCGGCCCCAACGGCGCCGGCAAGACGACGATGATGGACATCGTCACCGGCAAGACGAGGCCGGATGAAGGCGAAGTGTTCTTCGACGGCCAGGTGGACCTGACCAGGCATGACGAAGCCGAGATCGCCATGATGGGCATCGGCCGCAAATTCCAGAAGCCGACCGTTTTCGAAAGCCACACGATCGAAGAAAACCTGATGCTGGCGCTGAAGGGACCGCGTTCGATCTTCCCGGCGCTGTTCCATCGCCAATCGCCCGCCGAGGCGCGGCAGATCGATGACATCCTTGGCATCATCCGGTTGGGCGACAAGCGCCGCGAACTCGCCGCCAATCTTAGCCACGGCCAGAAACAATGGCTCGAGATCGGCATGCTGCTGGCGCAGGACCCGAAGCTGCTTCTGGTCGACGAGCCGGTGGCCGGCATGACCGATGCCGAGACCGAGGAAACCGCGCGGCTGCTCAGGGATATCGCCCGTGACCACTCGGTCATTGTCGTCGAACACGACATGCATTTCGTCCGCGAACTCGGCGTCAAGGTTACCTGCCTGCATGAAGGCTCGGTGCTCTCGGAAGGGACGCTCGATTTCGTTTCGGCCGACGAGCGCGTCGTCGAAGTCTATCTGGGGAGATGAGCATGCATTGGCGGGTTCAATTCCATCGCTTCGATCTGTCTTTGCTGAGGTTCTGGAGAAGGCGCTGACATGCTCGAGGTTTCCAATGCCACGCTGCACTACGGCGCCGCCCAGGCGTTGCGCGGCGTATCGCTGAAGGCGGGCGCCGGCAAGATCACCTGCGTGCTCGGCCGCAACGGCGTCGGCAAGACCAGTTTGATGAGATCGATCGTCGGCCACCACAGGCTGACGAGCGGAAGCGTTGCCTTCGAGGGGAAGGCGCTCGACCGGAGCGCGGCGTATGACCGCGCCCGGTCGGGCATCGCATTCGTTCCGCAGGGCAGGGAGATCTTTCCGCTGCTCAGCGTGCGGGAAAATCTCGAATCCGGCTTCGCGCCCTTGAAGCGCGCCGACCGCAACGTGCCGGCGCACGTCTTCGAGCTGTTTCCGGTGCTGAAGCAGATGCTTGGCCGCCGTGGCGGCGATCTTTCCGGCGGCCAGCAACAGCAGCTCGCCATCGGCAGGGCACTCGTGATGCGGCCGAAGCTGCTGGTGCTCGACGAGCCGACCGAAGGCATCCAGCCCTCTGTCATCAAGGATATCGGCCGCGCCATACGCTATCTGCGCGACCAGGCCGGCATTGCGGTGCTGCTGGTCGAACAGTATCTCGATTTCTGCCGCGAACTCGCCGACGAGGTCAACATCATGGATCGCGGCCAGATCGTCCACACCGGCCCGGCGGAAGATTTAGACCGGGCCGATGTCCGCAAATTCCTCACGGTCTAGAATCGGTGCCAGACTTCATTGAAGATTTGAAGTTATTGGCAAGTCCAATATTTCCTACATCCATCATCTGCGTCTCTGGCACATGCAATATCGCATGCTAGTCTTTCCGTGGCTTTGTGAGTCGGCCGTTTCCGTATCAGTCTGGTTATCGCAGATCGCGGCGCGGCAAAGGCCCTGCAAGTTCCACGCAAGCAAGGCTTCCTAGCTTCCCGATCTGATTGTCGTTCAAACGCGTTTGGGCACACAGGCTAAGGGACAGCCATGGAACGTTACGTCGAGGACTACCAGAAGCGGCGGCTTACCGAACGCGTCGACATCATCGCCGCCATCAACATTCTGAGGTCACAGGGCTGTGACTACGACGACCTGATCGAGGAGATCACCAAGGTCTTCTATGTCGATCTCGATACCTTCAATGAAATCGTCATGGCGGCCTAATGCATGTCGCCCGGCGGGCTTGGCATGATACGCGCGTTTAGCTCGCGCGTCGGAATGGCGAGGCGGTGACGCGGTTGCGACCTCCCCGCTTGGCGTCATAGAGCGCCTTGTCGGCGGCGCTGAGCACCTTGTCCAGGCTGATGCCCTCTTTGCTGCCAAACGCAAATCCGGCGCTGACCGTACAGGTGAGGGAACCGGTTTCGGTTTCTATCAGTCGCGTCGCGAAAGCCGCCCGGATACGCTCGGCTGCTTCCTCGACCGCCTCCGGCAGCGTGCGCTTCAGTACCAGCGCGAATTCCTCGCCGCCCATGCGCGCGGCGACGTCGGCCGGTCGAAGGTTGGCTGCCAACTCGTTGGCGAACACCCTCAGCACTTCATCGCCCGCCGCATGGCCGAATTCGTCGTTGATGGTTTTGAAGTTGTCGAGGTCGAAGACGACCACCGCGGTAAAGGCGCCGACCGGGACATGGCCATGCATGTCGAACAGCGCGCGCCGGTTGAGCAGGCCGGTCAGGGAATCCGTCTGGGCGTTGCGATGGTGATGCCTCGCCAGACGCCCCTGATTGAGGGCAAGCGACAGCGCGCCAATACCTGTCATGCTGGCGATAACCACGATGAGACTGAGCTCCTCGGCCCAGTTGCTTGGTGCATGTCCAAGCACCAGTTTTCCTTCCCAGGCGAGAACCATGGCGCAGAGCCCGAACGAGGTGGCCGTGGCCGAATAGAGCGCGGTGATGCCGATCGTCAGCGCGGGTGCCTCATCACGGCCCTTCCAGTATTCGAACGCCGTAGCGAACAGGAGCACGGCGGCAAACATGTTCTCCGCCATGAAGCCGAGGCCATCATAACCCAGAGCCATGGGGGGCAACGCTATCGCCAGGGAATAGCAACCCCACAGGGCCCGCGGCAGTGGCGAGCCGCCGGTTCGGAACTGATAGGCCGCACCCAGCATGGTCGAAAAGCCGATCAGCAGAAACGCCGAGGTGGCGATGCCGAGCAGGCGTCCCGGCATCCCGATATAGGCGTCATAGACAAAAATATCGCCGACCACGAACACCAGGCTGATCGCCCATGTCAGCAGGAATTTTTCCGAGCGGGCGGTCAGCCACATGCCGAACAATGTCAGGCTGAGGCAAGCGGCCGAGAAACCGACGGCCAGCAGAAGTGACGTGTAGTCGAGCGACATGCCCTCTTTCCCTGCCGGCGGCGGTCCCAGCTCTGCGGCTTGGCGTCGGCGCATTCATGCGGCAAGGAAGTGTCGATAAGGTTACGATCGTGGCGAAGATGCCCAGGAACAGGCGCTTTGCTACGCTCAATACGCCGGGCGATGTGCTTATTGTGTGCAGCTGGAAACCGACTGACGCCTTTTCAGTCGGCTACGCGCCTCATCAATGCCATCGCCCCGAACGGCGCCCGCACCTTGCCCTCGGTGATGAAGTAGACGAACACGTCGCGTGGCTGGACCGGGGCGTCGCTGGCGGGGTCGGCGCGCCGCAGATCCGCCGGCTGCTTGCCTTGCGCCCAGATCTTGGCCCGCGCCGCCCACTCGTCGAGGCCCTTTGGCGTGTAGCAGTCCGGATTGTCATCCGAGCCGGTCTGCAGCCGGGCGTAGATGAAATCGCCAGTGATGTCGGCGATGTCAGGATATTTGGCATGGTCGGCATAGACGATCGCCGCCTTGTATTTGCGGGCGAGCGCTGGGAATTCCGGCACGATGAAACTGTCGTTGCGCACTTCCAGCGCGTGGCGCAGCGCGACACCATCCTGCTTTTCCGGCAGCAGCTTCAGAAACGCCTCGAAATCGTCCGGATCGAACTTCTTGGTCGGAGCGAACTGCCACAGGATCGGTCCCAGCTTGTCGCCGAGCGCGGCAACGCCGGAACCCAGGAAACGCATCATCGATTCACCGGCCTCGCCCAGCACGCGCCGGTTGGTAACGAAGCGGTTGCCTTTCAGCGAATAGACGAAATTGTCAGGTGCTTCGTTGGCCCATTTGACGAAGGTCGGCTCCTTGAAGCTAGAATAATAAGTGCCGTTGACCTCGATGCTCGGCACCTGCCGGGTAGCGTATTGCAGTTGCTTGGCCTTCGACAGTTTCTCGGGGTAGAAGGACGTGTCCCAGGGTTCGAAGGTCCAGCCGCCCATGCCGGCGCGGATTGTTCCCGATTTGCTCATTGTCGTCCTCCCAGATTTCTAGTGGCGATCAGGCCGTGGTGGACCTGTTGTCGACGGGTTTGGCCATGTCGACGAGTATCCACCCTGGCCGGTAGGGATTGGGCCGGCGACCCGTTTCGCGATAGCCGTAAGCGAGATAGAGCGCGATGTTTCGTTCCATTTTCGCATTGGTGTAGAGCCGTATCTCCGGCAGGCCCCACTGCCGCGCCTGCTCGTCAGCGTGCTTCAGCAATGCAATACCGAACCCCTTGCCCTGGAAGGCAGGCGACACCGCGACGGAGAAGATCATCGCGTGATCTTCATGCCGCTCCAGCGTGATCACTCCGGCAAGTTCATCACCGCTCTCCAGCAGCCAGACCTGGCCCTGGGCAATACGCGGCGCGTAGTCCTCGGTAACCGGGATCGGCGGTGCATCGAGTATGGCATTGTAGGGAGCGTAGGCGGCTTGCGTCAGCGCGATGATTGCGGCGAGATTTTCGGGGCCGGCAAGCCTCACCCCAAAGCTGCTCTGGACCGTGATGAGATCATCCTTACCCATCACTCCGCCGCTTCGCGTTTGCCTCCGGGGCGTCGCTCCAGCAGTTCCTTCAGGAACTGGCCGGTGTAGCTGCGCTTTTCGCGCACGATCGCTTCCGGCGTGCCCGAGGCGACCAGTTCGCCGCCGCCATCACCGCCCTCGGGGCCAAGGTCGAGCACCCAGTCTGCGGTTTTTATCACTTCGAGATTGTGCTCGATGACCACCACCGTATTGCCTTGGTCGACCAGTTCGTGCAGCACTTCCAATAGCTTGGCGACGTCATGGAAATGGAGACCGGTGGTCGGTTCGTCGAGGATGTAGAGCGTCTTGCCGGTCGCCTTGCGCGACAGTTCCTTGGCGAGCTTGATGCGCTGCGCTTCACCGCCGGACAGCGTCGTCGCCTGCTGGCCGATATGGATGTAACCAAGGCCGACCTGCTTCAGCGTCTCCAGCTTGTCGCGTACGCCGGGTACGGCGGCGAAGAAATCGACGCCTTCCTCGACGGTCATGTCGAGCACGTCGGCGATCGACTTGCCCTTGAACAGCACGTCGAGCGTCTCCCTGTTGTAGCGCTTACCGTGACAGACGTCGCAGGTGACGTAGACGTCGGGCAAAAAGTGCATCTCGATCTTGATGACGCCATCGCCTTGGCAGGCCTCGCAGCGGCCGCCCTTGACGTTGAAGGAGAAGCGGCCCGGCTGATAGCCGCGCGCCTTCGCTTCCGGTAGCCCGGCGAACCAGTCGCGGATCGGCGTGAAGGCGCCGGTATAGGTGGCGGGGTTCGATCGCGGCGTGCGGCCGATCGGCGACTGGTCGATGTCGATGACCTTGTCGAGGAACTCCAATCCCTCGATGCGGTCATGCTCGGCCGGATGCTCGCGCGAGCCCATGATGCGGCGCGAGGCCGCCTTGAACAGCGTCTCGATCAGGAAGGTCGACTTGCCGCCGCCCGACACGCCGGTGACGGCGGTGAAAGTGCCGAGCGGGATTTCGGCGGTGACGTTCTTCAGATTGTTGCCGCGCGCGCCGACGATCTTCAGCCGCCGGTTTTTCTTCGCCTCGCGACGCACGCCGGGCGTTGCCACTTCGAGCGCGCCCGACAGATATTTGCCGGTGATCGAATTCGGGTTGGCCATCACCTGCTGCGGCGTGCCCTGGGCGATGATCTCGCCGCCATGGATGCCGGCGGCCGGACCCATATCGACGACATAGTCGGCATGCAGGATGGCGTCCTCGTCATGCTCGACGACGATCACGGTGTTGCCGATGTCGCGCAGGTGCTTGAGCGTGTCGAGCAGGCGGGTATTGTCGCGCTGGTGCAGGCCGATCGACGGCTCGTCCAGCACGTAGAGCACGCCGGTCAGGCCTGAGCCGATCTGCGAGGCCAGCCGGATGCGCTGGCTTTCGCCACCCGACAGCGTGCCGGAATTGCGCGACAAGGTGAGATAGTCGAGCCCGACATCGTTGAGGAAGCGCAGACGCTCGCGGATTTCCTTCAGGACGCGGACAGCGATCTCGTTCTGCTTGTCGTTGAGCTGCGCCGGCAGGTCGGTGAACCATTTGTCGGCGTTGCGGATCGACTGTTCCGTCACTTCGCCAATGTGCTTGCCGGCGATCTTCACCGCCAGCGCCTCCGGCTTCAGCCGGTAGCCCTTGCAGACCGGGCAGGGCGTTGCCGACATGAAACGCTCGATCTCCTCGCGCATCCAGGCGGATTCGGTCTCCTTCCAGCGGCGCTCGAGATTGGGGATGACGCCTTCGAAGGTCTTGGTCGTCTTGTAGGAGCGCAGGCCGTCATCATACTGGAAGGTGATCTCGCGCTCGCCGGTGCCGCGCAGGATCGCTTCCTGGGCTTGCGCTGAAAGATCCTTGAACTTGTCGCCGAGCTTGAAGTCGTACGCCTTGCCCAATGCCTCGAGCGTCTGCGAGTAATAGGGCGAGGTCGATTTCGCCCATGGGCTGACGGCGCCGTCGCGCAGCGACACGTTCTCGTCCGGCACCACGAGGTTGGGGTCGATGGCGCGCTGGCTGCCGAGACCGTCGCAGGTCGGGCAGGCGCCAAACGGGTTGTTGAAGGAGAACAGCCTGGGCTCGATTTCCGGAATGGTGAAGCCGGAAACCGGGCAGGCGAACTTTTCCGAGAACAGGATGCGCTCATGCGTCTCGTTCTTCGACTTGTTGACCGAATCCTCGCCAGTCTGGCTGGCATCGAGCGGCCTGTCGGCGAACTCGGCCACTGCCAGCCCCTCGGCCAGCTTCAGCGCCGTCTCGATGGAGTCGGCAAGCCTTGTGGCAAGGTCGCCGCGAACGACGATGCGGTCGACGACGACGTCGATGTCGTGCTTGTATTTCTTGTCCAGCGCCGGCACATCGGCGATTTCATAGAAGACGCCGTCGACCTTGACGCGCTGAAAGCCCTTCTTCTGCAACTCCAGCAGTTCCTTGCGATATTCGCCCTTGCGGCCGCGCACGATGGGCGCCAGCAGGAACAGGCGCGTGCCTTCCTCGACGGCCAGCACCCGGTCGACCATCTGGCTGACCGTCTGGCTCTCGATCGGCAGGCCGGTGGCCGGCGAATAGGGCACGCCGACGCGGGCAAACAGAAGGCGCATATAGTCGTAGATCTCGGTGACGGTACCGACCGTCGAACGCGGGTTTTTCGACGTGGTCTTCTGCTCGATCGAGATGGCCGGCGACAGGCCGTCGATCTGGTCGACGTCCGGCTTCTGCATCATTTCGAGGAATTGCCGGGCATAGGCCGAGAGGCTCTCGACATAGCGGCGCTGGCCTTCTGCATAGATGGTGTCGAAAGCAAGCGACGATTTGCCGGAGCCCGACAGGCCGGTCATGACGATCAGGCTGTCACGCGGCAGGTCGAGATCGACATTCTTCAGATTGTGTTCGCGCGCCCCGCGAATGGAAAGATATTTATGGTCGGCCATGTCAGGTCGCCGCCTCAGATCTGGAATTTGTGGGATCGGCGGGTTTCCCCGGCCATTCCCTATGTAGTTATTTTTGCCGCCACGTCGAGAGACGCCACAATTCTCGACAGAAGTCGTTTAACCGCCTTTCGCGCGAGGGGGCAAGCGGAAAGAACAAAGGCCGAACACGCTCCTGACAAAGCTGTGCGGAAGCTGACCCGAACGTAAGCTCCCGGCGATCACATTTTTCCGTAACCGGCTATTGATGGTTGACGCGGCCAACTCACGGGAGCAGTCTTGCGAAGTCAGCGAAGCCGGCCGTCTATCGATGGCCTCGCCGCCCCAAGGCGGCCTGCGAGACGCCGCAGGCATTTGCGATTTGCGCTTCACGACGACAATGTCGCAACGGACAAGAGGAGCGGAGCATGACGCCACCGGATAGTCCCCCAGGGCTTCAGTTGTTACTGGAGCCGCGGCAGGCATAAGTGCCAAGGGCAGGCGTTTGCGCCACCCGACAAACCGTGACCTGCCGTATCCCTGAAAATCAGAGACTGCTAGTCGGATCGTCGGCTGAATGCCGCGAAGCATCCGAAATCAAACGCCGGCAGTACACTCCCGGCAAAAATGGATTTGAGATCCAGAAAAGCCCCGTCCGTTTGCCCAAGGCACGGCGGGGCTGTTCTTTTGGCGGGCTCCAGTTGGAAGGCCCGATCTTTGCCTATCTGGGTGGCTTGATCCCGCCAACTCCAACATCGACGGTGATGCTGCCGGAAATCCTGACATTGGTATTGCCGATCTTGAACTGCCCGTTGCCGCTGCTGGGGAACGCGTCGTCGGGTTCGGGCACCGGGGCGGGCTTTGCGATGCGATAGTCGCCGGTTACGCCGGGCAGGGCGCCTTTCCGAACCGACGACGAGGCCTCGTCGGCAAGTGCCGACCTGGACACAAGGCCGACGATGGCAAGCACCATGGCGGCCGTGACACGGTGCGATGTTCTTGATCGATGAGTGTCGGTCATCCCCTTGTTATAGGGGCCTGCCGCCACCGGAGCCAGAGCGGGATCGTCAAATCTTCGACAAGCAGCAGGATTTGACCTCACTCTGGTCCTACGCAGCCTTTTTGCGGGTGTCGAACACATGGTCGACGATGCCCCAGGCCTGGGCCTCGCGGGCGGTCATGAAATGGTCGCGGTCGAGCGTGCGCTCGACGTCGTCATAGCTGCGGCCGCAATGCTGGGCGTAGAGTTCGGTCATGTGGCGTTTGGTCTGGCCGATGCGTTCGGCGTGCCGCTGGATGTCGGAAGCCTGGCCCTGGAAGCCGCCCAGCGGCTGATGTAGCAGGATGGTGGCGTTGGGTAGTGCGATGCGGCGCCCGGCGGTGCCCGCCATCAGCAGGAACGATCCCATCGACGCTGCAAAGCCCATGCATACGGTCGACACCGGGCAGCTGATATACTGCATCGTGTCGTAGATGGCGAAGCCGCTGGTCACCATGCCGCCGGGCGAGTTGATGTAGAGCGAGATCTCCTTCTCGGGATTGTCCGACTCCAGCGACAAAAGCTGCGCGCAGACCAGCGCCGAGACGTCATCGTTAATCTCCCCGTTGACGAAGACGATGCGCTCGCGCAGCAGCCGCGAAAAAATGTCGAACGCGCGTTCGCCGCGGCTCGATTGCTCGATTACCATCGGCACAAGACTGGCAACACCGCCCATTTTTCTGTCTCCAATTTTCCGTGTTCAAGCCGCGTGCAGCAGCAGAAGGCGTGGGGTGTTCGCGGCTATAGGCGTGCCGGTCCCGTGCAGCGAAAGCCGGCAGCCTGCCCCCGCCATGGCCACGGCCGGCATCGCCTTGCGAGCAAAGCCGTCATGGACGATGCGCAGATGCGTGCCGCCGGAAACGGTTCGGGCGAGTGTGAAGGTGACGGTGCTGTCGAGTGGGTGCGCGGCATCGTCCGACCGCTCGCGCCAGGAATAGCGCAGCAGGCGTTCGGGCTCGGCATCGAGAATCTCGCATTCGATCGCCGCGTCTTGACCGGCGAAGGCAAAGCGGCTGCCGGTCTGCGGCCTGATGTCGTTGGGCATCATCCAGGCGGCGAGCAGTTCCGGCACGGTCAGCGCCCGCCAAACCTTTTCCGGCGGCTCGGCAAGATCGTATTCGAACTCAATCGCATCGGGAGAGACTTCGCTTTGGCTGTTCATTGATCCATGTCCTTCAAAACCGTCTTCAGCCTTTCGATGCGCTCCGGCCAGAAGGTACGGTAGCGTTCGATCCATGAGAGCAGCGGGGCAAGCCCCTGCGGATCCACACGATAATAGGCGTTGCGGCCGGCCCGCCGCTCGACCACGAGGCCGGCGCCCCGCAGCACCGCCAGATGCTGCGACACCGCCGGTTGCGACACCGTCAGGCCGCTGCGCAATTCCGATACGCTCATCTCGCTTGTGGCGAGACGCTCAAAGACGGCGCGGCGTGTCGGGTCGGCCAAGGCGCGGAAAATCTCTGCTTCGATCATGACAAAAGCATAAGTCGATACTTATCGATTTGGCAAGCGCTGTTTTGAGACCCATATGCGGCGTTCCGGCATTGCTGCCATTCCTTGACAATTGGCCGCAGTGCATATAGGAACGAAAAGGGAACAAAAACCTTGTGGGAAAAGCCAGCCTTGGCAAGCGGCTGACGTGCGTAGCCTGTAAGGTGCTGCGACAAAAATTTGTTTCGGATAGCGCGGAGAAATATCATGGCGGGTAGCGTCAACAAGGTCATTCTGGTCGGCAATCTCGGCGCTGACCCTGAAATCCGCCGCCTGAACTCGGGCGAGCCGGTCGTCAACATTCGCATCGCGACGTCGGAAAGCTGGCGCGACAAGAATTCCGGCGAGCGCAAGGAAAAGACCGAGTGGCATAACGTCGTCATCTTCAATGAGGGCATCGCCAAGGTGGCGGAGCAGTATCTGAAGAAGGGCATGAAGGTTTATGTCGAGGGCCAGCTGCAGACGCGCAAATGGCAGGACCAGACCGGTGCCGACAAATACACGACCGAAGTCGTGCTGCAGAAATTCCGCGGCGAGTTGCAGATGCTCGACGCGCGTGGCCAGGGTGAGGGCGGTCAGGTTGGCGGCTACAGCGGTGGCGGCAGCAGCCGTGGTTCCGATTTCGGCCAGTCGAGCCCGAACGAAGGGTTCAACCGCGGTGGCGGCAACGCTCCCAGGGGCGGCGGTGGCGGTGGTTCGTCGCGCGAACTGGACGACGAAATTCCGTTCTGATCGAAAGCCGCACCAAATAGCGAATGCCTTTACTTGATATGCCCCGAGGGTCCGCATGGACTTTCGGGGTTTTGCATGGTGGTTTTGAGCTGACGTTGGCGCGATCAGAGACGTAAGAGGACTGGCGATGAAGGCACGGGTAAAATGGGTCGAGGAGCGCACCTTCGTCGGCGAGTCCAGCAGCGGCCACAAGGTCGTGCTGGGCACGGCGTCAGGCCCGGAAGGCAAGACGCCGGGACCGAGCCCGATGGAACTGGTGCTGATCGGCACCGGCGGCTGCTCGGCCTATGATGTCGTCCATATCCTCGAAAAGGGGCGCGAGGCCGTCGAGGATTGCGTGGTCGAGCTCGATTCCGACCGCTCCGAAACCGATCCCAAAGTGTTCACCCGCATCCATATGCATTTCATCATCAAGGGCCGGGCGCTGTCCAGCGACAAGGTCAAGCGGGCAATCGACCTTTCGATCGAAAAATACTGCTCGGCCTCCGCCATGATGGCCAAGACAGCGACGATTACCCACGACTTTGAAGTCATCGATACGACCGCAAAATAAGCGGCCTACGAGGCCATCAACGCCTTGATGCCATCTGCCACGAACTGCACGGCCAGTGCCGCCAGGATAACCCCGAGCAGGCGGGTCAGGATCGAGCGGCCGGTCTGGCCGAGGATGCGGTCGATGCGTTCCGACAGCACGAATACCAGATAGGTTATGACGAGGCAGACAAGAATGATGCCGACCAGGGCCGCCTGCGCCGCAAAACCCTGAAACGAGCCTGAGAGCAGCACCGTCGCTGAAATCGCGCCGGGGCCGGCGATCAGCGGAATCGCCAAGGGGAAGGCGGCGATGTTGTGGATCATGTCCTTGGTGATGGCGACGTCGCCGATCTTTTCCTTGCGGTCCTGCCGGCGCTCGAACACCATTTCGAAGGCGATGAAGAACAGCAGGAACCCGCCGGCGACACGGAACGCCGGCAGGGTGATGCCGAACACCGACAGGATCGACGCGCCGGCCACCGCAAACAGCGCCATTACCAGAAAACCGATGACCGAGGCGCGCACGGAAACCTGGCTGCGCTCCTCGCGGTTCATGCCGCGCGTCACGGCGAGGAACAGAGGCGCCAGCCCAGGCGGATCGATGGTCACGAGAATGGTGACGAAGGCATTGAACAGGCTGTCGAAACTCGGCATCGCTGACCCTCCCGCCGGGCCAAGCCCGTACCCACATTGGTAGAGCAAAGCCCGGTCGGTGGGAACAGTCAGAACCGCAGGTTAGGCGGCAGCGCCGCAATAGGCCTCCAGGCGATAGCCGTCCGGATCGACCACGAAGGCCGCGTAATAGTTCTCGCCATAGTCGGCGCGCAGGCCCGGTGCGCCATTGTCGCTGCCGCCTTCGCGCAACGCGCCGGCATGAAAGGCACCGACGCTATCCCGTGTCGGCGCGGCGAAGCAGAAATGCAGGCCAGATCTTTCGTCCGCCGGCACCGGGCGCGCCGCCTCGTTGACCCACAGCGCGACAGCCTGGGGCGCGACGGTCTGGACACCATAGCCGAGCGAACCCGGCGATTGGCTGACGCAAGTGAAGCCGAGCGGCCTCAACGCGGCATCGTAGAAACGTTTGGAGGCAGTGACGTCGCGAACGCCGATCGAGATATGATCGAACATGGTTTTCTCCATTGTTACTAAGGGTTGTGGGGTCATCTTTCAGATTGACGACGCGCCAGGAACTGGACTTCGAGGTGCCAGTCCGCGCCGTCATGCGAGCGCTCGCCGAGCCATCGGAAGGAATTCCCGGTGATGCGCGAAAAGCTCCAGCGTACCGAGGAACCAGTGCCGTCGGCGCCGACCTGCACGATCGCGTCGCCTTCGGCGCGGCCGAGCTGACGGCTGAAATACTGGTTGCGCGGGTCGCTCCAGAAGATGTGCCAGGCATCGATTCCGGGGTCATAGACCCGCAGCGTCGTGCCGTAAAAGGTCCATTTGCCAAGCGATGGCGAGGGGCCGGCGTCACGCGCGGGCAGGATCCAGACGTCCTGGATGGCGCGGCCTTCCAGCGCCCAGCCGAAGTGCACCTCGCCGCGTCCGGTCAGCACCGTGCCGTCCTCGAGATGGCGCGCGGCGTCAAACGTCCAGGCACCGACGAAGCGGCCGTAAAGGTTCAGTTTTTCGGCAAGCCCTTCGATCGGTCCGGGACTGTGCAAGGCTTCGGCAAATGTGGATTGGTCGGGCATGGCTGCGGCCTCTTCTTGTCAGGAGACCGCGAGGAATAGGTGCCGGCGGGGTTTTGGGCTTGGGAAAAATTGCTATATTTCAGCCATGACGGCGACCGCGAACACCCTTGCATCCGGACCTGGCTGGCACGTGGCGGATGTGATCTGCACGGCCAGCGCCGGCGATCGGCCGTTCGAGGAAGTCCATCGGGATTTTTGCGTCGCGGCGGTCACCAGTGGCACCTTCCGCTATCGCGCACAGCAAGGCACCGCCATGCTCGCGCCAGGCAGCCTCCTGCTTGGCAATTCCGGCACATGCTACGAATGCGGGCACGAGCATGGCAGCGGCGACCGTTGCCTCTCCTTCCATTTCGGGCCGGCCTATATGGACCGGATCGTCGCCGACGTACCCGGCGCTGGGAAGCTCACCTTCGAGACGCCACGCCTGCCGCCGTTACCGGCCATCGCACCGCTGCTGGCCGAGGCGGAAGCCGCGCGCGACATGGCGGACGCAGGTGCCTTCGAGGAAATCGCCCTGCGCATCGCCGGTGCCGCCGTGGCGACAGTCTCAGGCGCAAGGCACGCCAGTCGCGATCCAAGCCGCCGCGACCAGAAAAGGGTTGCCGAGGCGGTGAGGCGGATCGAACTGGATGCCGACGGACCGGTCTCGCTTCCAGCGTTGGCGGATGAGACCGCGACCAGTGCTTATCATTTCCTGCGCACCTTCCGGCAGGTTGCCGGCATGACGCCCTATCAGTACCTGCTCAGGACCCGATTGCATCGCGCGGCGGTGCGATTGCGCACGTCCAACGATGCCATTTCGGCAATTGCTTTCGAAGCCGGCTTCAACGATCTGTCGACCTTCAACCGCCGGTTTCGGCGGGTCATGGGCGAGACGCCTGGCCGGTATCGGTCCGGGCGCGTTGGCAGCCGCTGAAAAGTTGCCAGGAGCTCCAATTGATCGCGCTCGGGGCGTTCGTCTGGGGAAAACGGTCCATTGCCGGCTTTTGCCTTGCTGGCGGCGAAAGGGTCGTGGCCATATCGTCGCAATCAGTGGTATCCACTTGAAATTACCGCTAAAATTGACACTGGAAAAGTGCCCCGGACATTGGAGTTTCGGCCTCGCTTCCTATATAAGCAGTGAGTGATTCCTGATTAGATTGTGATCCGATTTGACCGACCAGAAGACACCGCGCGGCACAGACGGCGGCCCCAGCGGCATCGAGCCGATATCCATCATCGAGGAGATGCAGCGCTCCTATCTCGATTACGCCATGAGCGTGATCGTCAGCCGTGCGCTGCCCGATGTGCGCGACGGCCTGAAGCCGGTGCACCGTCGCATCCTCTATGCCGCCCATGAGAGCGGCTACCACTGGAACCGCAAATATGTGAAATCGGCGCGCCCCGTCGCCGACGTGATGGGTAAATACCATCCGCATGGCGACGCCTCGATCTATGACGCCTTGGTGCGCATGGCGCAGGACTGGTCGCTGCGCGTGCCGCTGATCGACGGGCAGGGCAATTTCGGTTCAATCGACGGCGATCCGCCGGCGGCGATGCGCTACACCGAATCGCGCCTGACCAAGGTCGCGCACGAGCTGTTGGAGGACATCGACAAGGATACCGTCGATTTCCAGGACACTTATGATGCTTCGGACACCGAGCCGAAGGTTCTGCCGGCGCGCTTTCCCAATCTGCTGGTCAACGGTTCGGGCGGCATTGCCGTCGGCATGGCCACCAACATTCCGCCGCACAATCTCGGTGAAGTCTGCAACGCCGCTATTGCCGTCATCGACAATCCGGCGATCGACCTGCCGGCGCTGATGGAGATCATTCCAGGCCCCGATTTCCCGACCGGCGGCATCGTGCTTGGCCGCTCCGGCATCTACAGCGCCTATTCCACCGGCCGCGGCTCCATCGTCATGCGCGGCAAGGTCTACATAGAGCAGCGCGGCAATGACCGCGAATCGATCATCATCACCGAGGTTCCCTATCAGGTGAACAAGGCCTCGATGATCGAGAAGATGGCCGAACTGGTGCGCGACAAGCGCGTCGAGGGCATTTCCGATATCCGCGACGAAAGCGACCGCCAGGGTTATCGCGTCGTCATCGAGCTCAAGCGTGACGCCGTTGCCGACGTCGTCCTCAACCAGCTCTACCGGTTCACGCCGCTGCAGACCTCTTTCGGCGCCAATATGGTGGCTCTGAACGGCGGCAAGCCGGAACTGCTGAACCTGACCGACATGCTGAAGGCGTTCGTCACCTTCCGCGAGGAGGTGATCAGCCGGCGGACGAAGTTCCTGCTGCGCAAGGCGCGGGACCGCGCCCATGTGCTGGTTGGCCTGGCCATCGCCGTCGCCAACATCGACGAGGTCATCAAGCTGATCCGTACCGCGCCGGACCCGCAGACGGCGCGCGAGCAGTTGATGGAGCGGCGCTGGCCCTCGGGTGACGTTGAATCGTTGATCCTCCTGATCGACGATCCGCGCCATCGTATCAACGAGGACGGCACCTACAATCTGTCCGAGGAACAGGCGCGCGCTATCCTCGAACTGCGCCTGCAGCGCCTGACCGCGCTTGGCCGCGACGAAATCGCCGATGAGTTGAATACGATCGGCGACGAGATCAAGGACTACCTCGACATTCTGTCGTCGCGCGCGCGCATCCAGCAGATCGTCAAGGACGAGCTCGCCGCCGTGCGCGACGAATTCGGCACGCCACGCCGCACCGAGCTCACCGATGGCGGCGCGGACATGGAAGACGAGGATCTGATCCAGCGCGAGGACATGGTCGTGACGGTGAGCCATTCCGGCTACATCAAGCGCGTGCCGCTGTCGCTCTATCGGGCGCAGCGCCGCGGCGGCAAGGGCCGCTCCGGCATGTCGACCAAGGAAGAGGATTTCGTCACCCGGCTGTTCGTGGCCAACACCCACACGCCGGTGCTGTTCTTCTCCTCGCGCGGCATCGTCTACAAGGAAAAGGTCTGGCGGCTGCCGATCGGCAACCCGCAGTCACGCGGCAAGGCGCTGATCAACATGCTGCCGCTGGAGCAGGGCGAGCGCATCACCACCATCATGCCGCTGCCCGAGGACGAGACGAGCTGGGGCGATCTCGACGTGATGTTCGCCACGACGCGCGGCACCGTGCGCCGCAACAAATTGTCCGACTTCGTCCAGGTCAATCGCAACGGCAAGATCGCCATGAAGCTGGAGGAGGAGGGCGACGAAATTCTCGGCGTCGAGACCTGCACCGACAATGACGACGTGCTTCTGACGGCGAATTCGGGCCAGTGCATTCGCTTCTCCGTCGGCGACGTGCGCGTCTTCCAGAGCCGCAATTCCGTCGGCGTTCGCGGCATAACCATGGCTGAAACCGACCGCATCATCTCCATGTCGGTGATCGAGCATGTCAATGCTTCACCGGCGGAACGCGCCGCTTACCTCAAGCGGGCGGCGTCGGAGCGGCGGCTTGCCGCCGAGACAGCCGGAGAGGAAGAAGAGATCGCGCTCACCAATGAGGAGATCGGCGAGGAGACCGAGCTTCCAGACGACCGCTACGAATTCCTCAAGGCGCATGAGCAGTACGTGCTGACGGTGACTGAATATGGATACGGCAAGCGCTCGTCGTCCTACGATTTCCGCCTGACCGGCCGCGGCGGCAAGGGCATCCGTGCCACCGACGTGTCCAAGGCAGCCGAAATCGGCCAGCTGGTGGCAACCTTCCCGGTCGGCAATGACGATCAGATCATGCTGGTGTCGGATGGCGGCACCGTCATCCGGGTACCCGTTAACGGCATCCGTTTCGCTAGCCGCGCCACCAAGGGCGTGACCATCTTCAACACGGCTGAAGGTGAAAAGGTGGTTTCGGTCGAGCGGATTTCGGAGCCGCAATCGGACGAGGAAGTGGAAGAGGCCGTCGAGGGTGGCGCGGGGCCGGATTCGAATGACAGCGGTCCAGATAACGCCGAATAGTTCCTGGAGCAGGTTGGACATAGCAACGCCGGCCTGTCGGCCGGCGCGGCAGCAAGTGCGGACTGTTAATAGTGGCGATACGGCTTGCGCAGGCCGAAGCCTTCGAAGCGTTTGGTCGTGGCCTTGACGCGGATGCGCTGCGCTTCCTGATGCAGCCCGAATACTGTGGCGATCAGCATGGCGACGGTCATTGCGGTGGCGAGCATGTAGATCAGCATGTGCGTGTTCTCCTGCGCCTTACAACGGATATATGGGACTTTGGTTTCATCTTATTAAGGGTGCAGCCTAGTGACCGCTGCGTGAAGGCTTCGTGATCAGCGTGTTCATCTGTCGTTCATGCGCCGGAAAAGGTTCATGGGCCGCCTGCCAATCGGATTTGCCTTTGTGATAGAGGCTCGCTAGAAGCTCCGCCATGACCGAACGCATCGCCCTTTATGCCGGCTCCTTCGACCCGCTGACCAACGGCCATCTCGATGTGCTGAAAGCGTCGCTGGCGGTGGCCGACATTGTTTATGCCGCGATCGGCATTCATCCGGGCAAGAAGCCGCTGTTTTCGTTCGAGGATCGGGTGCAGTTGATCGAAGCCGCCGCGAAAGCCGAATTCGGCCGCGACGGCGCCCGCATCAAGGTGGTTGCCTTCGATGGACTGGTGATCGATGCGGCCAGGAGAGAAGGCGCCTCGATCATGATCCGCGGTCTGCGCGACGGCACCGACCTCGATTACGAAATGCAGATGGCCGGCATGAACGAAACCATGGCGCCTGAGCTGCAGACGGTTTTCCTGCCTGCCAGCCCGTCGGTGCGCACCATTACCGCCACACTTGTGCGCCAGATAGCCTCGATGGGTGGCGACATCCGCCCCTTCGTGCCGGCGGCCGTGGCCGGCGCGCTCACCGCAAAATTCGCGAAATAAGCTCGGAGAACCCTCATGCAGCTCAAAAGGCTCGCCTCATTCCTTGTTGTGCTCGCCGGTCTCGTGACCGCATCGGTCTCGGCCTATGCCGCAGATCCGGAAAACACGATGATCATCACGCTGAAAGATGGCGACGTGACCATCGCGCTGCGCCCCGATCTGGCGCCCAAGCATGTCGCGCAGATCAAGAAGCTGGTGCGTGACCATGCCTACGACAATGTCGCATTCCACCGTGTCATCGATGGCTTCATGGCGCAGACCGGCGACGTCAAGTTCGGTAACATGAACAAGGGCTTCAATGCCCAGGCCGTCGGCACCGGCGGCTCCGACCTGCCCGACCTGCCCGCCGAGTTCTCGCAGGCCGAGCATTACAAGCGCGGCGTGGTCGGCATGGCCCGTTCGCAGGATCCGAACTCCGCCAATTCGCAGTTCTTCATCATGTTCGCACCGGCGCCGCCGCTCGATGGCCAGTATACGATCGTCGGCAATGTCGTCAGCGGCATGGACCTGGTGGACAAGATCAAGAAGGGCGACGAGGCGGACAATGGCACGGTCACCGATCCCGACCGGATGATCAAAGTGCGCATCGCCGCCGACAAATAGTTCCATTTTTACAAAAAGGATATCTGACATGGCTGAGATCAAGGACCGCGAGAACGCGCTCATCATGGAAACGACCAAGGGCAAGGTCGTCATCGAACTGTTTCCCGATTTGGCTCCCGGCCATGTCGCCCGCATCAAGGAACTGGCGCGTGAAGGCGCCTATGACGGCGTCGTCTTCCACCGCGTCATCGAAGGCTTCATGGCGCAGACCGGCGACGTGAAATTCGGCAATTCCAGCAAGCCCAGCTTCGCGCCGTCTCGCGCCGGCATGGGCGGCTCGGAAAAGCCTGACCTGAAGGCCGAGTTCTCCAACGCGAACCACGGCCGCGGCACCTGCTCGATGGCTCGTTCGCAGAACCCGAACTCGGCCAATTCGCAGTTCTTCATCTGCTTCGACGACGCCGCGTTCCTCAACCGCCAGTACACGGTCTGGGGCCAGGTCATCGAGGGCATGGACAATGTCGACAAGATCAAGCGCGGCGAGCCGGTGCAGGATCCCGACAAGATCGTGTCCCTAAAGGTCGCGGCCGACGTCAAGTAAGGACAACGACAATGATGGGCGTCGTATGGTCGCTTCTCGGCATCCTGTCCGGCGCCTTCATTGCCATCCAGGCGCCGATCAATTCGCAGCTTGCGCGCGGCTTGGGTCTCCCGGTCGCGGCGGCGGCGTTTTCGTTCCTGTCGGGCGCGGTCGTGCTTGGCATCATCTCCGTCACGGTGGTGAAGCTGCAGGGCATCTCGCTTGACTGGAAGGCGCCCGCGCCCTGGTTGTTTGTCGCCGGCGGCATGCTTGGCGGCTTCTATGTCACGCTTTCGACGATCCTGACGCCGCGCATCGGCGCGGCCGCGCTGATGGCGTTCCTGGTGGCCGGCCAGCTGCTTGCGGGTATGCTCATCGACCGCGTCGGCTTCCTTGGGGTCGCCGTGCGTGAAATCTCGCTCGGCCGCGTCGCCGGCGCGGTGCTTCTGCTGGCCGGAGCGCTGCTCGTTCGGCTGTTTTGAGTCCCGATGCGCGTCGACCTCTTTGACTTCGACCTGCCGGAGGAGCGCATCGCGCTTCGCCCGGCAGAACCGCGCGACAGCGCCAAAATGCTGGTGGTCAAGCCAGGCAAGGGGCTGGAGGACAGGACGGTTGGCGACCTGCCATCCTTGCTCCGCGCCGGCGACGTGCTGGTCTTCAACGACACCAAGGTCATTCCGGCGCAGTTGAAAGGCTTCAGGCGGCGCGGCGAAGCACAGTCGCAGGTCGAGGCCACGCTGCACATGCGCATGGCGCCGGACCGCTGGCTGGCCTTCATGCGGCCGGGCAAGCGCATTGCCGCCGGCGACCGCATCCATTTCGGCCATGACGGCAATTCCTGTTTCCTCGGCCAGCTCGACGCCACCGTGATCGAAAAAGGCGAGGGTGGCGAAGCGCTGCTCGGCTTTGATCTATCCGGTCCTTTCCTCGACGAAGCGCTGCACGCGGTCGGCCACATTCCGCTGCCGCCCTACATCGCCTCGAAGCGCGATGACGACGAGCGCGATCGTGCCGACTACCAGACCATCTATGCCCGGGAAGAAGGTGCGGTAGCGGCGCCCACCGCGGGCCTGCACTTCACGCCGGCGCTTTTCGCGGCGCTGGACGCCAAAGGGGTCGAACGCCGCTTCGTCACCTTGCATGTGGGCGCCGGTACGTTCCTGCCGGTCAAGGCGGACGATACCGCGGACCATAAGATGCATGCCGAGATCGGCTCGGTCAGCCAGGCGACCGCCGATGCGCTCAATGCGGCGAAGGCGAGGGGCGGGCGCGTCATTGCCGTCGGCACGACCTCGCTGCGCCTGCTCGAGAGTGCGGCGCGTGAGGACGGCACGCTGGCGCCATGGTCCGGACCGACCGACATCTTCATCACGCCCGGCTACCGCTTTCGCACGGCCGACATGCTGATGACCAACTTCCATCTGCCGCGCTCGACGCTGTTCATGCTGGTCTCGGCTTTCAGTGGCCTCGACACGATGAGTGCCGCCTATGCGCATGCCATCGAGAGCGGTTACAGGTTCTATTCCTATGGAGACGCCAGTCTTCTGTTCAGGGAGGAGAACGATGGACGATGATCTGCAGACCTTCGACCGCGACAGGCTGATCGCGGAAGTGAAAAGGCTGCGCGCCGGCATTCGCGCGCACCGGGATACCACAGGTCATGATCTCTGCTGGCATCATCCCGATCTGTGGGACCTGCTGCCGGAAAAGACCGAGCCGTCAATCGCGGTGCCGCCCTGGCCAAAATTCATACGCGGCTGCATCCAATACCGTCAGTCGCTCGACGAGCAGGCGCCGGATGCGCCGGTATTCGACAAGGAATTCAATGGCTGAGAATTTCACCTTCAAGGTGTTGGCGACCGATGGCAAGGCGCGGCGCGGCCTGATCGACATGCCGCGCGGCGAAATCCGCACGCCGGCCTTCATGCCGGTCGGCACCGGTGGCACGGTCAAGGCCATGTACATGGACCAGGTGCGCGGCGTTGGCGCCGACATTATCCTGGGCAACACCTATCACCTGATGCTGCGGCCCGGGGCCGAGCGCGTGGCGCGGCTCGGCGGTCTGCACGAATTCGCCCGCTGGCCGCACCCGATCCTGACCGACAGCGGCGGTTTTCAGGTAATGTCGCTGTCGAAGCTGAGGAAGCTGACAGAAAAGGGCGTCACGTTCCGTTCGCACATCGATGGCGCGGCCTACGAGATGTCGCCGGAGCGCTCAATCGAAATTCAAGGTCTGCTCGATTCCGACATCCAGATGCAACTCGATGAATGCACCGCGTTGCCGGCCGAGATCAGGGAGATCGAGCGCGCCATGGAACTGTCGCTGCGCTGGGCGGAACGCTGCAAGACGGCGTTCGGCGACCAGCCGGGCAAAGCGATGTTCGGCATCGTGCAGGGTGGTGACAACGCGGCGCTCAGGGTGCGCTCGGCACATGCGCTGAGCGCGATGAAGCTCAAGGGCTATGCTGTCGGCGGCCTGGCCGTCGGCGAGCCGCAGGCGGTGATGCTCGACATGCTCGACATCACCTGTCCCGAACTGCCAGACGACAAGCCACGCTATCTGATGGGCGTGGGAACCCCGGACGATATCCTGAAATCGGTTGCCCGCGGCATCGACATGTTCGATTGCGTGATGCCGACGCGGGCCGGCCGGCACGGCCTAGCCTATACCAGGCGCGGCAAGGTCAACCTGCGCAACGCCCGCCATGCCGACGATCCGCGCCCGCTCGATGAAGAGAGCGACTGCCCGGCAGCCAGGGAATATTCGCGTGCCTATCTGCACCATCTGGTGCGCTCGCAGGAGGCGCTCGGCGCAATGCTGCTGACCTGGAACAACCTGTCCTACTACCAGAAGCTGATGCAGGACATCCGCGCCGCGATCGAAACCGGCACCTTCGAGACGCGCGGGGCGGGGATCAGCGAAGGCTGGGCGAGGGGCGATATCCCGGCGCTGTAAACCCGTTCAGGTGCTGAGGGAGTTCGACGCCCGCAGGCTGCAGCCGGTGATCTGGAATGTGCCGTCAGGCTGCTGCTGCAGCGTGTAGACCGCCTCATAATCCTTGCCGTCCGGGCCGACGATCAGTACCTGCTGGACGATAGAACCGGGACCAGTCTGCTCGACCTTGCCGAAAGCGTAGGACTGGGGTTTGCGCACAGGCGGGTAGCCATTGGTCACCATATTCATGAAGGCATCGACGGTCGGGAATATCTGCTTCACGTTTGGGGCGGCAAAGCTGTACGCCTTGGCGCCGTCATCGGCGATGAGGGCCTTCAACTGACTGTCGATGACGGCCTGGCCAGCCTTGATCTCGGCATCTCCGGCAGACGCCTGGAAAGCCAGCATGAGCGAAACGAACGCGAATGCGAAAAAGCCGCGGCGCATGGCTTGTCTCCACCGTCCTCGAACCGCCTCCAGAAGTTCCAGGAGACATCCTAACATACGTGCCAGGGCGCCTCACGGTTTCAGCGGCCGCCAATATTCGTCGCGCCTCGGTGCAGAAGCCATGCACGAACGATATTGCAGGGCATGCCCGCGCTGGTGATCGGCGGCAGGCTCTGCAAGCACGGCATGCCGGTTGCGGGGCCGCGCGAGGCGGTGGCCGGGACCCCGCGCCGGCTAAGCGCGCATTCCAGTGCTTGAAAGGCTGCCTCCAGTCTGCCAGAAGGGCCGCTTGGACCTGGAAGTTTAGCGGGACGAAGCCATGAAGGCGTTTTTCGTGCAGATCAAATGCGAGCTGGGCAAATCCTATGAGGTTGCCAGCGCGCTTGCCGACGCCGAGATCGCCTCGGAAATCTACTCCACCGCCGGCAACTACGATCTGCTCGCCAAATTCTATGTCGACGACGAAGAAGACGTCGGCCATTTCGTCAACGAGAAGGTGCAGATTCTTCCCGGCATCAAGGACACGTTCACCGTCGTCACCTTCCGCGCCTTCTAGCAGTGCGAGGCGGTTGCCCGGGCACGAGGCAAAGGCTGATCAAGCTTGTATTTGGGCTGCCTTAATTTTGGGCAGCCGCAACATACTAATCGTCCGCTTCCCCCAAATCACCGATTGCGCTTGATTTTCTCCCGCGACGCCAGTGAAATGGCTTCACAGGGGAGTATGCGATTGGCAGCGTTCGATGAAATGCTTCCGGAAGTCTCCGGATTGAGAAGACCGTATTCGGCTTACGATCGCTGGCTGAAGGAGCAGGATCCAGCCAGGCTTACCGAGAAGATGCAGGACGCCGAACGCGTCTTTCGCAAGACTGGCATTACCTTCGCCGTCTATGGCGAACAGGAAGCCTCCGAGCGGCTGATCCCGTTCGACATCGTCCCTCGCATCATTTCAGGCAATGAGTGGCGGCGCCTGACGCAAGGCATCGAGCAGCGCGTACAGGCGCTGAACGCCTTCCTCGACGACATCTACCATCGCCAGGAAATCCTGCGCGCCGGCCGCGTCCCAAGAGATCTGATCGCCAGGAACGAAGCCTTCCTGCCGGAGATGATCGGCGTGCGGCCGCCGGCCGGCGTCTATACCCACATTATCGGCGTCGACATCGTTCGCATCAGCGAGGACGAGTTCTACGTTCTGGAAGACAATGCGCGCACGCCGTCCGGTGTCTCCTACATGCTGGAGAACCGCGAAACGATGATGCAGCTGTTCCCCGAGCTGTTCCAGAAGATCAAGGTGCGGCCAGTGGAGAACTATCCGCAGCTGCTGCGCCAGTCGCTGGCGGCCGTGCGGCCGCAGAACACCAAGGGTGCCCCGACCATCGCGGTGCTGACGCCGGGCAGTTTCAATTCCGCCTATTTCGAACACGCTTTCCTTGCCGACCAGATGGGTGTGCAGCTTGTGGAGGGCCAGGATCTGCGCGTCGTCGACGGCCATGTCGCGATGCGCACCACCGAAGGCTACAAGCAGATCGACGTGCTTTACCGCCGCGTCGATGATTCCTTCCTCGATCCGCTGACCTTCAGGCCGGATTCAGCGCTTGGCATACCCGGCATCATGGATGTCTATCGCGCCGGCAATATCACCATCGCCAATGCGCCTGGCACGGGTATCGCCGACGACAAGGCGATCTATTCGTATATGCCGGAGATCGTCGAATTCTACACCGGCCGCAAGGCGATCCTCGGCAACATCCCGACCTGGCGCTGTTCGGAACCGGACAGCCTGAAATATGTGCTCGAGCACATCCACGAACTGGTGATCAAGGAAGTGCATGGTTCCGGCGGCTACGGCATGCTGGTCGGCCCGGCGGCGACCAAGAAGGAATGTCAGGATTTCGCCAAGAAGCTGCAGGCCAAACCGTCTAATTACATCGCCCAGCCGACGCTCGCGCTCTCGACCTGTCCGATCCTGACGGAAAAGGGGCTGGCGCCGCGCCATGTCGATCTCAGGCCCTACGTGCTGGTCTCGGATCGCATCCAGATCGTGCCCGGCGGCCTGACGCGCGTTGCGCTGAAGGAAGGCTCGCTGGTGGTGAATTCATCCCAGGGTGGCGGGACGAAAGATACCTGGGTGCTGGATGATTGAGCTGAACCGGTAGGGATTAGTGAGTAGTGAGTAGTGAGTAGTCAGCTACAGAGGGAAAGCGCATGCCACATCTCATATGGATTCAACTATTTACTACTGACTATTCACTAATCCCTACTCACTAGCCCGAAGGGCCTTCCCATGCTTCTCGGCCGCACCGCCAACGGGCTCTACTGGATGAACCGCTATATTGAGCGGGCGGAAAACATGGCGCGGCTGGTCGACGCCGGGCTGCGCATGGCGCTCACTCGCACCCAGAGCGCGTCGGAGGAGTGGAATTCGGTGCTGCTCAGCGCCGGCTCAGACATCACCTTCAAGCAGAAATACCCGGACTATACGGCCGCCAATGTCTCTGATTTCCTCTTGCGCGACACGTCGAACCCATCGAGCACGATGTCGTCGATCGAGACCGCCCGCAACAATGCGCGCATGGTGCGCACCGCGCTGACGCGCGAGACATGGGAGAGCATCAACGAAGCCTGGATGGCGCTGAAACGGATGCTGGCGAGGCCGATCGACGAGCGCGACCTGCCCAACGTGCTCGACGCGATCAAGCGCGAGACAGCGCTGATCCGCGGCTCGTTTTACGGCACCATGCTGCGCAACGAGATCTTCGATTTCTCGCAGCTCGGCACCTATGTCGAGCGCGCCGACAACACCGCGCGCATCCTCGACGTGAAATACTACGTGCTGCTGCCGTCGATCTCCTGGGTCGGCTCGACGCTCGACAACTATCAGTGGGAATCGATCCTGCGCTCGGTGTCGGCGCATCGCTCGTATCGCTGGGTTTATGATGCCGACTATAAGCCGACCAACATCGCCGACTACCTGATCCTCAACGTCCGCATGCCGCGATCCCTGACCTTCTGCTATCGCTTCCTGGCAGAGCATCTGAAGTTCCTGGGCGACGACTATGGCGAGCGCCATGCCTGCCATGCGACGGCGCAAAAGACGCAGGCAATGCTGCAAGCAGGGTCGATCAAGGACATATTCGACGCCGGGCTGCACGAGTTCCTGGCCGGGTTTATTCGCGACAACACCAGGCTCGGCGACGAGATCGCGCAGGACTACAGGTTTTATTGAGCATGATCCCGGGAAGTGGATATCGGTTTTCGCTAGAGATCATGCACGCGAACGGAAGATGGCCATGCGGCTGAAAATCACGCACCGGACCGAATACCGCTACGACGCACCGGTGCAGTATCTGCTCCAGAGGCTGCGGCTGCTTCCCGTGAGCGGGCCGACTCAGACCGTGCTGTCCTGGGCGCTGAAGGTCGACGGTGCGCGCGAGGAAGTGCGATTTACCGACCACTACGGCAACGACAACAGGCTGTTGAGCGTCGAGGGTGACCACGACTTCATCACAGTCGAAGCGTTGGGCGAGGTGGTGACGCGCGATACATCGGGTGTTTGCGGGCCTCATCAGGGCTTCGCGCCACTCTGGTTGTTCGCGCAGGAGACCGCTTTGACCATGATAGGCGGCGGCATCCGTGATCTTACCGAGGCGGTCGGCAAGGGCACCGACCTTGACAGGCTGCACCGGCTGATGGCCGTCATTGGCGAGCGCGTCGCCTACACACCGGGAACAACCAATGCGACGACCTCGGCCGAGGAAGCTTTGGTACTGAAAACCGGAGTCTGCCAGGACCATAGCCACATCTTTGCCGCCGCCGCGCGCGCCATGGGATTTCCGGCCCGCTATGTCAGCGGCTATCTGATGATGGATGCGGTGGAGCAGGCTGCAAGCCACGCCTGGGCCGAAGCGCATGTCGCGGGGCTCGGCTGGGTTGCCTTCGACCCCGCCAACGGTATTTCTCCCGACGAACGCTATGTGAAGGTGGCCACCGGTCGCGACTACCGTGACGCTTCGCCGGTGTCGGGAATTCGACTGGGACAAGCGGAAGAACTGCTTGCGGTCACCGTCACGGTAGAGCAGTAATCCCCAGGGATTACCGCCTTTAAGAGATTCCATGACCTATTGCGTCGGCCTCAAGATCGATCGCGGGCTCGTGTTCATGTCGGACACGCGTACCAACGCCGGTATGGATTCGATCTCGACCTTCAAGAAGATGCATGTCTGGGAACAGCCGGGCGAGCGCGTCATCGTGCTGATGTCGGCTGGCAACCTGGCGACGACACAGGCCGTGGTCAGCCTGCTCGACGAGCGCACAAAGGCGGTGACCGACCGTCATGAGAAGCTGCTCGAGACGCCATCCATGTACCAGACGGTGCGGCTGCTCGGCGACACGGTGAAGGAAGTGATCGCGCAATCGTCGCCCGCGGGCGAGAAGGCCGATTCCTATTTCAATGCCTCCTTCATCCTCGGCGGGCAGATCAAGGGCAGCCCGCCACGCCTGTTCATGATCTACCCAGAAGGCAATTTCATCGAGTCGACCGAGGACACGCCGTTCTTCCAGATCGGAGAAACCAAGTACGGCAAGCCGATCATCATTCGCGCCTACGAAAAGACGATGAGCCTGGCCGAGACGGTGAAACTGCTTCTGGTGTCGTTCGATTCGACGCTGAAGTCGAACCTGTCGGTCGGCCTGCCGCTCGACCTGCTTTTCCTGGAGCAGGACGCCTTTCAGGTCGGCCTTAAAAAGCGGATCGGCCAGGACGACCAGTATTACCGCACGATCTCCGATGGATGGTCGAATGCGCTGAAGACGGCCTTCGCCAGCCTGCCGGATTTTCCTGGCTAGTCCGAATATCTCGCCGCCCGTCGGCGGCTTCAAATATTTCACATGGTGACTAATATCCGATCTTGAGGAGCCGGCGGCTACCACCGGCAGCGAATGACCTGTCGGGAGGACAAGATGAACAATGATGATTTCCGGCAATGGTCGCAACGCGCCGCCGATTGGGGCGCCGACTATCGCAACAATTTGCGTGAGCGGCCGGTGCGGCCGCTGATCGAGCCGGGCGACATTTTCAGGAGCATCGAGGCGTCGCCGCCCGAAGACGCGGAGTCGATGGACAGGATTTTCGCCGATTTCCAAGAGAAGATCGTGCCGGGGATGACGCATTGGCAGCACCCGCGCTTCTTCGCCTATTTCCCGGCCAACGCGGCGCCGGTCTCGGTGGTGGCTGAATATCTGGTGTCGGCGATGGCCGCGCAATGCATGCTCTGGCAGACCTCGCCGGCGGCGACCGAGCTTGAAACGCGGACCGTCGACTGGATGCGCCAGGCGCTCGGCCTGCCGGAAGGATTCTCCGGCGTTATCCAGGATTCGGCCTCGTCGGCGACACTCAACGCGGTGTTGACGATGCGCGAGCGGGCGCTGGACTGGCAAGGCAACAAAAAAGGATTGGCCGGGCAGGGCCGATTGCGCATCTATTCCTCCGATCAGGTGCACACTTCGATCGATCGGGCGATCTGGGTGTCAGGCATAGGCGAGGACAATCTCGTGCGCATTCCTGTCGCCGGCCGTTTTCGCGCCATGGACGCAGCCGCACTCGACGCGGCAATCGTCGCCGACCGCGCGGCCGGCATGTTGCCCGCCGGCATCATCGCCAGCGTCGGCGGCACCAGCACCGGGGGCACGGACGATATTGCAGCAATTGCGGCGGTCGCCGGTCGGCATGGGCTCTACCTGCATGTCGATGCCGCCTGGGCCGGGTCGGCGATGATCTGCCCGGAGTACCGGCATTTCTGGGCCGGCGCCGAGCTGGCGGATTCCATCGTCTTCAACCCCCACAAATGGCTGGGCGCGCAATTCGACTGCTCGATGCAGTTCATTCGCCAGCCCGAGGACCTCGTTCGCACGCTGGCCATCAAGCCCGAATTCCTTAAGACACATGGCCGCGACGGCATCATCAACTATTCCGAATGGTCGGTGCCGCTTGGTCGGCGCTTCCGGGCGCTGAAGCTTTGGTTTCTGCTGCGCGCGCATGGACTGGAAAACCTGCGAACCATGATCCGCACCCATGTCGCCTGGAGCGAGGGCCTTGCCGCTCGGCTGGCAAGGGAGGTGGATTTCGAGATCGTCACCGAGCCGATGCTGTCGCTGTTTTCGTTCCGACACAAGGCTGCCTCGGGCGCAGATGCCGACGAGCACAATCTGCGGCTCGTCAATGCGATCAACGACGATGGCCGCATCTACCTGACGCAAACGAAGGTCGATGGAAAGGTGGCGATCCGCTTCCAGGTCGGCCAGTTCGACGCGACGGCGGGAGACGTCGATGCCGCTTTCACCGCCATTACCGAAATTGCGCGTGCCACGGCCTGAAAAAGCTGGATGAAGGTGGCACCGAGGTTCACCCGTACAATCATCAGATTTCGTTAGCCGGCTTGCACCTTTTCATCGGTTTCGTTTTCTATTATAAGCAAGAAAAACGAAAACGGGAGCTTGCCTTATGTATCTGTCGCCGCGCCATGCCGAGATCATCCAGATGGCCAAGGACAACGGCCGCGTGCTGGTTGATGACCTGGCCACGCATTTCAACGTGACGCCGCAGACCATACGCAAGGACCTCAACGATTTGTGCGACCAGCGGCTGCTTTCGCGTGTCCATGGCGGCGCCTTGTTCCCGTCCGGTATCGAGAACATGGAGTATGAAGCCAGGCGCAAGATCGCGGCCGACGAGAAGGAAGCGATAGGCCGCGCGGCGGCCAGGCTGATCCCCGACAACGCCTCGCTGTTCATCAACATCGGCACCACGACAGAGGCGGTCAGCAAGGCACTGCTCGATCACGACGGCCTGATGGTCATCACCAATAACATCAATGTTGCCAATAGGATGCGCATCTATCCCTCGATCGAGGTGGTGATTGCGGGCGGAGTGGTGCGCGGCTCCGACGGGGGTGTTGTCGGCGAGGCGGCGGTTGATTTCATCAGGCAGTTCAAGGTCGACTACGCTGTCATCGGCGCCTCGGCTATCGATCATGATGGCGCGCTGCTCGATTTTGATTTCCGCGAGGTGAAGGTGGCGCAAGCGATCATCGCCAACGCCAGGCACGTCATCCTGGTTTCCGACCAGACCAAGTTCGAACGCACGGCGCCTGTGCGTATCGGCCATCTGTCGCAGGTCAACACCTTCATCACCGATCGCTGCGACATCCCGTCCGTGCGCAAGATCTGCCAGGAGGCCGAGGTTCAGCTCATCGAGACGTCGCTTGGCTGACGCAATTCACGGTCTTCTCACAGGCGTGTGATATTTCGTTTGACATTCGTTATGAGTTCGAAATAATTCCGCCACGGTTTCGCAAAAGAGCAAAAATGGTGCAATGCGAAATCGTGGAGGAGCTAGGTGGACACATCTTCAGTCCGGGACATTTTCGTCATAGGTGGCGGCATCAACGGCTGCGGCATCGCCCGCGATGCCGTGGGACGCGGGTTCTCGGTCTTTCTCGCCGAAATGAACGATCTCGCCAGCGGAACCTCGTCCGGTTCGACCAAGCTGATCCATGGCGGGCTGCGCTATCTCGAATTCTATGAATTCCGCCTGGTGCGCGAGGCGCTGATGGAGCGCGAGGTTCTGTGGAAGAACGCTCCGCACATCATCTGGCCGATGCGCTTCGTGCTGCCCTATGCCAAGGGCCTGCGCCCGGCCTGGCTGATCCGGCTCGGCCTTTTCCTTTACGACCACATCGGCGGGCGCAAGTTGCTGCCGGCGACCAGAACGCTCGACATGGCAAGCGACCCGGCGGGCAAGCCTTTGAAGCCGCTGTTCAAAAAGGCTTTCGAATATTCGGATGGCTGGGTCAACGACGCGCGGCTGGTGGCGCTGAATGCTCGTGACGCCGCTGACCGGGGCGCAACGATCCGGACTCGCACCAAAGTGGTTGGAGCGCGCCGCGAGGGCGGAATCTGGGCGATAAAGATCGAGGACCTGCGGACCGGCGAGACCGACGAGGTCAAGGCACGGTTGCTGGTCAATGCGGCGGGTCCTTGGGTCGACCACGTGCTGTCCGGCGTCGTCGGCCTCAACGACGTGCACAATGTCCGCCTCGTGCAGGGCAGCCACATCGTCATCGCCAAGAAGTTCGACGACCCGCGCGCCTATTTCTTCCAGAACAGGGACGGCCGCATCATCTTCGCCATCCCCTACGAGGACGAGTTCACGCTGATCGGCACCACCGACCAGGATTATCCCGGCGACCCACATGATGTGAGGATCAGCGACACCGAGATCGACTATCTCTGTGCCGCGGCGAGCGAGTATTTCGCGGTTCCCGTCAAGCGTTCCGACATCGTCTGGACCTATTCGGCCGTGCGTCCGCTCTACGATGACGGCGCCTCCAAGGCGCAGGAAGCGACACGTGACTATGTGCTGAAGGCGGATGGCGGCGACGGCGCCGCGCCGCTGGTCAACGCGTTTGGCGGCAAGATCACCACCTATCGCCGGCTGTCGGAATCGATGCTGGAGAAGATCGAAGGTTTTCTCGGCAAGCGCGGCAAGCCGTGGACATCAGATGCGCCGCTGCCGGGCGGCGATTTTCCGGCCACGGGTTTCGATGCGCAGGTGGCGAAGCTGAAAAGCGCCTATCCTTTCCTCGACCAGCGCTTGGCGCGCCGGCTGACGAGGCTCTATGGAACGCGTGTACAGGTGCTGCTCGGCTTGGCCAAGTCGATTGCCGATCTCGGCCGCAATTTCGGTGGCGATCTCCACGAAGCCGAGGTGCGCTATCTCGTTGAAAACGAATGGGCTGTCACGGCGGAAGACGTGCTGTGGCGGCGAACCAAGCGCGGCCTGCATCTTAACCGCGAGCAGGTCGCGGCACTCGATGAATTCATGCGCGGCATAAGCCGGCAGCACGTCGCGGCCGCCGAATGAAGAGGTTTTGAGCTGATGCGGAAAGCCTGGGAGGAGGCGTCATGCTGGAACTGAGGAACGTCACCAAGACGGTCGGTGCGGTCGAGCACATCCGCGACGTGTCGCTGACGCTTCAGCACGGCTCGCTCAACGTTTTGCTCGGGCCCACACTTTCAGGCAAGACCAGCCTGATGCGGCTGATGGCCGGCCTCGATGTGCCGACCTCCGGCTCGGTCTGGTTCGACGGCCGGAATGTCACTGGCACGCCTGTGCAGAAGCGCAAGATCGCCATGGTCTACCAGCAGTTCATCAATTATCCGGCGATGACCGTCTATGACAACATCGCCTCACCCCTCAAGGTGGCCGGCGTCGAGCAGGGCAAGATCGACAGCCAGGTGCGCGAAGCGGCGGCACTCCTCAAACTGACCCCCTATCTCGACCGCACGCCGCTCAGTCTGTCGGGCGGGCAGCAGCAGCGCACCGCGCTGGCGCGCGCCATCGTCAAGAATGCCAGCCTTGTGCTGCTCGACGAACCCCTTGCAAATCTCGACTACAAATTGCGCGAGGAATTGCGAGCCGAACTGCCGAGGATATTCGCGGCCGCCGGTACCATCTTCGTCTATGCCACCACCGAGCCACATGAGGCCCTGCTGCTCGGCGGCAATACGGCAACGCTGTCGGAAGGCCGCATCACCCAGTTTGGGCCGACCATCGACGTGTTCCGCAAACCGGTCGACCTGGTGACGGCGAGGACCTTCGCCGATCCGCCGCTCAACACCATCGTGCTGGCCAAGAAGGGGGCGGATTTTCTGCTGGAGGGCGGCGTCAAGCTGCCGGTGCCCGCTGATCTCGTCGACATCGCCGATGCGAACTATACGGTCGGCTTCCAGCCGCACCATCTTTCGCTCGACCGGCCCAATGCCTCCGCGGTGCCGGTGCGGGCGAAAGTCACCATCACGGAAATCACCGGGTCCGAAAGCTTCATCCATCTCGACTTTGCCGATGTACCCTGGGTGATGTTGACCCATGGCATCAGGGATTTCGAGACAGACGCGGTGGTCGAAGTGTTCATCGATCCACGTCACATCATGGTCTTCGACGAGCACGGCCGGGCCGTGACCGCGCCGAAGCTGGCGGCTTGAGGAGGACGATATGGCGCGCATCGACGTCAACCATGTCAGGCATTCCTATCTACCGAACCCGCGCAAGGATGCCGATTTCGCGCTGCGCGAAGTGCATCACACTTTCGAGGATGGTGGTGCCTATGCGCTGCTCGGACCGTCCGGCTGCGGCAAGACCACGCTGCTCAACATCATATCGGGGCTGCTGCATCCCTCGCATGGCCAGTTGCTGTTCAACGGCAGGGACGTGACCACCCTGTCGACGCAGGAGCGCAATATCGCGCAGGTGTTCCAGTTCCCGGTCATCTACGACACCATGACGGTCTATGACAATCTGGCCTTCCCGCTACGCAATCGCGGCGTACCGGAGGCAGATGTCGACCGCAAGGTGCGCGAGACGCTGGAGATGATCGACCTGGCGTCCTGGGCCAAGAAGAAGGCCAGGGGCCTGACCGCTGACCAGAAGCAGAAGATCTCGCTCGGCCGCGGCCTGGTGCGCTCCGACGTCAACGCCATCCTGTTCGACGAGCCGCTGACCGTCATCGACCCGCATATGAAGTGGGTGCTGCGCTCGCAATTGAAACAGCTTCATCGCCGCTTCGGCTACACGATGGTGTATGTCACCCACGACCAGACCGAGGCGCTGACCTTCGCTGACCAGGTCGTCGTCATGTATGATGGCGGCATCGTGCAGATCGGCACGCCGGCCGAACTGTTCGAGCGGCCGCGCCATACCTTTGTCGGTTATTTCATCGGTTCGCCGGGCATGAACGTCATGCCTGTGGCGATCGACGGCAAGACGGCGACGCTCGGCTCGCAGCGTATCGAACTGCCGGGCGCGCCCAAAGCCGCCGGCGGCGCCGTCGAACTCGGCATTCGCCCCGAATATGTGCGGCTCGGCCGGGACGGCATGGCCGTCTCGATCACCAAGGTCGAGGATGTCGGCCGCCACAAGGTGGTTCGCGCCAAGCTGGAAGGCAGGGACATCGCTGCCGTCATCGGTGAGGACGAGACCGTGCCAGCCGAACCGAAGGTGCGGTTCGATCCGGCCGGCATCAACATCTATGCCGGTTCCTGGCGTGTCGAGATGGGGGCATAGATGGACAAGACCTGGAACAACAAGGCCTGGTTCCTCGTGCTGCCGGTGCTGGTGCTGGTGGCCTTCACCGCCGTCATACCGCTGATGACGGTGGTCAACTATTCGGTGCAGGACACGTTCGGAAACAATGTCTTCACCTGGGCCGGCACCGAATGGTTCGAGGAACTGCTTTCATCCAGCCGCTTCTGGGAAGCGATGGTTCGCAACCTGATCTTTTCCTTTATCATCCTGGCGATCGAGGTGCCGCTCGGCATCTTCATCGCGCTCAACATGCCTAAGAAGGGCTGGGGCGTGCCGGTCTGCCTGGTGCTGATGTCGCTGCCACTGCTGATCCCGTGGAATGTCGTCGGCACCATCTGGCAGGTGTTCGGACGCAACGACATCGGACTGTTGGGCTATTACCTCAACGCGATCGGCATCGACTACAATTACGTGCAGGATCCGTTCGATGCCTGGGTGACGATCATCGTCATGGATGTCTGGCACTGGACCAGCCTCGTCGTGCTGCTCTGCTATGCCGGGCTGGTCTCGATCCCCGATGCCTTCTACCAGGCGGCAAAGATCGACGGGGCCTCGCGCTGGGCGGTATTCCGCTACATCCAGCTGCCGAAGATGCAGCGCGTCCTTTTGATCGCCGTGCTGCTGCGCTTCATGGACAGTTTCATGATCTACACCGAACCGTTCGTCGTCACCGGCGGCGGGCCGGGCAACTCGACGACCTTCCTGTCGATCGACCTCGTCAAGACGGCGCTCGGCCAGTTCGACCTTGGCCCGGCGGCCGCCATGTCGCTGGTCTACTTCCTCATCATCCTGTTGTTGTCATGGGTGTTCTACACCGTGATGACCAATTACGACGCGGAGCGCTGAAATGGCTGGCGCCAATGAACGAACCGAGCGCAATGCGATGAACGGGACCGCCTCGGAAAGTCTCGCCGGTACACTGTCGCAGAGCGATCTCGACAGGCGCATGCGCCGGCGCGGCGAGGAATCGCACTGGTGGTGGATCGTGCCGACGCTCTACATCATCGTACTTCTGCTGCCGATTTACTGGCTCATCAATATGAGCTTCAAGACCAATGCCGAGATCGTCAACTCGATGACGCTCTACCCGCACACGCCGACAATCGCCAACTACGTCACCATCTTCACGCAGAGGGCTTGGTATTCCGGCTACATCAACTCGATCACCTATGTCGTCATGAACATGTTGATTTCGGTGTCGGTGGCGCTGCCTGCGGCTTACGCTTTCTCGCGCTATCGTTTCCTCGGCGATAAGCATCTATTCTTCTGGCTGCTGACCAACCGCATGGCGCCGCCGGCCGTGTTCGCACTGCCGTTCTTCCAGCTCTATTCGGCCTTCGGCCTCATCGACACGCACATTGCGGTGGCGCTGGCGCACTGCCTGTTCAACGTGCCGCTGGCGGTGTGGATCCTCGAAGGCTTCATGTCGGGCGTGCCGAAGGAGATCGATGAAACCGCCTATATCGACGGCTATTCGTTCCCGCGCTTCTTTGTCAGGATATTCATGCCGCTGATCGCCAGCGGCATCGGCGTCGCCTGCTTCTTCTGCTTCATGTTCTCATGGGTGGAACTGTTGATCGCGCGCACACTGACCACCACCGACGCCAAGCCGATCGCCGCCACCATGACGCGCACCGTATCGGCCGCCGGCATGGACTGGGGCCTCCTTGCCGCAGCCGGCGTGCTGACGCTGATCCCTGGCGCGCTCGTCATCTGGTTTGTCCGCAACTATATCGCCAAGGGCTTCGCCCTGGGGAGGGTATGATCATGAATCTCGACCTCTCCTGGATGGCGTGGACGTGGCCGACGGCCGCTTTCTTCGCCACCATTCTTCTGTTGCTGTGCGGCATGGCCGCTTGGGAATACGCCTCGCCAGGCGGCAATCCGCGCGTCGGCATGCTGCGCTTCGAGACGACACGCGGCGATCGCCTGTTTCTGTCGCTGCTTGGCAGTGCCTTTATTCATCTCGCTTGGCTGGGTCTCGTCGGATCCAACCTTTGGTGGGCTCTCGCTCTCTCCGTGGTCTACGCCGTCGGCGTGTTCCGCTACGTATAGAGGGGGAAACTGTTGGAGCGGCCGCGTGCCGGCGACTGCTCCAGATCGCACTTGAAACTTAAAACTGTGGAGGAAACTAATGCGACGGCAATTTTTAACGTCAACGACCGCCCTTGTCCTGTTGCTGGGGGCAGGCAATGCCTATGCCGGAATGGACGAAGCCAAGTCCTTCCTGGACAAGGAAATCGGCCCCCTGTCGACGCTTTCGCGCGCCGATCAGGAAGCCGAAATGCAATGGTTCATCGACGCCGCCAAGCCGTTCGCCGGCATGGACATCAAGGTCGTCTCTGAAACCATCGCCACCCACCAGTATGAATCGCAGGTGCTGGCGCCGGCCTTTACCGCCATCACCGGCATCAAGATCACACATGACGTTATCCAGGAAGGCGACGTCGTTGAGAAGATCCAGACGCAGATGCAGACCGGCCAGAACCTCTATGACGGCTGGGTCAACGATTCCGACCTGATCGGCACCCACTGGCGCTACCAGCAGGTGCGCAATCTGACCGACTGGATGGCGGGTGAGGGCAAGGACGTCACAAATCCGAACCTGGACCTGAAGGACTTCATCGGCACCTCGTTCACGACGGCTCCCGACAAGAAGCTCTACCAACTGCCCGATCAGCAGTTCGCCAACCTCTACTGGTTCCGTTACGACTGGTTCAACGACGAGAAGAACAAGGCCGACTTCAAGGCGAAATACGGCTACGACCTCGGCGTTCCGGTCAATTGGTCGGCGTATGAGGACATCGCCGAATTCTTCACCGGTCGCGAGATAGACGGCAAGAAGGTCTATGGCCACATGGACTACGGCAAGAAGGACCCGTCGCTGGGCTGGCGGTTCACCGACGCCTGGCTGTCGATGGCCGGCAATGGCGACAAGGGCCTGCCGAATGGCTTGCCGGTCGACGAGTGGGGCATCAAGGTCGACGAGAATTCACGCCCTGTCGGCTCCTGCACCGCCCGCGGCGGCGATACCAATGGTCCTGCGGCGGTCTATTCGATCCAGAAGTATCTCGACTGGTTGAAAGCCTACGCGCCTGCCGAAGCGCAAGGCATGACCTTCTCTGAATCCGGCCCGGTGCCGGCGCAAGGGGCGGTTGCCCAGCAGATCTTCTGGTACACCGCCTTCACCGCTTCGATGGTCGACGCCGGCGCCAAGGCGGTGCTGAACGACGATGGCACGCCGAAGTGGCGCATGGCGCCGTCGCCGCACGGCGTCTACTGGAAGGACGGCATGAAGCTCGGCTACCAGGACGTGGGTTCCTGGACGCTGATGAAGTCGACGCCGACCGATCGCGCCAAGGCCGCCTGGCTTTACGCGCAATTCGTCACCTCGAAGACCGTGGACGTGAAGAAGAGCCATGTCGGCCTGACTTTCATCCGCGAGAGTACTATCCACGACAAGAGCTTCACCGAACGTGCGCCGAAGCTCGGCGGCCTGATCGAGTTCTACCGCTCACCCGCCCGTGTGCAGTGGTCCCCGACCGGCACCAACGTGCCTGACTATCCGAAGCTGGCTCAGCTCTGGTGGCAGGCAATCGGCGATGCGTCGTCCGGAGCCAAGACGGCGCAGGAAGCGATGGACTCGCTCTGCGGCGAGCAGGAGAAGGTCATGAGCCGCATCGAGAAATCGGGTGTCCAGGGCGATATCGGCCCGAAGATGGCCGAAGAGCATGATCTCGCCTACTGGAACGCCGACGCGGTCAAGAAGGGCAATCTCGCGCCTCAGCTCAAGATCGAGAACGAGAAGGAAAAGCCGGTCACCATCAACTACGACGAACTGGTCAAGAGCTGGCAAAAGTAAGACGATCTATGCGGGCGTTCGCGCCCGTGTGAAATTGAGGGAGGCGGCGCGTTGCCGTCTCCCTTCTTTTTGTTAAGGCGGAGGATGCAGAATGAGCGGTTTGGTGCTTGCGATCGACCAGGGAACGACATCGACACGGGCGATCCTGTTCGACGGCACGATGAATGTCGCAGGCAGCGGGCAGAAGGAATTCGCCCAGCACTATCCGGCCTCAGGCTGGGTCGAACACGACCCGGAGGAGATCTGGTCGAGCGTCATTGAGACGGTGAGGGCCGCGCTGAAGAATGCCGGCCGCGACGCTTCGGATGTGGCTGCGATCGGCATCACCAACCAGCGCGAGACGGTCGTCATCTGGGACAAAGCGACCGGCAAACCGATTCACAACGCCATTGTCTGGCAGGACCGGCGCACCGCTCCGCTATGCCAGAAGCTCAGGAAGCAGGGGCTTGAGAAGAAATTCACCCGCAAGACCGGCCTGCTGCTCGACCCCTATTTCTCCGGCACCAAGATCGCCTGGATGCTGGACAAGGTGAAGGGCGCGAGGAAGCGTGCCGAGAAGGGCGAGCTGCTCGCCGGCACCATCGACAGCTTTTTGATCTGGCGGCTGACCGGCGGCAAGGTTCACGCCACGGATGCCACCAACGCGTCGCGCACGCTGGTCTACAACATTGCGGAGAATGCCTGGGACGAAGAGCTGCTGGCCATCCTGCGCATCCCCGCCGCGATGCTGCCCGAAGTCAAGGATTGCGCCGATGATTATGGAATAACAGAGAAAAACCTGTTTGGCGCCGAAATCAGAATCCTCGGCGTTGCCGGCGACCAGCATGCCGCGACGATTGGCCAGGCCTGCTTCGAGCCGGGCATGATGAAATCCACCTATGGCACCGGCTGTTTTGCGTTGCTCAACACCGGCAGCGACCTGGTGCGGTCGAAGAACCGACTCTTGACCACCATTGCCTATCGGCTGAACGGCAAGACCACCTATGCGCTGGAAGGCTCGATCTTCATCGCTGGGGCTGCCGTGCAATGGCTGCGCGACGGCATCAAGGTGATCGGCAAGGCAGAACAGAGCGGCAAACTCGCGGCGGAAGCCGATCCGACGCAGAACGTCTATCTGGTGCCGGCCTTTGTCGGGCTCGGTGCGCCGCACTGGGATGCCGAGGCGCGGGGCGCGATTTTCGGATTGACCCGCAACACCGGACCGGCGGAGTTTGCCCGCGCGGCACTGGAATCCGTCGCCTACCAGACCCGCGACCTGCTCGACGCCATGCACAAGGATTGGAAGGGCGCCAAGGCAAAGACGGTGCTCAGGGTCGATGGCGGCATGGTGGCATCGGACTGGACCATGCAGCGCCTGGCCGACATTCTCGACGCGCCGGTCGATCGGCCGACAATTCTGGAGACGACCGCGCTGGGGGCGGCATGGCTTGCCGGTTCGAAGGCCGGCGTATGGCCGAAGGCGCGGGAATTCGCGAAGACCTGGGCCCTGGAGCGGCGGTTCGTGCCCGAGATGGAATCCGCTACCCGGTCCGTCAAATTGATGGGCTGGCGGGACGCTGTGCGCCGGACATTGAGCGTGCCATAATCGCCTTGAGGTGAGGGCTTGGCGAGGGGGAAATGACGCCGGAATGGTATAGCAACTGGTGCGCGGAGGCATTCGAACAGCTTACCGCGAAGAACGCCCGTCTGGAGAAGGATTTCCACTTGGGGCACTGGCCGCGCTATGACTACGACCTGACAGCGGGGAAGCTGCTGTTTTCACAGGAAGGGAAGGTCGCGGTCGTCGCCGAAATCCAGATCGCGGGTTCCACGAGCACAATGGCTGGCAACTGGCTGTGGGGCCTGGGCGAACTCCAACCTGCCCGACGAACTCCTTGCGGACGCAAAGCAGGTCCGATCCTTCGGGGAACAGAACGGCATCGACGAGCTGGCGCAGGCTTACGTGGTCGATACCGACGACGACCTCGAAGCACTCGGATGGGAACTCAGCGGGGCTATGGTACGGATTTGCGACGCTGTTGGAGCGTACCGCTCTCCCCGCGGCAAAGGTGGCGGTCTTTACCTGGTTATCAAGAGCCTGAGCTGGGCCAGCTGACAAACGCGACCACTGCCAACCATGTTAGGATAGACGCGACAAGGCCCGCGTCTTCTACACGCGGGCCTTTACTCACCATTACCAGCTACTGATACTCAATACGGATCAGTAAGGGGAGCGGCACTCCCGACGAGGACCATTGTTCGGCTGGAAGGTGTTGTCGGAAGCGCGGTAGCTCCGATAATGATCGTAGCACCACTGAACGTGCGAGTTGCCTTCATAGACGCGGTTGTTCTCGTTGTTGACAATCGCGCCGGTGATCAGCGCGCCAGTCGCGAAGGCGGCCAGCGGGAACCAGTAGTCGCCATGACGGCGATAGCCGCGGCGATATTCACGATAGCCGCGATGCCCATTCCAATACATGTCACCGTTGCGGCTAAAGCTTCGATTGCGCGAGAAATTGCGGTCGAAGGAGCGGTTTCTCCTCCACTCCCGGTATTGCACCGTCTGCACATCCGGCGCTGCCGCCTGGGAGAGTGGCACGAAGTTGGGCTGGGCGTTGACCGGCACCACCTCCGCCGCGACGAATGTCGCCGAAAGGGTGGCGGCAAGCAGGCCCGTTGTGATTCTATTCATTGGTATTCTCCTCGAGGGTTGGCGAACGTCCCTTTGGCAAAAAACGACAGTGCGTCGGATTTGTTCCGCCGTGTAGGCAGCCGTTCCCGCACGAAACCCAAACCGCCGGGCTGGTCGCCAGAACCCGGGGGAACAAGCAAGGGGCAGCGAATTAGGGCAAAGAGCAGGTTTGGAACCCCTCTTTTCCGGTTGACCGGTCGCGGCACTCTCCCTATGTTCCGCGCAATTTCGAGGGCGGCCTTTTCGAGCCCGCGGGAGCGCGTAGCTCAGCCGGTAGAGCAACTGACTTTTAATCAGTAGGTCATGGGTTCGAATCCCATCGCGCTCACCATCGTCAAATGGTCCGTTCCGGACACATAGGTTACGGTTTATACCGGAGACATGGGTAACACTTTTGGCCCGAAGGGGTTTTGGAGT